>DXLW01000001.1:0-10000 GCA_019414505.1 Collinsella sp.
GCGGCAGATTTATACCCGTGCCCGAGCTCGAAGAGCCCTATGGCCGCCTTCCTGGCCTCGATATCATGCTTCACCCTCAAATCAACGCGCATAAAGAAAGCCTCCCATTTCTCATGTCCAAGAAATGGGAGGCAGTTCAAATTCGGACGGGCTTCTGTGCTCGATATAAGGTTTACGCGGTGGGGCTGCAAGGCCCGGCGGTGTAGCTTAGCGTCGACGCTTCCAGATAATGCCGAGCATGATGACGATGATGCCGCCGATAAGGCACGCGCCAACTACTGCCAGCGTGCGGTCTCCCGTTGCGGCGAGCTTACCGGTCGTCTTCTTGGTGATGACCTTCGTGGTCGTCGTGTCCGTCTTAGGCGAGGGCTTAGGCGTCGGGGCCGGTGTGGGCGTGGGGTCCACGGCAGCGGAGCCAAAGCTGATGGTGCCCGCGAGCGAGGCCATCTTGCTCTCCCAGCTGTTCTGCCCGATCAACGCCCTTAGCGCTGACTCGCAGGTACCCCACTCGGTGTGCTTGGTGGCGTTTGCGAAGGTGGGGAAGTCGGTCGTGTTGGTGATGATGTAGTTGTTGGTGGCGACGGTATAGGCCTTGGCGGGGTCGAGCGTGCTGCCGTCCTTGGTGAGTGTGGCACTCACGATGCGCTTGCCTTCGGGCTGCGTCCAATCAATCGTCACGTTGATGCCGCCAAAGGAGAGAACGCTGCCAGAGTCATCGCGCCACTTGTACTTGTCTTGCGCCTCCTGCTCGGTGTGACCGGCCGCCACATAAGCCTGCTGAAGCTCGTAGCTGTCGTTGCAATCGTCGCTAATTTGTAGCGAGTGCTCGAGCGCTGCGAGGAAGTCCGCGCCGGTCATGGTCCAGGTCTCCACGGTGTTGCCGTAGGGCGAGATAGCGATGACGTTGCCGGCGGTCACGTTGCCCGCCGCGATGCCGCCGCGGATGCCGCCAGCGTTTTCGATAGCGAGGTCCGCGCTCGTCAGGGCAAGATAGGAGCCGCAAATCACATGGCCGATGGTCTGGGCCTTGGTGGTGTCGCCCTCCTTACTGGGGCGGAAATCGGTGGTGCGCACCATTTCCCAACCATGCGTGCCTGCGGCGTCCTCGCCGTAGAAATAGTTGGTGGTGGATGTGCCGAGCACCTTGTTCGATTCGTTTTCAAAGGCCTCGTCGAGCGGCTTGATCTTGTTGCGGACGTCTTCAAGGCGGCTTTGGTAGTCGGAGCCCTTGTCGGGGTCTGCCAAAAGGCCGTTGACGTTCTTGGCGGTGTAGAGCTTCTCGTCGCTGTCGTCTGCAGGGACCGTGACCGTGTCATCGTCGGTCGTCTCGGTGCCATTCGTGTCGTACTTGTACGGAATGGAAAGCAGCCCCACCTCGGCAAAGGCGCTGCCTGCCTCAACAACGTGGATCGTCTTGCCGTCGGCTCCCGTCACCTTCTCGTTAAGGTTGATGTGCTCGTGGCCTGCGATAAGGGCATCGACGCCACGGAGCCGCGTGGCAAAGGTCTTGGCGTTGAGTGTATGCGCGATACACACAACAACATCGCAGCCCTCCCTGCGCAGCTGCTCTGCCTCGGCATTGATGGCGTTCGCGGCACTCGAGAACGACGTACCCGCAACCAGGTCCGCGCGCAGCGAGGATTCCAGCGACTCATCCATGGCACCCACGACGCCGACCTTGATTTTGTAGTCGAATGTGGAGTGATCTTCGCTATCCTCCCAGGTGCGATCGAGCGTCTTCGTGATGCTCGAGCTCCATACGCCGCTCGTAGACTTCGCGTTCGCGCAGAGCATGGCGAAGGGCGTGCCGGTGGTGCTGTAGCCGGTCATGGTGCGGAGTTTGTCCGCGCCGTAGCTCCAGTCGTGGTTGCCTGGCGTGGTCGCGTCGTAGCCGTCGGCGTAGAAGGTGTCCATGAGCTCGGCGATGCTCTTGCCCTCGCTCATGGTGGCAAAGGACTGCCCGTGGAAGGTGTCGCCCGCATCGAGCAAAAGATCGGGGGCGCTGCTTTGGGCGCTATAGAGAACCGCCAGTCCGTCGAAGCCCACCGTGCCGGTGCCCTTGCTTTCGTTGTAGCTGTACTTGTAGCTGCCGTGGATGTCGTTGGTGTGCATGACGGCCACGGAGCCGTCAATAGCGGCGGGTAGGTTCCCTGCGAAAGCGAGGCTTGGGATACCTGCGAGCGCGCCGGCAAACAACGCGGCGGCCAACGCAAGGCGGGGGAGTCTTTTCATGGCAGCTTCCTTAGTCCTTAGCCAGAATGTCTGGTTGAATATCGGATTATCGACATAATATGCGAAAACCGCCGTAAGGGCGTCTGTCCCTTAGCGGCGGTTTTGACGTTTGCGCAGATAAAACCTACCAAAATAAACCTGTCCCTTTTTGGCAGGTTTTAGCTCAGCAGCATGCGGTCGTTGGCAAGCTCGCCGCCCGAGACCTCCTCGAACTTCTGCAGCAGGTCGGCGACGGTGAGCGACTTCTTCTCATCGCCCGCCACGTCGTAGATCACATGGCCCTCGTGCATCATGATCAGACGGTTGCCCAGACGGATGGCGTCGTTCATGTTGTGCGTGACCATGAGCGTGGTCAGGTGGTTCTCGTCGACGATCTCCTCGGTCAGGTCGAGCACCTTAGAGGCCGTCTTGGGGTCGAGGGCCGCGGTGTGCTCGTCGAGCAGCAGCAGGCGCGGCCTGGTGAGCGTGGCCATCAACAGGGTGAGTGCCTGGCGCTGGCCGCCCGAGAGCAGGCCGACCTTGGCGTTGAGACGCGTGTCCAGACCAAGGTCCAGGCGCTTGAGCAGCTCAACGTACTCATCTTTCTCGGCCTTGGTGACGCCCCACGAAAGGCCGCGACGCTGGCCGCGACGCTTGGCGAGGGCCAGGTTCTCGGCAATCTGCATGTCGGCTGCGGTGCCGCGCATGGGGTCCTGGAACACGCGGCCCAGGTACTTGGCGCGCTGCGACTCACTCAGGCGCGAGATGTCGGTGCCGTCGAGCTCAATAACGCCCGAATCGAGCGGGTACACGCCGGCGATCATGTTGAGCAGCGTGGACTTGCCGGCGCCGTTGCCGCCGATCACGGTTACAAAGTCGCCGTCATTCAGGGTGAGGTCGACGCCGGTGAGCGCGCGCTTCTCGGTGACGGTGCCCTTGTTAAAGGTCTTCTTGACGTGCGAGAGCTTAAGCATCTGCCTCATCCCCCTTCGTGTAGGAGCTGCGGAGCTTATAGCGCTCCCAAACCACGGGCACGCACAGGGCCACAGCGACAATCACGGCGGAGAGCAGCTTCATGTCGTTGGCGTCCATGCCCAACTGCAGCACGATGGCGCGGATAAGGAAGTACACCACGGAGCCAAAGACGGCGGAGGCAAGACGGACGCTAAACTGCGTGAGGCCGCCGGGCAGCAGACGGCCGAGCACCTCGCCGATAACAATGGCGGCAAGACCGATAACGATGGCACCGGTGCCCATACCAATGTCGGCATACTTTTGGCTCTGGCAGATGAGCGCGCCCGAAAGGCCGATGAGGGCGTTGGAGAGCACGAGGGCGATCATCTTGGTGGAGTTGGTGTTGACGCCCAGAGCGCGGATCATGTACTCGTTGTTGCCGGTGGCTCGCAGCGCCGAGCCGATCTCGGTGCCAAAGAACCAATACAGGATGGCAACGATAGCCACGGCGAGCAGGATGCCCAAGATGATAGCAACGGTGGACTGCGGCAGACCGGTCATATTGCTGACGGCCGAGAACACGGTGCCCTTGGCAAGAATGGGCGTATTGGACTTGCCCATGATGCGCAGGTTGATGGACCACAGGCTGATCTGGGTGAGGATTCCGGCGAGGATCGCAGGAATCTCGAAGACGGTGGTCAAAATGCCCGTGACGGCGCCCGCGATGGCGCCGGCGCACATACCGGCCAGCACGGCGAACAGCGGGTCGACGTTGTTATTGACGATGAGCACAGCGCAGACGCAGCCGCCGAGGGCAAAGCTGCCGTCGCAGGTCATATCGGGAATGTCGAGCAGGCGGAACGTGATAAACACGCCAAGCACCATAATGCCCCAGAGGACGCCCTGCGAAACGGCGCCCTGCAATGCAATGAGCATGCTTCATACCTCCTAGGATAGGGTGGACACGTGATTCACCATAATAGCGGTAACAATGCATAGAAGAGTTACGGACAGACGTTTTGTTTTACCTGAAACAAGCAGGGCGGACGCCGGTCTACAGCGCCCGCCCCTGTGGCTCAGATATTGAATAACGCGGCTAAAGCGCGAGCACGGGCTCTAGACGCATGCCGCGTATGGCATTACGCGTCCAGGGCGGAAAGGTCGATGCCCAGGGCCTCGGCCATTTCGTCGTTCTTGACGACGACCAGGTCCTTGCTCGAGAGGTGCTTGATCGGCATATCCTCGGGCTTGGCCTCGCCCTTCAGGATCTTAACGGCCATCTCGCCCGCGGCGTAGCCCAGGTCCTCATAGTTGATGGAGAGGGTAAACAGGCCGCCGGCCATGCACATACCCTCCTCGCCAGTCACGAAGGGAAGTTTGTTTTCCTTGCAGATCTGGCCAACCTGCGAGGCACCCGCGGCGATGGTGTTATCGGTGGGGGAGTACAGCGCGTCGACCTTGCCCACGGCGGACTCGACGACGGACTGGATCTCGTTGGAGCTCGAGACGGTGAAGTCGGTGTACTCCAGGCCCAGCTTGTCGAGCTCCTTCTTGGCTGCCTTGATCTGGACGTCGGAGTTGGACTCGGCGGTGCAGTAGAGCAAGCCGACCTTTTTAACGTCGGGCAGGACCTTCTGCATCATCTCGAGCTGCTCGGCGACCGGGGTGAGGTCGGAAGCGCCCGTGACGTTGGTGCCGGGCTTGTCGTTGTCCTGGACCAGGCCGGAGGCGGCGTAGTCGGTGATGGCGCAGCCCACGATGGGGATATCGGCCGTGGCGCCGGCGGCAGCCTGCGCGGCGGGCGTGGCGATGGCATAAATCAGGTTGACGTTGTCGCCCACAAACTTGTCGGCAATGGACTTACACGTGGACTGGTCGTTCTGGGCATTCTTCTGGTCGATCTTGACCTTAAGGCCGCTCTCTTTGATGGCCTTGACAAAGCCGTCGTTGGCGGCATCGAGTGCGGAGTGCTCGGTGAGCTGCAGAACGCCGATGGTGTAGTCGGAACCGGCGGCAGCAGAGCCGGAGCCAGAGTTGCCGCCGCATCCGGCGAGCGGGGCGAGCGCGAGCAGGCCGGCGGAGACCAGAAGGCTCCTGCGGCTGATGGTGATGTCCTTCATATCATTACCCCCAGTATAAAAATGGCTGGAAACACTGCACTGGGACAAAGTGCAAGTGGAACTATAGTAGCGCTGATGTCCATTTTTACAACAGCCTGGCGGGTTTTTTAATACAGAATCGGATGGGCGGTACGGGTAGTCGAATGGGCGGCGGAGGGTCTTATGCGGCGGAGGAGGCGTCGTCCTCGTCTAGGGCGGCGAAGAGCTTCTTGCCGTCGAGGAGACGTGTGGTGACGTTTCTCATTCGGCCAATCTCTACGGTACGCAACGTGTCATCGGCGCCTCGGGCGTCGTAGACCGTTCCCAGTAGATACGAGATGCCATCGCGCTGCCTGATGGCAAAGGGACGGAGTGTCATCCGTGCTGCTTCGGTTTCGCCACGCGTCGTGACGCTCGAAATATCAAAACTCACCGTGGTTCCGTGGTCGATGGCCTGCTCGACGAGCTCGCACGTGTCGATGCGCTTGATGGGCGTGCGTGTTGCCTTGGTAGCCTTGCTGCCTGCGCTTGGAGCAGGTTCGGGTGTATCGAGATAGCCGCGAACGTCGGCACTCGCCATGGCAACTAAGTGCTGCGCCATGCTCTTGCGGATAGCGATAGGCGTGGAGCGGTTGCGCATGACCATGCCGTGAAGCCGGATGATCTCCTCGTCGGTGAGTGGACGGGTCAAGAGCCGATACCCCACGCCGCGCTTGTATTCAATCTCATATCCGGCATGGCGAAGCGCGGAGATGGCGGTGTAGATGCTGCGCCGCGCCGCCGAGATGGGCATGCGGGCGGGGTCGTCGGGATGGGCGAGGCGCCGGATCAACTCATCGGAAAGCATGGCCTTGTCCTCGCCGGTGTTTTCGCTTAATAGTTGCAGGATGCGAACGGCGCGATAGGCTGCCATCGAGGCGGCGCCCCTCGTCGTGGTGTCGTAGGTTTCAACAGCGGCTTCGGTCATCGTGCCCACGTCCTTTCCGTTTTGGGTGGCGACGGTATGGAGCCTAGGACGTGGGGCTTTCCCAGGGGCGCAGGGCGCTCTGGGCGGTCGGTAGTCGTCGGCAAACGGTGGGTCGAGTTTTCAACAGCCCTGCTCAACTGACCAAAAACTTGCCAAAAGCTTGACGGATGCTGTTGAAAAAAAGCGTCTCTCGACCGATGTCGAGAGACGCTTATGCGATGAGCGTTGGCGTGTGGCGACGCGAGCTAGCGTCCGACGATTAGAAGTCGGCGTTGCCCACGGTGCGCGGGTGCGGCAGGACGTCGCGGATGTTGCCCACGCCGGTCAGATACATGACCAAGCGCTCGAAGCCCAGACCGTAGCCGGCGTGCTTGCAGGAACCGTAGCGGCGCAGGTCAAGGTAGTACTTGTACTGCTCGGGATTCATGCCCAGGTCCTTGATGCGGGCCTCGAGCAGATCCAGGCGCTCCTCGCGCTGGGAGCCGCCGATAATCTCGCCAATACCGGGAACCAGGCAGTCGGCGGCGGCGACGGTCTTGCCGTCCTCGTTCATGCGCATGTAGAACGCCTTGATCTCGGCCGGGTAGTCGGTTACGAAGGTCGGGCGCTTAAAGTGCTCCTCGGTCAGGAAGCGCTCGTGCTCGGTCTGCAGGTCGATGCCCCAGCTGACGGGATAGTCAAACTTGTGACCGGCGGCGACGGCCTGCTCCAGGATTTCGACGGCCTCGGTATAGGTGACGCGGGCGAAGTCGGAGTTGGCGACATGGTCCAGGCGCTCGAGCAGACCCTTGTCCACAAACTTGTTGAGCATATTGAGCTCGTCGGGGCAGGTTGCCATGACGTCCTTGAGGACATACTTGAGCATGGCCTCGGCGTTATCCATGTAGTCGTTAAGATCGGCAAAGGCCATCTCGGGCTCGATCATCCAAAACTCGGCGGCGTGGCGCGTGGTGTTGGAGTTCTCGGCGCGGAAGGTGGGGCCAAAGGTGTACACGTCGCCAAAGGCCATGGCAAAGTTCTCGGCATTGAGCTGGCCGGACACGGTGAGGCTCGCATGCTTGCCAAAGAAGTCCTGGCTCCAGTCGACCTCGCCGGACTCGGTGAGGGGCGGATTTTTGGGGTCGAGCGTGGTCACGCGGAACATCTCGCCGGCGCCCTCGCAGTCACTCGTGGTGATGATGGGGGTGTTGACGTAGACAAAGCCCTGCTCCTGGAAGAAGCGGTGGATGGCGGCAGCCGCGACAGAGCGGATGCGGAACACGGCGCGGAACAGGTTGGTGCGCGGGCGCAGGTGCTGCTGGGTGCGCAGGAACTCGACGGTTGCGCGCTTCTTCTGCAGCGGGTAATCCGGGGCGCTCGTGCCCTCGACCTCGATGGAGGTGGCAGAAAGCTCGAAAGGCTGGGGCGCATCGGGGGTCAGCTTGACGGTGCCGGTGCAAATGAGTGCGGCCGAGACGTTTTGATGGGCGATCTCGTCGTAGTTGTCGAGTGCCTCGCGGTTCATGACGACCTGCAGGTCGCGGAAGCAGCTGCCGTCGTTGAGCGTAACAAAGCCAAAGTTCTTCATGTCGCGGACGGACTTGACCCAGCCGGCGACGGTGACGGTCTGGCCGCCGAGCGACTCGGCATCAGCATAGAGCTGCGCGATTTTGGTGCGGTTCACGTATCCTCCCATAACGGTTGAATGATAGTTATCCATACAGTTCGATATTCTAGCAGCTCGGCTCATTTGGGCTATACAGATAAGGCATTGGCGGGATGGTTTTTCAAACGAAAAGCGCCCGCGGCCAAATGGTCGCGGGCGCTTGACGAGGTGCCTTTTGGCTGTGTGGCGCGGGGCCTGGCTACTTGGTCTTGGCTACCAGCAGCGGGTCGCCAAGCTTGACGAGCGGGTTGCCGCCGATAAGCGTTCCAGACTCGCCGACATGGTCGATGCTCTTAAGACGATCGAGCTCGGAGACGATGACGGTCACGATGTCCTCGTTACCAGCGGCCTTAATAGCCTCGCGGTCGAAGCTGATGAGCGGCTGGCCTGCCTTGACCACATCGCCCATCTCGACAAAGCGGGCAAAACCCTTGCCGTTCATTTCCACGGTGCCCAGGCCAACATGGATGAACACGCGAAGACCGTCCTCGGTGATCATGCCAATGGAGTGGTTGGTGACAGTGGTGGCGCCGATGCGGCCGTTGGCGGGCGCATAGATGGTGCCGGTAATGGGCTCGATGCCATAGCCCTGGCCAAGCATGCCCGAGGCGATCGTCTCGTCGGGGACCTCGTCCAGGTTGACGAGCACGCCGTTGACGGGGGCATAGATGACGCCTTCGCGGGTGGCGAAGCTTGCTGCGGGCGGAACGGACGCCTCGCCCGTCGAGGTGAAGGTGGACTTAAGCGAATCGAGCAGACCCATAGTTGCCTCCAACTTAAATAGGCGCATATCGCGCGTTTGGTTTGCCGGAAACGTTTCACATGTGTTTCGCGGCTTGGTCAACGCCCCTATTCTACGCTGCTCAACGATACCTCTGAACTGGGATTATGTGATATATCAGTTGAAGGGAAACTTATTGCCGGAGTGTTTCTGCGCCACGGGTTCAAGTGGGGTACGCTTGAAGGCGAAAAACAAGGGCGCATAATTTGCGCGAAGGGAGCACATATGATTGTCGAGAACCATGCGCTGTGGGGCGAGGAGCCGACCGAGGAATATCCGGCGACGTTTACGTATTTGGGTGCCGAGCCGCTCCCCGACAAACCCAATGGCCGCCGCCCCGCGGTGATTATCTGCGGCGGAGGCGGGTTTACACATATCGCTCCGCACGAGCAGGACCCGGTGGCGTTTGCATTTTTGGACCGCGGCTACCAGGCCTTTGTGCTCAACTATGTCACGAGTTCTACGGGTGACGTGAGCTTTCCGCACCCCCAGGCAGATCTTGCAAAGATGGTCGCCACGGTGCGCGCCAACGCCGACGAGTGGCATGTCGATCCTAAGCGCGTGTGCGTCGTGGGATTCTCGGCGGGCGGCATGATCTGCGCTTCGCTGGCAACGCAATGGAAGACTGGTCCCTTCGCGGGCTTGACAGGGGCGCGTCCGGACGACATTCGTCCCGATGCCGTGGTGCTGGGTTATCCATTGCTCGACTTTGCCTATGTGCGCGACATGCAGACGCGCGATCCGCGCATTGACTTGCGTGTGCCCAAGACGGGCGGCAAGACGGGGCGCGATTTGCTCAACGACTACCTGTCGATGGTGACGGGCGGCGAGGCAACTGACGAGCATCTGGCCGACATCTGCCCCACCACGCATGTTTCGCGTCAGATGCCACCGACCTTTGTATGGGGCGTGTCCGACGACAAGACGGCGCCGATCGCGCAGGTCTATCCGTTTGCCCAACGCATGGCGGAGGAGGGCGTCGCTTGTGAGATGCACGTCTTCGACCAGGGTGGTCACGGCCTTTCGCTCGGCAACGTCAACACCGCGGTCGACAACGAGGACAAGCAGGTGGCGGTCCGCCCTTGGATTCGCCTAGCCTTCCGCTTCCTGGAGCGCCACGGGTTTTAGTTACGGCGTTTTACCAAACGCCGTAACCATTTGACGCTGCAAACCCGCCAGAGCGGCAATCTGCCTTTCAACTTCGGCGGCATGACCAGAAGGTCAATGCCGCCTCGTTTCAAGGCACCTTGCTCGCTCTGGCGGGCTTTCGCTCATATGACCCAATCCGCTGTCAAGAGCCACAATGGCCCCGCCGACCGCTTGCAATCGGTCGGCGGGGCCTG
>DXLW01000010.1:0-38889 GCA_019414505.1 Collinsella sp.
GCTCTTGACAGCGGATTGGGTCATATGAGCGAAAGCCCGCCAGAGCGAGCAAGGTGCCTTGAAACGAGGCGGCATTGACCTTCTGGTCATGCCGCCGAAGTTGAAAGGCAGATTGCCGCTCTGGCGGGCTTGCAGCGTCGAGCCGTTGCGCGGTTTGGAAAACCGCGCAACTAGAGCTACATGACCATAACGTAGCGCGATCCCACGTAGTACTGCTTACCCATCAGGACCGGCTCGCCATTGGGGCCGGTAAAGCTGGCACGCAGGTTGAGCAGCGGATCGTGCGGAGCAATGCCCAACTCGGCCGCCTGCTCGGCATTGGCGCGAACAGCCTCGACCGTGCGGTAGCCAACCGATGCAATCGGCGTTCCGCCAACACGCTCGACCTCGGCGAAAATCGACTTGTCCTCAAGATCGGCCGTCAACAGCTCACGGTAGGCGTCAAACGGCACAAAGATGTTCTCCTCAAAGATGGGCTCGCCGTCGGCCGTACGCACGCGCTTGATATGCAGCAGCAGCGCATCCTTCTGCAGGCCAAAGAACTCCATCTCGTTTTGGCGCGCCGGCACAATCTGGCGATCGACCACATGTGCACCGGCCTTCATGCCGTTGTTGGCACACAGCGCGGTAAACGTCTGCAGCGTCGAGGCGTGGAACTGGCGATTGATGTGCGGCGTGGAAACAAAGGTGCCGCGGCCCTGCTGCTTAACCAGGTAGCCATCGGAGCACAGCTCCTCGACGGCGCGGCGCACCGTGATGCGGCTCACCTCGTACTGCTCGGCTAGCTCAAGCTCGGACGGAATACGCTCCTTGGGTGCATAAACACCTTTCTCGATCGCATCCTTGATTTCGTCATAAATCTGCTGGTAAAGCGGTGCATTTTTGGGTGTAGGCATATCTAATCACTCTTATCGAAATATCGAAATAACTAATACGTATATAACGTCTAGTTTCATGTTACCTCATAATGATAAAACGATACACCCTCCCTACCAAAAAGCGACAGCTTCATTTTGGTAGGTTTTATCTGGGCAAACGAAGGCCTCCCGAAAGCAGCGAGGCTTTCGGGAGGCTCAAGCGGACAGGATTGCGCCGTGCCGGCAAAATACCAACACTCTACCTGCCGTCGTCCTGCTGCAGGCTGTCCTGCTCGCTGAGGCGCGCCTGTCTGCTGGCCATACGCGCGGGCTTGTCGGGATCGGGTACGGCCGTGGGCATGGGCTCGTCGACATGACCACCCCACCAGCCGCCCACAAAGTTGAGCGTGTGGAACACGTTGATCACGGCGCCGGGATCAACGTCGCACACCAGCTTGATAATGTCCTGGCTCTCGTAGGTCGAGACAACGGTGTTCAGCAGGTACATCTTTTCGCGGCTGTATCCGCCGACGACCTCGGCGCAGCTAATGCCGTGCTGAAAATGGTTTACGTAGGCAGTCATGACCTCGTCTGCCTTGCGCGTCGTGATCTGCAGCGTCACGCGGTCGTAGCGACGATAGAAGCTGTCGATGGTCTTGGTCGAAATAAACTGGAACACGATGGAGTACGCCGCCTTGTCCCAGCCAAACATAAAGCCAAAGATCGCCAGGATAAAGCAGTTGAAACCAAAGATGACGCCCCAGATGGTCTTGCCCGTGTGGTTGGAAACCCACAGCGCGATAAAGTCGGTGCCGCCGGTGGATGCGCCGGATTTAAGCGCGATGGCAGCGCCCAGACCCGAGACCACGCCGCCAAAAATGATGAGCATGATCTTGTCGCCCAAAAACGGAGCGAAGTGAAAGACGTTGAGAAACAGCGATGAGAGCACGACCTGCATCATCGAGAAGATGACGAAGCGCTTGCTAATGCCGCTCCAACATAGGAGCGCCACGGGGATGTTGAGCGCGAGCATACCGAGCGAGATGTCGATGTGAACGCCGCCGAGTGAGGTAACGCGATCGAGCAGGACCGCGACGCCGGTAAGACCGCTCGGAAGCAGGTCGGCGGGTTGAATGAACGCCTGGATCAGGAATGTCTGGAGAACGGCGGAAATCGTGACCGCCACGGCAGTAATGGCGCGGCGGACGATGGTGAGACGACCGAGCACGAGCACGCGGTCCGTGAGCTGATCGATGGCGTTCGCCACGCGGGCTCCTTTCGAAGGCAAATCTAGTTGTGAGGCATGTCGGCGATTGTAGCACGGAGCGTGCGAGGGCGCTTCAATTCACCCTCCCTCGACAACCAAAGGGGGACCAGCAACCCCCACGACCAAAGGCCCAAATTACAAGTGAGTAGACTTTTTACGATCTGCAGAGCACACCCAAAACCGCCACCCCTGTGACCTGCGGTTTTACTAGAGCAGATGCACTTTGTGCTCGGCCTGCGCCAAAAAGTCTACTCACTTAGCCCGAATCGAAGCCAAACGGATCAAAATAGAAACCAAATTGAGCCAATCCACCGCAAAAACGTTTGAACCCGTGCTTCTCGCGGCGGATTGACGCTACAAAGCGGCCAAAATGTCGGTCAGATTATCGATAACGGCATCGGCTCGCGATTGATCGAGGTTGACACCCTCGTGCGGACGCAGCGCCAGGACGCGGGCGCCCGAGCGCTTGCCGGCCTCGATGCCCAAAGGCGAGTCCTCGATAACCAGGCACTCGGCAGGCTCCACCCCCAGCGCCTCCATGGCACGCAGGTAGATCTCGGGGTCGGGCTTAAACGCACTGCACTCGTGACCGCTGATGGTGTAGTCCAGCACATCGGCGATACCGGCAATCTCTACCAGCTCGTCAATGAGCTCACGATAAGACGAGCTCGCGATGGCACACTTCACGCCGCGCTCGTGCAGTGCGCGCATCACCGGCTCCGTCTGCTCGTTGAGCAGCTCGGCATACGGAACGGGGTGGTCCGGGCTGTAGACCTGCTTGTACTCCACGCGAAGGCGCTCGCGCAGCTCAACATCGTCGGGCACCAGCGCCTCCCAAATGGCCGGCTCGTTAGACCCCGAAAGATCGGGGATCTCGTCAAAGTGGAACCCCTTCTCCTCCATAAACGCCACGCGGCGGCGGTTGTAGAACCACTCGGTATCGACCAGCACGCCGTCCATGTCAAACAGCACTGCCTTGATCATACGCATCTCCTCCCACCTGCCAAAAAGGGACAGGTTTATTTTGGTAGGTTTTATCTGGGATTTGCGACGCGACAGACACGCCCTCCCCAGAACAAAAAAGGGGACGGGGCGCAAACCCCATCCCCTCTCAATCAACCCGTAAGGTCTACTTACTTGTGATTAGTAGGAAAGCTTCCACATGTAGCGACGCATGGTCAGCGGGTGCTGACGGGCCTCGGCGATCTGGTTGCCGTACTCGCGCATAACGGCGAGGTGCAGCAGCGGGTTGAAGTAGGTGATGACGCTCGCGGGCACGGCGTCAGCCAGACCGTAGTCCTTGGAGTCGATCAGAGCGACCTTGGCACCCATGCGCTCAAGGAAGGTGAGGGCGCGAGCGTCCATCGGACGGGTGGCGCCATCGGACATGAAGAAGACGTAGGGCTTACCCTCGGTGGAAACCTCGAACGGGCCGTGGAAGTACTCGCCGGTGTTGTAGGCGGCGGCGTCGATCCACTGCATCTCGGTGAACAGGAAGGCGGCGTGAGAATAAGCCATCTTCTCGGAGGCACCGGAAGCCATGAAGTAGATCATCTTGTCGTCCTTGAAGTCCTCGGCGAACTTCTTGGCGAGCTTCTTGCAGTGCTGAGCGGCGTTCTCGCAGAGATCGAAGATGTTGGTGAGGCCGGTGATCATGTCCTCGTAGTGGTCATAACCCTCGGTCTGCTGAAGGATCTCGAGAGCAAGAGCGATGGCGTAGCCGGGCTTCTCGCACTTGGCAGCGTAGTTGGCGTGGAAGCCGTGGACGATGACGTGGTCGGCGTCGACGGTCAGAGCGGAGCCAGCCTTGTTGGTGAGGGAGACGACCGGGCAGTTGTGCTTCTTGGCGGTCTTGTTGGCCTCGACGGTCTCGGGCGTGGAGCCACCGAGGGAGCAGGTGATCACGAAGGTGTGCTCGTTGACCCAGGAGGGCGTGTCGTAGTTGAACTCGTTAGCGGTGAAGATCTGAACGTTCAGCTTGTCCGTGTTGTTGGCCAGGAAGTACTTGGCGGGGTACAGGTCGGACATGGAAGCACCGCAGCCGACGAAGGCGACGCTGTGGATCTCGTGGTTGGACAGGACGTCAGCGACGATCTGCTTAGGGAGGTTAAGGTCGATCTCGTACATCTGACACATTCCTTTCGATTTTTGCGGCGCCACATTGCCGGGCGCACGCAGGGTTACCGTGATTTGGACCGAGTCGCCGGCCCGTTGAGGATGTGACAAAGGGACTGCCCTTTGTCACGTATAGGGATGGAAGCCTGCCTGGGGTATGGGATGCCAGGCAGGCTCCCCGGGGAAAGCGGTTAGACGCTTGGTCGCGACTAGGCCAGGATGCCGGCCGCGGAGAGGGCGATGCCGCCCACGATGGCGATCACGAGAAGCCAACCGGTGTTGACGTTCTTCTTGATGAGCCAGTACATAAGGCCGGTGAGGCCGAGGGAGATCATCTGAGGCATCATGCCGTCCAGGATGTCCTGGATAACGACGGTGCCCTCAGCGAACTGCAGCGGGGTGGTGGCGCCGATCAGCGTAGCGATCATGCCGCCCACGGACATAAGACCCACGATGCCGCAGACATACATGAGCTTCTCCATGAGGTCGCCGCCCTGAAGCTTGCTCAGGTACTCGTGACCGCCCTGATAGCCCATCTTGGCTGCGAACCAAGTGATCAGCACGGAGGGCACGATGGAAATGAGCATGGCCAGGATCGGGCCCATGATGGAGCCCTGCTGAGCCAGCTGAACGCCCAGGCCAAAGGCGATAACGCGGATGGTGCCCTGGAAGAAGGAGTCACCAATGCCGGAAAGCGGACCCATAAGGGAGGTCTTGACCGCGTTGATCGAATCGGGATCGAAGTTCTCGGGATCCTTGGCGTACTCCTCCTCCATGGAGGCGGCGAGGCCCAGGATGAAAGCGCTCGTCTGCGGGGTGCAGTTGTAGAACGCCATGTGACGGTGGTAAGCCTCTTTCTTAGCAGCGAGCTGCTTGGGGTCGGACTCATCCGGATAGAGGCGATCGAGCGTGGGAACCATGCCGTAGAGGAAGCCCATGTTCATCTGACGCTCGTAGTTCCAAGAGGCCTGGATGGCCCAGGAGCGCCAGAAGAACTGGCTGACCTTCTTGTTCAGGGACACGTCCTTGGTTGCGGTTGCCATAGTGTGTTCCTCCTTAGTCTTCGTCGTCTTCGAGCGGATCGTAGTCGGAATCGACACCGGCGGCTGCATGGGAACCGTTGAACTTGAAGCCCATGAAGACGACAGCCAGGCACACACCGATCAGAGCGACCGCGATGACGGACAGGTTGAGGTAAGCGGCGAGCAGGAAACCGATGAACAGGAACGGAGTCATACCCTTCTTGATCATCATGGTGAGCAGCAGGGCCAAGCCGTAGGCGGTCATGATCTTGGTCGAAACGTTAAGACCAGTGGACAGCCACTCGGGAACCATGTTGACGATGGCCTGAACCAGGTCGGTGCCAACAAAGACGGCGAGGAAGATCGGCAGGAAGTACATGACGGCGTACAGACCGGAGCCGGCGCAGATGTGCATACGGTAGGCGGTCTTGAACTTTCCGTTATCGATCGCGTTATCTGCCACATGGGTGAGGGCGGCGATGATGGAACGGAACACGATGCCGAGGAGCTGACCCAGGACGGCGACCGGGATGGCGATCGTCATGGCGGTCTCGGCGGAAGCATCGGTCAGGCACGCAAAGGCAGCGGCCACGATGCCGCCCAGGACCATATCGGGCGGAACGGCGGCGCCGACCTGCACCAGGCCCATGGACACGAGCTCGACGGCGGCACCGACAGCAAGACCGGTGGGCACATCGCCCAGCAGCAGACCGACGAGCGTAGCGCCAACGAGGGGCTGCTCGAAGTTAAGACGACCGAGCAGGCGGGAGTCCCACATGCAGAACACGCCGACGAGGCCGACGAGCACCGCACTGATGAACGTATTCATACCCTTCTCCTTTCAGTCAGGCAAAAGCCTGGTTGATTACAGCTTGGCGTCGATGTCGACGCTCTGATACGTAGGGGTCTGCTGGACGTAGAGCTTGATGCCCATGTCGAGCAGTTGGTTGACGTCGGCCTTCTGGTTGGCGTCGAGGAAGACGGAGCTGTCCTTGCCGCCGACCTGATCGGCACCGTCGTGGTTGGCGGTGGCGCCCAGGTTGATGGCGTCGAGCTTGTAGCCCTGGCAGAACTGCAGCATCTCGGCAGTGTTGCCAAAGACGAACATGACGCGCTCGCCGAGGGTGTTGAGCTTGTCCATCTTGGCGAGGGCACGCTCGACGGTGAAGACGTTCAGGCGCACGCCCTGGGGCTTGGCCAGCTTAAGAGCGCCCTTCTTGATGTCATCGTTGGCGGCGGCGTTGTCGACGACGATGATGCGCTCGGCCTGAACCTTGGTGGTCCAGGTAAAGACGACCTGGCCGTGCAGCAGACGGTAGTCAAGACGTGCGAGGACGATCTTGGCGGGACCGGAGCTGTGACGGGACGCCTTGGCCTTCTTGGCGGGAGCCGCGGCAGCCTCGACCGGTGCGTTGGGGTTGGTCAGACCGGTGCGGGCCTCGTTGATGAGGGCTGCGAGCTCGACACCCTTGACGGGGACGGGGCTCATAGCGAGCGTGAGCGCCAGCGGGATGTTGAAACCGCTGACAACCGTGAACTTCGTGCCGTTCTTGGAAAGCTCGACCATGCTGTTGTTGACCGAGCTGCCGAGCATATCGGTCAGCACATAGACGGTGTCGTCCGCGTTGAACGTGGCGATCATGGCGTCCACCTTATTGGTGATGGGCTCCTTGTCGTCACGAGCAAGCGACACGACGTGGACGTTCGACACGTCGCCGAGAACCATCTCGAGCGTGTCTTTGGCGCCTGCGGCCAGGCCGCCATGAGATGCGAGAATGATCTGATTCATCTTGCCTCCTCCTTTTCGTTATGGTCATTATAACGTCTTATACGTTGCTTATATTGCTAATTAGTATAAAGACCGTTCGCGGGTGAAAATCGACCGTTGACGGGTTTAACGTACTCGAAACGTTGGGCTGGGTAGGCCGGCGCTAGCTGGATAACCCCAGGTCAGACCCTGCGCGCAATCCCCTATCGCACGAAGTACCAGGGGCTTTCCTGCACGGTGGGCTCCAGCGCGATGCCGGTGCGCTCGCGGAACAGATCCATGTCCTGCGATTTCTCCGTCCACCACGCGTTGGGCTTAAAGGTCATGCTCTCAACGATATGGCCGACAAAGGCACTGTTGCGCAGCTTGGAGAAATCGGTGTTCATGATCAGGATGGACGCGAGCACCAGCACGATGCCCAGGACTTTGATCGCGCCGGCGGGCTCGGCATAGATGCCAATACCGACCAAAACGGTCGCCACGGTTTCAAACGAAGCCACGACCGGCACCTTCGACGTCTCAAGATCCATCGAAAGGCCCTGCATATAGAAGATGTACGCAAGAGCCGTCGGAATAAAGCCAAAGCCCGCGAACAGCAGAATGAGCTGCGGGGACATTGCCGCGGCCACATCGGACCACGGAGCCGAAAGCACTGCCATAAAGCATCCGCCAAAGACAAAGCCCCAAAACGTCACCGCCAGAGGATGCAGCGTCTTGGTGGCCATGCGACTAAACACAGCCAGTAGCGCACCGCAAAGTCCGGCGATCACGCCCGACACGACGCCCCAAGCCGAGAAATGGAAACCAGACAGGTCGCCGCTCGTCACCGCGAGCACGCAACCCACAATGTTAAAGACGATGGCGACGAGTTTGTTGGGGGTCACGTCCTCGCGATAAAGCACGCGGCCGAGCACGACGCCAAACACCGGCGAGGTGTAAAGCAGCACCGAGGCCGTGGACATGCCCACCTCGCCCATGCACTCGTAATAAAGCGTGTTAGCAGTGGCGAGGCCGATAATGCCAAGAAGCGCGCAGGGAACAAGCTCTTTAGGACTTGCCTTGAACAGTGCCATGGGACCCGAGGCTTTTCCCTCACGAGCACCTCCCTGGCAACCCATAAATGCCAAGACCGGAGCCATTAAGACGGCACCCGACAACAGGCGAAAGGCCGCCATGCTCTGAGACGAAACACCCAGGGCCGATATTCCGTTAACAAAGATTCCGATGGTGCCCCACATAAGCGCGGCGATCAGCACCAGCACATAGCCCAGATTGCTTTTCTTCAACGCAGCCTCCTCGGTATTGTTTCCAATATGTTTCATACTACGTTATAGTCGTTATATACATTTTTCAAGACACAAATCGGCGAGCGGAAAAGTGATCCGTTTTCCTCCGTCCCCAGCGGATTACTTGGCGGTTGCGGTGAAATAGTTCCTAAATAGAGGCTTCAAGCCCCCAAACAGGAACTATTCCACCGCAACTTATGAGGACATCGAGCTGTTAGGCCGCTCTATCCCCTAGTAGTCCAGCTTCCACATGTAGCGGCGCGTCATGTAGTCCTTGTGGGTGACGGCAGAGAGCGCACGCATGTACACGTTGTTGAGGATCGGGGCAAAGATCAGGTGGTTGAAGTACTCGCTCACGCTGTCCTTGATGTCGTTGAGGCCGAGCTCCTTGGCGTCGAGCTGATAGACGCGCTCGCCACCGTACTGGTTGACGAAGCGGATACCGCGCTCGTCGTTGCAGCGGCTGCGGCCGACGCCGATGAGCTGGAACAGCGAGGTGCGCTTGTCCAGAATCTCGAAGGGGCCGTGGAAGAAGTCGCAGGTGTTGATGGTGCAGGAGTCGATCTGCAGCATCTCCTGCACGTTGCAGATGCTAAAGACGTAGGCAGCACCAAAGAGCGGGCCCTGGGCCATGACGTTAATGCAGGGCTTGTCGGCGTTCTGCTCGGCCCACTTGGCGGCAAGCGGACGGGTGTACTCGACGGCCTTACGATAGATGGGGTCAACCAGGTCGAAGGCGGCCATAGCGGTCTCGTACTCGGCATAGCCCTCGGTCTGCTGCGTAAGCTCCATGGCGATCATGGTCACGACGGCGGAGTTGGTGCGGCCCATGCAGGACTCGTCGACGGCCAGGCTGTCGTACTGAATCTTGTAGTCGCAGACCTCGGTGAGGCCGGACTCGTCAACATAGATGGCGATGGTGCTGGCGCCGTGGTCCTTGGCGACCTGGGCGGCAACGATGGTCTCCTTGGTGCCGCGCATGGACACGACGACGGCCAGGGTGTTCTCGTTGACGTAGGCCGGGGTGGCGTGCACGAACTCGTTGCTGGTGTAGCTGGAGCTCACGACCTGCGTGGCCTCGTGCTCCATAAAGTACTGGGCAGGATAGTTGCCGCCGTTGGATCCGCCAGCGCCAATCCACACAACGCGCTTGATGCCGCCCTTGTCTGCCTTGTCAGCCAAAACCTGGGAGACGACATCCTTAACCTGTTCCTGAGTAGTCATCGTGCATCAGCCTTTCTTCTCGTTTGATGCTCTCGATGGCATACAAGTTACATACATGTTTTGGTTATGTCGACTAGTTGTATGCTATATTTGTCTTAGAAAATTTGCTAATACGGTTTTCGATAACTTGCTACCAGCGGTTTTGTTGTTGTATTGAATACATGCTTGATTAGATACGCATACAGGTTAGATACAGGTTGATCGCATGAACGCTTCATCTAAAAAGAGACTGACCCAATACGAGCGCTTGGCGGGCATGCTGCGCGACCGCATCGCCTCCGGCACCTACGCACGCGGAGACAAGCTGCCGTCCGAGATGGAACTCATGGACGAATCGGGGCTGTCGCGCAGCACCGTGCGCCACGCCCTTAAGGTTCTCGTTGATGAGGGCCTGGTGCGCACCGAGCGCGGGCGTGGCGCCTTTGTGGCCGACACGCCCGCGCTCCACGAGAACAACCTAGTGTTTTCGAGCTATACCAAGCAGGTCGAAGGTCAGGGCATGAAGCCCACCACGCGCACCGTGGACTCGGGCTTTGCCAAGGCGGCCGGCAGCATAGCTAAGTTCTTTGACGCCGCCGTGGGCAGCAAGCTCGTCAAACTTGTCCGCCTGCGCTACCTGGACGACGTGCCGCTGTGCCTGGAGACCACCTACCTGCCGCCAAGCTTCGAGACGCTCATCGATCGCGATATCAACGGTTCGCTCTACGCGACGCTGCGCCAAGAATTCCATCGCGCGCCAGCACAGGGACATAAGACCTTTGAGGTGTGCTATGCCTCGCAAAACGAGGCGTTTTTGCTCAACGTCGAGCGCGGGCAGGCGCTGATCCTGATCACCGACTACGTCTACGACACCGACGGCCGACCGCTCCATGTCTCCAAGCGCATCCAACGCACCGACCGCGCCAAATACACCGAGCCAATCGGCTAGCCTGCCAAAATAAACCTGTCCCTAAATGGTAGGTTTGGGGAGGTCGGGGAACCAGGTTGGTTTGGGTTGGTTGGGTGTGCGCTCGGCTAGGACCAGCTCCATCCAACACATGTCATACCAGCGGCCGAACTTTTGGGCGCAGCGGTCAAAGGCGCCCACCAGGCGATACCCCATATGGGCATGGAAGTCCTGGCTGTTGCGCGTCAGGTACTCGTCGTCCTTGTCGTGCGGCACGGCGATGAGGGCGCACATGTTGGTGATGCCCATCGCGATCAGGCATTGCTTGAGCGCGTCATGCAGCTTGCGGCCCAGCCCGCCGTGGCGCATGTCGCGCGCCAGGTAGATCGACGTCTCGACCGACCAGTCGTATGCCTCGCGGCTGTTGAGCGGACTCACATAGGCATAACCTACCGGACGCCCGTCCAGCTCCATCACCAGATACGGATAGCGCTTGAGCGTACGCTCGATGCGCCCGGCGAACTCCTCAACGCCCGGCACCTCGTATTCGCAGGTAATCGCCGTCTGGCGCACATACGGCTCATAGATGGCAAGCAACGCCGGCGCATCATCGGGCGTCGCCAGGCGAATCGTCGGCTCGGACATCTCGGTCATACAACCCTTCTCCCCCAAAAAGCAAAGACCGCCCTGCGCCAAACCCAGCGCAGGGCGGCCCCTCGTCATTACATCAGGCTACAGGACAGCCGCCAGCGCGTCGATGTCCTCCTGCGTCGTGGCCCAGCTAGTGCAAAAGCGCACCACGGTGTGGGTCTCGTCGTACTTTTCCCAGTACTCGATCGAGGCATGCTCGCGAATGCAGGCCATGTCCTCGTTGGGCAGAATCACAAACTGCTGGTTTGTGGGCGTCTCCAAGAAGAACTGGTAACCGCGCTCGTGCAGCACGCGACGAAGCGCCTGCGCGGTTTCGATCGCCTGGCGACCAATCTCAAAATACAGGCCGTCGGTAAAGAGCGCCTCAAACTGCACGCCCGTCAGGCGGCCCTTGGCCAGCAACGCACCGTGCTGCTTAATACGCGGAATGGGATGCGCCGGAGCGTGCATGCCGCAGAACACCACAGCCTCGCCGCAGAGCGCGCCGCACTTGGTGCCGCCGATGTAGAACACATCACACAGCTGTGCCAGCTCGGGCAGGGTAATATCGCACTCATCGGACGCCAGCGCATAGGCCAGGCGGGCGCCGTCCACAAACAGCGGAATCTCACGCTTCTGGCACACCGCGTGAATCGCCGCGAGCTCGGCCTTGGAGTACAGCGTGCCGTACTCGGTCGATAGGCTCACGTACACGGCGCCCGGGAACACCGTGTGCTCGTAGCTCTCGTTTTCGTAGAACACCTGGATATAGTTCTCGAGGTCCTCGGCGTGCATCTTGCCCTCGTAGCCGGGGATGGTAAGCACCTTGTGGCCGCCAAACTCGATGGCGCCCGCCTCGTGGCAGGCGACGTGGCCAGTCTCGGCAGCAACGACGCCCTCGTAGGGCGCAAGCAGCATATCAATCACTGTCGCGTTGGCCTGCGTGCCGCCCACCAGGAAAAACACGTCGGCGTCAGGCGCCTGGCAGGCCTCGCGAATAAGCTGCTTGGCGCGCTCGGTATGCGCATCGGTACCGTAGCCAGGCTGCGGTTCCATGTTGGTATCGACGAGCGCCTGCAGCACTGCCGGATGTGCACCGTGGGAATAGTCGTTGTTAAACGCGAGCATGGCAATCCTCTCTTACCGGGTATCGGCCAGATGATTCAAACGGAGCTATTGTACGCCGCTGGGATAGGCAATGCGCGCGGCAAGGCACTCAAGCGCCAGCACCAGGGCAAAGCCGCAGCTCACGTCACTCAAAAAGTGCGCTCCGATCACGATGCGGCCAAACGCGACGAGCGCCGCGACCACAGCCGCCGTCCAAAAGACCACACGACGGCGCGACGGCTTTTCCTTAAAGGCCGTCGCGGGAAGCCCAGCGAGCATGAGGCCGATCGCCGCGTGCGCCGTGTGTCCGCTCGCAAACGACTTAAAGCCGTCCTTGACTACACCGGCGGCAATATAGGCCCACTTGTCGGGGTTGCCGATCACCCACCACGGCTGAAACTCGAGTCCCTGCGTCACCTCGATCACACGCATGCGTGGGCGCGACCACAGCGGCTTGACAATCACGTTGAGGATGATGGCCTGAGCGACCCACACGACAAGCACCATCAACGCCCAGCGCGTGAGCTCGTCGGGCTCGGTCGTGCGCGTGAGGCGATAGACGACAAGGTTAGCGGCGATGACCAGCACAAACGTCAGTACCAACTGAACCGCGATGAGTTTGCCGCCAACCCGCAGGGACGAAACGATCTCGTAGCCGGCCAGGCCAATGTTGACGAGGATGCCGAGCACGGCGAGCCATTTGCTCCCCCTGGAGTCGGGACGCACCGCGCGCACGAGCATAACGCCCGCGATGCTCGCCGTCAGCTCAAACGGCAGCTCGCCGGCGGCCTCGATTAAGCGGCCGTACATGCTACCGATGTTGAACAGCGCGCTCGAGATCTGATAATCAAAGAAACTGCCCACGCCCAGGCAAAGGGCAAGGATGACCGCGATAGCAGCGGCGTCTTTCTTATAGATGTATCCGAACATGCTTTCCTTTCGGTCGGGCGAAGGGTCGACCCGCAACATGGTGGGGCAAAGATAGCTTTGTCCCATAAATACCCTTACAGGTTGAGCATAAGTGAGCGATAACGTTCCATTTGTGGCAAGGTGGCCCGAAGGAGGAGGGAAGCGTACTTGCGTACGCGACCGACGAGTGAGGGTCAGATTGCCCGAATGGAGCGTTTGCAGCGTCGACCCGTTAGTCGTCGTCGCTGGCACCCAACTGCTGCAGCAGCATGAGTGCCGCGGCCACGGGACCGGTGCCGTCGTTGCCGTCGAGGCCGCGACCCAGGCCGCTGCCCGCGCCGGCGCCCGCCTTGTAGGGCACCGACAGCTTGCGGCTCTTGGGGAAGTTCACCGCGCCATAGCGGGTCTTAAGTTCAAAGGCCACCTTTTTGGGCACGTCGACGCCCAAAAACGTGATGCGTCCGCCGCTGAGCGTGACACTCTCGAGCCCCAGGCGCTCGCCGCGGATGCGGATACGCGCGCGGTTAAACAGGTTGAGTCCCGCCAACGGCAGCTCGCCATGCGCGGCCTCGGTCTCTTCCTGCACCTCGTCGATACTCTCAAGGTCCTCGGCCGCTGCGAGCTTGCGGTACACGAGCACGCGCTGGTCCACCGCCGGCAGGTACTCCTCGGACAAGAAGTAATCGGCCGGCAGGTTAATGCCCACGCTCGCCGCCTCCACGCCGGCGTCGTCATCGCCGCGCGCCTCGGCCACTGCCTGGCCCAACATCTGCGTAAACAGGTCGAAGCCCACGCTCGACAGGTTGCCGTGCTGCTCGGCGCCCATAAGCGAGCCGGCGCCGCGAATCTCCAGGTCGCGCATGGCGATGCGCATGCCGCTGCCCAGGTCCTGGAACTCGGAAAGTGCAGTCAGACGCGCCGTGGCCTCTTCGGTGAGCGGTAGCTCGCCCGGGAACATAAAGTACGCGTAGGCCTGCGTGGCAGAACGGCCCACACGGCCCTTGAGCTGGTAAAGCTGTGCTAGACCCAGGCGCTGCGAGTCCTCGATGATGAGCGTGTTGGCGGTCGCGTTGTCGATGCCGCTCTCCACGATGGTCGTGGCGATGAGTACATCGATCTTTTTGGTCGCGAACTCGATCATCACGTCCTCGACCTCGCGCGGGCTCATCTTGCCGTGCGCCACACCCACGCGCGCCTCGGGCGCGGCCTCGTGCACGCGCGCCACGGCGTCGTCGATGGTTTTGACGCGGTTGGACACGTAGTACACCTGACCGCCGCGACCCACCTCCAGGCGAATCGCCGCACTCACCACGTCGGGGTCGTACTCCCCCACGTGCACGATCACGGGACGACGCCCGGTCGGCGGCGTCGTGATCAGGCTCATGTCGCGCACGCCGCTCGTGGCCATCTGCATGGTTCGCGGAATCGGCGTGGCCGAAAGCGTGAGCACGTCAATCTGCTCGCGCAGGTTCTTGAGCTGCTCCTTGTGCTGCACGCCAAAGCGCTGTTCCTCGTCGATGATCACCAGGCCCAAGTTCTTGGGGTTCACATCGGCCGAAAGCAGACGATGCGTGCCGATGAGCACATCAATCGTGCCCTCGGCAAACGCCTTGAGCGCGCGCTTCTGCTGCGCCGGGGTGCGGAAGCGGCTGAGCACTTCGACCTCGAGGCCAAACGGGGCAAAGCGCTCAAAGAACGTCTCGTAGTGCTGCTGGGCCAGAATGGTCGTGGGGCAGAGCACCATGACTTGGCGGCCGGAGTCCACGCACTTAAACGCCGCGCGCAGGGCAACCTCGGTCTTGCCGAAACCCACGTCGCCGCACAGCAGGCGATCCATGGGCTTGGGCGCCTCCATGTCGGCCTTGATGTCGGCGATGGCCTCCAGCTGGTCGCGCGTCTCGTCGTAAGGGAAGCTCTGCTCCATCTCGATCTGCTCGGGCGTGTCGGGCGGGCAGGCGATACCGGTAATCGACGAGCGGCGCGTATACAGATCGACCAGGTCAAACGCCAGCTTTTTGGCGTTCTTGCGCGCCTTGTTGGTAGCGCGCGTCCAGTCGGCTGTGTTGAGCCTGGTCAGGCGCGGCTTGTCGCCGTCGGGGCCAACGTAGCGCGTGATGCGGTCGACCTGCTCGAGCGGCACGTAGAGCTTGTCGCCATCGGCATATTCCAGCAAAAAGTAGTCGCGTTCCTTGCCGCCCACTTCCTGGCGCGCGATCTCGCTAAAGAGCGCGATGCCGTGGGTAGCGTGCACCACGTAATCGCCCGGCTTAAACGGGAACGTGATCTGCGTAATGTCCACCCTGCGGCGGCTGCGCGCGCGGTTGGCGTCCATGCGGGCGTTGAGGTCGGCGATCGAGAACACGGCCAGGTTGGCATCGGGCACCACCACGCCCTGCGGCAAGGCGGCATCGACAAAGGTCACACGTCCGCGCGAAATAGTGGGCACGGCGGCGCCGGCGGCAGCCTGCGCGGCGCCCGCCTCGAGCGAGCGGGCGTTGAGCGCGTCGGCCTTACGCTCGCGAATGGAAGCATGGGCCTCCTGGCGTGCGGCACGGTCGGCGGAATCCGCCGCTGCCACGCGAACGCGGTCGCCGATAGCGCCGACATTTTCGGGCGCCGCGGTCAGCGATTCCTCAAAGGTAATGCCCTCGTCGCCAAAGGTGAGCTCCATCGACTCGCGCGCACCGCGGTCGGGGATGGCAAACACGCAGGCATAGCGCTTGCCCACGACCTCCTGGATGCGCGTCATAAAACGGTTGTCCGAGCCTGCGATGGCCGGCTGCTCAATCTTGAGCTCTGCCGTCACCGCGCCGCCGGCACGAATGAGGCTCACGTAGTTCAGGCGCTGCTGGGCACCAAAATCGAGCTGTTGGGCGCGCACGTACAGACCATCCAGGCGGTCAATCCCTGCCTCGCCGGCACGGGCCTCAATATCCTCGTAGGCGCGCAGGCAGTCGTCGAACAGCGAGCGCGGCTCGGACAGAACCACGAGTGCCTTGCCGCTCACGTGCGCCAACGGGCTTACGGTCTGGCCGTACATCACCGGCAAAAAGCGGTCGAACTCGGGCGTGACGATGCGCGCATCCACCATCTCGAGCAGCGCCGCCAGCTTGCTGTCGTCCTGGCTGGCACGGTAGAGCGCCACGTGCATGTTGTGGACGGCATCGTCGGTAAGCGCCAGCTCGCGGCAGGGGAAGATCTCGATACTGTCCTCGTTGCCGATGGTCTGCCCCGTGGAGCTCACCATGCGGCGGATGCGGTCAATCTCGTCGCCGAAGAACTCGATGCGCACGGGCGCCTTTTCCTGTGCGGGGAACACCTCTACGGTGTCGCCGTGCACGCGGAACAGGCCGGGCGCGTCGGCGGCACCGGCATTGGTGTAGCCCATGCCCACCAGGCGCTGCGGCACCTCGTCAAAAGGAATCTCCTCGCCCACCGCAAAGGTCGTGGACTCCCAATAGCGGCTCTCGACCGGCGGCACGCAGCGCAGCAGCGCGCGGGCCGAGGCAACCATGATGCAGTTGTCCCCGCGCACGATGCGCCCCAGAGCCTCGCAGCGCTGCGCCACCACGGCATCGTCGGGCGCCTGCTCGCGCCACGGATAGTCCTTGCGCTCGGGAAAACGGCACACGTGCGCCAGGCCCACGTAGGCGGCAAGGCTGCGCGCGGCGCGATCGGCCGCATCCTCGCCACTCACAATGTAGACCGTCGGGCGCGGACGGCGCGCAAACTGGGCGGCCGCCATAAGCGTGCGGCCCGACTGCGACACGGCCAGCGTCACGTCCTCGCCGGCATCGAGTCCGGCCTCGACGGTCTGCAGCGCCTCGGCAGTGTAGAGCTGCGCGGCTATACGGTGAATGAGCATGCTGTTCCTCCGGCATCGCAACACCAAAAGCCCGCCGGGGCAAGCTCGGCGGGTCGTACGTCAAATACATTGTCTGTCATGGTAGCGCATGGAGAGGACTCCGGCTCAAGGGCAAACCCAGCCCCGCAAAAAACGCCAGACGAAGATGCGTTCCGCCCTACCCCGCTACGCGCACGCTGGGGCACAAATCTGCCAGCGGACACTCGTCACACTTGGGTTTGCGGGCGTCGCAGATCTCGCGGCCAAAGGTAATCCACTGGTGGTTGACCGATTCCCAATACTCGTGTGGCAAAATCTTGAGCAGATCCTGCTCGGTCTTGAGCGGCTCCTTGGCATGCGTCTTGGGACTCAGCATTAGGCGGTGCGCAATGCGGTTGACATGCGTGTCCACCGCAATGCCCTCCACGATGCCATACCCCACGTTGAGCACGATGTTCGCCGTCTTGCGTCCCACGCCCGGCAGCTTCACGAGTTCCTTCATGTCGGCCGGCACCTCGCCGCCATAGTCGGCGACGATCATCTGCGCGGCCTCGACGGCATGTTTGGCTTTGCTCTTGTAGAAGCCGAGTGACTTGATGGTGTCTGCCACGTCAGTCACGCTCGCCCCGGCCATGGCCTCGGGCGTGGGCCACTGGGCAAACAGCCGCGGCGTCACCTTGTTGACCTGCGCATCGGTCGTTTGCGCCGAGAGCAGCACCGCGATCAGCAGGCGGAAGGGATTCTCGTGGTCCAAAAAGCACTCGACCGGGCCATAGCGACGGTTGAGGCGCTCACACACCTCGATGGCGCGCTCGCGTTTGGCGGCATTGGTCTCGCGTGGCATAACGACTCCTCGGCTCAACGGCACAATAAACTTATGGGCACAATTGTCCCACGTCCGAGACGCTTACGCCTCCAAGAATGCGCCGGTCTGACGGCTCCACAGGCTCGCGTACTCGCCACCCGCCTCGACGAGCTGTGCATGCGTGCCGTCCTCGACGATCTCGCCATCGGCCAGCACCACAATGCGGTCGAGCGCCGCCACGGTGGACAGGCGATGTGCCACCACAATGGAGGTGCGACCGCGCATCAGGTTCTCGAGCGCCTCCTGCACCAGCGCCTCGGACTCGCTGTCGAGGGCAGAGGTCGCCTCGTCGAGCACTAGAATCGGCGCGTCGGTTAGGATGGCGCGGGCGATAGCCACGCGCTGACGTTGGCCGCCCGAGAGCTTGACGCCGCGCTCACCCACCATGGTGTCAAAGCCACGGGGCAAGCGGTCGATAAACTCCATGGCATTGGCCAGGCGCGCGGCCTCGCGAATCTGCTCATCAGTGGCGTCGGGACGACCGTAGGCAATGTTTTCGCGAATGGAGCGGTGGAACAGCAGCGCCTCCTGCGGCACGTAGGCAACCTGGCGGCGCAGGCTCTGCTGCGTGCAGCGCGAGACGTCCTGGCCGTCCACGAGCACGCGGCCGCCCTGAACATCGTCCAGACGCAGCAGCAGCTTGGTGAGCGTCGTCTTACCCGAGCCCGATTTGCCCACCAGGCCCACGCGCTGGCCCGCCGCCACATGAAGTGTCAGGTCATCGAACACGCTCTCGCCCGCCGCAGCGTCACGGTACGCAAAGCTCAGGTGCTCAAAATCAATCGCGCCCTCGGTCACTTTAAGCTCGGGAGCGTTCTCGTCGTCTGCCACCAGACGCGGTTCGTCCAGCACGCGCGTCATCTCGGCCGCATCTCCGAGCGCGCGGTTGATGCGCTGCATCATGGAGCTTACGTAGTTCAGGCGCATGGTGAGGTTATAGGTGTAGGTAAAGATCATGACGAGCGAGCCGGCCGAGATGCCAAACCACGCGTTGCCGCCCGCCACGAACACACTCACCACGGCCATGGTGATGACGATGAGGCCCGAGGTCGTAAAGTTGCGCTGCATCATGGCGTGCATCGAGACCGTCTCGGCGTCGCGCGCGGCACGATCGGCGGCGTCGAACAGATCGCGTTCAAAGTCCTCGCGCCCGCAGGTCTTGACGGCCAAGATGTTCGTGACCGCGTCGGAGAGCACGCCCGAGAGCTTGTTCTGCGCGGCGGACGTCGCGGCCGAAAGCGGCATGATGCGCTTGTACATAAGCCAGACAAACGCGATGTAGACGGCCATGATGCACACCAGGATCACGGTAAATGTGGGCACCACCGGGGCGAGCGCCGCCACCGTGCAGATGACCGAGGTGATGGTGGGGATGAGCGAATACACCGTCACGTCGACCAGCCCCGTATAGCCGCTCATAAAACGGCTCGTCTGGCTCACGAGCGATCCGCCAAAGCGGCTGGTGTGAAATGTCATGGATTGATTGGAGAGCGTGTCGAAGCACAGGCGCGCCAGGTGATAGTTGCCCGCAATCTCGAGCTTGTAGACGGTGTAGTCCTGCAGCTTGGAGAGGATTTGGCCCACTAGGTTAACGAGCACGAGCGCCAGAATGTAAGGACCAAAGACCTCAAACACCTGGTCGCCTGCCACGGGACCGGCCTGGACGCGGTCGACGATGAGGGCCATCACATAGGTGTTGGCAAACGTGAGCAAAAAGATGTAGCCCGCCGACGAGAACACCGAGAGAAAGACGATCAGCGGCTGCGTGCGCGTGACGTCCCAAAAACGCTGCAGCGTGCGACGCACGGTGGAGCGTTTGAGCGGACTGGTGTTTCTCTGAGACATGGGCTTCCTTTCGCGTCTGATAGGGCGAAACGCCATTGTTGCACACTAAAGCGCACTTCAGGCAAGTGCGACGCGAAAAGCGCCCGCGCCCCGCGCTTGCGCAGGCGCCCCGCCGTCAGATGAAGCTAGTCCTCGTCTTTTTGGTCTGCGAGCAGGCTCGCAGACGTAAGCCCCAAGATCTCGTCGGCCTCCTCGGCATCTTCCAGGGCGTCGATGTCCTTGAGCTTGCGCTCCATGACGTTGGTGCGCGTGGTGATGATGCCCTCGACCGTTTTGCCCGCGGTCTCGATCTGCTGCTGGGCGCGGCGCAGCGCCTTTTGATAGCGCGGCAGCTCGGCCTTGACAGCGGAGAGCACGCGCAGTACATCGTCGGTGCGTTTTTGCAGCTTAAACGTTTGGTAACTCATCTGCAGGCTGTTGAGAATGGCCGCCATGGTGCTGGGGCCGGCAACGTTGACGTGATAGTCGCGGCCCAGGGTCTCGATAAGCCCGGGGCGGCTGACGACCTCGGCGTACAGTCCTTCAAACGGCACGAACATGATGCCAAAGTTGGTCGTTGCCGGCACACTCAGGTACTTTTCGCAGATGTCCTTGGCCTCGCGCTTGACCATGGTGTCGAGCGTCTTGCGCGCAGCCGCCACGGCCTCCGCATCGCCCGAATCCTGCGCGTCGAGCAAGTGCTCGTACGCGTCGCCCGGGAATTTGGAGTCGATCGGCAGCAGCACGGGATCGCCCTCGTCCACCGGCAGCTTGACGGCAAACTCAACGCGCTCCGAGGCGCCGGGCTTGGTGGCGACGTTTTCCAGATACTGGTCGGGCGTAAGAATGTCCGCCAGAATTGCACCCAGCTGCACCTCGCCCAAAATACCACGCGCCTTCACGTTGCCCAGCACGCGCTTAAGATCACCCACGCCAGTGGCGATGGACTGCATGTCGCCCAGGCCCTTGTACACGGCCTCGAGCTGGTCGCTCACCTGCTTAAACGATGCCGACAGGCGATCGTTGAGCGTGCGGGAGAGCTTCTCGTCCACCGTTGCGCGCATCTGATCGAGTTGCACGTTGTTGTCTTTGCGGATAGCACCCAGCTGGGCATCGACCGTCTCGCGCACCTTGTCCAGGCGGTGCTCGATGCCCTCGCGGTTGGCACCGAGCTGTTGGGCCGTCTCGCGGCGCAGGTCATCCATCCGGTCACCAGCTTGCGAAAACTCACGTGCGATGGTCAGGTAACGTTGCTGCTCCACGGCCGCATCTGTCGTCTGCTGCTGCGCGATGGCATTGGCCGTGCGGCGAGTTTCGGCCAGCGCGACGTTCAGGGCATCGAGCGCGTTGTTAGCCTGCTCGAGTGCTGCCAGCGTTTCCGCGCTACTGTCGCCACGCTCCCGCAACTCGGCACGCAGGCTCTTGAGTTGGAGGGCGCAAGCCACAGCAACCCCCACCGCCACTAAGGCGATCACAACAAGCACGATATCAATAGCAGACATAGACTCCGCCCAACAGACTCAATCGGTCATCAATCAAAACCGCGATCAATCTTACCCCGCCACACGCACGGATCACCCACTGCCTTGCAGACAAATTTCTCTTAGAGCCGCGGACGCTAAAACGCTAACTCTCCCAGCCGGTGCGGATGGTTGTTATGACGTCGCCTAGGCGCTGGCCCAGGGCCGCTAGATGTTGGAGCACCTCGTTGGGCGATGCGCCGTTGAGGATGCACGTGAGGGCATACGACGCCAGAAAGATGACCGCAAGCCCCAGCGGGATGAGCACGATCATCGCCAATGTGCGCAGGCGCTGGCCCACGCGGCGGCGACGCGCACGACGCTTGTCGAACGCGAGCTCCTGCGCATATGAATCTTGCTGTACGGAATAGGCCTCTGGTGCCGATTCGCCCGCAGGCGAAACCACAGGCGTGGCATTTTGCGCAGGGGGCTGGGCTGCCGCCCCCTGCATTTGCATCTCCATGAGTCGTTGCTGCTGACGCAGCATGCGCTCAGCTTGTTGCTGCGGAGTCTCAAGAAACAGATCCATGCTGGCCTCCAAAATCGGAGCATTCGACGCTTACGACCAGCATCCCGCACCGCCATGACCGCGACAACGCAATCGCCGGCAATAGCCACAAAGTTTCTTTTGCTCAAAAGCTGTCGAAAAGCTCAACAACTCCCCTACCAGCACTTTCTCTGAGCTTTTTTCGTCAGCAATCTTTTGGCCTTCCACCCTTACGCCAACTGACCAAAATCTAACCAAAAGCTTGACGAAAATTGTGGAGACCGAGACCCCCACAAAAAGTGCCGCCCCAAAGGGGCGGCACACAAACTTATTATCAGCTTTTCTGTAACGAGCATGCGACGACTCAACGCCGGAGCGCAGGGCGGGGAAACCTTTGCCTCGCGCGACCCTGCGAAGCCGTGAGCGAGAGGGAAAGGTTTCCCCGCCCTGCGCTCCGTGGTCGGTGAGGACAGACTACATGCCCGCGAGACCGCGGGCGGCGGTGGCGCACAGAAACGCCAGGGCCAGAATCACGAGCGAGCCGGCAATGTCAGCCAGGGCGCCCGCAAAGCGACGCTCAAACAACCAGCTCTCAAAGTGCGGGGCGACGTTGCGCCAAACACGCCACAGCAAGATGCCCATACCGATGACGCCCGGGATATTGAGCAGTAGGATCTCGGAGCACAAAAGACCGATCAGGTTACCGGCGGCAAAGCCCGCATCACCCTCGCAGTATTTGCGGTAGACCATATACAGCATGTACGCCACAAACGGCTGCAAGCACGCAGAAATAAACGAGACCACCATCGAGGGGTCCTGCGAAAAGACCTCGGTGAGTTTATCGACACTCGTGGCGTCCTTCGAAGCCAAGAATAAACCGATAACCACAAGGGGCACCACGCCCAAAATTACCTCGACCAGAGTAAACAACTTGGCAGTCAAATCCTCACTAGCCGAATTCAAATGAGGCGCCCACTCAGGATGAGCATGCGCGCCGACTTTCTTGTCCTTCTCAGCACGATCGGCCTTTTTACCCTCGGCAACCCGACGACCAGGATCCTTGCGAGTTCCCGCCGCAGCAACCCGAGCCCGAGACTTCTTGCCCATAAAAAACACCCCATCAGGTAGTAGATAAACTAAAAGTCGCCACCCAGTGTACCCCACCCATGAACGCTGCCGTCCCAACCAGTCCCCATACAAAAACGTGCCGCCCCAAAAGGGGCGGCACACAAACTTTTTTATTAGCTTTTCTGTAACGAGCACGCGACGACCCAAAGCGGGCCGGGAGGGCCGGACTACCTTCCCTCAACGCGACCCTGCGAAGCCGTGAGCGAGGAGGGAAGGTAGTCCGGCCCTCCCGGCCCAGCTCACGCTAGCGCCAAGCGCTAGTAGTTCACCACCTGCTCCTCAAAGTACGCCTTCGGGTGGTTACACACCGGGCACACCTCAGGCGCCTCGGCACCAACGTGCAGGTGCCCGCAGTTCAGGCACTTCCATACCTTCACGCCCTCACGCTCAAACACCTCGCCCGACTCGATGCGCTCGACGAGTTTGTTGTAGCGCTCCTCGTGGGCCTTCTCGACGGCGGCGACACCACGGAACTTCTCGGCGATCTCGGCAAAGCCCTCCTCCTCGGCGGTCTTGGCGAACTCGTCGTACATCGTGGTCCACTCGTAGTTCTCGCCCGCGGCGGCGTCGCGCAGGTTGTCCAGAGTGCCCGGAACGGCGCCGTCGTGCAGATACTTAAACCACAGCTTGGCGTGCTCGGACTCGTTGCCAGCCGTCTCGGCAAAGATGTTCGAGATCTGAACGTAGCCGTCCTTCTTGGCCTTGGAGGCATAGTAGCGATACTTGGTGTGTGCCTGGGACTCACCGGCAAAAGCGGTCTCGAGGTTCTTCTTGGTTTGGGAATTCTCAAAATCCATAGGTGTACTTCCCTTCAACGCATGCCGCCCGTAGGCTTCGAGCGGCCTCGTCTTTAGGATGCCCTCATGCCGAAAATTTAAACCTTACAATCCTGTTCTTCAGATTTGCACGGGCTAGATGCTCAGCCAGCGATCGCCCTCGGCTCGGCAAAAGCCCTCGCGCTCCAGATCGGCAAGAATGCTTGCGACCAGCTCGCACTCGACCGGCCCGCGACCGGCTGCCGTCTCCATTTCGTTAACGCCCACCACGGCATCAGCAAGCGTTATCCCCGCCGGCCGCCCATCGCGCGCAGCCAGTAGCATGCGCACAATATGGGCGCGTTTTTGGCGACGCGAGCCCTCGAACTTGGACTGACGACTATAGCCCGCCGAGCGCCTGGACGGATTGGGCAGCGTCTTCTTAAGATACGCGCCATAATCTAGCAGCGCGTAATACCACGCGCGCGGCGTGTCGGCATCGTCTTGAGGCACGGCAAAGGGCGCGATCTCATCCGCCACCGCACCGGGGGCCGCCGGACAGGCGGCTTGAATCAGCGGCACCAGCTCGCGATCGGGAACAGCCGGCACATCGGGAAAGAAATGATGCAAAAAGACCGTGCGCACGTTGGTCTCTAGATACACACCCGGAAGATCAAACGCAAACGACCGGATACCCTGCGCCGTTGCCGGGCCAATACCAGGCAGAGCGACCAAGTCACGCGTCTCACGCGGAAACTCCCCGTCCCAGTCCTCTACAACGCGCTGAGCGGCCCCGTGAAGCGCCAGAGCGCGTCGGTTGTAGCCCATGCCCTGCCAAGCGTCCAAAACATCGGAAGGCGCGGCCTGGGCAAGCGCCTGCACAGTCGGAAAACGATCGAGCCACACCGGCATGCGCGCCTCCACACGCGGCACCTGTGTTTGCTGCAGCATGACCTCAGAAAGCCAAATGATGTACGGATCGCGTGTGCGGCGCCACGGAAGGTCGCGATAACGCAGGACCCCTTCCGAACGAATCATCGAACGAAAGGGGTCCTGAATCATGGCTATGCTCCTTATGCGGCGCTATTCCTCCCGGTAAGCGCACGCGCAGGTGGCGTACTCGGGAAACGCTTCGCGGTCGGCGAACTTGGGATCGACGGCCGGGAACTGGCGGTGAGCGACGATGTCGCCGAGCGAAACGGAATCGAGGTAGTCGCGCATCAACGCCTGAGCTCCGGCCCACAGGGGATGATAGCAGCACGCGCCCATGCGCGCACAGTCACCATCGGGCGCGGTGCAATCGTTCATAACCATAGGACCCTGAACGGCCTCGACGACCTGGCGGATAGTGACGTCGTCCGGACTGACCTTGAGACGCATGCCACCGTGGACGCCACGCAGGCTCTCCACAATACCGGCCTGGACCAAACCGTGCTGAATCGAGCGGGCAAACGAATACGGAACATTGACCTCTTCGGCAGCGGTGCGAACAGAAAGCAAACACTCCGGATCCTCAGCAAGCATCGCCAGCATACGAAGGGCGTAATCAGTCTTCCTCGATATGTCCATTTTTCCCCTTTCAAGGAATACGAACAGCTCGAACGAGCTCCAGGGCCGAGCTTGTGTCGAGACGCTAAATGACCGCCAGGACATCCAAATGGTAAATCGGATATCCACTGAGTGCCGCGCTTGGAGCGAAATGCATCAGATGCGGCGCACAGTGCAATTTAGTATAACCTAACCCCCTGTCTCGTAGAACAGGTGTTGCGCAACAAAGCTGTTGTTCAGACAGATATACTCATTAGATTTTACTTGCGTTCCCGAAGGCGCGGGGGTTCTGGGCGAAGATGCACCAGGGCGATCGTTCTATCAAAACAAAGTGCATCAAACGCAAAAAGCCACGTCCGAAGACGTGGCTTTAATTGCGTTGGCGGGAAGTACGGGGCTCGAACCCGCGACCTCCGACGTGACAGGCCGGCGCTCTAACCAAACTGAGCTAACTCCCCAGGCAGACGTTCGCGTTTGTTTCCGCTCGCGTGCGCTGCGGGGATTAGTATACACAGAAGTCTGTCCGGCGCGCAACAACTTTTTTGAAAAAATTTTTCGGGGCCATCCGGGAGGCTCTCCGGGGCTGAGGGCGGGGGTTAAGTTTGCTGCTCTACAGTCCTGCGCAAGACGGAAAGCACATTAAGTGCTTTCCTTTGCGTGCGGACCTCGCGACAAACTTACCCCCCGCCCTCAGCCCCGGAGGGCCTCCCTGCCGTCACATTATTCAACCAGTTTTGCGGGCGTGCGCCGCTGCGCGGCTAGCCCGCGTGCTCCTCGGCGGGGTTGGTCTGATGGATCTTGTTGAACTTCAGCCTTTGGCTTAAACAAAAACGGGGGATGCATTGTGCATCCCCCGTTTTTGTTGCGGTTAGTCTAGGTCAATAAACTTGGTGCTTATGACATGGCCGTCTTTGACGAGCATTCTGGCCATGGTGGGGCCTCGGGTGCCTCTGGGGTAGCTGGCGCTACCCGGGTTGAGGACTAAGCAGCGGCCCACTTGGGCTTCTTTGGTTACGTGGGTGTGGCCGTTGATGGCTACGTCTACGGATCCCACCGGAAGGTCTTCGCGGTAGTGGGCTACGGCGAATTTGAGGCCTTCGTAGGTAAAGAGCGCAAGACGGTCTACATCGGGGCCGTAGTCGCGGTAGTAATCGTTGTTGCCCAGTACGGCCCGCACGGGGGCGATGGTGCATAGGTGCTCGTAGTCCATCTCTGACGTGAGGTCGCCGGCGTGGATAATCAGGTCTGCGCCCTCAAGCTCATCCAGGAGCGCAGGCGATAAATAGCCGTGGGTGTCCGAGATGATGTCGATGCGCTTGGCGCTTGCACTGTTCATGGGATCCCTTCCGCAAAAAACGATTCGGCAGATACATACAAAAAGGCCCCACGGCTCCGCAGACGATGGGTCTACAGGGCTGCGGGGCCAGTGTGCTAGAGACTCAGAGCCTTCTTGAGCGGCACGACGCGGCGGCGCGAAACCGGCACGCGTTCGTCGACGCCCGTAATGCCCAGCTGGATGGCACCCGAGGGCACCGTCTCAACGTCCGTGACGCACGCCAAGTTGACGATATAGCGGCGGTGAACACGGAAGAAGCCAAAGTCGCAGAGCTTGGCCTCAAACTGCGCCAGCGAGGTCGTCGACAAAAAGCGATCATCGACGGTATAGATGCAGGAGTAATCGTCCTTGGCCATGATAAAGCGAATGTCGTCCACGGGAATGAGCACCTTGCGGCCGCCCTTTTCCACCGGGATACGCTCGATGGTCACCTTGCTGTCCGTAACCGGCTTGGTGCGTTGCATGACCTTCTCGATCGCGCGATCCAAGCGAGCTTCCTCGACCGGCTTCATCAGATAATCGACGGCATCCACGTCGAATGCCTCGACCGCATGGTCACTATACGCAGTCACAAACACGATCGCCGGCGGATTTTTGAGCTTATGCAGCGCCTCGGCAAGTTGCAGGCCCGAGGCACCGGGCATCGAGATATCGAGAAACACGACATCTACGCGACTTTCCATAAGCATCTCGATGGCGGAGCGGACGCTCGACGCCTCCGTGATCGTGCCGATCTTGCCCGTTTGCTCGAGCAGGAAGCGAAGCTCCGAGCGAGCCGGCGCCTCATCATCCACAATCATCGCACGCAGCATAGGGATAAAACCTTTCGTCAACTAACTACGCCGGGCATCCGTCGCATGACGTTGAGCCCGTAGCCTTTTATTTTACTCTTGAATGTCAAAGATGCTCTCTGACAAATCAAGATGAAGGAGCACTTTGGTGCCCTTGCCCGGCGCCGATTCGACACGCGTATAGGAGTGCGGCCCATAAAAGCGATGGATGCGCTCCGAAATATTGTGCATGGCCACACCGGCGCCGCCACCCTGGGGAGAGCTGGCGTCGGGACGGGCAGAACGCTCGTCAAACAGTCTGGCGGCGGTACCCTCATCCATGCCCACGCCATTATCGGCCACGGCAATCAAGATTGCATCCTCGCCGTCTTGGTGAACGGTCACGTCGATCCTCAGGGCGTCGTCATCGCCCATACCATGACGTACGGCGTTCTCGACAATCGGCTGGATCACGAACGCCGGCACCAGCGTATCTTCCACGTCCTCGGACACATCGAACGTCGCGAGCACGCGGTCCTCGCCAAAGCGGGCCTTCTCAAAGGTAAGGTAGCGCTTGGTCTGTGCGACCTCGCGCGAGACCGGAATAAGCGATCCCGAGTTGTCGAGCGTGGCACGATAGAACGATGAGAACTCACGAAGCAGTTCGCGGGCCCGCAGCGGATCGGTGCGCGTAAACGATGCAATGGTGTTCAGCGTGTTGAACAGGAAGTGCGGGTTAATCTGCGCCTGCAGCGCACGCACCTCGGCGCGCGCTGTGAGTTCCTTTTGCACCTCGAGCTCGTGGATGGCGAGCTGCGTGGACAAGATCTCGGCAAAGCCCGAGGCAAGCGCGTACTGGGTACGGTCGACGGCGCGCGGGGTCTTGTAGTAGAACTTGAGCGTGCCGACGGTACGATCGCCCACCTTGATGGGGGCGATAATGCCGGCGGGGACTTGGTTGTGCGAGCCGTCCGATCCCACGACATCCACCATACGGTTGAACGACTGCACGATGCCATGTTCGATAACGTAGCGTGTGGCAAGCGTGTGGATGGGAGTATCGGGCAGTAGTTTTTCCTCAAACTCTCCCGCGCAGGCAAGCACGTTGCCCTCGTCGGTGATGGCCACCGTCATGGCGCGCGTCTCGGGCAAAATGCGCCGGCACACCAAACGTGCTGACTCCTGCGTCAGACCGCCCTTAATGTCCTCGAGCATGGCCGAGGCCACCGAGAGCGTCTCCTCGGTGTACTGGGAGCGCACCGAATCGGGATTGAGCGTCAAAAAGATAAAGATGCACAGAAAGATGCACAGCAGCGCGCAGGCAATCACCGTGGCGATCGGCTCGATACCGGTCACCAAGGCAAAAATAAAGTACACCAGCACGCAAATGGCGCAGGCAACGGCAATGATGCGAAAGATTGATATTGAACTATCGCGCTGGGCGCGGCGGTCGATCATTCGGCCCCCTCCAGGATACTGATCAGTTGTGCGTCACGCCAAAGCCCGTCCATGATCTTGGGCCAAAAGCTCTGGAAACGCAGGTAGCTTGCAGCGTTTTGGCGCGCATAGGCCTTTGCCTCGTCGATACCATGGCGCCAGATGCGCAGGTAGCCCTCATGCTCGCGGGTAAACACGCTGCGGACCATAGCGGTCTTGCGCACGCGGTCGTCGAGCTCGCGCGAAATCCACGGGCCCGGGTAGGGCATGAGCGATGCCGCCGTAACGGGAATGAGCTCCTTTTGATGCGCGGCGAATGTCAACTTGGCCCGTTCGTAGTACCAACGGTATACATCCTGCATAAAGCGCGGTGAGCGCTTTTCGGACTCCGGAGGCAGATGGCGCACGGTCCACTCGTTATCGAACCACACGTCGTAGCCAAACATGCGCATGTTAAAGAGGTAATCCAAGTCCTCGCCGCGGGTGATAAACGGGTCAAAGGCCACACGCGTAAAGGCGCGGGCGTGCAGGGCCATCAGGCCGCCGCACACGTAGTTGGAGCGCGAGATGCGGGTGCCCGAGAGCGCCTTTTTCATCCAACGGTTGAACTCGATGCGCTTGGTCCACCAACGATGGCAGATGCCCGCCTTGTCCGTGGGAGCCAGCGGCGAGCCGTCGCGATCGTAGAAATAGCCGCTCTTGACCAAGATCGGCAAGCCCTGACGCGTCTGCTGCCCCAACGCATAGGTCGCGCGCTTCATAAAGTCGGCGTCGATGACAGTCTCATCGTCATCCAAGAAGATAACCGCGTCATGCCCCAGCACAGCGGCGCAGGCTAGCCCCATATTGCGGATGGCACCGTAGCCTCGCAGGCTCACGCACTCGCCCGAACCCTTGGGCGCGATCTGAGCAACCCGGTCTGCGATGCGCGAGGCCTGGGTGTTGGTGACAACGGTGACCTTGAGCGTGGGATGCGCGTCGACAATCTCGTGCACGCGCAGCGACACATCGGCTGTGGCAGAAACGGGACAGACCACCAAAAGGATGATGCGCGGGATGTCACGTACCTGCTCAAGCGAGACCAGGCAGCGGTCGAGTTCGGGATTGTCGGCGTTGAGTCGCGTCGAATGGTCATAGGTGCCAGGGGCGTTTGCGCAAGCGTCATCGCCCGCCCAATACGTTGGAATTACGACCGTGGCGTTCATGCCTTACCCTCCCTGCAACACAAAAACGGGACGCCGCCAAACACAGGCGACGCCCCGCGACCTAGCTGATTCCATCATACCCACTTGGGCAAATCATTGCTCGCAAGTCGCAATGTTTATTGCGGATAACCCCAAAAGAGTACCGTGGACAGGCACAATAGCCGCTCGCTCCTATGCGGCATGCTCTGTCGCCCGAGTCATGCGGGACAGGCGGACCAGCAGCATAAAGCCAACGACCAGCAGCACACCAATGGAAAGGACGCCCAGCGACGGGTTGCCGGTCAGCGAGGTGACGACCGACACCAGGAAGGTGCCCATAACGCTTGCATAACGACCAAAGATGTCAAAGAAGCCGTAGTACTCGTTGGACTTTTCCTTGGGGATAATGCGGCCAAAGTAGCTACGGCTGAGGGCCTGCACGCCGCCCTGGAACAGGCCGACCATAATGGCAAGCACCCAGAATTCAAAGGCGGTCTTTAGGAAGAACGCGGCGAACAGCACAATGCCCATGTAGGCGGCGACCGCCACCAGGATCATGTTGAGCGTGCCCACGCGTCCGGCGAGCTTGCCGTAGATAATGGCGGACGGAAAGGCCACGAACTGCGTAACGAGCAGCGCCAGCACCAGCTGCGTCGAATCGATGCCCAAGGCCGATCCGTAACTGGTGGCCATGGAAATGACCGTGTGCACACCGTCGATATAGAAGAAGAACGCGATCATGTAGACCAGCACGGTCTTGTTGTGGGCGATCTCGCGCATGGTGTGTCCGACCTCGGAGAACACACCGCCCACGATGTGGCCGATAGTGTCCTCGGGACCGCGCTCGCGACCGTACTTTTGCTTATAGGTGCGAATGAGCGGCAGGGTAAAGATGAGCCACCAGGCACCAGTGATGACAAACGACAGACGCGTTGCCAGCATGGTGGGGACGCCAAGAGCGGGGCCACCCATGATGAGCGCCAGGCAGATGACGAACGGCACGGTGGAACCGATATAGCCCCAGGCATAGCCCGAGCTGGACACGGCGTCCATGCGCTCGTCGGTGGTAATGTCGGGCAGCATGGCGTCGTAGAACGTCATAGAAGAGTTAAGGCCGATGGTGCACAGCACGTACACGGTCAAAAATGCCATGGCGGACATTGGGATAGCCTGCGCCAGGCAAAGCACCAGGCCCGTGAGGAAGAAGCCCAAGAAGAACTTGATCTTGTTGCCAGCGTAGTCGGCAAGCGCGCCCAGAATGGGCATGAGCATGGCGATGACCAGCGAGGCGATCGTCTGCGCATTGCCCCAGGCGACCACCAGGTCGGCCGAGGAAGCGCCGGTATTGATGGCGTTAAAGTAAATGGGCACCACCGAGGTATTGAGCAGCACAAGGGCCGAATTGCCCACATCGTACATAACCCAGTTACGCTCGAGCTTGGTGTATTTCATGGACAGGGACCCTTCGTATTTGCCCGATATGCAGCTAGTTCATCGTACCCCAATTGTCCAGAAGCACCGGTAAGGATTCGGCAAAGGGGCACGCACGAGCCCTATTCCTCGCGGTCGAACTCCTCATCGGCATTGAGCACGCGACCGCTGTAGTTGACGTGACTGGTCACGGCATCCATGTCACCGGTCTCGATAAAACGTGCGACCGTGCACTCGTAATCGACCAGCGCGCGATCAAAGACCTCGGGGAAACTCTCGTTCGAGACCTCGTCGGTAAAGGGGTTCTTCCATGTCAGATGGCCCAGGTTACCGGTGCGCTCGGGCAGCTCCGTCGTCACGCGATGGGCAAGGCCGTCGAGCAGCGAGTAGTCGTGCACCAAGCCCTCAACCAGCGAGATCGCGCGCGTCTTTGCGGAGCCGGCCGGCTCAATCGCGCGGTAAAGTCGCTGCATATTGGCAACGGCAGCACCGTACTCCCCCGCCGGAATGTCAATGCCGTACACGCGTCCGGCAACATAGCTCATCAGCACGCCGGCCACGCGATTGATGCGATCGGTGGTGACGATCTCGCCCGCCGGCGGGTAATCGTCGACCGTAGCGCCACCGCGTTTAAGCTGCAGCATCAGTACATCCAGGTCGCTCTCGATCACGGCATGGACCTGACTGCTCGAATCCTCAAGCTCTGAATCGGACTCGACAATGCCAAACTGCTGCTCATAGACAAAGGGGTGGGCGTTGCGGTCGAGCACGTAATGAGACAGCAGGCCCAGCGCAAAGGCACGACCCAAGCTGGCGTCGCGCGGCAGCAGATGCGACACGCCGTCGCGCAGGCACGCGAACTGGCGAGACATGCGCGACCGATGCATGACCTGCGCCAGCAGCGTGCAGTCGGAAACACGCGGTGTCAGAATGTGAAAGAAAAACGGGTCGGGGCCTTGGTTGCCCAAGATAAAGGCAATGCGCTCTTCATCGGACGTGATGACGCCCTGCGGAAGACGGTCGATGCTTTCCTCGCCAAACAGATGATGGGTGATAAGCGCGGGCATAATGATCCTTTCGATTTCATTCGATGCCACCCATTATGCCCACCGCGCGCCCATGCCAAACCTGCGATGGTAAACGACGGCACGCAAGCCTCTTACGCAAGCCCCAGGTGCGACTTGACCTCGGCGGCACGACGACGGGACACCGGTACCGTCGAGTTCACGCGGTCGAGCCTGAGCTCCATCAACCCCGTGGAGCCAATCTCGACATTGTGCACGTCTTCCAAATTGACCAGATAGCTGCGGTGGACACGGATAAAGCCCTCGGAGGCCAGGCGCCGCTCGAGCGAGGAAATCGACTCATTGATCAGGTATGTTCCCTCGGCGCAGACGGCGTTGCAAAAATCGGCACGCGCCTCAAAGTAGCAGACGTCTGCGGCGGGAATGAACACCTTTTTGCCCCCGCGATCAACCGTCAGACGCAAAGGCTGGCGCGGGGCGTGGATAACACGGCGTACACCCAAGGCTGCCTCGATCTTGTCGAGTGCCTTTGACAGGCGTGCGTCCTCGACCGGCTTGACGACATAGTCGACCGCATCGAGGTTATACGCATCAGCCGCATACTCGGCAAACGCCGTCACAAACACAACCACCGGCGGCGTCTTTAGGTTCTGCAGCGTCTCGGCAAGCTCAATTCCCGAGCGACCGGGCATGGTAATGTCTAAAAACAGCACGTCGGGCTTGTTCGACAGAATCGACTCCACGGCTTCGGTGACATTGCCCGCCTCGGCAATCTGGCCCACACGCGTATCCTTTTCCAACAGATAGCGTAGCTCAGCCCTAATGGGAGGTTCGTCATCAACCACCAAGATGTTCCAGCCTTCGGACATATGTGCTTCCCCTCTTTTTCTCTCAATCCAACCGCGTGCTACGCCGTCAACGGCGCGGGCTCATGCGGCTCGCCGTTCAGCTCGACGATGACCTGCGTTCCCACGCCCTCCTGGGACTTCACGCGCATGCCGGAATCTTCTCCGTAAAAGAAATGGATGCGCTGAAGCACGTTGAAGAGCGCCAAGCCGCAACCTCGCTTGACGGAGCCGTCGGCGGTAATGCTCTCGGGCTCCTCTCGGCGATGTTGCTCAAACAGATGCGCGCAGACCTCTTCGCTCATACCGATGCCGTCGTCCTCGACGATGATCTCCAAACCGTCATCGGTCTCGAAAGCCCTAACGTGAATAGAAAGCGGCTCGGTCTCGCGCTGCGCGTGCTTGATGCAGTTTTCGAGCAACGGCTGCAAGATAAACGGCGGCACCATGCAATCGCGCACCTCAAAGTCGATATCGACCGAGACGCGCAGACGGCCGTCGCCATACCGGGCCTGCATAAGATTGATATAGCGAGTGCCCTGTTCCACCTCGTGCTCGAGCGTGGTGAGCGTATCGGAATCAGAAAGCGTCTGACGGTAGTAATTGGAAAAGTCGATCAGCAGCGACCTGGCCTTGTCCGGCTCGGTACGTACGAGCGACACGATGGTGCTGATGGTATTGAATAGAAAATGAGGATCGACCTGCGATTGCAAGGCGCGCAGCTCCACGCGGGCCGTAAGCTCGTCCTGGCGCTCGAGCTCAAAGCTTGCAAGCTGCGTGGAAATGAGGTCGGCAAAGCCCGAGGCAAGCGCCGTCTGGCGCATATCGATGCTGCTCAGACGGGGATAATACAGCTCGAGCGTGCCCACGCAATGCCCGCGCACGGTAAGCGGTGCGACAATACCGGCGCGCAGGCGCGGAAAGTAGCCACCCGTCTCGGTCGAGGCATCGCGCGAGAACACGCTTTGCTCACCGCTGTTGATCACATTGAGCGTGGTCCGCAGCACCACCGGGGTGCCCGCGGGGCATTTTGCCGAGTCCTCGCCCCAGCTTGCCAACACCTGCTTGCCGTCGGTAAAGCAGATGGCAGAGGCGATAGTTTCGGACAGGATGATCTTAGAGGCGCCCAGGGCAGCTTCGGGCGTAAGGCCGCGCGACGTGTAGGCGAATATTTTCGACGCGATGGCGAGCGTGCGGTCGGTAGCGCTCGATGTGAGGTCGTCGGGAACGACAAAGACGTACGAGAAGAAGAAGCACAGCATGACCAAGCCGGCAATGACGACAACGGCCGGAACGGGATTGGGATTATCGGTTAGATCCCAGATGAGCAGCAGGATAAGCAGCGGAACGACAATACCGAGCAAGATGGCTTGAACCACATGCTGAGCGGTACGAAAGACCTTGGTAGAGTTGTAGCTCTTGCCCAGAATCAGCCTATTGAGATCCACCGTCATCTCCTTCTTACCGACGCACCCCATAGCAATAAAGAGGGCCGCAAGCGACCCTCTCCATTGCATTATGCAATCAAATACTGTGTTTTACATCAAGCCATCGATGAACGGTAGCTTAGGCGCTGTACTTGTTTGCCTCGCCGAAGGTGCCAGCCTCGACAATCCAGCCGTCCTTCATGATGACGTCCATGTTGTCGGTGTTGAGCACGTGGATGTCGGCGGCGACGTCACCGTTGACGACCAGCAGGTCGGCGCACTTGCCGGCCTCGATGGAACCGGTCTCGTCCTCGATGTGGCACATCTTGGCACCGTTGAGGGTGGCACAGGTGATGGTCTCGACCGGGGTGAAGCCGATCTTGTCGACGAACTCGTACATCTCCTCGATGGAGCAGGTGCCGTACGGGGTGACGAAGGAGAAGGAGTCGGAGCCGATCGTCATGACGACGCCGCGCTTCTTGGCCTCGCGCAGACAGTCGTAGTTGCGCTGCAGCTCCTTCTCGACCAGGGTGCCCTCGTACTTGTCGTGCAGCTCGGGGACGTAGACGGGCGGATAGGTGGCGTACCAGGTGGGCAGGAAGGCGATTGTCGGGGTGAAGAAGGTACCCTGCTCGGCCATGAGGTCCATGGTGCGCTCATCGATATCGAAGCCGTGAATCAACTGCTCGCAGCCAAAGCGAACGGAATCGTAGGCAGCGGCGTGGTTGTTGTAGCAGTGGCTCCACACGGGGATGCCGACCATCTTTGCCTCTTCGACCACGGCCTGAATCTCCTCGGAGCAGTAGTGCTGGTCGCGACCGGAGTCCCAGCGCCAGATGCCGCCACCGGTAGCCCAGATCTTGATGGCATCGGGGTTCTCGCGCAGGCGACGACGGACGGCCTTGCGCAGATCCCAAGGACCGTCGACCTGGTCGCCCCAGGGGTGCGATTCCTTGTTGAGCTCCTGGCTGCAGTGGTGGGAGTCGCCGTGGCCGGCAACGCGGCAGAAGCCAAGGCCGGTGGCCAGAACGCGCGGGCCCTTGAAGACGCCCTTGTCGATGCAGTCACGGATCTGGATACCAAAGCGGCCGATCTCGCAGACGGTGGTGAGGCCGTGGGTGAGGCAGTCGTAGGCCTGCTTGACGGCGACGGCCTGCTTCTCGAGGAGCGGTTGCATGACCCAGTCGGTGTCATCGTCGGTCAAGTTGCCCGAGAAGTGCAGGTGGGTGTCGATCAGGCCGGGAAGGACGGTCTTGCCGGCGGCGTCGATGACCTCAACGCCCTCGGGAAGGTCCTGCATGGCGCCGGCGTACTCGATCTTGCCGTTGTCGTCGACGAGAACGAGGGAGTTCTCGACCGGCTCGGCACCGGTACCGTCGATGAGCTTGCCGCCAACGATTGCATACTTAGTGGACATGGTTCCTCCTTATGGATCCATATAGTGGGCGAGGCCGTGTTGGGTTAAGGCCTCACAAAGCTACCCAAGTGGCGCCGGGTTCGGTGCGCGGAAGAGAGGGGCCCGCGCACCTGATCCGCCCCGGCTCGGCGTTACTTTTTGCGGGAATTGGTGAAAGCCATGAGGGCCAGGCCAATAGCCAACCAGCCGATCACGATGCTCCACTCCACCATGTTGAGGGAGGCGGGAGAGAACGGAATCACAAGCAGGCCGATGATGATGGCGCAGGCAGCGATAGCGAGGGAGATGCCAAACTTGCCACCGGGCACCTCGTAGGGACGAGGCAGGTCGGGCTCGGTGAAGCGCATGCGCAGGCAGGCGAGGGCGACCATGCCGCAGGAGAAGATGAAGGCGAGAGCCGACACGTTGGTCAGAGGGATGAGCATGTTCTTGCCCAGGAACGGACCGACGACGGTGATAACGCCCAGAACAACGCAGGCGAGCTTGGGAGCGCCGGACTTGGGGTCGACCTCGGCGAACTTCTCGGGCAGCTGGCCCTTGCGGCCCATGGCGAGCATGATGCGGCTCGTTGCGCCGTAGAAGGAGTTCATCGGGCCCATGGGTCCAAGCGTGGCGATGACGAGCATGGCCAGGTACAGGAGCATGTTGATGCCCTTGAGACAGGCAAGCGCGGGAACCGGGCTCTTAACAAACTCATGCCAGTCGAGAATGGTACCGAACGAGTAGATGCAGACCATGTAGAAACCGCCGGCGGCCAGCAGGGCCAGGGAGATGATCTTGCCGAACTTGTTCCAGTTGAGGCCCTCGGCTGCTTCCTCAGCCTGCTGAGGAATGGTGTCGAAGCCGGCGTAGAAGAACGGGGTCAGAACCAGGACCGACACGATGCCGGCAAACAGGCTGGTGCTCTCGGTAGCGGCCTTGCCGCCGCCAGCGCCGGTGACCTGGGAGAACACGGGCATGGCGTTGTCCGGCGAGCCGGTGAACAGCGAGACGCCCATGGCGAGCAGCATGCCGCAGAGCAGGGCCTTGGTCAGGAAGGCCTGGAGCTTGGCGGCCGAGCTGGCACCGCGGAAGTTGAGGAAGATGACGTAGACTGCAAAGCCGAGCGCGATCAGCGTCGGGAACAGGTAAACGTCGGCCCCCAGGATGGTGTAGAGCTTGACGGCGCGCAGCCACTCAAGGCCGGGCAGGCTGCCGAACATCTCGGACACGAGGGTCGAAATGGCGATGGCCTCCCACGGGCACAGGATGCCGTTGCCCAGGGCCAAAAGCCATCCGGTGATGTAGCTCAGCGTACGGCCAAAGCTACGATCGACATACTCGACGATGCCGCCCGAGATGGGGATAGCAGCTGTGAGCTCACCGAAAACAGCTCCGACGGGCACGAGGAAGATTGCACCCAAGAGGAATGCGATCATAGCGGGAACGGGACCGCCGCCCACGACCATCCAGTCGCCGACCTGCAGAACCCAACCGGTGCCGATGATGGCACCGAAACCGATGGTGAAGAAGTTCCAGAGCGAAAGCGTTTTCTTCATGCCACCGTCACCCTCGACTGCAACTTCTGCGTTCTTGTCCGCCATTGTTCCCCTCCTTTCCTTTTTGACGCCCTTTGGCGTCACCCCTTGCGCGGTCCGTTTTGCCGCGCGCTTTTATTCCATGGCTTTAAGATACGGCCTTGGCGCAGCAGCGCCGCTCGCAGCTCGACCGAAGGCAGAACTGCAAAACGAGCGGCACCGTTTTTGGGACGAACGGCGGGAGACGTCATTCGTCTTGGACGCTTTCATCTTGTCTGCTTTTGAATACCTGTTGCCGTGACGCTTGGCGCGCGGCGCGGCAACGTTCATACCATTTGTCAGGCTTTTGGCGCACATACCCATGTGTCGTGCATCTTTTTATGTAGGATAGACAAGTTACACATGAGGCAAGGTGATTCGAATGGCATACGGATACAATGACGGCGACCAACGGCCACAAAGCGTGCGCCTTGCCGGCCGCACCACGCCAACGCCCAGAAGCACCTCCGACAACGACAACCCGCAGCGCCCCCAAGAGCAACTCGGGGCTTCTTCGCGGCAACAAAGCCGTACCGTGCAGCAGTCAGACCGCGTGAGCACGAGCGCACGCCAACGCCAGACCGACACATCGCAGCCACGCCGCTACGATCGCCGTACGACCGACTACTACGTTAAGCGCTCCTTTTCGCGACCTCAACGCGATCGCGGCAATTCCGCCCCTCACCCCGCGTCGCACACCACAAGCCACGCGCTTCCGGCCCGACGCCTACGCCTTGCGCTTTGCTCCATCGCCGCCTGCCTCGTCTTTGTGTTTTTGGGATCCTGTATCTCCCACGGATCAGCCGGTCTTGAGCCCACTGCCGAGGACAAGCTGCTTAAAGCTCCCGTCGCGCCCGGTTACTCATTTGCTTTTTCGACCCCGCGTTCGCAGTGGAGCGCCGGCACCATGCCCCACATCTACCAAATTGACCCCGCATGGTCGGAGCTGCCCTATGCCGGTGGCACTATTCGCGAAAACGCTTGCGGTCCCACCTGCCTCACCATGGTCTATATCTTTAAGACCGGCCACACCGATAAGACGCCGGTCGATATATGCGCACTGGCCGAAGCCGGCAACTACGCCCCCACTGGTGCCACCGAGTGGTCGTTTATGACAGGCGGCGCGTGGCAGCTGGGGCTCAACGGAACACAGCTCTATAACGATCGCGAATCGATTACCCAAGCACTTCGCTCGGGTGCGCCCGTCATCGCCGCAGTGCGCCCCGGTACGTTTACCAACGTAGGCCACTACATCGTGCTCTACGGCATCGACGATGCCAATCAGAACCACCCTTAAAAAGGGTGGTTTGCTCTTAGGGTATAACCCACGGGCCCCGGGCTCGCGTCTAAAGGCGCGGGCCCGGACTTCGTCCAGGCCTAGTGCATCTTGACCCGTGGCGCGCCGGTCGAACCGGCGGG
>DXLW01000011.1:0-26918 GCA_019414505.1 Collinsella sp.
ATTAAACTGCAAAGACGAGCGTCGGTAAGACACGCCGAGGTCGCCGCGGACGGGCTGATATAGGGAGAGGGCCTGACCCCATATCGTTGGGGCCAGGCCCGATTTTGCCTCTTGACAATGTCCTGCTCATATTAAAAGGAATGTCCCTAACTGCCGGCTGGAGGGCACCGAAGAGGATGGCATAGGTAGTGGATTCGCCGAGCTTGAGCTCGTCGCCGGGATTGAGTTGGGCGGAACGGCCGGGCTCGACCTGAATGCAGACGCGCGTGGCCCCGTTTACCACCACGGTTCCGTTGGTGGACGACAAGTCCTCGACGTGCCAGATATTTTGAGCATCGCACCAGATATGGGCATGGCGGGCCGAGACATCGTCGCCGACGTCGGTAATATCGCCCTCACCAGTGGCCAGCGCGCCAATCTCAACACCCTGCTCACTCGGCTGAATCCAGCGCGGGGCGCTCACGACAAAACTGTTTTGTACGCGCAGCAAGCCCAAGGGGTGCGCCGGGGCGGGTTCGCGTTCGCCCGCGGTCATCGACATGCCAAGCGAACGCGGCGTGGAGGTGCCTCCGCCACAGGTCGCGTGCGCGTAGTCGATGGCATAGTTCACCGAGGACCGCACATCCGCCGAACAACCGACAGCGACAAACAGCACCAGCACGGCCTCGGCGCGCTCGGCGGGCATGAGTTCCGCCGCCTGGGACAGGCGATCGAGCGCGTTGCGATAGAGATTCGTGTCCTGGTGGCACTCTTCGAGCGCGCGTACCATCGGTTCACCTGCAGGACCGCACACCATATTGATCACAGCCGTGGAGTCCATGGGATTGCGCTGGCGCAGGGCCAGTTGTGACATAATACGCGCAGCCGAGGTACCGTATTCGGCAAAGTAGCGCTGCTGAAGCGTGCCGACCGGCGCGCGAACGATAAAGCGGGAAACCCAAGAGCGATCGGCGGCTCGGCTCTGCGGGCTGCGGCCGTCGGCGAGCGGACGGGACGAAAGCACCAGGCCGCACAGCTCGATATGGCTCAGATGCGCCGCGCGCTTAAAGATGTCAAACATGGCCCCGCATGGGGTGAGCTCAACTTGAGATGCCATGACCTAGGCCTCCTTAGTCGTAGAAATAGAATCGGACGATACTTCGACAGGTCCGCCAAAAGTACGGGCAGCTGCGGCTCCACCGGCAAGCGGAGTCGCCATCTGGGCTTTTGTGCGTCGCGGTGCCGAAACGGGAAGTTCAAAGGCAAAGCCCATCGCAAGCAAAAACCACGTAAGCGTATAGGTTGCAACCAGAGCGGCAACAAGGCCGCCCATCACGGCGCTTTGGGAAAATACGCTACATGCAGCCACAACCAGCACCGGAACCTCGCAGGCAGAAAGCGCAAGCACACCCTGCAGGAAGCCCGAGCGCCGATCGCGCGCAAGCGCCCCCGCGGCAACGCCGGCTATGCCTGGCAGCGCCAACGCCAGTGCGGCAATAATACCCGGTAGCGACCCAGACCACACGAGCGATCCCAAAGTCGCCGTCACGCGAGCGCCCGACGCCAGCAGCGCGGCCGAAACCACGACCACAGCCCAAACCACGCCACAGACGACCGCCGCACCGATCATCGCCGCGCGACGAACCGCGCGGCCAGACGCATCCATGGGGCACGGCGTGAGCGGCTCGCCGCGGAGCGAACGACCGACATTTTGCGCATAGTGGTCACAAAACGCCGAGAGCGCCGGCTCGGGACGATCTTTTTGATGGCTGGACAGACAGGCCATCACCACGTCGAACAGCTGGGCATCGACAAACGCCAGCGCATCGCGTAGCTCTTCGGAATCCGGCTCAAGCCCTAGCTGCTGGGCCTGCCCGGCCGCGGCGAGCGCCACATCGGGCTCACGACGAAGCAGCTGAGTCAAATCGCAACCGGGCGCATGGGCGCCAATGGGATAGTCGGGCCGCGTGTCCATCTTGAGACGGTAGGGGCTCGCGATGTCGCGCGTCTTTTTGCGCGAACCCGAGGTGCCCGAAGTGCTCGGCGCGGCTTCGTATGGCGCGACGCCGGCAATGAGCTCGTAAACCGTGCTTGCCGCGGCATAGACGTCGATCGCCGGCGACATACGCAAAGCGCGCAGATCGGGAATATCGTCGGTGAGCATCTCGGGCGGGGCATAGGCAACCGTCGCGCGACGCAGCGTGGCATAGCGCTCGGTAAAGGATGCCTTGCCGCCGGTACCGGCCACGGCCGACGCAGGCTCAAGCGCCAGCGACGAGCCAAAGTCGATCAGGCACAGGTCAAAGGTGCCCTCGGCAAGCTGCCGGTCAAGCGGTAGACGTGCCGTGCGCACCATAATATTAGCGGGCGAGATATCGCGATGGACAAAGCCCTCACCCACCAGGCTCATACGGCAGAGCAGATCGAACAGGTCGCGACCCAGACGCGCCGCCACAAGCGGCGACAGGCGTCCGGCATCGTCCACGGCGAGTCGCGAACGCAAGCGGGCGAGCGTCTCGCCCTCGACCCATTCCATGACAATTGCAGGCACACCATCAACCTCGCCCCAGCCATAGAGGCGGGGAAAGCCCTTAAGGCCCGAAAGGGCGCGATGGCATTCATATTCCTCGCGAAATGCCGCTTTGAACTTGGCGACCAGCGACTCATGGGCGGCATCGTCGTCAAACTCATCGCGCGTCGGCAAGATGAGCTGTTTGAGTGCTACGTCCTCGCCTTGGGCGTTGACAGCACGCGTCACGCGGCCGATACCGCCACGGCGCATGGTGGCATCGTCGGCAAACAGTATCGTAAAACGACGCAGATAGGCAGGCAGTTCGTCCTGACCGAGCGCAATGGCCGGCTCAAACCCGTCGACACGCGCCAGGCGCAGGCCGACCATGGGATCGCGACCGAGCGATTGTGGTGTGGTGGATGCAAGATCGGTCATCATAGGGCAAGCGCCGCCACGTTATTGTTGAAGTTACCGAGCGCGACGTCATCATCGCCGTAATGGCCGACCCATTGACATAGGTTGGTGTAACAGCCCCACAGATTGGCATACTGCTGATACCACCTTGACCGGGGCGAGAATGTCTGACGACCGAACTCGGCTCGAATGACAAACATCTCCCCGACCAGGCTGTCGCACGGCCTGGGATCTCCCGTAGAGTTATAGGTCGAGACCACGTCATTGGCACGAGAAACATAGCCGTCGAGCATGTTGTACTTGGTCACAAGCCAACTGTGAATGCTCTCTTCCTCAGCAGCGGAAAGGCCGCCGGAGTTTGCATCGTTGTCAGTGTTGCCGCCCGTCGAGCCGCCGTTTCCAGACCCTCCGGTAGAGGAACCCGACCCAGAGCCGCCGCCCGAACTCGATGAATCCGAGCCGGAGCCAGAAGTATCCGAGCTACCGGGCTTTCCGGACTGCTGGGCGTCCTGCTCCTTCTGCTGCTCGACCTTATTCACCGTTGCCGCCACGCTATTGTTGGACAACCGATCGATGATCTTGGTGTTGGTGAGCACGATGGTTTTGCCATTGGCAAGCGTAACTTCGTTGTCCGGGGCCTCGGCGCCATCCGCATCGTCGGTGCCAAACACAATATGCGCGACCACACTTGCCCAAGCATATCCAGTCGTGGTGCCCAGATCACTTTTGACCTCATGCCCCACGCGCGGCTCGCGTGCGGCATGCGCCTGCATCATGGACGGCACGGTCATGCCATAGGCAGAAACGCCAGCTATGACCAGCACCAGCGAGCACGACAGCAGCACGTACGCCCGCGGCGCCAAGCCCAGTCGGCGTCGCATGCGCACCGCGGCGCCGCGCTTTGTCTGAGTGCCACCGGGCCGCATGCGCTCTCCTCCAACAAAAACACGCCGCTCAGAAGCGGCGCATTCATTCAAATCCATATTTGAGTGTATCAGCGAACCTAAAAGGTTGCGCAACGAATGGGCAAATTAAGGATGCGAGCGGAAGCATCCATGCGATAAGCGGATACGAAGCATCTTTGTTGCACAACAAACTCACAGTCGCACGGGGAAATTATGACTACCCCGTGCATCGCGAGGAAAACATACGGCAGGAGCAGGCTCGCCACCTAGATCGCGCGGCGGGCCTCGATAGCGCGGCCAAGCGTAAGCTCGTCGGCATACTCCAAGTCGCCGCCCACGGGAAGGCCGCTCGCAAGACGCGACACCTCAACGCCCAATGGCTTGATGGTGCGAGCAAGGTAGCTCGCCGTAGTCTCGCCCTCAATGTTGGGGTTGGTGGCGATGATGACCTCGTGGATGTCCTCGTGGCCCAGGCGCGCCAGCAGCTCGCGGATATGCAGCTGCTCGGGACCGATCTTGTCCATGGGGCTGATCACGCCGCCCAGCACATGGTAGAGGCCATGGTAGCTGCCCGTGCGCTCGATTGCCTGAACGTCGCGCGGCTCGCCCACCACGCAAATGCGAGTGGTATCGCGCATCGGGTCCTGGCAGATGGAGCACTCGTCGGCCGTGGCGTAGTTAAAGCAACGGCTGCAAAAGTGGACCTCCTGCTTGACCTCCAGGATGGCCTCGGCCAGGCGGCGGGCCTCCTCGGCATCGGCCTCGAGCAGGTAATAGGCGATGCGCTGGGCCGACTTGGGACCAATACCCGGCAGACGACCCAGCTCATCGAGCAGTTTTTGCAGACTGTAATTCGCACTCATATATATGCGTGTCTTAGAACGGCATGCCCGGGATGTTGAGGCCGCCGGTGATGGCGCCCATCTGCTTGTTGGCGAGCTCGTTGACGCCGCGGACGGCCTCGTTGACGGCAGCCATGATCATGTCCTGCAGCATATCGACGTCCTCGGGATCGAGGGCATCGGGATCGATGGTGAGGTTGACGAGCTCCATCTCGCCGTTAACGGTCACCTTGACCATGCCGCCGCCGGCAGAGGCGTCGACGGTCTGGGACTTGAGGTTCTCCTGCGCGGCGGCAAGCTGCTCCTGCATCTTGCGAGCCTGCTTCATCATCTGCTGCATGTTCATACCGGCCATGATGGCTCCTTTACGTGCGGCCGCACGCCGAGCTGCAAGGGCAGCCGGAGCACGGCAGGACTTTCAAACTCAAAAATCGTACCACGGCGCGGGGCAAGCAAGCGGGGCGGACGTGTTACCTCAGTCGATATACATGTCCTGGAGTGCAAGCCGCACCCAAAGATTATGCAAGGTTGAATAATTCGCATCTGAATATTATTGAAAGCTAAATCTTGTAGAGCCGGAACCCGACATTTTCTGCATCCAGCTAGATAGCAAAATGCCGGACCGCTGCTCGGGGTGGCGCGCATGACGGCGGGGTATAATCTGATTGCCATAGATAGCAATTTGGAGGTGCCCCATGAATGCCCCCGACGCGCTCCAAAACATCCGCTCAAAACACCCCGTTGCATATGTGGTTCTCTACCTCTTTGTCGGCTGGGCATTGCTGGTTATCATCACCCATGCCATAGCCTTTGGAGCAGAACTGCTGATAGCCAGCTCGGACCAGCCCGTCGTCAAATGGGAAGCGACCGATGAGTGCACCGACGGAACCCGAACCATTTACTACAACAGCCCGTCCCTCTACCAAGAGTTCAAGGTCAAGATAAAGGACTCCAAGATTGTCGATGCCGAACCGGGCTCTTTCTTGACAATCGGAGCAACCCTCAACGCCGAGCAAGTCGAGTACACGGACAGCTATGCGACGTATCGTATCGACCTCAACATCCTAGGCCGGCCGTCGCGCACCTGTCTGCTCGAATGCAATATACGCGGTACCACACTACACATGTCCGAAATACAGATGCGCCCGGGCAAAGAAATCTTTTCTTGAGCAGTATACCCGCCCGGACGGTTACTCCACCGGCTTGAAGATGGTGGCCTGGCCGAAGACGCTGCGGATGAGGGCTTTGGCCTCGTCCTCGGTTTGCGGGATACTCGGGGCTGCGCCCTGGTGGCCGAAGGGACTGCCGGCGCCGGGGTTGGACTCCCAGGGAGCTGCAGGGGCGTCCTCCTCTTTGGGGGCAGTTGCAGCGGGCTTGGGCGCGGACGCCGCACCCGGCACGTCGAACGGGGGCAGATCGTCCCCGCCGTCATCGCCGGCAAAGCCGCCGACCATGGCGTCGTCGTAGGGAACCTGCTCGGATCCCCACGGCGCAGCCTGTGCAGACGGCTGAGCCTTGGAAGCGGACGCGCGCTCGGGCGCACGGGGCGCGGGCTCGGTCGGGAGCTTGCCCGTGGCAGGAGCGCCGGCAGGGTTGTCGGAGCGTAGCCAGGGTGCTTTGCCCAGGTCAGACGACTTGGGCGCGGGCGAGGCGGGCTTGGGCGCGGGGACCGGAGCAGCCGGTTTGGGCGCCGCAGGCTTAGGCGCTGACGGGGTCGATGCCGCTATCGGCGCCGCTTGCTGCTGCGGCGCGCTGGCGCTCGAGGATACAGGGGCCGCCGAGGACACGGGTTGCGGGTCCGCAGATGCCGCAGCCCGTGCAGATGGAGAATGCTCCTCATGTTGAGGAGCCGGCGTGCCACCCCCATCCAGGACATAGTCGACGGTACGACGACCGAAGACCGCGCAGACCGTCGGCAGGACCACCGACTGCGTATCGGCGCGACCGAGCATCTTAATGGCAAAAGTCGAACCCGCGGGGAACGAGACCGTGAGCTTGGAGCCGTCGTCGGCCGTGGCGCGGGCGTTGAGCAAAAGCCCTGCGTAGGAAGCCTGACGTGCCTTGACACGCTCGACAACCTCGGCCCATTTGCGCTGCAGCTCTCCGGCATCCTCGACCGCGGGCGTCTCGGCAGCACCGGCGGCGGCAACCTGGGCGGCGTTGTTGGGCTTGGACACCGGCACGGTCGATGCAGCAGGCGCGGGAGCCGGAGCCGCAACGGGCTGAGGTGCAGGCGTTACAGGTTTAGGCGCCGGCGCAGGAGCCGCGGACTTGGGCGCAGGCTGGACAGCCGGAACAGCAGCGCCGCGGTCCCAAGGCATGCCGCCCTGATGCGCGGACGTAGCAGCGGGGGCAGCGGATGCCGCCGGGGCGGCAGCGCGGGCGCCCGAAATGAGCGTCGGCTGTTGGGCAGCAGCGGGTACGGATGCTGCAGGCGCGGCGGCCTGAGCAGCCGCCACGCTCGCCGGCACGGCGGCATTGGCAACCATGGCCTCCAGGCGTGCCACGCGCTCGGCCAATGCCTCAATCGTTAAATCAGCCTCGGGACGCGCCAGACGCGTGCAGGCAATCTCGAGCACCAGGCGCACGTCGCTCGCGCCCCTCATCTCCAGTGCGGCATCGTCGAGCACTGTCAGCACACGGGCCAGACGGTCGGCAGGATGCCCACCAAAGGCAGCGGCCTCGGCAGCAAGCGCTTCGGCCTGCTCGGAGCCACCCTCAAACAGCTCGGCACGGGCACCGGCAACGCAGGCAACATACACGTCGCGCACGTGCGCCACCAGGTCGCGCGTCAGTTCCAGCAGATCGTTACCTTCCTCGACCTGCGCGCGAATAAGCCCATACAGCTCGGCAACATCGCGATCGGCAATGGCACGGGAAAACTCGCCCAGAATCTGGTCCGAAACCTCGCCTAAAAGCGAGCGGGCGTCGTCCGCATGCACAGAACCGTTGCCAAAGACGCTCAGCTGCTCCAGCGTGGACAACGCGTCGCGCATGCCGCCCTTTGCATGGCGCGCCACGATAGTCAGCGCCTCGTCGTCGTAATCGAAGCCCTCCTGCTCGCACACGTATGCCAAGCGATGCTCGATATCCTCGTTGCCGATGCGATGGAAATCGAAGCGCTGGCAGCGTGAGAGGATGGTCTCCAGAATCTTTTGCGGGTCGGTGGTGCACAGCACAAAGATCACGTGTGCCGGCGGCTCCTCGAGCGTCTTGAGCAGCGCGTTGAACGCCGCCGTCGTGAGCATGTGGACCTCGTCGATGATATAAATCTTGTACTTGCCGCGCACCGGGGCAAAGTTGACGGAGTTGATGATTTCCTCGCGCACATTGTCCACGCCCGTGCGGGAGGCGGCATCGAGCTCGTAGACATCGGGGTGGTTACCCTCGGCAATGAGCTCGCACTCCTCGCAAGTACCGTCGGGCATGCAGCCGCTTGCACCCTCGGCGCGCGCCGCCTCGGCATTGCGACACAGCAGCGCCTTGGCCAGAATGCGCGCCATGGTGGTCTTGCCCGTGCCGCGCGGTCCGCAGAACAGGTAGGCGTGGGACAGGCGCCCCTCGGTGATGGCGTGCTCGAGCGTCGAGACGATATGCTGCTGGCCCACCACGGAGTCGAAGGTGAGCGGGCGATACTTTCGGTACAACGATTCCATGGGTGCTCCCCCGGGTATACTGAGTCTTGTTGCCGCGGCGGCCATGCGGTCGCACGGCATACTGCATTCATAATAACCCGTACGGCGAGCCCGCCGCGATAGGAGTCCAAAGAGCATGGCAGACGCAGAGAGCAACCTCGTCCCCTCCGAAGCAGCCGACCAGGTCGAGGTCGCGCTCGAGGAGCAGGCCGCAGCCGACGACGGCATCCTGTACCTCAACGAGTACCAGTACGAAAACGACCTGGTCACCGACTTCGCCCGCCTGGTCGCCTCGCCCAGGCGTCGCGGCTCGCTGTATGTCGCCGCGGCAATTGCCGCGCTCATCGGCATCGGCATGCTGGTGGCCGGCGGCAACTGGATCAAGTTTGGCGTCGTCCTGATCGTGTTCGGCGCCTTTTTGGCCTGGTGGAGCAAAAACCTGCACCACACCCTCGCCCGCGACTTTATCGACGCCGTTGAGGCCGACGAGTCCATGGGCGGCCGCTATCGCCGCGTCGCCGCCAACGAGGACGGCCTGATGGTTTGGGGCAAGAGCGGCAAGTCACAGTTCTTCCCGTTTGAAAAGCTCGACCACGTGCTCGACGGCGAGCGCATCTTTGTGGCCATGTTCGCCGACCAGGGCGTGACGATCCCTAAGGACACCTTCGTCCGTGGCGATGCCGAGCAGTTCGGTCCCTTCCTTAAGGCGCGCATCAACAAAAAACTCCGCATCGAGACCAAGAAGAAGAAAATGAAGGCCGAGAAGGCCGCCGCCGAGGCCAAGCAGGGCGACAAGCCCCAGGAGACCAAGCGCAAGCAGAAGAAGAACAAGAAGAAGCGCTAAGGCCAAGCCAGACAGGCAGCCTCGCATCCCGCTATCCTCCCCATGCACCCGAGCGTGCTACACTAGCAGCATCTATGCCACCGCGAACGGCTCGGCCCCGTGCCCGCCGCTCGCAAACGAACTTTAAACGCACGAGGGTTGGCCATGCCGCTTTTCTCGCAACATACCGCCCGGTTCTCGCCGGACGTTCCTTTGGAGGGCACCAGCTCTCGCGAGCTGCTCAAGCGGTACCAGCCGCTCGAGACACTTGCGACCGGCGGTTTTGGCTCCATCGAGATCTGCCGCGACACGCACCTGCGCCGCCGCGTCGCCATTAAGCGCATCCCCCTTATTAACGGTGTCGGCATGCCCGCCAGCGACATCATGGATGTCCTGCGCGAGGCGCACACCGCCGCCATGCTTCAACATCCCAACATCGTGCAGGTCATCGACTTTACGCACGACACAGCCTATGCCTACCTGGTTATGGAATATGTCGATGGCATGTCGCTGGCCGAGTTTTTGCACCGCGTGGACGGTCACTCACTTACCTTTGACGAGGCCGCGGCCATTGCCGATGCCCTAGGCCAGGCGCTCACCTTCGCCCATAGTAATGGCGTACTCCACCTGGACATTAAGCCCGCCAACGTGCTCATCGACCACTCGGGCAATGTAAAGCTCACCGACTTTGGCATGGCGCGACTGTCGTCCGCCGGTGGCTTTGGCGGCTCGCGCGGCGGCACCATCGGCTACATGCCGCCCGAGCAGCTCGATATCGAGACCGGCACGGTCGACGAACGCGCCGATGTCTTTGCCCTCGCCTGTGTGATCTACGAGGGCCTGTGCGGCAGCGCTCCCTTTATGGCGGCCACGCCCGCCGACTCGCTCGACCGCATCATCGGCGGCGCCACCTATCCCAGCGAGCTGATACCACACTTTCCCCCGGGAGCCGAGGCCGCGCTCATGAGCGCGCTCTCCCCCATGCCGCAGGACCGCCCCAACAGCATCGAGGCATTTTGCGACCAGCTCCTTGCCGGTCTGGGCAGCGTGCGCGAGGGCCGTCGCAGCCTGGAGCAAATGGTTGGCGAACTTTCGGATGACGAGCAGGAGCTCGACGATATCGAGCCGTCGCACTACGAGGACGACGCCATCGAGGTCGACCCCGCACTCGGCTGGGCGGGCACGCGCTGGAGCCATGCGCGCGACTACACCATGCGCATTATCTCGGCGCTAACGTGCGGCACCTTTAGCTTTTTGCTGATGCAAACGGCCGGGGTCGCGGCGCTTCCCGGCCTGGTCATTGCGGCCATCGCGATCGGAGCGGCGGCTGGCCTGGCCCCCCAGATTGGCTCGGCCATCTCGGCTGTGGGCTTTTTGGTGCTCATGGCCAACGCCACCATGCAGGCGCAGGGCATCCTGTCGATGCTGCCCGTCGCGGTGATCTTTGCCGCCGCCATGTCCGGTTGGTGGATCGCCTGGGGTCGCACCGAGACTGCCGCGAGCGCCACGCTCACCTGTGCACTCGCGCTTGGCTGTCTGACCGGCAATACCTTCCTGGCAGCTGGGGTCGCCGCCGGCGTCGCGTCATTTTGGCTCGGCCCGGCAAGCGCCGCCGCGGCAACGGGCATGGGCGCGCTTTTTGCCCGTCTGGCCACGGTCGCGCTTTCAGCCGGAGGCGTGCTGGGGCTCGGTAACGTTGCCGCAGCGCTGGGAGACCCGCTCCTTTGGGCTGCCTTTGTGCTGGTAGCGGCAACTGCCGCGGCGTCATCTGCGCTGCTCAATGCCCATGCCAAGCGTGCCGACCAGGGCTCAAACCTTGCCGCAATCGCCGCCATCGCTGTCACCGGCATCGGCTGCGCAGCGGCGTCCTGTCTTGCACACCATATGGAAATTGCCAGCCTTGCAGCCGCGGTCGTCGCCAAGGCGGCGGTTGCGGGAACCCTATCCTCTATAATCGTTGGGATATGCCTATATTTGCTCGGATACCAAAGAACCTATACGGAGAGTGATCTTTCGTGAACTTCCTGAACATCTTCGAGGACCACGTGGCCGGCATCTTCGGTGCCACCCGTGCCCCGTTCTCCTTTAAGAAGCTTGCCAAGCAGGCCGCTCGCGACATGGAGGATCAGACTCTGGTGATCAATGGCGTCAACACGGCGCCGGCACTCTATACCATCCTGATCGCCGCCGACGACGATCCCATGCTCGCCCCGTTCTACCCCGAGCTTTCGCGCGAGGTCCGCGAGTTCGTGAAGGCGCAGGCCGAAAAGCGCCGCTATGTCTTTGTCGGCGAGCCCCTCGTGCGCTTTATGATCGATCCGCAGCTGCGCGCCGGCAAGTTCTCGGTCTTTGCCGAGAACGTCGATGCGCCCACGCTCGGCCGCCTGTACGAGGAAGAGCGCGCCTACCAAAACGGCCTGGGACAGAACAACTCCGCGGCAAGCCGTGCCGCCAGCGCCCCGCGCGCCGGCCAGCAGCAGTTTGCTGCCCCGCAGCAGCAGCGCCCCGCCGCCATGCCCCAGCAGCAGCCGACGCCTCGCGCCGCCGCTCCCGACCCGCTTGCCGTAGCAGATCCCTTCGCGCCTAGCGTCCCCGACCCCGCCGCTCCTATCCCGGTGCCGCAGACCGTCTCGCGCGACGCGCTTGCCGGCATGGGTGGAGCCGCCGCGACCGGTGCCGCCGTGGGCCTAGGCGCTGCAGCCGGCATCGCCTCCAACATGGCGAGCACTCGCGCCCCGCAGCGCCCGCTCGCCCAGCTCGTCGACGTCGTGAGCGGCGAGAGCCATAGCATCACCTCCGCACAGGTGACCATCGGTCGCGAGCGCTCAGTTTCCGACATTGCCCTGCGCGACCCCAACGTGTCGCGCCGCCACGCCCAGCTCACCTTTACGGGCTCGGATTGGTCGATCGAGGACCTCAATTCCACCAACGGCACGCTCGTCAACAACCGCCGCATTACGCGCTGCCCGCTGCGCAACGGCGATCTGCTGACGTTTGGCCTGAGTACCTTTGAATTTAGGGGATAGTCGCTTATGAACATCGATATCGTCCTTTTTGCAGGCCGCATCGTCCTGGTCGCCCTGCTCTATATCTTCCTGTTCGCCGTCATGAAGACCGGCGTGGGACTTGTGCGCGGGCAGCGCCGCGACTCGGCTATCTGGACGATTGATGTGGACAAGGGTCCGCGCGGTATCCGCGGCATCCACGTAGACATGCTCGGCCCCGTCATCGTCGGTCGCTCGCCGTCTTCGGACATCTGCATCAACGAACCGTTCGTCTCGGCCTCACATGCGCGCTTTTCGCTGCAGGGCCCGGCGCTCATCATCGAGGACCTCAACTCGCTTAACGGCACGCTCGTCAACGGCCGCCAGCTTGTTGAGCCCGCAACGCTGCGCGAGGGCGACGAAGTCCAGATTGGCGACGTGGTCATGAAGGTGAACCGTCGATGATCGACGAGGAGAACAAGTCCGCAACTATGACCGAGGCACCGGCCGCCGCCACAGCTGCGCCGGCCCACGCCGCTCCGGCGGGCTCCGCACCCGTGGAGCCCGAGGACACCGTGTTCTCCCTGCCTCTTTCGCATGTAACGCATGATATTTCGGATCTCGCCGATAACGAGGACGAAGAGGATGCCGTAGCGGCGCCCATCGGCGCACATGCTGCGGAACAGCCCACAGCGCCCGAAGCAACCCCGGCGCCGGCTCACTTTGCAGAGCCCGTCGCCGCGGCAATCAACGAGAGCGCTGCGGTGTTTGCGGCACCCGAGCCCGCCGCGCCGGCGTTTCCCATAGCCCCGGCATCCGAGGTTGCGCCCGCGTCTACGCCGGCGCCCGAGCCTATAGACGTCAGCCCGCAAGACGACGAGTCGACCGCCCGCGTGTCCGAGGAGCCCGACTCCCCGGACACCGACAATTCCGAATCAAACGCCGAGACCGACACCGTCTCTCCCGGTGACACCGCCGAGATCGACGTTGCTGCCGTTGAGGCCAAGCTCAAAGACCCCGGCTCGACCATGAGCTTTGAGCCCCTGACCGAGGAGCGCATCGAGACCGACTCGACCTATGATGCCGGTACCACCACGCAACTCATGTGGGGCGCCCGCTCCGACGTTGGCTGTGTGCGCCCGCACAATGAGGATTCCTACCTGGTGCAGTCGCCGCTCTTTTGCGTATGCGACGGCATGGGTGGTCACGCCGCCGGCGAGGTAGCCTCTTCTATCGCTGTCGAGACTATAGCCAAGACGGCCCCACAGTCCGCCGACGCAGCACGCCTGGCCGCAGCCGTCGAGGCAGCCAACGCCGCCGTAATCGAGGCGGCCCTGAACGGCCTGGGCAAGCCCGGCATGGGCTGCACAGCCACCTGCGCCTATATCGAAAACGACACGCTCGCCATCGCCCACGTGGGTGACTCTCGCGCCTATCTGCTCCACGAGGGCACGCTCATCCGCGTGACCCGCGACCACTCCTACGTGGAGGAGCTCGTGGACGCCGGCGAGATCACGGCAGACGAGGCTCGCGTCCACCCCAACCGTTCGGTCATCACCCGCGCGCTGGGCTCGGACCCCGCCATGTATGCCGACCACTTCACTCTGCATATCGAGGAAGGCGACCGCCTGGTCCTGTGCTCCGACGGCCTCTCGAGCATGATTCCCGATAGCGATATCGAGAACATCGCCACGCAGTCCTCAACCGCGCAAATCTGCGTCGACAACCTAGTGGACGCGGCGCTTGCCGCCGGCGGCCACGACAACGTGACCGTAGTAGTCGTTGACCTGGTTGACGATGGCGTCATGCGCGAGGCGCAACGCGTGCGTCGCCGCAACGTTACTATCGCCGCCATCCTGGCCCTCGTCTTTGTGCTGGCAGCTGGCATCTGGGCCTACACGGGTGTCACCGGCTCGTACTACCTGGGTACCTACCAGGGCAATGTCGCCGTCTGGCGCGGCCTGCCCGGCAAGCCGCTCGGACTCAAGCTCCACTGGCTCGAAAGCGAAACCAGCATTAAGCTGTCCGACCTGCCCGAAGACACGCAAAACCGCCTCAAGGCGGGCATTCCGCAAACAAGTGTCGACGATGCGCAGGACACGATATCCAAGTACCGCCACCAGATCGACGAGGAGCAGACCCGCCAGGTGATCGACGCGCAAACGATTCGCGACAACACCAATCAGGGATCAACCTCCGAATCAGATTCCGAGAAAACCGCCGAACAGTCCGCCGAGGCCGAAGCCTCCGATAAGAATTAGAAAGGGAGTGCCGCTTATGAGTCGCCGCAACACCGAGCTGCTCTTGCTCATCGCCTCGGCGTTCCCCGTCATCCTGCTGTATGCGATGTACGTCCTCACCGCGGGCGCTGCCATCTCCTTTGAGACGCTCGCCGTACCGATCGGCCTCTTTGCCGCCTTTGCCGCGGCACATATCGCCGTGCGCATCTTGGCGCCCGGTGCCGACCCCGCCATCCTGCCCATCGTATTTATACTTTCGGGCATCGGCATCACGTTCGTGACGCGTCTCGCCCCCGCTCTCGCCATCTCACAGCTCATCATCCTGTTTGTCTCGGTGGCGCTCATGGTGGGAACGCTTGCACTGGTCAAAAACCTCGACGTGGTCATGCGCTACAAGTACACCTTTGGCATTATCGGCATCATTCTGCTGATGCTGCCTATCTTTATCGGCACCACGATCTCGGGCTCCAAGCTGTGGATTCGCATCGCGGGCTTTACCATCCAGCCTGGCGAGTTCGCCAAGGTCTTTATCGTCCTGTTCCTGGCCGGCTACTTGGCCGAGAACCGCGAGTTGCTCTCCATCTCCAACCGCAAGATCCTGGGCTTTAAGATCCCTCGCCTGCGACTGCTGCTGCCGCTGTTTGCCGTGTGGGGTGTGTGCCTGCTCGTCGTCGTCTTCGAACGCGACCTGGGTTCGGCCGTGCTGTTCTACACCATCTTCTTGCTGATGCTCTACGTTGCCACGGGACGATTCTCGTATGTCGTTATCGGTCTTGCGCTCTTGGCCGTTGGAGCCGTGGGCGCCTACAAGTTCCTGTCGCACGTTCAGGTGCGTTTCCAGGTTTGGGTCGATCCGTTTAAGGACGCCCAGGGCCAGGGCTACCAGATCGTCCAGTCGCTCTTCTCGCTTGCCGATGGCGGTCTGGTCGGTGTTGGCATCGGCAACGGCATGGCCAACAACATCCCTGTCGTCGAGTCCGACTTTATCTTCTCGGCTATCGGCGAGGAGATGGGCCTTTTGGGCGGCGGCGCCGTGCTCATCCTGTTTATGCTCTTTGCCGTGCGTGGCCTCACCACGGCTGCCCGCGCTAAATCCGACCTCGCCGCCTTTAGTGCCACGGGCCTTACGGCAGCCATCAGCTTCCAGGCCTTTTTGATCGTAGGCGGCGTTACCCGCCTGATCCCGCTGACCGGCGTCACCTTGCCCTTTATGAGCCAGGGCGGCTCCTCGCTGCTGGCGAGCTTTATCATCGTCGCGCTCCTGCTGCGCGCCGGTGACGAGGCGACCGGACGCGAGGCCGAGCTTACCGGCACCGGCACCATGGCCGCCATCTCTGACGATCAGGTCGCATCTGCCGCCGCCCCGACGGGCACGCGCTTTGCCACCTCGTCTTCCTACGGCAGCGGCAGCCATTCCGTCGGCTCGCGCATGCGCCGTCGCCTGCTCGACACACCTGAATCCGGTGTGCTCGGCCGCGTGGCGCTCGCCAACCGTCTAACCCGCGCGGTGCTCGCCTTTACGGCGCTGTTCGCCATCCTTATCGGCAACCTCACCTATGTCCAGGTCATCAAGGCCAAGGACTATCAGGACATGCCGACCAACAACCACACCATCGCCCGCTCCAAGTACATCCAGCGCGGTTCCATCATCACGTCCGACGGCGTGACGCTGGCCGAGTCGCTGCAACAGGAGGACGGCACCTACGTACGCTCCTACCCCAACGGTAACCTGGCAGCGCACGTGGTTGGCTACGTGAGCCAGCAGTATGGCACCACCGCCATCGAGAGCGTCATGAACGACACGCTCACCGGCTCTAAGGATTACTCCAGCTGGAACAACGCCATCGCGTCGCTCGCGGGCCAGACCCAGCCGGGCAACACCGCCAAGCTCACCATCGACTCGCGTATCCAGACGGCTGCTGAGCAGGCGCTCAAGGGCTTTAAGGGCGCTGTAGTGGTCATCGACCCGCGTACCGGCGCGGTGCTCGCATGTGCCAGCTCGCCCACCTACGACAACACCAACATCGATGCCCTGCTGCAGACGGGCGGCGGCGAGGACGGCTCCATGTACAATCGCGCCATGGACGCGCTGTACACGCCGGGCTCAACGTTTAAGGTCGTTACGCTTTCCGCGGCACTCGAGACCGGCACCGCCAGCCTGACCAGCACCTACCAGGCGCCCGGCTCCATGGACATCGGCAACGCACCGGTCACCAACTATGCCAACGAGAGCTACGGCACCATCAGCCTGCAGCAGGCCTTTGCCGTGTCCTCCAACGTCGTCTTTGGCCAGGTGGCAAACGAAGTTGGCGCAAACACGCTCGTACAGTTTGCCAACGCCTTTGGCTACGGCCAAAAGCTCGGCCAGGACCTGACCTCCGCGGCCTCCATCATGGCCGACCCGTCGCTCATGACCGAGTGGGAGACCGCCTGGGCCGGCGCCGGCCAGCCTGTCGGCATGGACCACACGCCCGGCCCGCAGACCACCGTCATGCAAAACGCCGTGATTGCCGCCGCCATCGCTAACAGTGGCGTGGTCATGGACCCGTACTTTGTAGCCCAGGTACTCGCTCCGGACGGAACCGTGGTCAAGACCACGCAGTCCCGCTCGCTGGGGCAGGCCGTCAGCTCCGCCACGGCCGACCAGGTCAAGCAGGCTATGCTCGCGGTTGTCCAGTCCGGTACCGGTACCGATGCCCAGATTCCGGGCGTCAAGGTCGCCGGCAAAACCGGTTCGGCCGAGACCGGCGGCACCAACGTCAACTCGATGTTCGTTGGCTTTGCACCTTACGATTCACCCACGGTCGCTATCTCGGTGGCCTTGGAGGATTTCGACAAGCATGACGTCAAGGCCGCCAAGATCGCCGGTATCGTCCTGACCGCGGCGCTTGCCGCACAGGGAGCGTGATGCCCATGATTGAATCGGACACCCGAGGCGCGCCGCGGCCGAAGAGTTAGCGGCAACGCGCCACACGGCCCCAGCGGCCACATCGTAGGTACTACACACATCGTTGAGCGAATAGTTATGTTAGGAGCAGGAATGGAACAGAGGGTCCTCGGGGGAAGATACCTCCTCAAGGATAAGGTGGGAACAGGCGGCATGGCGACCGTCTACCGTGCACAGGACCAGGTCCTCGACCGCACGGTAGCCGTCAAGATCATGCTGCCGCAGTATGCTGGCGACGCAACCTTCGCCGCACGCTTTAAGCAGGAGGCCCAGGCAGCAGCCGGTCTCTCCTCCCCCTATATCGTGGGCGTCTACGATTGGGGCAAGGACGGCGACACCTATTACATCGTCATGGAGTACCTGCGCGGCACCGACCTTAAGAGCGGCATCAAGAGCCACGGCGCCCTCGACCCCAAGAAGGTCGCCCAGATCGGCTCGCAGATCAGCTCTGCGCTTTCGGTCGCCCACAAGCACGAGATCATCCACCGCGACATTAAGCCGCAGAACATCATGGTGCTGCCCGACGGCAACATCAAGGTGATGGACTTTGGCATCGCGCGCGCCAAGAACAGCCACCTCACGCAGGACAACAATGTACTGGGCACCGCCCACTACGTAAGCCCCGAGCAAACGCGCGGCCAGGACCTCGGTCCCACCTCGGATATCTACTCCCTGGGCGTCGTGATGTACGAGTGCGCCACCGGTCGCGTCCCCTTTGACGGCGACGACGCCATCTCGGTTGCGCTCAAGCAGGTAAACGAACTGCCGGTTCCGCCGAGCCAGATCAACTCCGGCGTCGATGCCGATCTGGAGCGCATTATCCTCAAGTGCATGGAGAAGGACCCGGCGAACCGCTTCCAGACCGCCGACGAGCTGCGTCAGGTGCTCAACAGCTACCTGTCGGGCCGTGCCGTCAACGTCTCGGAGCCCACGCGCATCATCGGTGCCCCCGGTGAGCTGGGCGCCACCAAGACTCGCGAGCTTTCCGATCAGACGCGCGCCATGGTGCGTCCCGTCTCGGGCGTGAGCGGCCAGAATACCGCCCGTAGCTCGGTTTCGGGCTCCACCGGCTCGTACGAGGTCGAAGAGCCCAAATCCAACAAGAACAAGATCATCGCCGCCGTGGTGGCAGCCGTTGCCGTCATCGGCATCGTGGTGGCCTTTGCCACAGGACTCTTTGGCGGCGAGCAGGTCACCGTGCCCGATGTGCTGGGCAAGGACCAGCAGACTGCCGTCGAGCTGATCAAGGAAGCCGGCCTCGAGGTCGGCACCATCGACCAAAGCTACAACGACGATGTCGACGAGGGCAAGGTCGCCGAGCAGACGCCCAACGGCAACACCAAGAAGGCCAAGGGCACCAAGGTGAACCTGGTAATCTCCAAGGGCCCCAAGCCCTCCGAGAAGGTTGAGGTTCCCCAGCTTGTCGGCCTGACCAAGGACCAGGCCGAGGCCGCGCTGGCAAGCGTTGGCCTGAAGGGCAACGCCTCCGAGGAGGCCAACGAGGCCGATGAGGGCCAGGTCTTTGAGCAGGGCACCGAAGCCGGTAAGGAAGTCGCGAAGGGCACGGCCATCTCGTATAAGGTCTCCAGCGGCCCGGATACCACGTCCGTCCCCGACCTGACCGACATGACCGAGGCCCAGGCGCGCAACGCCCTCGATATGGCAGGCTTTGGCGTCGACGTGAGCTACCAGGAGAACGACTCGGTTACCGAGGGCACCGTGATCAGCTGGAACCCCAGTGGCAAGCAGAAGCCCGGCGCCACGATTACCGTCGTCATTGCCAAGAAGTCCGGCAAGGCCAGTGTTCCGGGCAACCTGTACGGCAAGAGCATCTCCGCCGCCGTCACCGCGCTCAACAACGCCGGTTTCTATAACATCGGCTTCTGTGACCAGAACGGCAATCCCGTAAGCGGTAACGAGGATGCCACCGTTACGGGCGTCTCCCCCACCGGCAAGCAGTCCACCGACAGCACGATCACGCTAACAGTCGCACTTTCTGGCTCGGGCTCTGGCTCTGGCTCGGGCACGGGCGACGATTCCGGTACGACCAACTAGTCGCCACCCCACCGCTCATCACGGCTCTCGCCGCAAACATATTCGCTCACAGGCGCCCGCTTGCTCCCCCAGCAAGCGGGCGCTTCGTTTTTGACATGACATGAACCAGAAGAGCCCGGCACCATAGCGGTACCGGGCTCGATATTCCTCTGGTGCCCCCGGGCGGATTCGAAAACTCCCCCCGCGGGAAATTGGTGACGCGGGTGTCTACGGCTCGAATCCTGCCCTTAGACCAGGAGAGCCCGGCACCGTAACGGTACCGGGCTCGATATTCCTCTGGTGCCCCCGGGCGGATTCGAACCGTCGACACCCGCTTTAGGAGATATGATTTAATGCTACCCCCTACCATTCATCAAGCATCATTGAACATCATATAACCGCAGATAAACATAGCAGTTTGTATCTTTTGCCTCCGGTAGCGGCGCCTACGCTTTTACAAACATATTACTAACAGCTTTAGCTAAACTGCACTCAATGAATTGTTGAAAACTATTCAAAGAAACGGAGTGTAAAGATGTCAGAACAGCCACTAATTAGCGGAAGAGGCACGTGTTGGAAAGACAAGAGATCACCTAACACCTATCGATATTATTTTTCCCTTGGAGTCAAGGACCCTAAGACGGGGCGCTATAAACGATCCCCAACTTATACAGTTCGTTGCAAGACTAAAACAGAAGCTAAGGCTGCAATGCAGGCCAAGCTGGCTGAAATCAACTCCTCTGGCACGATTACTAAAACTAAAAAGCCCACTTTGCTTGCGTCCTACTGCTGGGCCTTTCATGAAAATAGGGACACCGAGCTTGCGCCAACGAGCTATGAAAGAGAAGCGTACGATTGCAGGCATATCGAAGACCTATTCGGTGCGTTTCAGACAATTGAGGGGCTAACTCCCGATCTAATCGAAGAAGCATATGCCGAAGCTCGTCGTACGGGAAAATACAGACCATCAGAGCTTGTGCGAATCAATGCGAAACTGCGTCAGATTCTGTCGAATGCAGTCGCAAAGAGAATAATTGACCGAAACCCCTGCGCTACCGTTCATGTTCGCAGGCCACGCAACAAAAGAGAATCACTGACAATCGACCAAGTAGCTACCCTATGCACACATCTTCAACACATTGAGCTCACCGCCGAAGCTGTTGGTACGCTAGTACTAGTGTATACGGGTATGCGGAAAGGTGAGATGTTGGGCCTCGAATGGCGCGATTGGGACCCTGCCAATAAAACCTTGAAAATTGACAGGCAGTACACCAACGACCATGAACTGAGGGCACCCAAGTCACAAGAAAGCCAACGCAAAATCCCCGTTGGAGAAACCTTGGCCGAACGTCTTCAATCATGGTCGGCCATACAAAAAGAGCTCCTGGCCTCTCTGGGGCTGTCCCAGACTGGCAGCACTCCCATCATTAGCGATATTGCTGTCAAGCAGGGGGTCCCTACTGTCTGTCACATGAAAAACTACATCTTCAACCATTGGTTTCGCGATTTCGCAGTTAGCTGCAACCTTGGAATCTATGAGCCGAACAATTCGACTGGCGGAAAACTATATAAGGGCATCTGCCCGCATCAGCTCAGGCATTGTGTAAGCACTTTTATGCTGGCGAACGGATCGGACGTTAGAAGCGTGCAAGGTATTCTTGGCCACGCGGACCCCAATATCACGCTCAAAACGTATACAAGCCTCGTTCAACAATCAGAAATAAAAGCAGTTAAAGGCTACGAAGACTTCATCAACGCCTATATACAGAAAAGCGAGAAATAGCATGTTATTCATTCATCGTTTCATCAATAATATTACGGTACTATACTACTATTTCCGCAGGTAGACGCTTTATTTGATTGACATCTAATGAGTTTTAATAGATTCTAAAGCTGTCAGATGGCTACGCATGTAGTCATAAAAACCGGCCCCCCAAGTGCTTATGAACCTGGTAAGTCTTACAAGCACAGGGAGGGCCCTCATTGAAAGGATAGCTCATCATGGCTACTCCACAGATTAGCACTCAGGCGTCCACACCGACTTTCCCCACTGGTGCCGCTCAGTGCGATCGGTTGCTCCGCGTTAACGATATCCGCGAACTCACTGGCTGGAGCGAAAACACCGCGCGCAAGTTTATGCGCGAGTCCGGCAAGCTCATCCAAATCCATCGCTCGAATTACATGTTAGAAAGCTCGTTCTACGAACTTTTCAAGCAGCTTGAAGGTCGTACCGCCCACCTTGACTAGGCGGTAAACATGAGCGAGCTACCGTCGATTTCCGACAAATATTCCGATGATGTTACTGAGCAACGAGAGATTAGAAGGAAAATGGATAACGCGAATTTTATTTCGGTGCCCGACTGGGCGTGTTGTGCCACCACTGTCGCTGCCGAGCGCCTCATCCTCGGCCTAGTATGGAAGCTTGGAAATCCTTCCAAAAACAAACGAGCCATGGGCTTTTACGCAAAAAGCAAATGGATTGAGGAGCGCTACCACCTGAGTAAGAACACGATCTCCCGGGCCTATACCTCTTTGAAGGATAAAGGGTTTATTCAAAAAGCGGGCGATGGCAGCTGGATGCTTAATTACGCCGCAGTCTACCCCGCCGCAATCGAAAACGGCTGGGAGCCCAAGAAATCTTAAGTCCATAGCCCGACTATCGAGGTCGTGAAGGTCGGTAATCGCCGGGCGTCTATAAGAGCATGTCGCGGATGTAAAATGAAACAGGGTCGAACCGAAACAGTTCCCGGACAATTGGCGTCCGGCCAGACACTTCGATTCGACCCTTTTTCATGCCCGCATCTAAAACAATCCCATAATCATTCGCGACATCTTTAACGCTATCACTCTCCCGCCACCAACACGTCGTAGGTGCCATTTTCAACGAATCGATATGACCGTCCATTCATGGTCTTTAAGGCGCGTGATACCATGAAAACGTGCGGTATTTCTCCAACCGAAAACCTGCGTGAATGCATGACTTGAGACGCCTTTTAGAACTCACCGATCGCAGGGCGAACACAAATCAACAGCGGCCGTGCATTGTTCCCAGCCATATGGCATGGCGGAGCCATGCCCGTTGTTGATTGGAGTGCCGCACCATGGCAGACGAGAAGATAATCAGGGAGATCTACGGCGTGAAGTCCGTCCTCGATGAGGCCGCCGGGCGAATCGAGGCGACGTGGCGGGAGAAGCTGCTGCGCGAGACGGGCGACCTCAGAACCGAGAACGCGTTGCTCAGGGCCCAGCTCGACGAATTCAACCGCAAGCTCGGCGAGGCGAGAGACCGGAACGAAAGACTTGAGGCCGACTGCAATGAGCGGGTCGCCTTTATCGAGGAGAAGTTCGAGCTCGACACCGCGAGCATCGAGCTCGAGAACAATGAGCTCCATGCCGCGAGCGTCAGATACCTCGCCGATGCCAGGGAGCTCGGCAGGCAGGTCGTCCAGCTCCACGCCGAGGCTGAGGCCATGTCCGATGAGATCGAGCGTCTGCGCGTCGAGCGTGACGCCGCGTTGAAAGCCCAAGCCGAGCTGAGCGATGCGCTCCTGGCCCAGCACGACCTGATGGCCGAGATCGCCACCCTCAAGGACCGCCTTGCTGTAGCCGAGCAGCGGGCGGCTGTGGCCGAGGCCAAGGTCGAGGTCATGACCCAGATGAAGGGCGAGTAGCCCCGCGCTTCTCCTATCAGGCGGCTGATTTCCAGAGACCTTCTAGAACGCTTCTAGGAGGTCTCTAGAACCGAGCACGGCATCCTCAATCGGCACGATGTCTTTGTAGGCCAGGCGATGCTTGGCGTTGCACCATTTGTCGCCGTGGTAGTGACCGAAGAACCAGGCGCGGTAGCCGAGCTGCCCTTCGAGCTCGGCAAGGAATCGCTGAAGCCGGTCGTCCCGATACTCGCGTCCACAATCGCGACACAGCCCCTCAGCAAGGGCAGCCGGAGCCTCGTGAGTCACAACGTAGTCGACCCTCCAGCCCACGCGGTTGAGCGAGGCGCGGCAGTGGTCCATTTCCTCCTCGCTCGGCATCTCCTCGGGCCACCAGCTCCTCCCCTCCTTGCGATACTGCCTGTCGTTGCTCGTGGCGCCGCCCATGGCAAGGACTGTGAGCCCGTCGATATCGAACACCTCACCGCGCATCAGGTGCAGCACGTGCGGTCGCGCCTCATGGACGAGCCCGCCGTTCCACTCCCGCACCGGCAGTTCTGCCAGCATCCGGTGGTTCTCATGGTTGCCGTCTACGAAACACGTGGTCCACGGCTTCGACTCGAACCAGTCGAGCCAGTATTTCTCGGCGTTGGATCCATCCCAGACAAAGCCGAAGTCGCCGGCCACGATCACCGCGTCATCGCGCGTCAGGGTCCGGCCCAGCGGCCAATTTTTGAATGCAAACCGGCTGGACCCGTACTCGGCCCTGCCGTGCACGTCGCCTGTCACATAGACCGTCATCAGTACGCATCCCACGGCAGGAGTTTGTCCCCGAGCCTCACGATCCGGTCATACAGCACCGTGTGCCGTTCGTCCGGATTGCCGTCTCGGTGAAAATGGCCGTAATACCAGTGCTTATAGTCCAGGCGGTCCTCGAGCTCGTCGAGGAATCCGGTCAGCCGGTCCACATCAGGGCGTTCCCAGCCTGGGTCCGGGTAGAGCGTCGGCGAGAGCATGCGCGTGGCGCAGGTATGGGTGATGACGCAGTCGACCTTCCAGCCGACCTCGTCGAGCCTTGCCCGTGCGGCATCGAAATCGCGCTCGTCCGGCAGCTCCTGCGGCCACCACGAGCTGTACGGGATGCGGTACGCCCTGTCGACGCTCGTCGCCCCGCCCATGGTGAAGACCGTCTTCCCGTCGAGCTCGAAGACCTCGCCGCGCGTCAGGCGCCGAATGGGCGAGGTGCCCGACAGGCGCTGCGTCAGCCCGCCGTGCCACGGCTCCATGGGGCGCTCCGCCCAATGGTCGAAGCGCTCGTGGTTGCCGTCGACGAACAGCACCGTGTAGGGGCGCGACTCCAGCCAGGCGATATCGGCGCATTCCTCGGCAGAAAAGTTCCACGGAAAGCCAAAGTCACCGGCAACGATGAGATAGTCGTCGCTGGTAAGGCTGTCGCCAAGCTCCCAGTCGCGGAGCTTTTGCATGTCGAGCCCACCGTGGATGTCGCCCGTCACATAGACCGTCATCGAATCACCTCTTCCCTTTTGTACGCCGCCAGCTCGCGCTCGACCTGCCTGTCGCCGGTCTCGTTGACCCACCAGGGCCATTTCACCCGGCCGCACGGCTCGTCGACTCCGGCGAACCATTCCCTCAGCCCGTCGAGGCTCGCCGGGGAGTGCCCGTTGGCATCGCAACCGACGTCGTAGCGCAGAAGGCCCTGCTTGCGGTTGAACTCGTTGTACGCGCCGCCGCTGCTGTGGATGTGCCCGTGGAGGTGCCACGATCCATGGCTCATGCCCTGCCAGTCGGCCATGGGGTAATGGCTCAGGACGATCTTCTGCCCGTCGATCTTGAGCACGCAGATCGGCGGCTCCACGGTGAAGGCGCCCGCGACCGCCGGCTGGGTCCAGTCCTTGTCGTGGTTTCCCGGGACGAGGTGGATGCGCCTGCAGGCGATCCGCTTGCGCAGCCCGTAGGCGTCCTGGGCGGTCATCTTGAATGAGAAATCCCCCAGGATGTAGAGCTCGTCGTCCACGGCAACCTTGCCGTTGATGCTGTCGACGATTGCCGAGTTCATCTGCCAAATCGTCTCCCACGGGCGGTCGGTGAACTTCAGCACGTTCTCATGCCCGAAGTGGGTGTCGCTGGTAAACCAGATCATATTTATGTCTCCTTCTGTCGCTAAAAAACGTTCTCCCTCGAGGTCAGGAGACGTTTTATGAGCGACATGAGGTGCATATCCCTCATGTTTCAAGCTCCAATCTGCCGGATTTGCCTAACTAAAAGTTTACGCCCACGCGCGAACAGGATTTGATTTTTGAAATATGGACGAATTCCTCGTCAGGAGGGTAAAATAGTGCCGACGGCAGCCCAAGTTGTAGAGAGCTGGGCAGAGCCGTTGCTTAATGAAGTTGGGTCATCGTCTTAGCGACGGTGGCCTTTCTTTTTGGGCTTCGAACCCTGCTTGAGTGCCTTGGAAAGGCCGACAAGGGCCGTGAGGAGCGAGACCATAGCGGTCAGGAGCTTCACGAGCTCGGTGAAATCGGTCATGGGCATCACCTCCCATCAAATGGAGGGCTCTGCCCGGCACGAGGGCTGCCGACAGCAAGGACGATTCTATCAGAGCGGCTGACTCCCGCCCAATATTACCATCCCACCGCGCCTGTGCAAAAAAGAGGGCCGCCAAACAGCGACCCTCCAGCGAAAGTGCACGTTATTTAGGACAGTCATATTCTTTGAAAATAATGGCTATTGTAGAATTACATATAAGAGTCACCCGGAAGGAGCGATCGATGAAAAGCAAACGATTTATCCTGAATGCACTTCTGCTAGTAGCAATATTGACGCTCTTGGTCTTCTCCTACTCATACATGAATCAGCCAAGATTTGGATATGCTTTATACGCTGTTTTTTCCGGCGAAACAACTTACAACACTTACAACACTATAGGCTTCATTGACGCACTCTTTTTCTATGTAGTTGGCCCCGTATCAAGCGAGCTGATCGCTTTTGTTGTCAGCTACAACCTGAATCAACAAAGCCAAACTCACTCAGCGACTTCGGCCAAACAAGGAATCAATCTCTTCGTAATAATGATAATTCTGCAAATTGCGACTGTGTTGATTATCGCCCTGACCGCAACAAACGTTTTGAAGTATGAGTACGGACTCGTCGCAAGCTGCCTCATGGCAATTGCCGCGGGTATAGCGGTTTCGTATACGACACCGGCAAAGAAGCAGCTCAACTAACAGGGCCTATTTGGAATCCGAATCGTCCATGGAGCCGTCGATGCCGGTTTTGGTGTCGTCCGTATTGGAATCGTCATCCTTGGGGCCTAATAGGAAGGATGCCAACGGAAAAGAACTTACAAAAGGTCTTTTCATGCGTCAGGACAAGCTCGAAAAAAAGTCTGTTCGACTCAACCGACTGTATCGAAAGCTCTGGGCGAGCTGGCTCATCGAGGCATCATCATGAAGACCGATGGGGTGTGGGTCATCGTTTGGGCTCAGCTCGATATTCAAGCGCGTGAGGCCGGATGGGATCCGCGCGCGGGCGCGGGCGGCGAGGTCGGACGTGAAAGCCGGACCGCAGAGGTATCGAGCGCACGCGGCCAGGGCCTCGAGGGCGCCTGGCGGGTAGGGAGGTCCGAGCATGAGACAGGACAACGCGCAGGCCCGCGAAAGGTTCACGAGCTCCCCCGCGACGCGGCAGACCCTCGGCTGCGCCTCGTAAAGGATGCAGAAGACGCGGTCGAGGTGCGCCATCATGAGCCGTCCGAGTCCTCATCCGGCTCATGATGGCGCACCTCGACCCAAAGGCCCTCCAACACATCGTCGAACCCGAAATCGAGCTCCGCCTGGACGCTCTCGCCGAACGCATCGCCCAGGGCGAGCTCCGGCACCTTCGTCACACGGCCGTCCAGCCACTCAATCTCTGTCATCGCGCGCATGGTG
>DXLW01000012.1:0-44407 GCA_019414505.1 Collinsella sp.
ACCCATCGAAACACATCTCCACCATTCCTTCAACTGGGAAAATGCCGCCCCCGGGGCCCGGATAGGACCTCGGGGGCGTTCGGTTAACTGCGGGAGCGTGCCGTCAGCTCAATGTGTTCGGTTGGGATCGGAAATCAACCCGCGTGTCACAGCGGAGCTGATTCAGTTGAGATTGCCTGAACATTCCGCCCCTCTTTACGCCCTCGGGTATACTCAAAAGCTACTGATTCGATTTGATGCCCAGCAACAGCAGAGGGGATAGTATATGTGCGGTTTTGTCGGTTTTGTCGGTGGGACGGATAACCAATCCGAGGTGCTCACCAAGATGATGGACCGCATCGTCCATCGCGGTCCCGACATGGGCGGTCAGTTTATCGACGGCCGCGTTGCCCTCGGCTTCCGCCGCCTGTCGATCCTCGACCTGACCGAGGCTGGCGCCCAACCCATGGCCAACGAGGACGGTAGCGTCGTCATTGTCTTCAACGGCGAGATCTACAACTTCCAAGAACTCCGTTCCGAGCTCGAGGCCAAGGGCTACAAGTTCCACTGCGGCGCCGACACCGAGAGCCTCCTGCACGGCTACGAGGAGTGGGGCGAGGCCGTCCTCGATCGCCTGCGCGGTATGTACGCCTTCGTCATCTGGGACAAAAAGAAGAACAAGCTTTTTGGCGCCCGCGACATCTTTGGCATCAAGCCGCTCTACTACTATCCCATGGCCGATGCGGGCGACGGCGCTCCGGGCGTGCTCTTTGGTTCCGAGATCAAGAGCTTCCTGGACTACCCGCACTTCCACAAGGCGGTCAACAAAAAGGCCCTGCGTCCGTACATGACGCTGCAGTATTCGGCAACCGAGGAGACCTTCTTCGAGGGTGTCTACAAGCTGCCGCCGGCGCACTACTTTACCGTCGATATCCCGACCGGCAAGATGAACATCGAGCGCTATTGGGATTGCGATTACTCTGCCGTCGAGAAGCCATTCGAAGAGTATGTCGATGAGCTGGACGAGGTCGTGCACGAGAGCGTCGAGGCCCATCGCATCGCCGACGTCAAGGTCGCGTCGTTCCTCTCCGGTGGCGTCGACTCCAGCTACATCGCCGCTTGCCTCATGCCCGACAAGACCTTCTCGGTGGGCTTTGACTACAAGAACTTTAACGAGACCAACTACGCCAAGGAGCTTTCCGATAAGCTCGGCGTCGAGAACGTTCGCAAGATGATTACCGCCGACGAGTTCTTCGGTGCGCTCGAGGACATCCAGTATCACATGGACGAGCCACAGTCCAACCTGTCTTCCGTGCCGCTGTGGTTCTTGGCCGAGATGGCCCGCAAGGACGTCACCGTCGTGCTTTCGGGCGAAGGCGCCGACGAGCTCTTTGGCGGCTACGCCTACTACGAGGACACGGTCCCGGTGCGCAAGTACAAAAAGATGGTGCCGCTGCCCATCCGTCGCGCACTCGGTAACCTGGCGCTGCATATGCCGTACTTCAAGGGACATAACTTCCTGGTCAAGGGTGCCGAGATCCCCGAGAAGTCGTTCCTGGGACAGGCTCTGGTATGGCCGGAGCGCGAGGTCGACGGCGTGCTCAAGCCCGAGTACAACACCGGAGATGGCGCCTTCGAGCTCGCCGCTCCCATCTATGCGCGCGTGAAGGGTCAGCCCGAGCTGGTCAAAAAGCAGTACCTGGACATGAATATGTGGCTCCCGGGCGACATTCTGCTCAAGGCCGACAAGATGTGCATGGCACACTCGCTGGAGCTGCGCGTGCCCTTCCTGGACCGCAAAGTCATGGAGTTCGCCGAACACATTCCCGACCGCTACCGCATCAACGAGAACGGCAACAAACAGGTACTCCGCCACGCTGCCAACAAGTCGCTGCCCGATGAGTGGGCCACCCGTCCCAAGGTGGGCTTCCCGGTGCCGATTGTCTACTGGCTGCGCGAGCAAAAGTGGTACGACTATGTCAAGGAGTACTTCACCGCGCCGTGGGCAAGCGAGTTCTTCAATACCGACGAGCTCATGCACCTGCTCGATCTGCACTTTGCGGGCAAGGGCGATTTCCAGCGCAAGATCTATACGCCGCTCGTGTTCCTAGTGTGGTACAAGCGCTTCTTTATCGACGAGGACCAGCCCACTGTTCAGGCTGCCTAGCCTCGGCTTACGAACGCCTGCGCGTAACGGCTCCTCCGGGAGCCGTTTTTGCGCGAGCACGTTTCAGTTACTATGAAAACCGTCCCTGCCAAATGGTTGAGAAAGGTGAAAGATGCACCATTCGGATTCCGCGACCGTGACCACGGTCGATACGCTTGCCAAGCTTCTCGATGTGTGCGGCGAGCTGCGCGCATCAGAGCAGGTTGACGAGCGTGCCGTGACCGGTTGCTCGTTTGATTCGCGCGCGGTCTCGGCAGGTGACGTATTCTTTTGCAAAGGTGCTGCCTTTAAGCCCGCGTTTTTGAGCATGGCGCTCGATGCGGGCGCCGTCGCATTTGTGTGCGAGGAGTCGCTGGTCGAGTCTCTGGAGCCGCTGGCGAAGGAGAGCGGTGCTGCGATGCTGGTTGTTGATAGTGTTCGCACGGCCATGGCCCTGTTGCCGCCGGAGGTCTACGACCGTCCCGACCACGACGTCAAGATCGTGGGCATCACCGGTACCAAGGGAAAGACCACGGCCGCTTTTATGCTCCAGTCGATTATCAAAGCGGCGGGCGAGTCCTGCGGCATGATCGGATCGGTGAGTACCGACGATGGTATCGAGTGCTACGAGAGCACCAATACTACGCCCGAGGCCCCCGAGGTCTGGCGCCATATCGCCAACTGCCGCACGTCCGGTCGCCAGTCCATGGTCATGGAGGTCTCGAGCCAGGCGCTCAAGTACCAACGCGTCGAGAATCTGCCGTTTGACGTGGCGTGCTTCCTCAACATCGGCCGCGACCACATCTCGCCGATCGAACACCCCACGTTTGAGGATTATTTTGAGAGCAAGCTTAGGATCTTTGACCAGGCAAAGACCGCCGTGGTGAATCTGGGCACCGATGAGGTTGACCGTGTGCTAGAGGCAGCGTCGACGGCCGAGCGCTTGGTGACCGTTGGCGTCGAGCATCCCGAGGCAAGCCTGTGGGCGAGCGATGTCCGCATGCTCGGCTTTAACATCGAGTTCAACTTGCACGGCATGAGCGCCGACGAGCCCGAGGCGGGGGAGAAGGTCCTGCTGGGTATCGCGGGCGACTTTAACGTGGAAAACGCGCTGGTCGCTATCGCCGCTGCGCGCGAGATCGGCATCGGTATCGAGGCTATCAAGAAGGGCCTCTCCAAACTGCGCGTGCCGGGCCGCATGGAGGTCGTGGAGTCGAAGGACGGCCGCGTGATCTGCGTCGTTGACTATGCGCACAACCAGCTTTCGTTCCGTTCGCTTTTCTCGTCGGTCAAGCGCGCGTTTCCCGCTAGCCCCGTCATTGCGCTGTTTGGCGCCGCCGGCGGCAAGGCGCAGGAGCGCCGCGAGCAATTGCCACGCGAGGCCGCACCGTATTCCGACCTGATGATCTTTACGAACGAGGATCCAGCTCACGAGGACCCGATGAAGGTCTGTCGCGAGCTTGCCGAGCATGTTCCCGACGATACGCCGAACAAGATCATCCTCGACCGCGAAGCCGCTGTGCATGCGGCGTTCAAGGCGGCGCGCGAGGAGTACGTCAACCCCGATGCTCCCACCATTGTCTTGCTGCTGGCAAAGGGTGACGAGGAGCTCATGCACGTGGGCGACGAGTTCGTGCCCATCGAGAGCGACCTTTCGCTGGCCAATCGCCTGATCGATGTTACCCAGTTTGACTAATGAACCATGATGGCGGCGGCGCCCTGAGTGCGCTGTCGCCATAAGCGTGTTCCCTCAATCAAAACATGCCGTCCAAGTCCAAACCCTTCTACGTAAACGGAGTAACCATGTCCCACAATACCCTGCCGACCGTCGCTGAGCTTTCGGGCGAGATGCGCGAGCGCTTGGCCAAGGTCAAGTACGTCTTTACCGACCTGGATGCCACGATGCTCGCACCCGGCTCGTGCGTGCTACGCGACAACGACGGCAACCCCTCGACCAAACTCGTCGAGGCCGTCGTGGCGCTCGCTCGCGCTGGTATTCAGGTGGTTCCCACCTCGGGCCGCAACCGTACCATGATCCACGAGGACGCGCGCGTGCTCGGCCTCAACTCCTACATCGGCGAGATGGGCGGCCTGGTCATGTACGACCTCAAAGCCAACGATTGGGAGTATCTGACCGGCGACATGCCTTACGACCCCGCCTGCGGCCTCACGCCGCACCAGGTGATCGAACAGACCGGCGTGTGCGAGAAGATCCTCGCCCGCTGGCCGCACAAGATCGAGTATCACAACGACATGTCGACCGGCTACAAATACCGTGAGGTCACCGTCGGCATGCGCGGCGATGTGCCCGACGATGAGGTTCAGGCCATCCTGGACGAGGCCGGCTGCGGCCTGGTGTGGGCCTGCAACGGTCACCTGACGCATCTGTCCAAGCCGACGACGCTCGAGCTCGATCGCGTCGAGGACGGTCGCGCATTCAACATCAACCCCGCGGGCCTCAACAAAGGCGTCGCCATTGCGCGCTTCTGCGAGCACCTGGGGATCGAGCGCGAGGAGACGTTGGCGCTCGGCGACTCCGAGTCCGACTTCTACATGGCCGATCACGTGGGCACGTTCTGCCTGGTCGAGAATGGCCTGACGAGCGCCGGCGCGCCCGAGTTCCTGGCTGCTTGCGAGAACGCTTTCGTTACGCGAGGCAAAATTGTCGACGGTTGGGCGGCGACGGCAGAGCTGCTGGTCGCGGCGCGTTCGTAGCGCGGCGTCGCCGCACTTGGACATGTCTTTTCGAGAGAGACTGGTGAGGTAATGTCCGATATCGAGAATCCGGCAGGCGACACGCGCCCGATTGGCGTGTTCGATTCTGGTTTGGGCGGTCTGACGGTTGCGCGCGCCATCGCGACGGCGCTGCCGCACGAGTCCGTCTACTACTTTGGCGACACCAAGCGCTGCCCCTACGGCACCCGCACCGAGGATGAAGTGCGCTCGTTTGCGTTGCAGGCGGGTCGTTGGCTTTCGAAGCACGACGTCAAGATTATGGTCATCGCTTGCAACACGGCGACCGCTGCGGCCTTGCGTCTGGCCCAGCAGGTGCTCGACGTTCCCGTCATCGGTGTGATCGCGCCGGGTGCCCGTGCGGCGATCAACAGCACCCGCTCGCGTCGCGTGGGCGTGCTCGCCACCAACCTCACCATTCGCTCGGGCGCCTACACGCGCGCCATTCAGGACCTGGATGCCGGCGTCGATGTATACGGCTGTCCTGCCTCGAGCTTTGTCGAGGTTGTCGAACACGAGCTCGCCTCGGGTGCACATCTGCAGGAACAGTGGCTTGAGAACGAGGACATCTTCGATACGCCTGCCGTGCGTGCGCTGGTGGGTGCCACGGTTGAGCCGCTGCGCGACCACGGTATCGATACCGTGGTGCTCGGCTGTACGCATTTCCCGCTGTTGGTGGGACCTATCCGGCATGCGCTGGGGCCTGGGGTGCGCGTCGTGAGTTCCGCCGAGGAGACCACGCGCGAGCTGACCGATATCCTCACGCGCCGCGAGCAGCTGGCGGGCGACGCCGCCGAGCCGCAGCATCGTTTTGCCACGACGGCCGATAACATTGCCGAGTTTGCGGTGGCGGGTAGCTTTATCTTTGGTCAGCCGCTTAAGAGCATCGAACATATCGATATCGATGAGCTGAAATAGATGTAAGGCAGCCGTCAGGGCCTTCGCCACATCTTTTGCCGAAAGGATATTTCTATGGAGTACATGCAGGTCAACCGCGCTAACGGTCGCGCCGCCAACGAGTTGCGCCCCGTTAAGCTCACCCGTGGCGTCATGAAGCACGCCCACGGCTCGTGTTTGGCCGAGTTCGGTGACACGCGCGTGCTGTGCGCTGCCACTATCGAGGAGGGCGTGCCGGGCTGGCGAAAGGGAGCTAAGGCCGGCTGGGTGACCGCGGAATACGCCATGCTGCCGGCGTCGACCGGCAAGCGCTGCAAGCGCGAGCACGCCAACCGCAAGGGCCGCTCTATGGAGATCGAGCGCCTCATTGGCCGCAGCCTGCGTACCGTCGTCAACATGAAGGCGCTCGGCGAGTACACCGTCACCGTTGACTGCGATGTGATTCAGGCCGATGGCGGCACGCGTACAGCGAGCATCACCGGCGCCTGGGTGGCGCTGCGCGACGCCCTCGCCATGTGGGTCGAGGCGGGCAAGATCGAGCGCATCCCGCTTATCGGCCAGGTGGCTGCCATCTCCATGGGCGTTGTCGACGGCAATACGCTGCTTGACCTCGATTATTCCGAGGACAGCCATGCCGAGGTCGACATGAACCTCGTCGCCACCGACACCGGCGAGATGATTGAGCTCCAGGGCACCGGCGAGCAGGCGCCCTTTGACCGCAAACGCCTCAACGCCCTGCTCGACCTGGGCGACAAGGGTATCGCCGAGCTCATCGAGCTTCAGTGCCAAGCCATCGCCTAACCTGTCAAAAGGACAGGTTTATTTTGGTAGGTTTTATCTGCGGAGACGTCTAGACACAAGACTGCCGTTGATTGAGAGGGGAGAGGCGGAGGTCCTCGTCGCCCTCGGCGCGGCTTGCTATATAGACAAGGAGGCCAGTTATGGCACTTGAGAAGATCGACATCGACACCCTCGACCCGGCGGCGACCATCGTCGTGGCAACCGGAAACGCTCATAAGCTCACCGAGATCGAGGCCATTTTGGGCAAGGTCATGCCCGAGGTGCGCTTTGTGGCGCTCGGCCAGCTGGGCGATTTTGAGGACCCCGAGGAAAACGGCACGACGTTTTTGGAGAACGCCATCATCAAGGCACAGGCTGCGGTCGAGGAGACGGGCCTTATGGCCATTGCTGACGATTCTGGCTTGGTCGTTGATGTCCTGGACGGCGAGCCTGGCGTGTATAGCGCGCGCTATGCGGGCGTGCACGGAGACGATGCCGCCAACAACGCCAAGCTTCTCGTGAATCTGGAGGGCGTGGCCGACGAGGACCGCACTGCGCGCTTTATGAGCGTCGTTGCGCTCATCGACACGGATGGTCTGGTTACCTATGGCGAGGGCGCCTGCGAGGGCGTTATCGCGCACGAGGGCCGCGGCGATCACGGCTTTGGCTACGACCCGCTGTTCCTGCCGGTCGACACGCCGGGCAAGACCATGGCCGAGCTGACGGCTGACGAGAAGAACGCCATCAGCCATCGTTTCCACGCGCTCGAGCATCTGTCCGCCAAGCTGACGGGCGAGGAGTAGACCGTGCGTGCGGTGGTGCAGCGCGTGCTCAACGCCGGCGTGACGGTCGACGGCGAGTGCGTGGGCCGCATTGGACGCGGCTACCTGGTGCTGCTGGGTGTGGGCCATGGCGATACGCGTGCCGAGGCCGACAAGCTGTGGGGCAAGCTCCGCGGGCTGCGTATCAACGAGGACGAGAACGGCAAGACCAACCTGGCACTTGCCGATGTCGACGGCGAGGTACTCGTGGTGTCGCAGTTCACGCTGTTTGCCGACTGCCGCCACGGCCGCCGTCCGTCGTTTACGGATGCCGGCGCCCCCGATGTCGCCAACGAGCTCTACGAGTACTTCCTGACGCTTGTGCACGAGGACGTTGAGCATGTGGCACACGGTATCTTTGGCGCCGACATGAAGGTCGACCTGGTCAACGACGGCCCATTCACCATCGTCTTGGACACCGACAACCTTTAGGTTACGCGGTTTTACCAAACCGCGTAACAACTGGTCATGCGAGATTGTCGTCTGGTACGTATTTGGGACGGGGCTTATTTAGCTACTTGCGTATGGCCACAACAGGGTGCTATAGTATTAGAGTTTTGTCTATCTTAGGGGTATTATCCCCTTTTTGAATTGCACCTTCTGGAGGCCCTGTTCATGGAAGAGATGGAAGTCAATCACGTCGACGACATCCACGAGAAGCTGACCGATATGGTGGGCGATCGCGTCAAGGTGAAGGCCAACATGGGCCGTACCCGCGTCGTCGAGCGCATGGGCACCATCAAGAGCGTCCACCCGGCCGTCTTCATTGTCGAGGTTGACGAGCGTCGCGGCCGCAAGTCGCGTCAGTCCTACCAGTACATCGATGTCCTCACCGGCCAGGTCGAGCTGTTCGACCCCGAGAGCGGCGAGCATATCTTTACCCCGCTCGGCAATCAGCTCGAGGAGCATTAACGGTGACCGATCGGTCCCTGACTCTTTCCGCGCCGGCAAAGATTAACCTCTACCTGGGGGTTCATACCGAGCGCGATGACCGCGGCTACCACAGGGTCGATTCCCTGATGGCGGCCGTCGGTCTTTCCGATACCGTGACGGTCACGCCGGCGCAGGCGCTGACCGTCCAGACGGTTCCGGCATCAGATTTTCCCATGCAAAAGAATACGGCGTATCGGGCTGCGGTTGCTATGGCCGAGCATTATGGTCGCGAGGCAAACATCTGCGTGACGATTGAGAAGCGCATTCCATTGTGCGCCGGCTTGGGCGGCCCCTCGACGGATGCGGCCGCGGTCATTGTCGCCTTGGCGGAGCTCTGGGGCATTGATCGCACCGACCCAGCGCTCGACGATATTGCGCGGGGCATTGGTGCTGACGTCCCGTTCTTTTTGCACGCGAGTCCTGCGTTCTACGTAGGTGGGGGAGACGTGCTGGCAACTGAGTGCCCCGCGCTGCCCGCGACGCCCGTCGTGCTGGTCAAGCCGCGCGAGGCAAGCGTTTCGACAATTGAAGCTTATCGACGTTTTGACGAGGCCCCGGTGCCTGCGGACAAGCCCGGCGCGATAGCTTCTGCCTTGCGTGCTGGTGATGCCGAGACGGCATATGCACTCATCCATAACAACCTTGGTGTCATTTCCGCACAGATGGAGTCGCAGATTCAAACGGTCCTCGACTGGCTGCGTAAACAGGACGGAACCGTTGCTGTAGATGTGTGCGGATCGGGTGCCTGCTCGTTTGCCATTTGCGACACCGCTGCCACGGCCGAAAGGCTTGCCGATGCTGCCCAGCAAAGTGGCTGGTGGGCCTGCGCGACTGAGCTTATTCCCAACACGGTTCAAATTGACGCGCCAAAGAAATAAAAATGTCTCTAGCACGCGGCGAAAATCTTTGTTACTATAGTCGAGCTAACGGGTTGTGGCTCAGTTTGGTAGAGCACTGCGTTCGGGACGCAGGGGTCGCTGGTTCAAATCCAGTCAACCCGACCAGAGCATGAGGAGGGACCGCTTCTTGCGGTCCCTTTTTTTAGCTAGTGTTGTGATACCGCGATACCCGCGGTATACTCATTCGAGCTTGTCTCGCTGTATTGTGGAGGTCTACATGTTTGGACTGAGGGCTCCTGAGCTCATCATTATTCTCGTCGTTGTCCTGATTATCTTCGGGCCCAAGAACCTGCCGAAGCTCGGCAAGTCCCTCGGCTCTACCGTCAAGAATATCCGTGAGGGTATGGAGGGCGACGATAAGGCCGAGACCAAGCAGGCCGAGGAGGTCGTGGTCGAGCAGTCCGAGGAGGACAAGGAGATCGCTGAGCTCGAGGCCAAGCTCGCTGCTGCCAAGAAGAAGCAGGCAGAGGACAGCGACGCGGACGCAGAGTAGTCCCATCCCTTTGGGGTGAGCACCTGACCGGCTTGCCCGCAGGCTAGCCGGTCTTTTTCGTTTTGTTGACAGTTGATTGTTTGATCAGAGTTGGGGAGATATCCGTATGGACGCAAGCCAGATCGTACTGACCGCTGAGGGCCGCCAGAAGCTCGTCGAGGAGCTCGCTTGGCGTGAGGGCGATTACGCCAAGGAGATCGTCGAGGACATCAAGGAAGCCCGCGCGTTCGGCGACCTTTCGGAGAACTCCGAGTACGACGCCGCTAAGGACAAGCAGGCCCAGAACGCCGCTCGTATTGCCGAGATCCAGGCCATCCTCGCCAACGCTCAGGTTGCTGCCACCACGGGCGACCTGACCGTCTCCATCGGTTCCACCGTTTCGCTGATTGATCCCAACGGCGAGGTCATGGAAGTCACGCTCGTTGGTACCACCGAGACCAACTCGCTCGAGCACAAGATTTCCAACGAGTCTCCGGTCGGTCACGCCATCATCGGTCACGGCGAGGGCGACTCCGTCGAGGTCGTTACGCCTTCCGGCAAGACTCGCGTCTACACCATCGCCAAGATCGCACGCTAGACCACGGTCCCGCGTAAAGGTATGTTTTCGCTCCCTGGGACCGAATCCTGGGGAGCGTTTTAGTTTGAGGAGCTAACTTATGGCAGAGAACCAGAACGCCGCCGATCAGGCATCGACGCTCAACGACGAGCGCGCCACCCGCCTGGCCAAGCGCGCCGCCCTGTTCGAGGCGGGCCAGAACCCCTATCCCGAGCACTCTGAGCTTGAGGACTACGTCGCCGATATCGAGACTAAGTACGCCGATCTTGCCGATGGTGAGGACACCGAGGATGTCGTGAAGATCGCCGGCCGTGTGGTCGCCAAGCGCGGTCAGGGCAAGATCATGTTCATCGTCGTGCGCGATGCGACTGCCGAGATTCAACTGTTCTGCCGCATCAACGACATGGACGAGGCTGCCTGGAATACGCTCAAGGCCCTCGACCTGGGCGACATCCTGGGCGTGACCGGCGTGGTCGTGCGCACCCAGCGCGGCCAGCTTTCCGTTGCTCCTAAGAGCGCGACCCTGCTTGCCAAGGCCGTTCGTCCGCTGCCCGAGAAGTTCCACGGTCTTTCCGACAAGGAGACCCGCTATCGCCAGCGCTATGTCGACCTGATCGCCAACGACGACGTTCGCGAGACCTTCCGTAAGCGTTCGCAGATTCTCTCCACCTTCCGTCGCTTTATGGAGTCCGACGGCTACATGGAGGTCGAGACCCCCATCCTGCAGACCATCCAGGGCGGCGCTACTGCCAAGCCGTTCATTACCCACTTCAACGCGCTCGATCAGGAGTGCTACCTGCGCATTGCCACCGAGCTGCACCTCAAGCGCTGCATTGTCGGTGGTTTTGAGCGCGTGTTCGAGATCGGCCGCATCTTCCGTAACGAGGGCATGGACCTTACCCACAACCCCGAGTTCACCACGATGGAGGCCTACCGTGCCTTCTCCGACCTCGAGGGCATGAAGGCACTCGCCCAGGGTGTCATCAAGGCTGCCAACAAGGCCATCGGCAACCCCGAGGTCATCGAGTACCAGGGCCAGACCATCGACCTTTCTGGTGAGTGGGCCAGCCGTCCCATGACCGACATCGTCTCCGATGTGCTCGGCAAGCAGGTCACCATCGACACGCCGGTCGAGGAGCTTGCTTCCGCCGCGCGCGAGAAGGGCCTGGAGATTAAGCCCGAGTGGACCGCCGGCAAGATTATCGCCGAGATCTACGATGAGCTGGGCGAGGACACCATCGTCAACCCGACCTTCGTGTGCGATTACCCCATCGAGGTCAGCCCGCTTGCCAAGCGTTTTGAGGACGACCCGCGCCTGACGCACCGCTTTGAGCTGGTTATTGCCGGCCACGAGTACGCCAACGCGTTCTCCGAGCTCAACGACCCGGTCGACCAGGCCGAGCGCTTTGCCGCCCAGATGGCCGAGAAGGCCGGCGGCGACGATGAGGCCATGGAGTATGACGAGGACTACGTGCGCGCCCTCGAGTACGGTATGCCTCCCGCGGGCGGTATTGGCATTGGTATCGACCGCGTGGTCATGCTGCTTACCAACCAGGCTTCTATCCGCGACGTGCTGCTGTTCCCGCACATGAAGCCCGAGAAGGGTTTCCAGTCCGGTGCCGCTGCCGCCAAGGCTGCCGAGGCCGGCAACGCCGCGAGCCCATTCGTTAAGTCGCTTAAGCCCACGCTCGATTACTCCAAGATCGCCGTTGAGCCGCTGTTTGAGGAGTTCGTCGACTTTGATACCTTCTCCAAGAGCGACTTCCGCGCTGTGAAGGTCAAGGCATGCGAGGCCGTCAAGAAGTCCAAGAAGCTGCTGAACTTTACGCTCGACGACGGCACCGGCACCGACCGCACCATCCTCTCCGGTATTCACGCTTATTACGAGCCCGAGGACCTGGTCGGCAAGACCTTGCTCGCCATCACCAACCTGCCTCCGCGCAAGATGATGGGTATTCCCAGCTGCGGCATGCTGATCAGCGCCATCCACGAGGAGGAGGGCGAGGAGCGCCTCAACCTGATCCAGCTCGACGCCTCCATCCCCGCCGGCGCAAAGATGTACTAGGGGGTTACGGCGTTTTACCAAACGCCGTAACCACTCGACGCTGCAAGCCCGCCAGAGCGGCAATCTGCCTTTCAACTTCAGCGGCATGACCAAAAGGTCTATGCCGCCTTGTTTCAAGGCACCTTGCTCGCTCTGGCGGGCTTTCGCTGTCGTTGCCAAAACATCGGCGTTACCTTGGTCTAGATGTAGTCATTGGCTATTGCGCACATGGCTCGCATGACAGCCGTCTCTTTTATGTTTCCTTTAGCCGTTGCTGCCTAGGATGGGGGTTAGTCGGTAGGAAGGGAGCGTCTATATGGACGACGCGAGCGAGCGTTCAATCGAAGAGGACATGCTCGATCAGTTCAATTACTTTGATGATGAGGACGAGGAGCTGATCGACCGTCGCGAGCCAGCGCCGCTTGATTCCTTTGATCTGGTCGATGAAGAGCCCGACGAGGACGAGGGCGAATTAACGGAGCCCCCACAGCCTTCGCGCCTTGACTCGCTGCTTTCGAGAGCCCCCATGCATCACGGCGTTCGTGCCGGCGCGCTCCATATGAAAACTGACTGGCACCAGATCGTGACGGCAGGCGATGAACTTGCCGTCGATGCGCCGCTCACCGATAAATCATCCATCATCTGCCGCACCGGCATGCTTATGCTGGCAAGCGGAACGGGTGCCTGGCGCGTGCGCGATACCATGAATCGTGTTGCCGCCGTACTCGGTGTCACCATCCACGTTGACTTAAGTCTTCTGTCGTTTGAGTGCACCTGCATCGAAGATGGCCACTGCTTTAACGAGGTTGTCAGCCTGCCCACAACGGGAGTCAATACCCATCGCATTTGGATGATGGAGAGTTTCCTCAAGGAAATCGAGACCTATGGTCGTCGCTTCACGGTGCACGAGTATCACGAGATGCTCAAGACCGTTGAGAGTTCAAAACCTGATTACGCGCCTTGGCAACAGGGCCTTGCGGCGGCCTGTGCCTGTGGCGCCTTCGTCTTTTTGCTCGGCGGCGGTCCTATTGAGATGGCATGCGCGTTCGTGGGCGCGGGTGTCGGCAACTTTGCCCGCTCCCATATTCTCAAGCAAGGCCTTGGTCAGTTCAGCGCGCTGACGACCGGCGTTGCGCTCGCTTGCGTTTCGTATCTGCTGGCATTGCTCGGCCTTGGCCAGGTCATACCGGGGGCAATGTCGCACCAAGAAGGCTATATCGGCGCCATGCTCTTTGTGATTCCCGGCTTTCCCCTCATTACGGCAGGCCTCGACATCGCCAAGCTCGACATGCGAAGCGGTATCGAGCGTCTTTCGTATGCCGTGTCGATTATTGTGATGGCGACCCTTGTGGGCTGGATGGTTGCCGAGTGTGTGGGGCTGGCACCGGATGATTTTGCCCCGCTCGGCCTTTCGCCGTTTGCCCTTACGCTCTTGCGCGTGGTGATGAGCTTCGTTGGCGTATTCGGCTTCTCGGTGATGTTCAACAGCCCGGTAAAGATGGCCGCGGCAGCTGGGTTGATCGGCGCCGTGTCCAATACCCTGCGTCTGACCCTTGTCGATGCGCCGATGATGATTCCCTTCCTGGGCCTCAGCACGGGAATGCCTCCCGAGGCAGCAGCGTTTATCGGCGCGCTGGTATCGGGTCTGCTGGCAAGCTTGGCCGAAGTCAAGCTCACCTACCCGCGCATCGCTCTCACGGTGCCTTCGATTGTCATTATGGTGCCCGGTCTGTATCTCTATCGCTCTATGTATTACATGTGCACCTTCGACACGGTCAATATGCTCGGCTGGTTTGTGCGCGCAGTGCTCATCGTGGCGTTTTTGCCCGTTGGCCTGGGTGTGGCGAGAACCCTCACCGACCCTCGCTGGCGCCACACCAGCTAATTGGTACAAGGGGGACAGGTTACTTTGCACCAAATGAGTTGCGGTGAAATAGGGATTGAATTGCTGCTTAAAGGGTCAAAACAGTCCGTATTCCACCGCAACTTATGGGGTCGGGGGATTATCGGTGCCCTGCATCTTCATAAACTCAACGCTTACGAAGCGCATGCGTTTCGTGCTAGGCTGGTTCCACCACATAAGTAGTCGCAGACGCGCGTACCACGGGCGGGCGAGATGAAGTTCCAACAGCTCCATCTTGCCCGCCCGTTTTTGTTGCGTGGCGCCGCGGTACAACACAGAGAGGAATCTGCCCTTTATGCCTATCAACAAACGAGAGAGCCTGCTGTTCACCTTTATCATGTGCTTTTGCATGGTGCTCTGGATGAGCATCTACAACGTTGCCCTGCAGCACGGGGCCATCAACGGCGAGGTCGTTGCCGCTGCGTGGCTCGGCTTCCCCGTTGCCTACATTTTTGCCATGTGCTGCGACTGGTTCGTCGCCAGCCCGCTCGCCAAGGGTTTCGCCTTTAAGTACTTGGTCACGCCGGGCAAGAGCTCGCCACTTGCCATGACGCTCGCCGTCAGCTCCTGCATGGTCGTTCCCATGGTCATCATCATGTCGCTGTACGGTGCCTGCGAGGGTCTGACGCACATGCCCGGCGGCATCCTTGCGAACCTGTATTCCGTGCCCGCGATCTGGATGATCAACATCCCGCATAATTTTGTGATGGCGCTGCCGTGGAACCTTTTGGTAGCCGGTCCGATTTCCCACTTCGTCTTCCGTCGCGCCTTCCCTGTGGGGACGGTTTTCGAGGAGGAGCATGCCGAGCTCTTGGAGCAGGCTATGGCTCCTGAGTGCGAGTAGCTCGCTTAGGGATCTGCTGAGCGCGGGCGACTTGCTTGGTTGGAGCCCTAAGCGTGGATAGCTCTCTCGGCGATATCGCGGGCGTGAGCGGTGCGCATGACCGGAGGGCCCGTGCTGCTCCGTTGCCCGACGTGCTAGCGCGCAGAACAATCTGTTGGTGCATTCGGCGGCTGCTGAAGCGTTGCGGCAGCCGCTTTTTATACGGAGTTTAAATACAACAGTCTGTTGTATTACGTAGAGTGGTATATCTCTAGCAGGAAAAATGCGAGAGACGGAGCATTATGGCGTTGCTAGTAGGACTGGACGTAGGGTCGACGACGACCAAAGTTTACGCGATGCACGAGGATATGACCGAGGCGTGGTGGGGATATCGCCGCCACGGGGCGTGTCAGACAGCGAGCGTGCGCGCCATGCTCGGCGAGCTCGCCGAGCGCTTTCCCCATGAGTCGCTGCGCGTTGCGGTGACCGGCTCGGGTGCGCGCGATATCGCGACCGCGCTGGGCGCCTCGTACGTTCAGGAGGTGGTCGCCAACGCGCTCGCGATCAGCAGGTTCTATCCGCAGACGCGCTGCGCCATCGAGCTGGGCGGCCAAGACGCCAAGATGATCTTCTTCCGCACCAACGATAAGGGAGACATCGAGGTTGCCGACATGCGCATGAACGGCTCGTGCGCAGGCGGTACCGGTGCATTTATCGACGAGATGGCAAAGCTCATGGGGGTCGGCACCGAATCGGGCGAGTTCGAGCAGCTCGCAAGCCGGGGAACGACCGTCCACGAGGTCTCGGGCCGCTGCGGCGTGTACGCAAAGACCGATATCCAGCCGCTGCTCAACGAGGGCATTCCTACCACCGACCTGGCGTTTTCGGCGCTTCACGCGGTCGCCCGCCAAACGATCGGCGGTCTGGCCCAGGGTATCGACATCGAGCCGCCGGTAATCTTCGAGGGCGGTACGCTCGCCTACAACCCCACGCTGGTCCGCGTGTTCCGGGAGCAACTGAATCTATCGGACGATCAGGTTATCGTCCCGCGCGATCCGCAGATCATGGTCGCGCGCGGTGCCGCCCTGTCGCTGACCGACATGTTCACATCGTCCCAACCGATCGACCTTCCCGACGCTTTTGTCCGGCTGGATAAGCTCGAGACGGTCGCGCCCGCAAGCGGGGAGGGACGTCTTGCCCAGCCCTTTTTTGCCACACCTGCCGAGCAGGCGGATTTTACGGCACGCCATGGCAAAGAGACGCCGGCAAAGGGTCCGGATGCGTATGCGCCCGGAGAGACGGTGCGTGTGGCGCTCGGTATCGATTCGGGGAGCACGACGACCAAGTTCGCCCTGGTCGATGAGGCGGGTGAGCTTGTCGATTCGTTCTACGCGTCTAATAACGGCAGACCGCTCGACGTCGCCCAACAGGGTCTTGTCAGCTTGAAGAACCGCTGGGAGACAGCGGGAGTCACGCTTGCGATCGATGCCGTGGGCACCACGGGATACGGCGAGGAGCTTTTCGCGCGCGCGTTCCACGCCGACTACCATACGGTCGAGACGGTCGCGCACGCCCGCGCCGCGTGCGCATGCGTTCCAGATGCGACCTTCGTGCTCGACATCGGCGGACAGGATATGAAGGCCATCTGGCTCAACCACGGCGTGCTGACCGATATCGTCGTCAACGAGGCGTGCTCTGCGGGCTGCGGCTCGTTCCTCGAGGGTTTTGCCAAAAACCTCGGAATAGCCGTTGAGGATATCGCGACCGAGGCATTTTCGTCCAAAGCCCCCGCCGTTCTCGGCAGCCGCTGCACGGTGTTCATGAACAGCAGCGTCGTTTCCGAGCAGCGGCGCGGTAAGGGTCCGGGCGACATCATGGCCGGTCTCTGCCGTTCGATTATCGAGAACGTGTTTACCAAGGTCATTCGCGTTTCAAATCTCAACCGTCTGGGCGACAAAGTCGTCGTCCAGGGCGGCACATTCCGAAACGACGCGGTGCTGCGCGCATTCGAGCAGTATTTGGGCAAACCCGTCACGCGTGCGCCCCACCCGGGGCTGATGGGCGCTATCGGTATCGCCCTGCTCGCGCGCGAGGAATGCCGCAAGGGCGACGCCGGCACGTCGTTTATCGGGCTCGATGCCGTGGAGCGCTTCGAGCATCGCGAGTTCGGCGGCGTTACCTGCCGTCGGTGCAACAACCGCTGCCAGCGCGCGGTCGTGGCATTTGGCGACGGCTCGCTTTACGTCACGGGCAATCGCTGCCCGCGCGGCGGCGCCATCTCATGGGATGAGCTCGTGCGCGAGGTTCCCGCGACGGAGGAGCTGCGTCCGCAGGGTGCTTGCGAGGCACAGGCACCCGGCACGGGGCGCGACCGGACCGCGGCTGCCCCCAATCTCTTTGTCGACCGCGAGAAGCTGCTGTTCGAGTCGTACCCCACGGTTCCCGTCTGCGGGGGGCGCGATGTCACGATCGGCATTCCCCGTGTGCTCGAGTTCTGGGACACCATGCCGTTCTGGTCGACGTTCTTCAGCACGCTCGGCTTTAAGGTGCGCGTCTCGGGACGCAGCACCAAGGCGATGTACGAGCGCGGTCTGGCGCACGTCACATCCGACACCGTGTGCTTCCCGGCCAAGCTCGTCCACGGGCACATCCGCAATCTCGTCGACGCCGGCGTCGACCGCATCTTCATGCCCATCATCACGACGGTGCCCACCGAAAACACCGCCTCTACCAGCGAGTGGATGTGCGCCGTCGTAAAGGGATACCCCTACGTGATGCGCAATTCCGATAACCCGGAGGAGCGTTTCGGCGTTCCGTTCGATACGCCGCTGTTCCACTGGTACGACGAGGGCGACCGAAACCGCCAGCTCAAGGCGTGGTGCAAGGAGACCTTCGATATCGATGCCGACCTGGTTGCCAAGGCGACCGAGCAGGCGGACCGCGCGCAGGAGACGTTTGAGAACCAGCTGCAGCTGCGCGGCAGGCAGGTGCTCGAGAACGTGCGCGAGGACGGCGGCTACGCGGTGGTGATCGCTTCGCGCCCGTACCACAACGACCCGCTGGTCAACCACGGGCTGCCCAAGCTCTTCTCTGAGCGCGGCATCCCCGTGCTGACGCCCGATGCGGTGCCGGGGGTCTGCAACGTCGATCTTTCCAACAGCCGCATCGACATCGTGAACAACTACCATGCGCGCATGCTGTCGTGCGCGGTCATCGTCGCATCGACGCCCGAGCTCGAGCTCGTGCAGATGGGCAGCTTCGGCTGCGGCCACGATGCGTATCTCACCGACGAGATCGCGCGCATGATGGGCGAGATGGGCTCCAAGGTTCCGATGATGATCAAGCTCGATGAGAGCGACGTCGCCGGTCCCATGGGCATTCGCGTGCGTTCGTTTATCGAGTCGGTCAACCGTCGTCGCGCGGAGGAGCGTGCCGAGGGCGCCCGGGTGCACGCGGTCCATCCGCTCGACGACCCGTATAAGGTCAAGTACACCAAGCGCGACCGGCACGACAAGATCGCGCTGGTCCCCAACACCTCCCATGCGTTCTGCAGGCTCATGACCGCGGCGATGCGCAATCAGGGCGTGCGCGCCGAGGCCCTTGATATCGGGCGCGAGGATGCCATCCGCTTGGGCAAACGCTATGTGCACAACGACATCTGCTTCCCCGCGCAAATCGTGATCGGCGAGGCGCTCGCGGCACTCGAGAGCGGTAAGTACGACCCGCACGACGTCGCCGTGGTGACTGGCAAGTATATCGGCGACTGCCGCCTGACGCACTACATGCCCCTGCTGCGCCGCGCGCTCGACGACGCGGGATACGACTATGTCCCGGTGCTCACCAACGACGACGTCGATGCCCACAATGCGCATCCGGGCTTCAAGCTCGGCCTTGGCCCGAGCATCCAGATCGCCTACGGTCTTCCCATGATCGATGCCCTCGAGGCCATGCTTAGGCGCATCCGTCCCTACGAGCTCGAGAAGGGCGCGGCGGACGCTGCGTTCGACCGCGCGCTCGATGAGGTTATCGAGGGCATGGAGCGCTCCGGGCTGAGAGGCCAGGCGACGGGCTTCAAACGCGCGCTTGCGATCATGGACGCCGTTCCGTACGACCGCTCGAACCCGCATCCGACCGTTCTCATCGTGGGCGAGTACCTGCTCAATTTCCATCTCGGCGCCAACCACGAGATCGAGCGCTACCTCGAGGACAACGGGCTCGAGGTCATCGAGGCGCGCATGACCGACGTGATCCGCAAGACTTATTTCTACAAGCATGCGCAGTCGCGCGAGTTCCACGTCGACCTGTCGCTGCCCGAAAAGGCCTGGTACGCCACGGCGGACAACCTGTTCGAGCTCGCGCACGACCGTTGCGACCGCCTGGGCGCGGCGAGCCCGCTCTACGAGCCGCCGACGCGCATGCCCGAGCTCGTGCGCGCGAGCGATAAGATCCTGCACCATACGTTCGACGTGGGCGAGGGCGTGCTGATTCCGGCGGAGATTCTCGAGCACGCCAAGCGCGGCTGCCGCAACTTCGTGATCCTGCAGCCGTTCGGGTGTCTGCCCAACCATGTCGTGGGGCGCGGGCTCATCCATGCGCTCAAGGAGCAGTATCCCACGGCGCAGTTCCTGCCCCTCGACTACGATCCCGACGTGAGCTTCGCCAACGTGGAGAACCGTCTTCAGATGCTCATCATGAACGCCAAGGCGCAGGGGTGCGGTGAGGCGCATGGCGAGACCGCGTAAGGACGCCGATGCGCCCGATGCACGCACCCGTATCATCGAGGCGTTTTGGGAGCTCATCGAGAACAACAGCATCTTCGAGCTGTCGGTTGGCGAGGTGACCCGCGCCGCCCAGTGCAATCGCGGAACGTTTTACTACTATTTTCACGATTTCGATGAACTCGTCGCCATCGCCATAGCCCAGCTGCTGCAGGATAACGAGCTCATCACCGATGCCCTCTGGCATTTTTCGAGCGAGGGCGACCTTTCGGCGTTCGACCGGCGCGACGTCCGCTGCCTGCTGCGGCGCATCGTCATCACCATGAGGGCGGGTGCCGCCGAGCAGGTCGTGCAGGGCATCCATACGATCATCATCGACCGCGTGAGAGAGATCGTCCACCCCGACGGAGAAGAGCTCAAGACAGATTCGAGCTTTGCGGTGGGCTTTCTGGTCTCGGGCATCATGGGCTTTGTGATGGCGGTCGGCTTTGCCCGGGAGGGCGGCGAGGAGATAGACCTCGAGCAGCTGGGGGACAGCGCGTGCGCGTACCTGAGGGCGGTCGCCATGCAGACGGTGGAAACGGTCGCGCAAGTCGAGGGCGTCGATACATCCGAGCTGCTCGAACGCGTCTCCAAGGAGGCCGATGCCTATCGCGCATCGCGTGCGACGAGTCCCGACGTGGTGAAAGACGCCTAGGGTTTCTCTTGCGGGGCGCCTGTCGCGCATCGCGCGGTGAGTCCCGCGATGCGGTCATAACCTGCATTCATGTGAGCCGGGTTTATAGATATTCCTCCAGCTGTTAACATAGACAACCTGTGGGTAAAGAGACAAAAGCGCCGCCGACGGGCGGGCGTTTTGATTTCGATGAACTCATGTAAGGAAACGAGCATGTTAGATAGATTTACCGATCGCGCGCGTAAGGTCATGTCCATGGCCAAGCAAGAGGCGCTTGATCTTCATTCAAATAAGGTGGGCACCGAGCACCTGCTGCTCGCGCTTGCCAAGGAGGACGAGGGCATTGCCGCCGAGGCACTGCGTTCGCTCGATATCTCCTACGACGACATCATGGACACCCTCAAGGAGGTCCAGACCACGGTCCCCGAGCCCAGCGAGGAGACCGAGGCTGCCAAGCTTGCCTTTACGCCGCTCGTCATTAGCGTGATGGAGCGTTCATTCCGCGTGGCGCGCGAGAACAATCAGACCTACGTGTCGACCGAGCACCTGCTCATCGGTATCGTCGAAGAGGGCAACGGCATGGCCATGGACATCCTCATGCGCCTGGGCGTGTCGTCCGCCTCCATCAAAAAGGCTATCGAGAAACTCACCGCCAAGGACCAGGACAAGAAGCGTCCGCTTGCCGGCGCCGGTGCTGGTCGTCCCGGTGCGGGCCTGCCGTTCTTTAGCGGCTCGGATGCCTCTCAGCAAAAGGGGAGTGGCACCGATACGCTCAAGCAGTTCGCCACCAACCTCACGCAAAAGGCGCGCGATGGCGAGCTCGACCCTGTAATCGGTCGCGAAAAGGAAGTCCAGCGTATGATGGAAATTCTTTCGCGCCGCACCAAGAACAACCCGCTCATTCTGGGCGACCCCGGCGTGGGCAAGACGGCCATCGTCGAGGGCCTGGCACAGCAGATCGCTGCCGGCAACGTGCCCGAGAACCTCATGAACCAGAATATCTGGACGCTCGACCTGCCGGGTCTTGTCGCGGGTGCCAAGTATCGCGGTGAGTTTGAGGAGCGCCTCAAGAACGTGATCCAGGAGGCGACCGAAGCCGACGACGTCATCTTGTTTATCGACGAGATGCACACCATCATCGGTGCCGGTTCTGCCGAGGGTTCTATCGATGCGAGCTCTATGCTCAAGCCCGTGCTCGCGCGCGGTGCTTTCCAGATCATCGGTGCCACCACGGCCGAGGAGTTCCGCAAGTACCTCACCAAGGATCCGGCCTTCGAGCGTCGCTTCCAGACCATCGATGTCGAGGAGCCGAGCGTCGAGGACACGGTCAAGATCCTGACCGCGCTCAAGCCGCGCTACGAGGAGCACCACCATGTGCACTATACGCAGGGTGCTATCGAGGCCGCCGCGAACCTTTCCAACCGCTACATCCAGGATCGCTTCCTGCCCGATAAGGCCATCGACCTCATCGACGAGGCCGGTGCCCGCGCTCGCATCGCCGCCAACCGCGCGCCCGAGCCGGTGCGCGAGGCCGAGCATCGCGTGGAGGAGCTTAAGGCCGCCGCGCAGGAGGCCACCGAGAGCGACGACATGAACAAGGCCGCCGAGATCACCGAGCAGCAAAAGGCTGCCGAGATTGAGCTCGCCGAGGCCAAGGCTGCCTGGACGGCCGAGCTCGACGCCAGCCCGCTCACCATCGATGTCTCCCAGATTGCCGACATCGTGTCCGTGACCTCGGGCGTGCCGGTGTCCTCGCTCACCGAGAGCGAGAGCCGCCGCCTGCTGCAGGCCGAAAGCGTGCTCAAGACGCGCATCATCGGTCAGGACGAGGCCGTCGAGGCCGTTGCCAAGGCCGTGCGCCGCAGCCGCTCGCCGCTCAAGGACCCGCGTCGCCCCGGCGGCAGCTTTATCTTCCTGGGCCCCACCGGCACGGGCAAAACCGAGCTCGCCAAGACGCTCGCCGAGTATCTCTTTGGCAGCAAGGACGCGCTCATCAGCTTCGATATGTCGGAGTTTGGCAGTGAGTTCGAGGTCTCCAAGCTCATCGGTAGCCCCCCGGGCTATGTGGGCCACGACGAGGGCGGCCAGCTCACCAAGGCTGTTCGCCGTCACCCGTACTCGGTCGTGCTGTTCGACGAGATCGAGAAGGCGCACCCCGACATCTTCAATATCCTGCTGCAGGTGCTGGAGGAGGGTCGTCTGACCGATAGCCAGGGCAAGACGGTTGACTTCCGCAACACCGTGATCATCATGACGTCAAACGTGGGCGCCCGCGAGATCGCGCAGGATGCGAGCGTTGGCTTTGGCACCACCGGCGAGCAGGGCCTCACCTCGAGTGAGATCAAGGGTCGTGCGATGGGCGAGCTCAAGCGCCTGTTCCGCCCCGAGCTGCTCAACCGTATCGACGACATTGTGGTGTTCCAGAAGCTCTCGGGCGAGAATCTCACCAAGATCGCGCACCTGCTGGTGGACGACCTGCGTCAGCGTTTGATTACCAACGGCATGAACATCAAGCTCACCGATGCGGCCTATGACAAGATCGTGGCCGAGGGCACCGACCTCACCAACGGTGCGCGTCCGCTGCGCCGTGCTATTCAAAAGCTCATCGAGGACCCGCTGTCCGAGGAGCTCCTGGCCGGCGAGTGGGGCGAGGGCGATACCGTCCTGTGCGACGTGGCCGATGGCAAGTTTGTCTTTAGCCACGGCACGGGCGAGATCCCGGCACCGCGTCCGGCGGGCACGCTCGGTGGCGATACCGCCCCGGCGGCACCGCACACCGGCAACGCCGCGCCCGTGAGCGGCGGCGTGACCTCGGGCCCCGGCGGCATGATGCAAGCCGGCTCCGGCGCGCTGTAGGGCGTGGCGACAATTTGATACGCGCAATCGAGGCGCTCTGGCAAGGGCGCCTCGATTTGTAGAACTGCGAAGTTGTGACCGTTACGCTATGCGGTCCACCGTTAGCCGATGATGCGAGGGCGCTCGGCGTTTTCGACTGGTTTATGCACGTAAAGTCTGGGAATATACAAGGCGCATGTCTTACTGTCTAACCAGTTGCGCCAAGGAGGCACCATGGACTACAAGATTACCGGCTACGAGCCCGCCCAGCTGTTCCATTTCTTTGAGGAGGTCAGCGCGATCCCCCGTGGGTCTGGCAACGAGAAGGGCATCAGCGATTTCCTGGTTGCGTTTGCCAAGGAGCGCGGCCTCGATGTGTACCAGGACGAGGTCTACAACGTTATCATTCGCAAGCCCGCATCTGCCGGTGCCGAGAATGCCCCGACCGTGATGCTGCAGGGCCATATCGATATGGTGTGCGACAAGCTGGGTTCCGTCGAGCACGACTTTACGACCGATGGTATCGATCTGGTCGTCAAGGACGGCGTCCTCACCGCTAACGGCACCACTCTGGGCGCCGACAACGGTATCGCCGTCGCGCTTATGCTTACCGTGCTCAACGACGATTCGATTGCCCATCCGGCCCTCGAGTGCGTGTTCACCACCGACGAGGAGACTGGCCTGGTCGGCGCCGAGACGCTCGACAAGTCCCAGATTAGCGCCCGCACCATGATTAACCTTGACTCCGAGGAAGAGGGCGTTGCCACCGTCAGCTGCGCCGGCGGTGTCGTCGTTACCTACACCTGCCCGATCACGCGCGAGCACAAGACCGGTAGCACCCTCACGCTCGACATCTCCGGCCTGCTGGGCGGCCACTCCGGCAGCGATATCAACCTGGAGCGCGGCAACGGCAACCTCATCATGGCCCGCATCATCGACCGCCTGATGGTTGCCGGCGAGCCCGCCATCGTTAGCTTTAACGGCGGCACCAAGGACAACGCCATCAACCGTGAGTGCAAGGCTGTTCTGGTCTACGCCGACCACGCTGCCGCCGAGGCCGCGGCCCAGATCGCAAAGGGCATCATCGCCGACGTCACTGCCGAGCTCGAGGTCTTCGACCCCGGCTTTACCTGCACTGTTGAGATTGCCGACGACGCCGAGGTCGAGGCCATGGACCAGAAGTCCGCACTTGCCCTTATTCGCGCCCTGCGTCTTGCCCCCAACGGTGTGATCCGCCGCAACGTCGCCACCGACGGCTCCGTCGAGGTTTCCTCCAACATCGGCGTGGTTGCCACCTCTGACGACCAAGTCAAGATCATGCTGTCCCCGCGCTCCTCGATCACCTCGCTGCAGAACGAGTTCAAGGACCGCCTGCAGACGCTGGCCGATGTCCTGGGATTCGACGCCAAGTTTGAGTTCGAGTATCCCGGCTGGAGCTATGCCGAGCATTCGCCGGTCCGCGACGTCTTTGTCGAGAGCTATCGCGAGCTCTTTGGCTCCGAGCTGCGCATCGAGTCCATTCACGCCGGCCTTGAGTGCGGCCTGTTTGCCGAGGCCCTGCACGGCCTGGACGCCATCGCCGTGGGCCCGACGCTCTCCGATGTCCACACCCCGGACGAGAGCATGGAGCTTGCTTCTGCCGAGCGCTTCTACGAGCTGCTCATCGACGTCCTCAAGCGCCTCGCTGCGTAAAGGTTGCGCTAGTAGCAGTCCGAGTCATGTGCTAACGGATTGCAAATGACATTACGAGAGGGGGCATTCGAGCGTTTGCGACGGGTGCCCCCCTCTTTTGTTTGATAATTGCGAAATTACGGCCACCTAGTCCATTTCTGCCCTGATGAGGTCGAGAGTGCGCTGGCAGTTTTCGCGGACGGGGCCGAGCATATGCTCGCGCAGGTCCGCCATGCCGGGCAGGTCGGCGTATTCGTCCATGACCTCTTCCATGCAAATGGGCACCTCGTAGGCGAGGTCCATCATGGTCGCAAAGCAAAACTTCTCGGATAGCCCGGCATCGGTGAGCGTCGCCTCCAGCGCGGGATCTCCCATACCGTGGTATTGGCGGATAGCGCCTGGACCGATGCGCCCCACACGATTTTCGCCGCCAACGCTCATGGCAAGACGCGCCCGGCGGCGCATGCGCTCGTATGCCAGCCCCGATGCGACATCGTACATTCGAGCCATCATGGCTGCGCCGTCGTTTCCAAGGAGTAGGGAATAGTTTTTCGCGTGCGCATCCGGTGCGCCGATAATGGCGTTGAAGAACAGTATCTGCGTAAACAGATACAGGTTAAGTTGATGGTGGCTCGTATTTACGAGGAGCTCTTGAATGTCGCGGGTGGTCGGGCCGCCGTCTGCTGTGTACTTTTGGGCGGGCATCACCCCAAGTGCCTGACAGAGGTCTTCTTGATGTAGGCGCCTGATCGTTCCGTCTTCGACTTTCACGCGGTCATAGCGCTCAACAATGAGGGCAGGTTCGTCCTCAAACATACGATATTCGACGTTTGCCGTTGCGATATCTGCGCGCTGGGCGCTTTTCATGCAGACAAACTCATTAAGGGCCTCGAGCTTAAATCCGATAACGCCATTTTTGAAAATATGCGTCGTGGGCGATGAACCCATGCATTCGCACCAGCTGCCGTCTATAAGCGCGAGCGCGAACTTGCCCTGGTTGCCCCCAAGTGACCAACTTTCATCTAGGCCCATCCAGGATGCCTCGCGGTCATCTCTGATCGACTTGAGACGGAGAGCAATATCGTGGTCGTCTATAGGGCGGTATTCGCCGTCGCGATGCAGGACGGCGTCGAGATCTTCTTCGGCACAAAACTGCACTCCGCCCGGACAGTCGAGTCCGATATGGCTGAGCAGCGCAACGGGATTGTTGGGCCTGGTGTCGAATTCGACGGCGATCGCTTTTCGCTGGTCCTCGCTGTCAGGCAGAAGACCAAACAAGTACGGATTCATGACCTGTTGGCCGTATATGCGATTTGATACGGGTATGTTTGTCGATAGGGCTGGCCCGTCATAGTCTCGATCGTAGGCAAAGCTGACAAGACCGTTCTCATCTTGCGTGAGCGTTCCCGCAGGTACGCCGCAAATAATAGTCCGAAGCGTTTTGCTAGTCATTGGCTACCTCCCTTTGGGCCCGGTTTGGGCAGATGGGTTTGCGGCAATCGAGACTCCGAGATTGGACATGGCAAAATCGGCGAAGGCCTTGTCGTAGAGCTCGGACGTAAAGGGGGCATCTGCGAGAGCCGGAACGGCTGCACTGCGACGGTTGCGATGGTGAAAACGTTGAGCGTGATGACGCCTGAGAGTGCTACGAGGTTGCAAATCAGCATGCGGGGCGTCGACTGGTTGCTCGTTTTTCGATTCGTCGATATCCCCTTGTGCTGCGAGCGCCAGTTCAAGAGCGTCGAAAATCGCCAGCAACTTGTCGAGTCGAATGCCGGTGGCGTCTCCTAACTCGAGCGATGCAAGCAGGCGCTCCGAAACACCGGCCTTTTTGGCGAGGGTGGCACGGGTGAGACCTTGAGTCTCGCGTGCCTGGCGCACGTAGATGCCAGCTTGGCGTGGTGTGGTGATGGGAAGGGTATCCACGGCTATCTCCTAACGTGCAGGCTTTTGCATATCAGTATGACATGCAAAAGTCTGCACGAATAGGCATTATGCAAAACTCTGCATGAGACCCCTACATTGACGTTGGCTTATGAGAGGCGTTTTTATATCGCGAGAATCCCCAGATGCTCAAGCAAGATCTTAAGCCCGATGAGGACGAGCACGACGCCACCCACGATGGTGGCGGGCTTTTCGTAGCGCGCGCCAAAGGTGTGGCCGATCGCTACGCCGGCAACGGAGAAGACAAAGGTCGTGATGCCAATGAGCGACACGGCGGGAACGATATCGACCGAGAGCGCGGCAAACGAGATGCCCACGGCAAGCGCGTCAATCGAGGTGGCGATGGCAAGGATTAGATATTCGCCCAGGTCGATCTTTTCGGCATCCTTGCCGTCGCCTTCGTTCTCGTCCTCAGTAAAGGCTTCCCACAGCATCTTGCCGCCGATAAAGGCGAGCAGGATAAAGGCGATCCAGTGGTCGATGGGGCTGATGATGCCCATGAACTGGCTACCAAGGGCCCACCCAATTACGGGCATGCCGGCCTGGAAACCGCCAAAGAACAGGCCGAGTATCACGGCGACCTTAAGGTTGATCCTTTTCATGCCAAGGCCCTTGCAGATGGATACGGCAAAAGCGTCCATAGAAAGGCCGATAGCGAGCAACACAAGCTCTGCGAGTCCCATAGTCTGGCTCCCTCTCTGCGGGCGGGCCCGCGTGTACCTCTTGGGGGAGTAACAAAAAAGACCCGTGGCGTACGCGTTGCGCGCACAGCCACGAGTCTCGTTCATTAAGGCAAGCCAGGCCGCATCGGCCAGTGTGTTGACTTGCCGCGCCACCGGAGGCGAACCCGATCACGCGACTACTCCCTCATTTATGCGAATCCCGATGCTACCACATAAGCAGCTCATTAAGATTGGGGCTCTCAGCTGTGTTCGCTCATTCTGTAAGCATCGGATTTTGCGGGCGTCACAGGGGCAAACCGTGAGAAACTTATTGACGTTTATGGAGCGTATACGATGGGAGCGATGCCTTGGATAAGAACGAGCTGCAAAAGCGTATGGAACAGGCCATCCGCCTGACGGCACCTGGTCAGCCGATCCGCACCGCCCTCGACATGATCATCGCCGGTCACCTGGGCGCCCTTATCTGCGTCGGCGACACCGAAAACGTGCTCGCTGCCGGTAACGACGGCTTCCCGCTCAACATTTCGTTCACCTCGAACCGTCTGTTCGAGCTCTCCAAGATGGACGGTGCCATCGTCATCGACGGCGACCTCACCCAGATCCTGCGCGCCAACTTCCACCTCAATCCCGATCCCTCGCTCGCCACGAGCGAGACGGGCATGCGTCACCGCACCGCCGCTCGCATGTCGGTGCTCACCGACGCCATCGTGATCTCGGTCTCGGCCCGTCGCGCCGTCGTCAACGTGTACGTCCACGGCAAGAGTTACGAGATCCAGCCCGTCACCACCATCATGAGCTCGGTCAACCAGCTCGTCGCCACGCTCCAGACTACCCGTCAGTCGCTCGATCGCTCCCTGCTGCGCCTGACGGCCCTTGAGCTCGACGACTACGTCACGCTCGCCGACATCACCGGTATTTTCTCGAGCTTCGAGATCATGCAGCAGGCAAAGACCGAGCTTAAGGATTGCATTGTCAAGCTGGGCAACCAGGGCAAGCTCGTGCAGATGCAGCTCGAGCAGCTCGCCGGCTCCAGCATGGATACCGAGTACGACCTGATGATTCGCGACTACGCGAGCGATTCCTCTGAGGCCAACGCCGAGAAGATCCGCGCCGAGCTGAGTCGCATGACGCCTAAGGACCTGTCCGACCCGCAGCACGTGGCGGCAGTTCTGGGCTATGACGACCTGGACGAGGACTCCGTCATGACGCCGCTAGGCCTGCGCACGCTTTCGCGTGTGTCCGTCGTGCGCGACGGCGTGGCCGAGAAGATCGTCGACGAGTACGGCTCGCTGCAGGAGCTCATGGACGACATTAGCGAGGATCCGGAGCGCCTGGGCGACTTTGGCGTCAACAACCCTGCCATTCTTGCGGACTCGCTGTACCGCATGAAGGGCACCAAACAGGGGAACGCATAATGGCGCCCGTATGCGCCGTGGTCGTTGCCGGTGGCAGCGGCCAGCGCTTTGGAAATCCCGGCGGCAAGCAGCTCGTTAACGTGGCGGGCCGTCCGCTCATGAGCTGGTCCATCCGCGCGTTCGATCGTAGCGACAAGGTCGGCCACATTGTGGTGGTGTGTCCTGCCGAGCGCCGTGCCGAGATGCGCCGCCTGGCCATCGACCCGTTTGACTATGACACGCCCATCAGCTTTGCCGATGCCGGCGATACCCGTCAGGATTCCACCCGTGCCGGCGTGCATGCGGTGCCGGCGGGTTTCGAATATGTCGCCATCCACGACGGCGCCCGTCCGCTCATCACGACCGAGGCCATCGACCACGCTATCGACGTGCTCATGGGTGACCGCTCGCTCGACGGCGTCGTGTGCGGCCAGCCCGCGATCGACACGCTCAAGATCGTCGATGGCGACAATATCGTCGAGACGCCGCCGCGTGAGCTCTATTGGGCCGCGCAGACGCCGCAGATCTTTAGCGTCGATGCTATGAAGCGCGCTCACGCCGCTGCTATCGCCGAGGGCTTTATCGGCACCGATGATTCGTCGCTGGTCGAGCGCATGGGTGGGCGCGTCCGCTGCGTCCAGAGCCCGCGCGATAACCTTAAGGTGACGGTGCCCGAGGACTTGCGTCCCGTAACCGCGATTCTGCTTGGCCGCATGGCCGAGGGAGAGGACCTTCCCCATGTTCAGTAACCTGCGCATTGGCCACGGCTACGACGTCCACCGTTTGGTGGAGGGGCGTCGATGTATCATCGGCGGGGTCGACATTCCCTACGAGCGCGGCCTGCTGGGCCACTCAGATGCCGATGTGCTCGCGCACGCCTTGGCCGACGCCATTCTGGGCGCCTGCCGCGGGGGAGACATCGGCAAGCTATTCCCCGATACCGATCCCGCCTACGAGGGTGCCGATTCGATGGTGCTGCTCGCTCGCGTGATGGACTATGCGCGCGAGCTGGGCTTTGAGTTTGTCGATGCCGATTGCACCATTGCCTGCCAGCAGCCCAAGATCACCCCGCACCGCGATGCCATGCGCGCCAACCTTGCCCATGCCCTGGGCGTTGACGTCGAAAACGTGGGCGTCGCCGCCACTACGACCGAAAAGCTCGGTTGGGAAGGCCAGGGCGAGGGAATCGGCGCTTGGGCCGTCTGCCTGCTACAGAAAACCGTTAAGGAGTAACGAATGCGTATCTACAACAGCGCTACCCATAAAAAGGAAGAGTTCCAGCCCATCGAGTCCGGCAAGGTCCGCATGTACGTGTGCGGCCCCACGGTCTACGACAACATCCACATCGGCAACGCCCGTACGTTCATCAGCTTTGACGTGATTCGCCGCTGGCTCATCGCGAGCGGTTACGAGGTCACGTTCGCCCAGAACCTCACCGATGTCGACGACAAGATCATCAAGCGCGCCAACGAGCAGGGCCGTACGGCCGCCGAGGTCGCGACGGAGTTCTCCGACAAGTTCATCGGCGTCATGCGCGCCGCCAACGTGCTCGATCCCGATGTGCGCCCCCGCGCCACCAAGGAGATCGGCCCCATGATCGCCATGATCAAGACGCTTATCGAGCAGGGCCACGCTTACGCAGCCGATAACGGCGATGTGTACTTTGCCGTGCGCAGCGATCCCAACTATGGTCAGGTCTCGGGCCGCAACATCGACGACCTTATGGTTGGCGCGCGCATCGAGGAGAACGAGGATAAGAACGACCCGCTCGACTTTGCCCTATGGAAGGCCGCCAAGCCCGGCGAGCCCAGCTGGCCGAGCCCCTGGGGTGAGGGCCGCCCCGGTTGGCACACCGAGTGCGCCGCCATGGTGCACCGCTACCTGGGCACCCCGATCGACATTCATGGCGGCGGCTCCGACCTTGCTTTCCCGCATCACGAGAACGAGTGCGCCCAGGCCACCTGCGCCTGGCACCAGGGCTTCTCCAACACCTGGATGCACACGGGCATGCTGCTGGTAGACGGCGAGAAGATGTCCAAGTCTCTCGGCAACTTCTTTACGCTGGCCGAGGTCCTCGAGCAGCACTCCGCTGCCGCCCTGCGCCTGCTGATGCTGCAGACGAGCTATCGCTCGCCGCTCGACTTTTCTTGGGAGCGCCTGGAGGGTGCCGAGAACTCGCTCACGCGTATCGCCGGTACGGTCGAGAATCTGCGCTGGGCCGCGAACCATGCGACGACCGATGCCGATGAGGCAGCATCCGAGGCGTTTGCCGCCAAGGCCGCCGAGACTCGTGCCACCTTTAAGGAGTGCATGGACGACGACTTTAACACCGCTGGTGCCATGGGTGCCGTCTTTGGCTTTGTGACCGAGTGCAACCAGTATTTGGAGCAGGCGGGCGACGCTGCCGACAAGGCTGCCGCGCTTGCCGCCGCCGACACGCTGGCCGAGCTGCTCGATACGCTTGGCGTTGAGCTCCCCGAGCCCAAGGTCGAGCTGCCGCTGGGTCTGCTGGGCGTTGCCGCCGGTCTGGTTGCCTACACGGGCGACGACGTGGACGAGGCCGCTGCCAAGATTCTCGAGGCCCGTGCCGAGGCCCGTGCCGCCAAGAACTGGGATCTGGCAGATGCCATCCGCGATCAGCTCAAGGACCTGGGCCTGACGATCGAGGATACTGCCGCGGGCACCCGTATCAAATCTCTCTAATCCCCGCGGGTTTCCCAAGCACCCGACCTTGCCGTTCAAACCGTCGCTCGCGTACTCAAGTACGCGTCGCTCCTCTTTCACGGCAATCTCGGGCACTTGGAAAACCCGTACCGACCGCTTGAGCTATTCGTCTTAAGCGGTCGCTTCTTTTGTCCTGTTTGAAAATTATTTAAAGGAGGCCGCTTTATGGCCGACAATCGCAAGCGTGCGCCTCGTGGTGGCAAGCAGGCCGCTTCTGGCTCGCGTCCGATTCGCCGCAACGACCGCGCTGCCGCTCCCAAGGGCCAGCGCGATCGTACCCAGGCCGCACGTCCGCAGCGCGATCGCAACCGCGACAACGTTCAGGTCCCCAAAGGCGAGTTTATCGAAGGTCGCCGTGCTGCCGCCGAGGCGCTACGCACTGGTTTTCCCATCAAGTGCGCGCTCATTGCCGAGGGCGGGGAGCGCGATGCCGCCTTGTCGCGCCTGGTCGACGACCTCAACGCCGCGGGTGTCCGCATTAAGTATGTGCCGCGCGCGCAGCTCGATGCACTGTCGAGCCATGGCGCTCACCAGGGCATTGCGCTCGAGGTTGGTAACTTCCCTTACGCCGATGTCGCCGACATCCTTGACCGCGCGGGCGACGGTCCGGCGCTCGTCATCGTGCTCGACCATGTGACCGACGATGGCAACTTTGGTGCAATCGTGCGCTCTGCCGAGGTTGTGGGCGCGGCGGGCGTCATCATTGCCAACAAGCGCGCCGCCGGTGTGACCGTCGGCAGCTACAAGACTTCTGCCGGCGCCGTCATGCACCTGCCCATCGCGCAGGTGCCCAATATCGCCCGTGCGCTCGATGACCTCAAGGCTGCCGGCTTTTGGGTGGGCGGTGCTTCCGAGCACGCCGAGGGCAGCTGTTGGGATGCTCCCTTCGAGGGCCGCGTGGCACTCGTCATGGGCTCCGAGGGCGACGGCATCTCGCGACTGGTGCTCGAGAATTGCGACTTTTTGACCAAGCTTCCCCAGCGTGGCATGACCGAGAGCCTCAACGTTGCCCAGGCGACCACCGCGCTGTGCTTTGAGTGGCTGCGCCGCAATGCCGGCGAGCTCATGGGGGAGGAGTAGCGCATGTCCAAGAAGAACCGCGCTAAGTCCAAGGCCAAGCGCTTTGGCGAGGGCTCGGCCAAGCCGATTGTTTCGGCCGCGACCTATGGCGTGGGCGGCAATGCGTTTGCGCAGGCCATCGCCGATCCGGTCTCGACGGTGCACTCCAATAAGCCCGAGCTGCTGGTGGTCGACGGCTACAACGTGATCCACTGCACGCCGCGCTACGAAAAGCTCGTCTACGACCATTCCGACGATCCATACTCCAGCGACGTTCACGATATGGCGCGCACCGCCCTCATCAACGACGTTGCCGCGTTTGCCCAGGGCCGCTACGAGGCCGTAATCGTGTTTGACGGTGCGGGCAATATCTCCAGCGAGCGCCCCAACCTGCCGGCCCGTGGCGTGCGCATCGAGTTTTCGCCGACGGGCGTCTCGGCCGATACCGTGGTGCAGAAGCTCTGCATCGAGGCACGCGAGGAAGGCCGCGCGTGCTCCGTGGTGTCGAGCGACGGCACGATCCAGGCCGTCGTCATGGGCAAGGGTGTTACGCGCATCTCGAGCCGTATGCTGGTGGACGAGATCAAGCAGATCGATAACGACGTTCACGAGGCAGAGGAAGCTCCGCAGATCAAGATGACCCTGGGCAGCCGCCTGAGCCCCGATGCCCTGGCCAAGCTCAAGGCCCTTCGCGGGAGGTAGGGGAGTTGGCGGGGCAATGCTGCCTCGCTAACTCCATTCAGCGATGTCGATCATTCTTTCGAGGCGCCACGTTAGCGCCTCTTTTAGATAAGGCAGTCTCGCTGCTAGGGCATCGTTTTTAGACAGAATCTCGATTGCCTCGTCAACGAAGCCTTCGAGTTTGTCGCCGTCAAACCAGCCCATGTCCTCGACGAGCAACATTTGTTTGGCGGGGCTTGAATGAAACTGCGCGCTGGTAAAACTGTGCTCTCCTGCCCGAAGCTCCTCAAGAGAGATGTTGCACCAGAGCGATGACCCCGAATCGAAGATGGGGGCTGGTCTGCAGACCAGTGAGTTGACGTTTCGCACGAGGCCGAAGTTGCGCCAATGACGATCGTAGTTGGCGATGATGTCGTCACACACGATCATGCGGTCAAGGGCATCCTTGACGCCTGTCACCCCGAGCTCCTCGCAGTTTGCTACGTATCGCTCGTAGTCAGTTAGTCGTTCACCTGCGTTCGCGTACTGGTTTACATAGAACGCAGGGACATACTCTTCTTCATCAGTTAAGAAGACATCGCATATGCTCAGAGCGGAAGTGCCCGTGCCCTCGAGTGAGTAAGGCACATAATCGCAGGTGTTTAGGATGCGACGGTGGAGCGTGGTCGCCATCAGCTCGTTATAAGGTTCCTGGTTCAGGTGCGCTCCTGCCTTATGCAGAATTCGACGTTCGCCCTCGCACGTCCAGTACTTTTGAAGATTGCCGTCCGAGGTGTTATCGGGCTTTGCGGCAGCCGCTTTTCCCTCTGGGGCAAAGGGTGCAATGGACAGCGAGACGTCATCAAAGGCGTTATTGAAGAAGTTGATATCCTCCCAGGTGAGACCGGAACCTTGGGGCCTAATCCAATACTGGTCGGATAAGGAGAGGCCGAGATTTCGCTGGACGAGTTCATCGGGAACATCGACTGCGGCTTCTGCAAGCAGGGAGGCTAGCCCAATGCGTGCGAGCGGGATACCGCGGCCGCGCCACCAGATGCGGAAGGAGTCTAGCGATATGGGGCTATTAGGGCCAAATACTCCAATAGGGGCGTGGGCGTAATCGATGTCGGCACCGATGTGGGTAAAGTCTTTTCGCGATGTGCTGTAGACCAGCTGAGCGACTTCGTACGTGCGGTTCATGAGGGTGAACGCGATCTCGCTCTTACCGTGGCCGCGGCGGGGACGTCCCCCCGTTTTGGTCACAGAGCGGAGTCGCGTGTCGACGCTGTCTTTGTCGATGAGCCATACACCAGAAGCCTTGCGGGCCTCAAGTGCTCCGTTTTTTATGAGCTCCTGCACCCTGCGCGGAGTGATGCCGAGCAGTTTGGCTGCTTCCTTGGTAGTAAGCATCGCGAAACCCTTCGCCAGAACGAATAGTTTTATATATAGCAATTGTAATTAAAACTATTCGTTCTGGCGAATGGTTTTAAGATTGAGGGCGCACTGACAGAAATGAACGGGCCTGGTACGCGTTGTTGCTGGATTTTGCATATTTGTATAACGCCGTGCGGCCTGTTGCGCCCCGTCCGCAATTCCTTTATTCTTAACTGGCTTCGCGTGAAAGCGCCAAGTGTGCCAGTGTGGCGCAACGGTAGCGCAACTGATTTGTAATCAGTGGGTTGCAGGTTCGATTCCTGTCACTGGCTCCATGAGAGTTTCGGGCTCTGTCTCTATATGGGACAGAGCCCGTTTCTATTTAGGTGGTGCGCCATCGGGTTAGCGCCCATCCCGTTTTTGGTTTGTCTCGTCCTCCAGTTTGTCTAAATCTGTAACACCAAGACCGATATTTGGCATCTAACTGTTACAGATTGAGATGAAACTTAGGGTGTTTTAGGAATATCTTGATCTGTAACATGTAGAAGCGGAATAGGCCTCTTGCTGTTACAGATCGAGACAAGGGCGGGTGCGGACCTGGATGTTCTGCTCGATCGTGGATTTCTGGACACGCGAGAGAAGAAAATCTTCCGACCGGAGAACGAGCGTGGATAATTAACTTGGATAGGGAGCTAAGGTAAACACCGATTGTCTATCGAAGGCTTTAGAAACAACGACCCCGATTTCATTGTGGAATCGGGGTCGTTTGTGCCTGAGGAATCCGAACGGATTAATCGAGCTCCTAAGGGACTTCTTGGGTTCTTGCTAATGGTCTGCCGAGGATGTCCCCAATGCAAGCAGCGGGCATCTACTCAATATAGTTGGGATTCTTCTTGATGATCACGCGTGCAGCGATGAACGAGACAACGATGGCGATGACGGCGACAACGCACGCCAGTACGAAGTTGCCCATGGATCCATCGGGAGCGATAAAGATCAGCGCAGAAAGAAGACCGGGGCATGCTCCCGCAACATACTCCTTCAGGACGAAGATGCCTGCAGGGAGTCCCGCGCAGAGGGCGCCGATTGCTGTGCCGACAAGCAGGCGGGGACGCTCGATGAGGCAGCCGTAAAATGCGGGCTCAGTTACGCCACAGAGTGCGGTGACGGCAACCGTGGTGACCATACCTCTCTTCTCCTTGTTGCCTTTCATTGCAGTTGCCAAGGCGAGACTCGTGCCGCCAATGCAGAGGTTTGAGATGAAGCCAAAGATGATGGGCGCCCAGCCGAGCTGCGCCAAGCTCGTAACTTCGATTGCGATGTAGGCCTTATCAAGACCGAGCATGACAAAATAGGGGTTAAGGGCTGCAAGGATTGGAGTAGCGATAAATGCCACGTTATCCATGAGCCACGTGGCGGCATCACTCAGCGCGTAGCCCATCATGCTGCCGGCGGGGCCGAGGATAATCAGCTCAACAGGCACGACGATGAACATGGTGAGCAGCGGCTTCAAGAACAGTTTGGTAATGTCGGGGATGATTTTCTGAAGACCGCGATCAACAAAGTACATGAACACAACGCCCAGTACGATTGGCACCACCGTGCTCGAGTAGTCATTCGTCGGGATGGGGATGCCAAGAAAGTCGAGACCCTCAGCACCGCTAATAGACGAGCTAATCATGATTGCGCCCAGCAGTGCGCCCATGATAGGCTGCATCTTCATGACGGCGGCGAGCTGATAGCCGAGGTAAACGGGCAGGAAGCTAAATGAGGCGCTGAAGATCGCCAGCAGAACCTGGGCGGTTCCGCTATCGGTGCTCAATCCACAATAATTGACCAGGAGATTCTTGATCGAAAGAATGAGTCCGCCAACGATGAGCGCCGGGACGATGGGCATGAATACCTGTGCAGAGACGTTCCCGAATTTCTCAATCAAGCCCATGGCGGTGTTACCGCTTTTAATGCCTTCTGCAAGGTCTTTGGCGGTTTGGGCATCGTCGGCAACCGTGCCACCGCCGACTTCGATTCCCGCGAAGTCGAGGAAGTCGTTGTAGGCCTCGGTGACGTTGGGGCCGATGATCACCTGAAGCTGGCCACCGCTGACTACTGCCCCGAGCGCCTGGTCAGCCGATTTGGCGAGCTGGAGATCGATGATCGAGGTGTCTCGTGCGTCGATGCGAAGGCGCGTCGCACAATGAGTTACCGATGTAATGTTCTCTTTGCCGCCAACAGCCTTTAGGACTGTTTCGGACATTGCCTGATATTTCATCTCTTTCTCCTAACCTTCCTGCTCCTGATACTTCGAGATAAGGTCTCGGTACCAATACCAGCTCTTTTTGGGGGTGCGCTCCAGATTGTTCTCGAAGTCGATATGGACAAGTCCGTATCGTTTTTCGTAGCCGTTGATCCAGCTATACAGATCCATCGTCGACCAGAGGTAGTAGCCCTCAACGCGCGCGCCGTCGCGCTTAGCCCTCATCATGTGCTCGATGAACTGGCCCAGAAGCTCGATGCGGTCATCATCGTGGATCATTCCGTCTGCGTCTGGTTGCTCATAGGCGCCATGTCCGTTTTCCGTAATAAAGATGCGGGGCGCGTCATAGCGCTTGTGGACATCCATGATGGTTGAATACATGCAACTTGGGAGTATTTCGCGGCCCCATTTATTGCGGGGAACATTGCTGTCGCGGGCGCTTTCAAACAAGGGCGCAATGCATTTTCCTTCGACCTTTTTGCTCGAACCGCCCTTATTGTTCGCCGAAACGGCAAGCTCTCCACCGTGCCAGTCGGTTACATACTCTCGGCAATACACGTTGAGTCCAATAAAATCGACTTTACCGTCTCTGAATTCTTCTACGTCATTTGGGGATCGATAGAGCGAGACGCCAAGTTTTTCAAGGATTTCGTCCATTTCTGGCGGCAGTTGACCCTGAAGTGCTGGTGCCAGAATCATGCGATTGGCGAAAAAGTCTGCGTATCGAAATACGTCATCGGGGTGCTCGGTTGCCGGGTCGAGTTCGACAACGCCGCCATCGTGGACGGCGCCGATGATGCCGTCGTAGCCCATTTGACGATATGCTCGGACTGCGAGTGCGCTTGCGCGCATCAGGTTGTACTGAAACTGCATGTACGACTGAACGTCGAGCGATCGATTGGGGGGATAGTTGCCCAACATGTTTACGCAGTAGCTGTAGAAATGCGGCTCGTTAACGGTAGCCCAGATTTTGACGCGGTCTCCAAAGCGCTCAAAGCAAATCTTGGCGTATTTGCAGAACCACTCTGCCATATCGTTGTTCAGCCATCCGCCTTTGCAAGCAAGCGTGAATGGCAGATCGTAATGGAACAGCGTAACGTTGGGCTCTATGCCATTTTCGAGGCAGCAATCAATGACCCGATTATAAAAATCGATACCCTTTTCATTCACTTCACCGATACCCGTGGGGATGATTCGACTCCATGAAAGAGAGAAGCGATAGGTGTTTTGTCCGCCTTCTTTCATCATGCGGATATCTTCTTCATAGCGATGGTAGAAGTCGCAAGATACATCACCGTCAACATGGTTGATGTTCTTATTGCTTGTGTGGTTAAAGAAATCCCACTCGCCAAGGCCTTTGCCGTCTTCGTTCCAGGCACCCTCGCACTGATAAGACGCCGTGGCGGAACCCCAGAGAAACGGGATGTTGTTCACGTTGCCCATGAATCCCCTTTCCATCATTCAACACGGTGGATACGTGTGGCGGAATTACGATTAAGATGACGTCAACTGATTTGAATCATAGGAGAACGACCAAAGCTGTTTGATTCAATAAATGAACTATGATTTCGAGGAGAGCGGAAAGAGGGATCACGTGAATATCAATGACTTCGATGTGCTCAATCGCATTAGCTCCATCATCAACAGCGAGTTTGGGTCAAACGATGCCGCCATCGCTCGATATCTCATCGCTCACATTAGGCGTTCGAGCGAAATCAATGTTGCCACAATAACCCGCGATGCATTCGTGACCCGTTCCGCTGTTCGTCGTTTCTGCAATCGATTGGGCTACCAGTCTCTTAGCGATTTGAAAGAATCATATACTCAATCAGTCTTTCCAAGCGACTTAAGCCATCGAGAGGAGGAATTTGGCTACGAGGAGTACAGGGCAGAGCTCGACGTTCGCATGATCGAGATGTTCGCTGAGGTTGAAAGCGGCGTGTCCGATATCGCTATTAAGCACCTTGCCGACGAAATTGATGGCCATAAAAACGTTGAAATCTGGTGCACCAATAATGTGAGCGCCAATCTCGTACGATTTCAGCAGGAAATGTTTTATGCGGGCAAGATAGTTCGCATAGTTGCTGGGGCTAACGTCGCGGAATTGAAAAACATGGGAGACGCTTCGCAGTCATTGATAATTCTCGTATCGGTCTCCGGGCTATTTGCGTCCCAGGCGCGTGAGTATCTTGATTGCCGTTCGGGCAGGAAGATTCTAATTACTGCGTTTAGCAACGATGACAAATCGAGGTCTTTTGACCGTGTATATCGTCTTGGTAATGCGGGAAACGGAATTGACCGACTCGGCGTTTATTCGAAATACGCCATGACCTATTTCTTCGACTTGCTATCGTCGTGTTACTTGAGTCGCTACCCCTGCACCAAGGGGGAGCCGCTCTATGGGTCTACTTTGGTCTGGCCCGAGCAGTAGCGGCTCTATAGTTCTCCCGTCTGGAGAATGAGCGTGGATAATCTCCGCTTTGGGCTTAGAGCCGCGCTAAAAGCGGGAGATTATCCACGCTTGAACGTGCCGTGGAAGCACGATCGTGACCTATGTAATAGTGCAAGAGGGTCGGTATCGAAGGTCGATGCTGCAGATGTACTCCACCGTGACAAAGTGTTCCCTCGGGAAATGTCACCAGCGTAGCCAAATCCATCGTCCTTCATATCCAAACTCAGTAAAACCGCAGGTCAAAGATATATAGATACGCCCGGGGCCGTGTATCTAGAGGTTTTCGTTGACAGCCCCCAAGGTGGCATCGTATTATCTTCTTCGTTCGCGGGGGCGGCGGTCCAAAAGACCAAAGGACCTGCGGATACTTGAACGATTGGGAGTTTGCCCGAGTGGTTAATGGGGACGGGCTGTAAACCCGTTGGCTCTGCCTACATAGGTTCGAATCCTATAGCTCCCACCCGTCAAGTGCCTGTATAGCTCAGTCGGTAGAGCACTTCGTTGGTAACGAAGAGGTCACCAGTTCAAGTCTGGTTGCAGGCTCCATCCGGCGGTGTAGCTCAGTTGGTTAGAGCACACGGTTCATACCCGTGGCGTCACTGGTTCGAATCCAGTCACCGCTACCATAGGTAACACGGTGGCTTCTCAATAGTATGTTGAGAGGCCACTATGGTATAAAGGCAAAGTCCCGTCCGGGGACGACCTGTTTAGAGGAGGGCTTTATGGCCAAAGAGAAGTTTGAGCGCACTAAGCCGCATGTTAACATCGGCACCATTGGTCACGTCGACCACGGCAAGACCACGCTGACCGCTGCCATCACCAAGGTTCTCTCCGAGACCGAGGGCTGCAAGGCTGACTTCACTGCGTTCGAGAACATCGACAAGGCTCCCGAGGAGCGCGAGCGCGGCATTACGATTTCCGTCTCCCACGTTGAGTACGAGACCGCTGCCCGTCACTACGCTCACGTTGACTGCCCGGGCCACGCTGACTACGTCAAGAACATGATCTCCGGTGCTGCTCAGATGGACGGCGCTATCCTGGTCATCGCCGCTACCGACGGCCCCATGGCTCAGACCCGCGAGCACATCCTGCTCGCCCGTCAGGTCGGCGTTCCCTATATCGTCGTCTTCCTGAACAAGTGCGACATGGTCGACGATGACGAGCTCATCGACCTCGTCGAGATGGAGACCCGTGAGCTCCTCTCCGAGTACGATTTCCCCGGCGATGACATCCCCGTCATCCGTGGCTCCGCTCTGGGCGCTCTCGAGGGCGACGCCAAGTGGATGGACGCCATTCGCGAGCTCATGAAGGCCGTCGACGAGTACATCCCGACGCCTGCTCGTAACAACGACCTCCCGTTCCTGATGGCCGTTGAGGACGTTATGACCATCTCCGGCCGTGGTACCGTTGCTACTGGCCGTGTCGAGCGCGGTGAGCTCAAGCTCAACGAGCCCGTCGAGATCGTCGGCATCAAGGATACCCAGAACACCGTCGTTACCGGTATCGAGATGTTCCGTAAGTCCATGGACTTCTGCGAGGCTGGCGACAACGTCGGTCTGCTGCTCCGCGGCATCAAGCGTGAGGACATCGAGCGCGGCCAGGTTCTCTGCAAGCCCGGTTCGGTTACCCCGCACACCAAGTTCACCGGCGAGATTTACGTTCTGACCAAGGAGGAGGGCGGCCGTCACACCCCGTTCTTCGATGGTTATCGTCCTCAGTTCTACTTCCGTACCACCGACGTTACCGGTACGGTCAAGCTCCCCGAGGGCACCGAGATGGCTATGCCTGGTGACCACATCACCATCGAGGGCGACCTCATCCACCCGATCGCCATGGAGGAGGGCTTGCGTTTCGCTATCCGCGAGGGTGGCCACACCGTCGGTTCGGGCATCGTCTCCACGATCATTGAGTAAATTAGCTCTTTGATATAGCTGACTTAGAGAACCCGGCACTTATATGGGTGCCGGGTTCTTTTCTGCAATGGATATTGAGCCGTTGCTGGTGTCGAGAGGATCGATAATGGTCCTGGATGCACCGTCGATTAGCTCTCGATGGCTTCATTGATGTGTTCCAAATATGAATGGATCCACCGAGAACCAATTGACTCGAGGTTTTCATTGACAGCACTTACGTGGAGCTGATAAAGTAACAACTCGTGCCCGTACGGGGCGGAAATGAAAGGTTCAGGATACATGCGTACTCTAGTTACTCTTGCATGCACTGAGTGCAAGCGCCGCAACTATACGACCACCAAGAACAAGTCCACCATGCCTGATCGTATGGAGATCAAGAAGTATTGCCCCTGGTGCCGTCACCACACGCTGCACAAAGAGACTCGCTAGTCTCTAGTCACATACGCCAGTAGTTCAATTGGTAGAGCATCGGTCTCCAAAACCGAGTGTTGAGGGTTCGAGTCCTTCCTGGCGTGCCAGTCATTATTCCGTAAGCTCCCATTTGGGGGCTTACGGTTTACTCATGTATAAGCGCATTGCGCGGAGGTAACCCAAATGGCCAACAAGAAGAACAAGAAGAAGGCCCAGCAGCAGGCGTCTGCCAACAACGCTGCCGCCAACTCCAAGGTTGAGGCCAAGAAGGCCGTTGCCAAGAAGAACGAGAAGGCTGCGAAGTCCAAGAAGAACGAGAAGCCCGGTTTCTTCGCCCGCACCAAGAAGTATTTCGCTTCGGTCAAGTCCGAAATGAAGCGTGTCACGTGGCCCGATAAGAAGGAGCTCGTGAACTACTCGGTCGTCGTTTGCGCTTCTCTGGTCGTCGTCGGCGTCGTCATCGCTCTGCTCGATGCTGGCTTTGGCGAGGCTCTTGCTCTGTTCTCTGGATTGAGGGGCTAAACCATGTCTAAGCGTTGGTACGTCGTTCACACTTACTCTGGATACGAGAACCGCGTAAAGTCCGATCTCGAGCATCGTATCGAGACCATGGGCATGCAGGACCGTATCTTTGATATCGAGATTCCTATGGAGCGCGTCACCGAGATCAAAGAGGGTGGCAAGCGCGAGACCAAGGATTCCAAGATTTTCCCGGGTTATGTCCTGGTCCGCATGGAGATGGATGACGATGCGTGGACGTGTGTTCGCAACACGCCCGGTGTCACCGGTTTCCTGGGCGGCAATGGCAAGCCCGCTCCGCTTTCTCGCGACGAGTACAATAAGATGACTCGTCGTCCCGGTAAGGGCGATTCGCCCAAGCGCACCTCGGTTGATATTGAGGTCGGTACGTCCGTCCGTGTCACCGATGGCCCGCTTACCGACTTTGATGGCAAGGTCTCCGAGGTTAACACTGAGGCAGGCAAGCTCAAGGTCACGCTGATGATCTTTGGCCGTGAGACGCCGGTCGAGCTCGACTTTAACCAGGTCGCTGTCATCGCTTAAGTTTTCGTCCGTTCGCGCGAGCGTGCTTCTTCTGTGACTGCTCATCTCAGGAGTGCTTCTAACACGTGCGTGCTTACGATATAGCAAGTACTTCACACTCGTGATTCGAAAGGAATGACCATGGCTGAGAAGAAGGTTGCCAACGTCATTAAGCTCCAGATTCCTGCTGGTGCAGCTAACCCCGCTCCTCCCGTCGGCCCCGCCCTGGGCGCTGCTGGCGTGAACATCATGCAGTTCTGCCAGGCTTTTAATGCCGAGACGCAGGACAAGAAGGGCGACATCATCCCCGTTGAGATCACTGTCTACGAGGATAAGTCCTTCTCCTTCATCACCAAGACCCCGCCGGCGGCTCACCTCATCAAGAAGGAGCTGAACCTCAAGTCTGGTTCCGCTAAGCCCCAGGCCGACAAGGTTGGTCAGCTCTCCCAGGAGCAGCTCACCAAGATCGCCGAGATCAAGATGCCGGACCTCAATGCCAACGACATTGACGCCGCCAAGAAGATCATCGCCGGTACTGCCCGTTCCATGGGCGTCACCATCGCTGAGTAGCGATTTCTTTAGGTAATGACGGGTGCTCCGGCCGGGGCGCCCGTTGAATGTGTGCAATAGGGCACACGATACGATGTGGGAGGGCTCACGCCCGTTTAACCACAGGAGGTAATGCACATGGCTAAGCATGGTAAGAGCTATAACGCCGCTGCCGAGAAGATTGACCGCGCCACGCTCTACACCCCCCTTCAGGCTGCCAAGCTCATCAAGGAGCTCGACACCGCCAAGTTCGACGAGACCGTCGAGGCCCACTTCCGTCTGGGCGTCGATACTCGTAAGGCCGACCAGAACATCCGTGGTTCCATCTCCCTGCCCCACGGCACCGGCAAGACCGTTCGTGTTGCCGTCTTCGCCGAGGGCGAGAAGGCCCGCGAGGCCGAGGCTGCCGGCGCCGACATCATCGGTTCCGACGAGCTCGTCGCCCAGATCCAGAAGGGCGAGATCAACTTCGACGCCGCTATCGCTACGCCGAACATGATGGCCAAGGTTGGCCGCATCGGTAAGATCCTTGGTCCCCGTGGCCTCATGCCGAACCCCAAGCTCGGCACTGTGACCATGGACGTCGCCAAGATGGTCTCCGAGCTCAAGGCCGGCCGCGTTGAGTATCGCGCCGATCGCTATGGCATCTGCCACGTGCCCCTGGGCAAGAAGTCCTTCTCTGAGCAGCAGCTCGTCGAGAACTACGCTGCCCTGTACACCGAGATCCTGCGCGTCAAGCCCTCTTCTGCTAAGGGCAAGTACGTCAAGTCCATCTCCGTGTCTTCCACCATGGGCCCTGGCGTCAAGGTCGATCCCGCTGTCCAGCGTGACTTCCTGGCTGAGTAACTGCTAGTTACTGCCTGAGCAAAGCAAGCATTGCTAAAGAAACCCGGTTCTGCCTCTGAACTGCCTCCCATTTCTTGGACATGAGAAATGGGAGGCTTTCTTTATGCGCGTTGATTTGAGGGTGAAGCATGATATCGAGGCCAGGAAGGCGGCCATAGGGCTCTTCGAGCTCGGGCACGGGTATAAATCTGCCGCG
>DXLW01000013.1:0-153502 GCA_019414505.1 Collinsella sp.
AAGCTAAGCCCCATCGCGCCGAGAGTACTGCGGGGTCAGCCCGTGGGAGGCCAGGGCGCCGCTGACCGGTGGACGGCACCGAGCCGTACGCTTGAACTGAGAAGGGGGAGGCCTCGCGGCCTCCCCCTTTTTTGCGTTTACGGGCTTTTGTCTCACATAGTAGCTGTGTTTTATAACCCTCGTTTGTCGCATCTTCTGTGAACGGGCTACAATAACTTAGTCTGTGCGATATGGAGGTGAACATGGCTGAAGCTGGTATCGGCGTTGATATCGTCGAGATTTCCCGTATGAAATCAATTCTTGAAAAGACGCCGTCGTTTGCTCGGCGTGTGTTTACCGAAGAAGAGCGTGCGTATTGTGATGCATCATCGCGTCCCGCTGCTCACTATGCCAGCCGCTTTGCTTCGCGCGAGGCGGTACTTAAAGCTCTCGGCACGGGTTTTAGTCAAGGCGTTGGTCGCAAGGATGTTTCGGTTACGCGTGATAAACTCGGCAAACCGAAGGCGCTGCTTTCGGGCCGTGCTCTTGAGATCGCTCAAGAGCTGGGTGTTGTTGAGGTCGCTCTTTCCATTACGCTTACAGGAGACTTAGCCGTTGCGAATGCCATCGCGATTACCGAAGATGCTCGGCCTAAGCCAAAAGAGGAAAAGGTGAGTACCAAGAAACGCGTAGCGCAGACATTTAAAGAGGCTCGTTCTGTTTTAGATGAGCTTGAGCAGCTGCAGAATTCAGCATTGACGGAGCACCTGGGCGATGCTTCGCAAGATACGCTAGGAGCATAGATGAAACCGGTTTTGAGTACCGAAGAAGTCGTTCGTCTCGAGGATATCATCGAACGCGAAGGGACTTCGAAGGCCGAGCTTATGGAGCTAGCGGGTGAGTTTGCCGCCAACGAGGTCTTGAAGCTCAATCCCGATCGGGTTCTCGTTCTGGTCGGTTTTGGTAATAATGGCGGCGACGGTTGGGTTGCCGCCGATATTCTGAGCCATAAGGGTGTGGACGTCGATATCGTTTCTCCGGTTGAGCCGGATGAGATTCCTGCTGCTCTGGCACGTCATGTTGCTCGTCGTACTGCCGGCCGCGATGTGCACGTTTGCGTCGGCCCTTCGCGTGACGAACTCGAGGTTTTGATCGATAAGGCCGATGTTGTTGTCGATGCCATTTTTGGTACCGGTTTTCACGGGAATCTGCGTGCGCCGTTCTCCATCTGGATTCCTACGGTCAATGAATGCGCCGATTGTGTCGTATCCATTGATGTCCCCTCGGGCCTGAATGCCGAGACGGGCGTTGTTGATGACGACTGCATTCGTGCCGAGCATACGGTGACGATGATTGCGCCCAAGATTGGTTTGTATAGCGCTGATGGCCCTGAGTATGCTGGTGATTTGATCTGCGGCAATCTTTACGACCGTCTTGACGAGGTCATCGATGATGTCGACCACGCCGCTGAGATTGTCGAGCCCGGTGACTTAGTTGATTACTTTGCCCCACTGCCTACGAATATCGATAAGTATTCCCGTGGCTCTGTGCTTATTGTCGCCGGATCTGCGCAATATCCTGGTGCTGCCATTATGGCGGCCAAGTCTGCAGCTCGCGCGGGTGCTGGTTACGTGGCAGTCGCGGCTCCTGACGCCTGCGCTAATCTTATTCGTATGGCACTTCCTTCGATTCCCGTCTTTGCTATTCCGTCTGATTCCCGCGGCTCCTTTGGCGCCGCTGCGCGCATGACGGTGTGCGAGATTGCAAAGAAGTACAGCTGCGTACTGTGCGGTCCCGGTATGACGACGTCTGCCGGCGCTATGCAGGTGGTTTCTGGCTTGCTCGAGCTTGATGTACCGCTTATTTTGGACGCCGATGCACTCAACTGCCTTGCTAAGATTGCCATTGACGGTATTGATAGTAACCCCGAGATGTATCGTCGCGAGCAGCCGTTGGTTATGACGCCGCACTATCGTGAGCTTTCGCGTCTGGTTGCCGGTGACGAGGTGAACGACCTTGGTACCGCGATTGCAGCCGCGCAGAAGGTTGTCTGGGCTGCAGGCTCCGACAATCTGGTGGTCATTGCCAAGGGGCCGACGACGGCTATCTGTGGCGTTGAGCGTGTACTGTTGCCGCTCTCGGGTCCGGCTTCTCTGGCAACTGCCGGTTCGGGTGATGTTCTCGCGGGTATTTTGGCCGGCACGCTTGCCACCATGCGCGACGAGATGGATCGTTGGGAGTTGCTGTATTCGTACGCCGTCGCACTTCACAGCTACGCCGGTTTTGCCGCGGCGACGGAGTATGGTGAGAAGAGCGTTATCGCGACCGATCTTATCGACTTGATCGGTCCTGCCATGGAGCTGGCGGCAAAGGATGCGCTCGAAGATCTGGGAATCATGGACGAAGGGTCGGATGACTAATCATGAATAAAGCCGATTTGACGCGCTGGTCCTGGGTCGAGATCGACCGCGGGGCGCTCCGTCGCAACACGAGGGCCTATAAGAACTTGTTGAATCCACGTCAGCGCCTGTGCTGCGTGGTCAAGGCCGATGCTTATGGTCATGGAGCCGTTGAGTGCGCCAAGATCATGTATTCGGCCGGTGCCGACATGTTTGCCGTGGCGACGGTTAACGAGGGCGTTGAGCTCCGACAGGGCGGGATTACGAAACCCATCCTCATCCTAAGCGAGCCGCCTATCGAGGCCATTCCGACGTTGCTCGAGTTTGATATCATGCCTTCGGTCTATACGTCTGACTTTGCTCTTGCGTATGGCGAATGTGCCGTCGCGGCGGGCAAGGTGGGCAAGTATCATCTCGCCATCGAGACGGGCATGAACCGCATTGGCGTACATTACACGCAGGTGCTCGACTTTGTCCGCGGTATTAATTTCCATCGCGGTATTCAGTGCGACGGCGTATTTACGCACTTCGCCACGGCCGATGAACCTTCGGGCTGGGACTACAAGCTGCAGTGTCAGCGCTTTACCGAGGCCGTTCAGGCCATTAAGGATGCGGGTTTTGAGTGCGGTATCGTGCACTGCGCCAACACGCCGTCCTCGATGCTCGACCCCTCGATGCATTTTGATATGATCCGCGCCGGCGTTGGCTTGTATGGCATGCAGCCGTGCGAGCTGAGTGGCCGCGTGATGCAGCTTGATCCCGTTATGAGCGTCCATGCGCGTGTGACGCGCGTGGCACACCCTGCGATGGGTGAGGGCGTGGGCTACGGTTTTACCTACCGCGTACCGCGTACGCGCGTTCAGATCTGCACGCTGCCGATTGGTTATGCCGACGGCCTATCGCGTACGCTTTCCAATCGTATGGATGTGCTGTATCGCGGCGAGCGCGTGCATCAGGTTGGCAATATCTGCATGGATCAGTTTATGGTCGCCATTCAGTCCAACCCGGCACACGAGATTCCCGAGGCCGAATATGGTGACGAGATGATTATTGTCGGCCGCGATGGCGATGCCGAGATCACTATGGACGAGATGGCCCGACTGCGCGGCACGATTAACTACGAGGTCGCCTGCGGCTTTGGCATGCGCCTCGACAAGGTCTACGTGTAGGAGCCGCTATGGGCGTCATGCACATCCCCGGCCATACCCATCAGGCACCACGTGAGGTCGCACTCGAGGAAATTGAGGCCGTTCTGGGCGATTGTCACCTCTGCCAGCTCTACCAGTCGCGTCACAATATCGTGTTTGGCGTGGGAAACCCCCGCGCTCGCGTGATGTTTATCGGTGAGGCGCCGGGCCGCAATGAGGATTTGCAGGGCGAGCCCTTTGTGGGGGCGGCAGGCGAGGACCTCAACGGCATTTTGTCGCTGGCGGGGCTCAAACGCGAAGACGTCTACATTGCCAACGTGCTTAAGTGTCGCCCGCCGGGAAACCGCAATCCGCGTCCCGAGGAAGTGCTGGCTTGCTCGCCGTTTTTGCGTGAGCAGATTCGAAGCATCTGGCCCGATATTATCGTGACGCTCGGCAACCCCGCGACGCACTTTGTGCTTAAGACCGAGATTGGCATTACTAAGCTGCGCGGCAGGTTCCACCAGATGGGGCATTTTGTAGTAATGCCCACTTTCCATCCGGCAGCAGCGCTGCGCAATCCGGCATGGCAGGAGCTGCTGGAGGAAGACTTTAAGATGCTGGGCGACTATCTGGAGCGACATCCTGCACCAGAGGACGCCTCGGAATAATAAGGAGCATATATGTCCCTGGAGCGCCTGGGGGTAGGTACTTACAAAACGACTTGCGCTGCCGATACGGAGTACTTTGGCGAGCTAATTGCACCGTGCCTTGAGGACGGCGATGTGCTCATCCTGACCGGTGGCCTGGGAGTGGGCAAAACTCACTTTACCAAGGGCGTCTCGCGCGGGCTGGGCGATGAGCATATGGTTACGAGCCCTACGTTTGCGCTCATGGCCGTTCACGATCAAGGCCGTATTCCGCTGTTTCACTTTGATCTATACCGCCTGGAGCATGCCTACGAGCTCGAGGATACGGGCATTTTCGATGTGCTGGGCTATGAGGGTGCTTGCCTGCTGGAATGGGGCGAACAATTCCAAGACGAGCTGACGGATGAGTATCTTTCGGTGACGCTCAAGCGTGATGAGGGCGACAGCGATGTGCGAACGATAACGCTCGAGGCGCACGGTGACCGCGCAATGGAGCTTTCCCATTTGATTGATAAGGCTGTACAAGATGAGCTTGCATAACGACAACGCGCTGGTGGTGGCGCTCGATACTTCGACCGACATGCTTGCCTGCGCGGCAAGCCGGATTGATGGGCAGACGGGCGAGACGAAGCTCGTGAGTGGCGACCACATGTGTCGCCGTCACGCCAACGTTGAGCTCGTGAATACCGTTGATGGCGTGCTGGCTCAAGCCGGTCTGGATCGCAGCGATGTTGGTTGCTACGTGGTCGGCCGCGGCCCGGGGTCGTTTACGGGTGTGCGCATTGGCATCTCCACTGCCAAGGGCCTCGCGCGCGGTGCCAATGTTCCGCTGCTGGGCGTGTCGACGCTCGACGCTTGCGCTTGGACGGCGTGGAAGGCTGGCGTGCGCGGCAAGCTTGGCATCTTGGCCGATGCTATGCGCGGTGAGGTATATCCGGCGCTGTATATGCTGGTCGATGAGGGTCCCGAGCGTCAATTTGAGCGCGAACACGTGGTCAAGGTCGCCGTGGCGCTCGATGAGTGGCGCCGAGCAGCGGACTGGGACCAGGTTCAGCTGACCGGTGACGGTCTCGTGCGCTATGGCAAGCTGCTGGGTGAGGACGAGACCGCCCGCTGCGTGGAGCGAGACCTGTGGTGGCCTTCGGGCGAGGGGTTGCTGCTCGCGCACGCTGCGGGTGACGGCGATCCGGCCCGCGTCCTGCCGATTTACACGCGCCTTTCGGATGCCGAGGAAAACGAGCGCAAGCGTCTTGGTCTTGCCGAGAGTGCGCAGAGCGAAATTACGGGCGTTGCCGATGAGCTTGCCGGTCGTCATCTGCAGTTCCGTCCCATGGGCGCGGCGGATGCCGAGGGCGCGAGCGCGCTGGAGGCTGCCTGCTTTGAAGGTGCCGGACACGAGGCGTGGACGCCGGGCATGTTCCTGTCCGAACTGGGCGAGGACGTCGCTGCGCCGCGTAGTTGGTGGGTGGCACACGACAACGGCAAGCTGCTGGGCCTTGCCGGCGGTATGGTCGTGGACGGTGATGTGCAGATTCTGGATGTCGCCGTCGACCCGGCACATCGCCGTGAGGGCATTGCCCGCAAGCTGCTGTCGCACGTGAGCTATGATGCCCAGATGCTCGGCTGCACCACGGCTTCGCTCGAGGTCGAGGACGGCAACGAGGGAGCGATCGCGCTTTATAACGTTCTGGGCTTTACCGAGGCAGGACGGCGCCTCGGCTACTATGGTGCCGGCAAGGATGCCATCGTCATGACGGCTCCGCTGCCCCTGGTGCTTCCGGTCGACAATGCTTCGCCCGAGCCGACGGCGGCAGAGCAGCGCGTATGGCCGCTGCCTGCGCCTGGGCGCTCCGAGGGGGAGCGTGCCGAAATTGAGCGCCGCCGCCTAGTGCTCGCTATCGAGAGTTCCTGCGACGAGACGGCCGTGGCGATTATCGATGCGGATGGCAATATGCTGGCCAACCAGGTGTCGACACAGATTGATTTTCATGCCCGCTTTGGCGGCGTGGTGCCCGAGATCGCCTCGCGCAAACACGTTGAGGTGATTGTGAGTGTCGTGGATGCGGCGCTCGAGGATGCCGCAGCATCGCTGGGCCTTACGAGCGGAGCCATTGCACCAAGTGAGCTTGCCGCCGTGGGCGTGACGCAGGGTCCGGGCCTGGTGGGCGCGCTCGTGGTTGGCGTCGCCTTCGCCAAGGGCTTTGCCTACGCTGCTGGCAAGCCGCTCGTATGCGTCAACCATCTGGAGGGGCACCTGTTTGCCAACTTGCTGGCGCAGCCCGACCTCAAGCCGCCGTTTATCTTCACGCTCGTCTCGGGCGGTCATACCATGCTTGTTCACGTCAAGGCGTGGGGCGACTACGAGGTGCTCGGCGAGACGCTCGACGACGCCGTGGGTGAGGCCTTCGACAAGGTGGCTAAGGCGCTGGGTCTGGGCTATCCTGGCGGTCCCATCATTTCCAAACTGGCCGAGACGGGCAATCCCCGCGCGATTGACTTCCCCCGTGCGCTCAATAGTAGGGGAGACTATCGGTTCTCGCTTTCGGGCCTTAAGACGGCCGTGACGCTCTACATTGAGCAGGAGACCAAAGCCGGGCGCACGATTCACCTGCCCGATCTGGCAGCTTCGTTTGAGGCAGCTGTCTTTGACGTGCAGTACAAGAAGGCCAAAAACGCATTGCACGCTACCGGATGCAAGGAATACTGCATCGGTGGCGGCGTCTCGGCTAATCCGCATCTGCGCGAGATGATGATCAAGAAGCTTGGGCGTCAGGGGATTCGCGTAACGGTGCCGCCCTTGTCTGCCTGTACCGATAACGCAGCCATGATCGCGGAGGTCGCCCGCCGTAAATTCGACCGAGGTGAAATCTCGCCGTTCGACGTCGACGCCGATCCGAACATGACGCTGTAGCTGGTACGGCGCGGTCCCCGGACGGAGGGGCCGGATATAAGGTTTCCTGCTCTACAGTCCTGCGCAAGACGAAGGCCACATTAAGTGGCCTTCTTTGCGTGCGGAACTCGCGATAAACCTTATATCCGGCCCCTCCGTCCGGGGACCTTTCTGTGTCGATATAGCTTCTGAGCTGGTTTGGCGTCGACAACGTCCAGCAAAGTTAACAAGCCAGTGTCGAATTTCCGGCGTTCTTTAGCTGAAAGAAAAAAGTTGGTGTGCGGAGCTTTGCTCCGCATTTGGGATGGGAGCCCCTGAGAGCCGCGGGAGCCGGGCGGCGCATATGAACTTTATCGCGAGTTCCGCACGCAAAGGAAAGCACTTAATGTGCTTTCCGTCTTGCGCAGGACTGTAGAGCAGGAAAGTTCATATGCGCCGCCCGGCTCCCGCGGCTCTCAGGGGCATCTCTCATGCAAAAACTGTCGTGAGGTAAAGTACGAGGTCAGTGGCGTTTTATACCGAGAAATCCAAAAAAGTTGAAAATTCATTACAAATTTGCGTTGACTTTAGGTAACTAAAGTTTCATACTCCTTTTCAACCACTGGGGGATGTGAACACGCACGGATCGTTCGCATCATGATTGAAGAGGATTTCTTAGACATGTTCACGCATCAGCTAAACATTATCAGCGTAGTAATTATCTGATGCGGGTTAGCACATACAGCTAGCCCGTACGATAACGGGCGGCTGATGAAGATGAGGGCCGTCGAGCGCAACCGACGGCCCTCATTTTTTATGTCTAGGAAGTTCTTTTTAGAGGAGGAAATGTAATGAACGGAGTTTTGCTCATGGTTGTGGCCGCGGCGGTGCTCGCCTGCGGCTATCTGGGCTACGGCCGCTGGCTGGCCAACAAGTGGGGCGTTGACAAAGAGGCCCTCACGCCGGCCAAGCGCATGAAGGACGGCAAGAGCTTCTCGCCCGTCTCCGCCTTCACCGCGTTCTCGCACCAGTTCAGCTCGATCTGCGGTGCCGGCCCTGTCACGGGTACGATCGTCGCCATGGCCTTTGGCTGGCTGCCCGTCGTGCTCTGGGTCCTCGTCGGCGGCATCTTCTTTGGCGCCGTCCACGACTTTGGCGCCCTGTACGCTTCGATGAAGAACAACGGCAAGTCACTCGCTCAACTCATCGAGAAGTATATCGGCAAGACCGGCCGTCGCCTGTTCCTGCTGTTCTGCTGGCTGTTCTGCATCATCGTCATCGCCGCCTTTACCGACATGGTCTGCAAGACGTTCATGTTCACCCCGGCCGTTGACGCTTCTGGTGCTGCTACCGGTGCCATCGACTTCACCAAGTCCTATGCCGCCGGCTGCGCTGGTACCATCTCCATCCTGTTCACCTTCGTCGCTATCGCCTTTGGTTGGGCCCAGAAGAAGTTCAACCTCACCGGCGCTGCCGAGTTCGTCACCGGCGTGGTCCTCATGGTTCTCATGTTCGCCGTCGGTATGCAGTTCCCGGTTTACCTGGATAAATTCCAGTGGTTCGCCGTCGTCATGGTCTACCTGGTCTTCGCTGGCGCTATGCCCATCCAGATGCTCAAGACCCCGCGTGACTACCTCACTTCCATCATGATGATCGTCATGATCGTCTGCGCTGTCCTCGGCATCGTCGTCCTGGGCGTCAACGGTCAGGCCACTATCACCGCTCCGGTCTTCACCGGCTTCTCCACTGCCTCCGGCATGATGTTCCCGGTCCTGTTCGTCTCCGTCGCTTGCGGTGCTCTCTCCGGTTTCCACAGCCTCGTTTCTTCCGGCACCTCTTCCAAGCAGGTCGAGAAGGAGCAGGACGCCGTCAAGGTCGGTTACGGCGCAATGATCGTCGAGTCCTTCGTCGGCATCCTTGCCATCATCGTTGCCGGCATCATGTTCTCCGATATGAACACCGCCGGTACCGGCGCCCTCAACGCCGGTGTCGCTTCCACCCCGTTCCAGATCTTCGCCGCTGGCATCTCCCGCGGTATGCAGGCCTTCGGTGTTGACGGCACGCTCGCTACCGTCTTCATGACCATGAACGTCTCCGCTCTGGCCCTGACCTCGCTCGACGCCGTCGCCCGCATCGCCCGCACTTCGTTCTCTGAGTTCTTTGCCCAGACCAACGACGCCCTGGCCATCGAGTCCAAGGCCGGCTACATGAAGGTCCTCGGCAACCCCTGGTTCGCCACGGTTGTCACCCTGCTTCCTGGTCTCGCCCTCGCTTTTGGTGGCTATGCCAACATCTGGCCGCTCTTTGGTGCTTCCAACCAGCTGCTCGGCGGTATGACCATGATCACCCTCGCCGTGTTCTGCAAGTGCACCGGCCGCAAGGGCTGGATGCTCTACGTGCCCGTCGTCTTCCTGCTCTGCTGCACCTTCACCTCGCTGGTCCAGAGCGCCATGGGCTGCATGACCGCCGTCCAGGCCTACGGCTTCTTCGGTACCATCCCGGCTACCGCCACCACGGCTGCCGTCTCCGTCGCCGCTACCAAGGGCCTGCAGCTCGTCTTCGCCGTCCTGCTGATGGTCCTGGGCCTTATCGTTGCTGTCAACTGCCTCAAGGAGTTCTTCGGCAAGGAGGCCGGTTCCATGCCCGACGAGGAGCCCGAGTGGTCCGAGATGGGCAAGGCCGAGTATGGTCGCGCTGCCGCCGCCGAGGCTCCTGCCGACGCTGAGGCCGCCAAGGCTTAGTCGATCGGACGGATTGAATCCTCCATCTCTATGACTCGGAAAGACCGGGTCCGCAGAACGCGGGCCCGGTCTTTTTTTGTAAAGAAGGGTGATGCCGGGGTGTTCTCGCAGATGTTTTGCGTGGATGGCGGCGCGCGTTGTACCATATAGACGTATATGTGTGCATATGAAAGGGGCCCCGTGGCCAAGACGGTATATTCCGATAACCAACAAAATGTCGATGCTCTGGCTGAGCGTCTGAGCGGACAAACGTCGCTTTCTACCGAGCGGGCCAAGCTGGTTGCCTACGACCTGCTCTGCCGCAAGGCACTCAAGATCAAGTCGAGCGCGCTGGCGCAAATCTTCCGCTCCGTGGATAAGGAGTGCGATACCAAGGCGATGCGCGATGAGCTTATCGCGGCAAAGATCGTGACCAAGATCGAGGGCAGCGGCATTAACGGCCGGCCGGCGTTCTATACCATCAATGCCGAGATTCATGATGCCCAGGAGCAGCCTGTCGAGGATTCCGTTGAGGCGCCTGTTGCGGAAGAAGCTGCCCCGCGTGAGCATATCGATACTGACGAGTTGCTCGATGAGCATGTCGTGCGTGCCTTTACCGCCAAGGCGGGTCGAGGCGGTTTTGGCGGAGGCGGAAAGCGTGATGCTCAGCGCCGCGCCCAACAGGAACGCTTCCGTCGTGCTGTGGCTCAAAAGGATGGGGCCGTTACCGAGGTTGTTGAGAACGAGCCTGTCGCCGAGCCGCAGGAGCCTGTGAAAGAGCAAAAGTCCGCTGAGCCTCAGGAGCCCAAGCGTCGTCGCGGTGCGCATTTTAAGGCCGAGCAGCAGGATGTTGTGCGCGATGCCGAAGAGGCTGCCGAGGTTGCGGACGATTCCGAGAAGCCGGCCAAGAAGGCCTCAGACTCGTGCCGTCCCGGTCGCGGCTTTGCAGGTCGCGCGTACCCCGTAAAGCGTCAGGAAAAGGTTAATCAGGTTCCGGAGGCGCTGGCCGAGAAGGCCGTGAAGCCTGCCGAGTCGGAAGTTCGTGAACAGAAGCCTGTTGATGAGCAGACTGCGTCCGATACGGAGACTCAGGGCCAGCAACCCGCGGTTGAACAGACGGGGGAGGGTGCTTCGAGCAAGCCTCGCCGCCGCCGTCATCGTGGCGGCCGCGGCTCTAACGCTCAGGATGCCGCCGAGAATGTAGCGCCGCGCGACGAAGATGCGAAGGTGGATGCTCCGATGGAGCAGCCCAAGCGTCAGCCGGCGAAGGAGGGCAAGCCCGAGCGTTCGCAGAAGCAGGCGTCTACTTCGAAACGTGGGCGCAATGTCCAAGGCGATTCTAAGCGTAAGTCTCAGAAGAAACCCGAGTCTGCCGCGGCAGATACGGCTGCCCAGCAGACTGAGTCGACTACCCATGGCGAGGTTTCGGCGTTTGCCCTGGCCCGTGTTCTGGGCAGGCAGCTGCTCAAGGTCGTCCCCACGCCCACGGCGCTCTCCAAGATCAAAGAGCAGCAGACCCAGATTGTAAGGGTTGAAGGCAAGGACGGTAAAAAGACGCCGCAGCGCGCTCAGCACAACGAAATGTCCAATCGCAAGATTGCCGAGGAAATCGCGATCATCCAGGCTTGGGTCGAGCAAAACCGCGGTGCCGATACTCCGGTTGCCTCGCGCCGCCAGCGCGCCTACCAGATCTTCAATGACGAAAAGGCTTTTGACGGCAAGCATGGCGAGCGCCTGATCAGGCGTATGACCGAAAAGGGCATCAGCATGCAGGCGATCAAGGTCGCCCCCAACCGTCCGGTGCACTTTACGGGCTTCTTTACGCTGGGTGCCGACAAGCCGTTCATTATGGTCGAGAACCTGGATACCTATGACGAGATCGTCAAGCTCCTGCGCGGACGTAAACATGCCAAGCTCTTTGGTACAAAGGTGGGCGGCGTAATCTTTGGCGGCGGCTGCAAGGCGAGCGTCTCGCACGCACTGGATGATTACCTGGCCGAGATCGGCTATCGCTTTACCTATATCTACTACGTGGGCGACATCGATCGCGAGGGTGCGCGCATCGTCGAGCAGGCCCGCAACGCCAACGTCGTTGAGATTCGCTTGCATGCCGGAATGTATCGCGCCATGCTTGCTGAGCATAAGCGCCGCGTGAAGGCCGGCGGCGCGTGCGAGCCCGCGGCTGCCAACCAGGGCGTGCCGCAGAACCTGGCGGCGACGATCAAGGATCTGCCCATGGTTACGCGCGTGCAGTTCCGCAACGTGCTGCGTGAGGGCGGACGCATTCCGCAGGAGATTCTGATGACCGCCGACTATCGGGATGGCGACTCGGGAAGCTTCGACCGCATGCTCAACAACTAGGGCGTTCGGCCCCGGGAGAGCGGGGACACCGGCTTAGGTTTCCTGCTCTACAGTCCTGCTCACGACGGAGGCCACATTAAGTGGCCTCCTGTTCGTGCGGAACTCGCGATAAACCTAAGCCGGTGTCCCCGCTCTCCCGGGGCCTGTGGTTACCTGGTTGTTGCATGCGGCTCGCTTTTCGGAACTGGGCTGATATTTTCTAGATGAAAGGCGCTCTTGGTCCTTATGGGCCTGGGGCGCCTGTCTTTTAAAGGTAGATTTTTGGGAGGCCGGCACTTGGAGACGTTCCTTTAGTGCCGGCACTTTAGGAACGTCCCCAAGTGCCGGCTGTGGGACGGAGGGATTCCGCGTCCGCCTTTTCGGCGGCCGCGCCCCGCTGCGTCGCTTCGCTCCTTGCGTGCTGCGCTGGAAAACGCTTCGCGTTTCCTCGGCTTCGCACCCTTGCGGGTTCGAATCCCTCCGCTTGCCCACAAGAAAGCGCCCTGGGCCGTTATGGGCTCAGGGCGCTCAATTTTAATGGCTGGGACGGAGGGATTCGAACCCCCAACAGCCGGCACCAAAAACCGGAGTTCTACCGTTGAACTACGTCCCAATGTGTGGTGTTGCCCAAAAGCAACTCGTTTAGTTTACCTAATCTGCGAGGGCATCGCAAACGCCATCGAGCAGGCGTACGGCGAGTGTCTGCGCGTCGCTGGCCGTGAAGGTGCCGTTGTAGCGCGTCATGCCCGTGAGCTCAATGCGAATGCGTGCCGGCTTCTGCTGTGCGGCGACATTGGCAGTGCGGATGCGCTGGGCTAGGTTGTGGCACTCGGCGAGGGCAATCGTGGCGCGCGGTGCGGCGTCGGCGGGCAGCTCGTCGCTTGCGATCTCGAGCACCAGGTCAACGTCGGTTGGGACCTCGGAGTCGCAGAGCATCATGCCGCTGTTGTCGGTCGTTGCCGTGGCGATATTCCACATACGCGACGCAACACTGCGTGCGATGGGGTCCTCGCCGATAACGGCAATCTGAAAGCGCTCGAGCACGTTGGCGGCGCGAGCAAAACCGATGCGGGACTCGGCTTCGGTGACCGAGGGCTTGCCCTCCCACACATGGTGCAGGCGGTTGATGTAGGCGTAGGTGTCCTGGAAGGCCATGCCGTCGGCAAACAGGCCGACATTTTCCTGGAACTGCTGCAGGGCGGCCTCGGTATGCGGACCAAAGTAGCCGTCGTCTTCGCCACAGGCAAAGCCCAAAACGTTGAGAGCGCGCTGCAGGGCCTGCACATCGGCGCCATGGAAATTGGGCATGCGCAGATAGAGGGTGCGGTCGCCCAGCTTATACGAAGCGTCTACAAGGGCGCTCCAACAGGGGATATCGACGGCATGACCGGCAGCAAGGCCGCTGTCGAGCCTGAAGGTGCTGACGGCCTGCTCAGTGGTGGCTCCAAAGTACTTGTCGGTGACTTCGGCGGCATCAATCGTGTAGCCGAGCTGCAGGAGACGAGACTGCACGTCCTCGACGGCTGCTCCTTGCATGCCCGTTGTAATAGGTTCCATGAACGAACCCCTTTCGGCGTACCATTCGTACTATTTGAGCGTCTGTCGGATAGACAACGCAAAGGGATGCATAAACATGCACTCAACAGTGTAGCAAGTTGTGCCTAAATACGCTGCTGACAGGTTTTATAACCCCCGTTAGTTAAGGCGCTCCACAAAGAAATCTGCCATGGAGAGGAACAGCTCGCGTGCGTGCGGATCAAGCTCAACGTTCTCGATGGCCGCTTTGGCCTTAGCGGTCAGGTCGAGCGCGTAAGTGTGGGCGTAATCGATGGAGCCGGTCTCCTGGAAGATCTCCACGGCGCGTGCGAGCTGCGCGGGATCATCGGTGCCTGAGGAAAGAATCGCCTCGACCTCGTCGTGGTGGCGCTCATCAGAGAGGGCGTGTACGGCGACAAGCGTGCGCTTGCCCTCGGTGATGTCGGTGCGGAAGTCCTTGTTGGCGGCTTCCTTAGTGCCGACAAGGTTGAGCAGGTCGTCCTGAATCTGAAAGGCGAGGCCTGTGTGTAGGCCAAAGGCGCGCAGCGCTTCGATTTGCTCATCGCTGCCGCCGCCGATAATGGCTCCGGTGGCAAGCGGCGTGGCTCCGCTGTAAAACGCGGTCTTGTGCGTCGCCATGTCCAGGTAGTCATCAACCGAGATATCAAAGCGCCCGTCACGGACCCAACCCAGGTCGAGCGCTTGGCCCTCGATGGTGCGGACGATCATCTCGGTAAGCTCGTGGAGCACGCGCAGCTTCACGTCGGACTCCAGCGTAGGGTCGTCGAGAACCGTCTTGGTGACCATGGTGAGCGCCAGGTCGCCACAATTGATGGCAAGGCCCGTGCCCTCGGTAAGGTGCATGCAGGGCTTGCCTCGACGAAGCTGTCCGTTGTCGGCGATGTCGTCGTGGATCAGCGCGCCCGACTGGAAATGCTCGATGGCTGCCGCGGCGCTGCGGGCGCTCTCAAAGCTACCGCCCACTGCGGTTGCGGCGAGCATGCAGATAAGCGGGCGGTGGCGCTTGCCGGCGTTGGCCGTAAAAGCCGAGAGCGGCGCATACAGGTAGCGCTCGATATCGGCAGAGGTCGCCTGTCCGTCAAAGAACGTGGCCAGATAGTCGTTAATCTGGTCAAAGTGCTGGGCTAAAAAGCTGGTAAACGGACTGGACATGGGTTCTCGCATTCTTTCTGAGGTTGCATTGATGCAATATGCAGACAACATATTGCCACATCAGGGCGTTTGGCGCGGCAGTTTTGGCGATTTAGGACAACGGGCGTGCGTTTGATGGAGCGCGCCTAAATCAGCCTAAAATGCTCGAGCGCCGCAACGACACCGTCGTGATCGACGGTGTCGGTCACGTAATCGGCCTTATCCTTGAGATAGTCCGGTGCGTTGCCCATCGCAATGCCGACATCGACGGCGTTCATCAGCGAGACGTCATTGCTGGCGTCGCCGATGCCGTATACGGTTCCGTGGTGGGGATCGAGGGCGTCGAGTACAGACTGGATGCCCCCATGCTTCGTGCATTCGCGGGGCGAGATTTCGGTTACCTCGAGTTCGAGCTCGTTAAAGCACAGCAGCGGCTCAAGCGCCTTATCTTGAGCGATGTGGTTAGCGAGCGATGTAGACATCAAGATCTTGTAAGCACTGTAATGTTGCAGCTGCGTGACTGCGTCGCCCAGGGTGCGCGCGTATCCGGGAGCATCGGGGGCATCGGCACTCATGCGCACGACGCCGTTGAGGCCCTCAAAGCGGATGACCTCGCCCGATTGCTCAAGGTAGGGGGCAAGACGCTGCAGCATGCTGGGCGTCATCGACAGATCGCGAATTGCGTGTCCGTTGATCTCGGCGTAACCGCCCGCAAGACAGACGATGCCGGTCCAGGGCAGCTCTAGAAGTTTGGGGTGGATGCAGCTGAGGGTGCGTCCTGTGCAGATAAAGGCCATGTTGCCATTTGCAACGAAATCGCGGATGGCCTGCGAGACCGCCTCGTTGGGATAGGGGGACAGGTCACGCTCGCTCTCGGGAAGCTCTTGTGCCGCTCGAGGGTCTTGCCAGGCGAGCGTTCCGTCGATATCGAAGAAGCAGATATCGCCGCGCTTATGGGCTGCGCTGGCGGCAGGGGAGGCCGAGGCCGAGGTGGTGGGCACAAATCCCGGCTCGAGGCCCATGATCTGGTCAAAATGCTCTTTAACGCGGGGAACGGAGATGCCGATAATCACCTGGGCGGTCTTGTCCGTAATGATGAGGCCCTTGGCGCCCACCGCGACAAACGACGCGTTATCTGCAACGATGGAAGGGTCTGCGACCTCGACGCGCAGGCGCGTGGCACAGTTGGTTGCGCCCACAATATTGCCAACGCCACCTAAAAGCTGAATTACCCGCTCAGCGAGGACGTGATCTTGATCGGATCGACTATTGACCTCGTCATTGGGAGATTGCTCTTTGGCAAAGCCGCTTTCCGTTAAACGATCGATTGCCGCGCGATTGGCAACATGATCCTCGCGGCCCGGCGTCTTAAGGTCATGGACCAAGATGAGTGCTCGAAAACTAACAAAAAAGATGAGGCTAAAGGCAAGGCCGATACCGAGCGCCAAAAGATAGGCACCGGCATGCGTGCGCATGAGCGGAATAAAGTTGAAGGCTGCCATCTCCATCAGGCCGCCCGAGAAGATGCCGACGATGCCAAAGAGATTCATGGTTGTGGCAAGGCAAGACGATAAGACGGCGTAGAGCAAAAAGAGCCCGGGGTGGGTGAACATAAAGAGAAACTCGAGTGGCTCGGTAACGCCGCAAACCACCGAGGCGACGATGGCGGGCAAAAGGATGACCTTAAGGCCGGCGCGGCGCTCTGGTTTTGCGGTGGAGTAGAACGCGGCTGCGATGGCGGGAAGGCCAAAGAGCTTGACCCAGCCGGTGGCGGTAAAACCGGCCCACGGCGCAAGTTCATTAAGGGGGCGCGTGCTATGGGAGAGGATGGGGAGCAAGCTGCTCCACGTGGCGTAGATGCCGTCGTTAATGACCAGGTTGTCGTAGTAGATCGGCATGTAGAGCAGGTGGTGCAGCCCCATGGGCTCGAGCGCTCGCTCCAAAAACACAAAGATGCCCACGCCAAAGGGGCCGACGCTCGTAAGTGCATGGCGCAGCGTTTCGGTCATTGCGTATACGGAGGGCACGATGGCGGCCGAGATAGCGGCAAGGGCAAACACGGCAAAAAAGCTGATGAGGTAGACCAGCGAGGAGCCCGAGAAGGTGCCGAGCCAATCGGGAACCTTGGCATCGTAGAAGCGGTCATGGATGGCGACGACGGTTGCCGATACCACCAGCGGGCCGATAATGCCGGTGTCGAGCGTCTTGATGCCGTCGATGACGGTGATACCGTTGGCGGGGGTCAAAGATGACGGGTACTTAAGCCCAAGGTTGTCTCCGCTCAGCTTAATGATCTCGCTCAAAAAGAAGCAGTAGGCAAAATAGGCGACGAGTGCCTCGAGGCAGCAACGAGCCGGCTGCTTTCGGGCAAGGCCGATGGGCAGCGCTACGGCAAACAGGAGCGGAAGGCGTTTAAAGACCGTCCACGAGCCGCGCTGGATGATAGCCCAGAAAACGTACCAAGGGGTTCCGTATGCGGCGAGGTCGCCGACGATGTCCGCGGTTGTTGCGAGAGCGGAGATGCCGACCATAAGGCCCGATATGGAAAACAGCATGGCGGGCGCGAACATTGCCCCGCCAAAACGTTGGATTTTCTGCAGCATGTTCTGCCTCCCGAATATCGAGGTGCGTTGCGCGTGGTGAAACGTTTAAACAATGGATTCATTGTAGAGGACTGGACGATTGCCGTGCCGGCAGTTTTGAGCGAAACCGATTTGGGCACGACAGGAGCCGCCAACGGTTAAATATTGTCGCTTTACCGATAATCGGTTTAAACAACTTTAAGAAATGCTATCGTGCCTAGCCAGCAAGAAGATGCAGAGGTGAAACAATGCCAAAAGCGATTTACGAAGGAATCTACCGCGAGATCCGTTCGCGCATCATTAACGGGACCTATGCGTTTCAGGAGATGCTGCCAACCGAAGCCGAGCTGACCGCGGAATTTGGCTGCACGCGCAATACCGTCCGCCGCGCTTTGAGCATGCTGGCAGACGAGATGTTTGTGCAGCCCATACACGGCAAGGGCGTGCGCGTTATTTGGCTCAAGGGCGAAACCGACATGCTGGGCGCGCTCGAGGAAGTCGAGTCGTTTGGCGAATTTGCAAAGCGCAACAATGCCGTCGCATCGACCGAGGTCAAGTCTTTTGAACATTTGATTTGCACTGAGCAACTCTCTCGTCGCCTGGGCTTTAAGGTGGGCGAGGAGTTGATTCGCGTGGTGCGTGTCCGAAGCCTTAACGGCAATGCACGCCAAGTAGACCATGGTTACTTTTTGGAGTCGATCGCCAAGGGCCTGACGCCCGAGATCGCCGCAAAATCAATTTACGACTATCTGGAGCACAAACGCGGCGTCAAGGTGATGGCGAGCCGTCGTACGGTGAGTGTCGAGCTCGCCAACGATGAGGACTGCAGCTACTTGGACCTTGGCAAGTACAATTGCGTCGCCGTTATGGAGAGCCAGTCGTACACCTCGGACGGCATCTTGTTCGAGGTCACGCATGCCCGCACGCATCCCGAGATCTTCCACTACCGCGTCAACTCCAAGCGATAGCCGGCTAGCTCGCAGCCTGACGAGACTCATGCCATCAAAGCGAAAACGCCCGGTCAAACCGACGATACATCGGCTTGACCGGGCGTTTTCTCTGCATTAGATAACAAATAATTGTTTATACAAAACTTGTCAAGTATCAAGTTGAAATTACCGTTCACCGAAGTTTTTCTACCGCTCTAGTAATACTTGTTCAAACAACTAGCCAAATAGCGTATTGTACAAATCAGCAAAAGGGGCAAAGTCCCCGAGCCAATCTCCGAAGGCGGCGGCAAAGGGTGCCGCCACGGTGTGAAAGGGTGGATTGTAATGAAGAACGAAATGAGCAGAAGGCAGTTCCTGGGCTTTGCTGGTTCCGCGGCTGCGGTTCTTGGTCTGGGTCTCGTGGGCTGCGGTGGCTCCGCCGGCTCCGGCTCCTCTGCTTCTGGTGACGCTGCCGAGGTCTACTTCCTCCAATTCAAGCCCGAGGTCGACAAGGAGTGGAAGGAGATCGCCAAGGCGTACAAGAAGGAGAAGGGCGTCGAGGTCAAGATCGTGACCGCCGCCTCCAACACCTACGAGGAGAAGCTCAAGTCCGAGATGTCCAAGAGCTCCGCTCCGACCCTGTTCCAGGTCAATGGCCCCACCGGTCTTAAGAACTGGAAGGATTACTGCGCCGACCTGTCCGATACCAAGCTCCGCGGTGAGCTCATTGATGACTCCCTGGCTCTGCAGTCCGACGGCAAGGATGTGTGCATCGACTGGGTTCAGGAGAGCTTCGGCATTATTTACAACAAGCAGCTGCTCGAGAAGGCTGGCTACAAGGCCGAGGACATCAACTCCTTCGACAAGCTGAAGGCTTGTGCCGACGACATCCAGGCCCGCAAGGACGAGCTTGGTGTCGAGGGTGCCTTCACTTCCGCCGGCATGGACGACTCCTCCAGCTGGCGCTACACTACCCACCTTGCCAACATGCCGCTCTACTACGAGTTTGAGAAGGAGCACAACCAGGAGGACGACGAGATCAAGGGTGAGTTCCTCGACAACTACAAGCAGATCTTCGACCTGTACATCACCGACTCCACCTGCGATCCTTCGCAGCTTGCTTCCAAGACCGGCGACGACGCCACCAACGAGTTCGCAACCGGCAAGGCCGTCTTCTACCAGAACGGCTCTTGGGCCTACTCTGACCTCGTCAAGGCCGGCATGACCGACGATCAGATTGGCATGATGCCCATCTACATCGGTGTTGACGGCGAGGAGAACCAGGGCCTGTGCTCCGGCGGCGAGAACTACTGGTGCGTCAGTTCCCAGGCTTCCGAGGATGCCCAGAAGGCCACCGAGGACTTCATGTATTGGTGCGTCACCGCTGACACCCCGACCAGCATCATCGCCGACAAGATGGGTCTGACCGCTCCGTTCAAGAGCGCCAAGGAGACCACCAACGTCTTCTCGCAGCAGGCCGTTGCCATGGCCAAGGACGGCAAGAAGACCGTCGCTTGGGACTTCGTCTACATTCCCTCCGAGGAGTGGAAGAAGAACCTCAAGCAGGCTCTGATTGCCTACGCTGCCGATAACAGCAAGTGGGACGGCGTCAAGAACGCCTTCGTCGATGGCTGGAAGACCGAGAAGGCCGCTTCCGAGTAAGCAGTTGCTGCCCAAGCTATCTGATTAGCGACAGGGGGCGGGCAGACGTTGGTTTGCCCGCCCCCTGCATATTGAAAGGACCCTTTTATGGGCAAAGCACTCAAGCGCTGGTGGCCGCTCTTTATGCTGCCCACGTGTCTGGCGTTTATGATCGGGTTCGTGATCCCTTTTATCCAGGGCTTCTATCTCTCGTTCTGCCAGTTTATTATCATTAGTAACGCGCACTTTGTCGGTATCGAGAACTACGTGCGCGCGCTGTCCGATCCGCAGTTCTCCACGTCGTTCTTCTTTACCGTGGCGTTTGCCTTCCTGTCGACGGTGCTCATCAACGTGATCGCCCTGGCCATTGCGCAGGCGCTCACCCGCAAGGCGCTCAAAGGCACCAACATCTTCCGTACGATCTTCTTTATGCCTAACCTGATCGGCGGCATCGTGCTGGGCTACATTTGGCAGATTCTGATCAACTGCCTGCTCTCCAACGTGGGCGCCCAGCTCATCGCCCTTAACTCTGCTGCTGGCTTCTGGGGCCTTATCATCCTGACCCTGTGGCAGCAGGTCGGCTACATGATGATTATCTACATCGCTGGTCTGCAGTCCATTCCGTCCGACTACATCGAGGCCGCCAAGGTCGACGGTGCCACGGCATGGCAGACGTTTTGGAAGGTTAAGATCCCTAACCTGATGCCGACCATCACCATCTGCCTGTTCCTGTCCATCACCAACGGCTTTAAGCTGTTCGACCAGAACCTCGCCCTTACCGGCGGCGCCCCCGCGCACTCCACCGAGATGCTCGCCCTGAACATCTACAACACGTTCTATTCGCGTGCCGGTATCGCATGGCAGGGTATCGGTCAGGCCAAGGCGGTTATCTTCTGCATCCTGGTCGTAGCCATCTCCATGATTCAGCTTAAGGCCACGAGGTCCAAGGAGGTGCAGCAGTAATGAAACGCGATAAGGTTATCAATCGCGCGCTCTCGATTTTCTTTACGATTCTGTCGCTCGCGTGGATCTACCCCGTGTTCATGATTGCGCTCAATTCCTTTAAAAAGGCAACTGCAATCAGCACCACCACGGCATTCGATCTGCTCACGCCCGAGACGTTCAACGGCCTTGCAAACTACGTGCACGCTCTTAACGAGCAGGGCTTTGCCTCGGCGTTTATGTACTCGCTCATCATCACGGTCACGTCGGTCGTTCTGATCTTGGTGTGCTGCTCCATGTGCGCCTGGTACGTAGTCCGTGTCAACAGCAAGATCTCGAACTTCTTCTATTATCTGTTCGTCTTTTCTATGGTCGTGCCCTTCCAGATGCTCATGTTCACGCTGTCCAATTTGGCGGACCGCATCGGCTTCAACACGCCGTTCAACATCTGCTTTATCTACCTTGGCTTTGGCGCGGGCCTGGCGGTCTTTATGTTCGCCGGCTTTGTAAAGAACATCCCGCTCGAGATCGAAGAGGCGGCCATGATTGATGGCTGCAACCCGGTCCAGGTGTTCTTTAAGATCGTCCTCCCCATCATGAAGCCCACCTATCTTTCGGTCGGCATTCTCGAGACCATGTGGGTCTGGAACGACTACCTGCTGCCCTACCTTACGCTCGACTCCACCAAGTACAAGACCATTCCTATCTTGATCCAGTACTTCCGCGGCGGCTACGGCCACGTCGAGCTCGGCCCCATGATGGCTTGCATCATGATGGTCGTTGTCCCCATCGTCGTCATGTATATCCTTTGCCAGAAGTACATCATCGACGGCGTGGTGGCAGGTGCCGTCAAGGGCTGATGCCGTAACTGTTTTGCAAGTTTCTGCGGCGCCCTCAACATGGTGCCGCATATCGAAAGGTAAAGACATGGCCGAGATCGTTCTCAAACATGTTCAGAAGGTGTATCCCAACACCGAGTCCAAAAAGAAGGGCTTCTTTGGCAAAAAGAAGAAGACCGAGGAGAAGAAGCACAACCTCAAGGTTACCGAGGATGGCGTGCTCGCTGTTGAGGACTTTAACCTCACCGTTCACGACCAGGAGTTTGTCGTTCTCGTTGGCCCGTCTGGCTGCGGCAAGTCCACGACGATGCGCATGGTCGCTGGCCTGGAGGACATTACCTCGGGCGACGTGCTCATCGACGGCAAGCGCGTCAACGACGTGGCGCCCAAGGACCGCGACATCGCCATGGTGTTCCAGAGTTATGCTCTGTACCCCAACATGACGGTATACGAGAACATGGCGTTTACGCTTGAGCTCAAGAAGGTCCCCAAGGACGAGATCGACCGCAAGGTTCGCTCCGCTGCCGAGATCCTGGGTATTACCGAGTACCTCGACCGTAAGCCCAAGGCGCTCTCGGGCGGTCAGCGCCAGCGTGTCGCTATCGGCCGCGCCATCGTGCGTGATCCTAAGGTCTTCCTGATGGACGAGCCGCTGTCCAACCTGGACGCCAAGCTGCGTAACCAGATGCGTGCCGAGCTCATCAAGCTGCGTCACGAGATCAAGGGCACCTTTATCTACGTTACCCACGATCAGACCGAGGCCATGACCCTTGGCGATCGCATCGTGGTCATGAAGGACGGCGTCGTCCAGCAGATCGCCACCCCGCAGGAGGTCTTCAACCACCCCGCGAACATCTTCGTCGCCGGCTTTATCGGCGTGCCGCAGATGAACTTCTTCGATGCCCAGCTGGTGCGCTCGGGTAACGGCTTCACCGTCAAGACCGAGGATATGAACGTGGCGCTCGCTCCCGAGACTTGCGCTCAGCTTGCTCTCAACTGGGACGGCGGCGACGTGAAGGAGATCACGGCCGGCGTGCGCCCCGAGCAGATTCTGCTTGCCGACAAGGGCGAGGAGGGTGCGCTCCAGGGCACCGTCGAGGTGACCGAGCTCATGGGCTCGACCGAGCATGTCCACGTGACCGCTCCCGACGGCCAGTTTGTCCTGATTATCCCCGTCGTCGACCTCGAGGCCAAGGGTGCGCTCAAGGCTGGCGACACCATCTGGTTCAAGTTCGAGAAGAACGCGACCCATCTCTTCGACAAGGTGTCTGGTAAGAACCTTATCTAGGCCCGGTACATCCAGGCCCTCCCTTTGGGCGACTGCGGTATTGCCATCCTTTTGCCGTGGTCACATATAAGGCTTCCCTCCCGTCCACTGGGCGAGAGGGAAGCCTTTCTTTATGACGGGGTTGTCTGGTCGGTCGTTTGTCTCGATTTGTAACAAGTAGAGGATCGAATTGGCTTTAGATGTTACAGAACGAGATTGAGTTGAGCCGCCTGTCCTTCCGTCTCGATCTGTAACACGAAGGACTGATTTCGGTAGTTACCTGTTACAGAACGAGATTGTTTTAGCCGGCTTATCCATTTGTCTCGATCTGTAACAGTAAGGGCGGATTTCGGACGTTAGATGTTACAGATTGAGATAAACCCTAGGGAAAGAACCGGTTTGTCTTGATCTGTAGCAGGTAGGACCGTTTTGGCCGAATAGGTGTTACAGATTGAGACGATTTAGTCGAGGCGGCTCACAGGGGCAACGCACGGGCACAAAAAAACGGAGCCGTATTGCCACGACTCCGTTCCTCAAGAGGATGGTAAGGGGAATGGGTTAGTCCAGGTGCCAAATCTCGTCGTTGTACTGGGAGATCGTACGGTCGGACGAGAAGACGCCGGCGTTGGCGATGTTGATCAGCGCCTTGCGCATCCAGGCATCCTGGTCCTCGTAGTCGGCCAGCACGCGCTCCTTGGTCTGGATGTACTCCTCAATGTCGAGCAGGGCCATAAACCAGTCCTTGCCCTTGATGTCGTCGTGCAGACGCTGCAGGCGCTCCGCGTTGCCGGTCGCCATAAAGGCGGGGTTGGTGATGAAGTCCACCAGCAGTTTGATGCCGGGCTTGCGGTAGAGCGCGCCGGCGTTGTAGGTGCCGTCGGCGTAGAGCTGCTCGACCTGTTTGGACGAGGCGCCAAAGGTATAGATGTTCTCGTCGCCGACAAGCTCGGCAATCTCCACGTTGGCACCGTCGAGCGTGCACAGGGTCAGGGCGCCGTTGAGCATGAACTTCATGTTGGAAGTGCCGCTCGCCTCCTTGGAGGCCAGACTGATCTGCTCGGAGATGTCGGCGGCGGGGATTACGCGCTCGGCGGCGGTGACGTTGTAGTTCTCGATCATGACGACCTGCAGGTAGGGGGCCACGTCGGGGTCGTTGGCTATCCACTGGGACAGCGTCAGGATTAGGTGGATGATGTCCTGAGCGATGGTATAGGCAGGCGCTGCCTTGCCGCCAAAGATGATGGTGACGGGGTGCTTGGGCTTATTGCCGTTTTTGATGTCGAGATACTTCCAGATGATGTAGAGCGCGAGCATCTGCTGGCGCTTGTACTCGTGGATACGCTTGACCTGAACATCGATGATGGCGTTGGAGGGAATGGTCACACCCTGCTCGAGCGCCATGAACTGGCGCATGATGGCCTTGGCCTCGGTCTTGGTGGCAGCCAGGCGCTCAAGAACATCTTTGTCGTCGGCGAACTTGGCGAGTTTGCTCAGATCGCCGGTGCTGCGCCAGTCGGTGCCGATCACATCGTCGAGCAGGTTGGCGAGCGCGGGGTTGGCTCCCTGGATCCAGCGGCGGAAGGTGATGCCGTTGGTCTTGTTGGAGAACTTCTCGGGGTAGATCTCGTAGAACGGATGAAGCTCGGTGTCCTCCAGGATCTTGGTGTGGAGCGCGGCGACGCCGTTGATGGAGAAGCCAAAGTGGATGTCCATGTGGGCCATGTGGACGGTGTCGTACTCGTCGATGATGGCGACACGCGGGTCGTCGTGCTCGGCCTTGGCGACCTCGTCGAGCTTGACGATAATGTCGGCGATGGCAGGGGAGACCTTCTGCAGGCTGGTGAGCGGCCACTTCTCGAGCGCCTCGGCAAGAATCGTGTGGTTAGTGTAGGCGACCATGGAGCGCACGATGGTCACGGCCTCGTCAAACTCGATGTCGTGCTCGGTGGTGAGCAAGCGAATGAGCTCGGGGATGACCATGGTGGGGTGCGTGTCATTGATCTGGACTACGGCGTAGTCGGCCAGGTCGTGCAAGTTGCTGCCGCGCTCGATGGCCTCGTCGATCAGGAGCTGGGCGGCGTTGCTCACCATGAAGTATTCCTGGTAGATGCGAAGCAGGCGGCCCTGCTCGTCGGAATCATCCGGATAGAGGAACAAGGTGAGGTTCTTGGCGATCTCGGTCTTGTCGAAGTCGATGGAGCTGCCGGGGACCAGGCCGTCGTCGACACTTGCCAGGTCAAACAGGCGCAGGCGGTTCTTGGTGGGCTGGCCATAACCGGGCACATCGATGTTGACGAGCTTGGAAGTAACGGCAAAATCACCGAACTCGACGGTGTAGGAGCGGTCGTCGTCGATCAGGATGTCTTGCTCGCCAAGCCACTCGTCGGGGACGGCCTTCTGCTGGTTGTCGACAAAGCGCTGGCGGAACAGGCCGTAATGGTAGTTGAGGCCCACGCCGTCGCCGGTAAGGCCCAGCGTGGCGATGGAATCCAAGAAGCATGCGGCCAGACGGCCCAGGCCGCCGTTGCCGAGCGACGGCTCGACCTCGAACTCCTCGATCTTGTTGAGGTCGTGGCCCGCGGCGGTGAGCTGGTCCTTAACCTCGTCATAGATGCCAAGGTCGATCATATTGTTGATGAGCAGCTTGCCGATCAAAAACTCGGCAGAGATGTAGTAGAGCTTTTTCTTGCCGTTGTTGAGAGGACAGGCAGCAGAGTGCTCCTGCACGAGCTTGACCAGCAGCTTATAAATACGACGGTCATCGAGCTGCTCGAGCGAAGTTCCGAAGGACTGCTCGGCGAGTTCTGCGAGATTGATACGGGGCATGTTTCCTCCTGTGATGGGTTGATTACATGTCAGAAATACAAAAGAAGCCCGCGCGAGGGATTGGAATGGCCTCGCGCGGGGAAAACGGACGCGTCCGCACGATGGAATGGGGTCGGGTGCGGTGGCTCCTATTGGGGAAGCTCAATTTCGGCTTCCGACGGAATGCGGAAGTAGGTTTCGGTCCAGTCGGTGAGCTTGTGCTCGAGCTCGCGGGTGATGGCACCATCGAGCATGCGCCAGGTCCAGTTGCCGCCCAGGGTGGCGGGGGTGTTGATGCGTGCCTCGTTGCCCAGGTTGAGCAGGTCTTGCATGGTGTAGATACAGGTATCGCTCACGCTGGCGGCGATGGTGCGGTTGAGTGCATCGGCCATGGGCTCGCCTGCCTGCTGGTGGGTGTACAGGGCCGTCTGCTCGCGCTGGCGCGGGGTGGCCGTTCCCTCAAACCAACCGCGCGCCGTCTCGTTGTCGTGGGTGCCCACATAGGCGACGGTGTTGGCGATGTAGTTATGCGGCAGGTAGTACGAGTTGGTGCCCTCAAAGGCAAACTGCAGGATCTTCATGCCGGGGAAGCCCGAGTTGTCGCGCATGTCGATGACGCCGGGGGTGAGGAAGCCCAGGTCCTCGGCGATAATGGGCAGCGTGCCGAGCTTTTCCTCGAGTGTCTTGAAGAACTTGAGGCCGGGACCCTGCGTCCACGAACCGTAGGACGAATCGGGCGAGGAGAACGGCACCTCCCAATAGGCTTCGAAGCCGCGGAAGTGATCCAGGCGGATGACGTCGTACATGTCGAGTGCGGCGCGAATGCGGCCCTCCCACCAGGAGAAGCCGTCGGACTCCATGGCGTCCCAGTCGTAGATGGGGTTGCCCCAGTACTGGCCGGTGGCCGAGAACTGGTCGGGCGGCGTGCCGGCGACGCTCACGGGATTGCCGACGGCGTCGATCTTAAAGAGCTCAGGTGTCGCCCACATCTCGACGGAGTCACGCGAGACATAGATGGGCAAATCTCCGATGATGAGAATGTCGCGCTCGTTGGCATAGGCCTTGAGGCGGCTCCACTGGCGATCGAAGAAGTACTGCGTCATCTGGTGGTAGAGCATGCGCTCGGGATGGGCGGCGCAAATCTTGCTGGATGCCTCGCCGCGGCGGCGGAGCTCCTCGGGCCACTCCCAGAAGGCCTTGAGCCCGCACTCCTCTTTGACGGTCATGAACTCGCAGTAGGGGATGAGCCAGTCCTCGTTGGCTTGGATAAAGTCATCAAAATCGGCCGGCTTGTCGGCAGCAAAGCGCTCAGCGGCTCGGTCGAGAATCTGACGGCGGCCGCCAAAGATAGCACCGTAGTCGACGTTGGTGGGATCGGAGCCCAGGTACACGCCGTCGATATCGCACTGCTCCAGATAGCCGGCCTCGATGAGTTCGGCAAAGTCAATGAAGTTGGGGTTGCCCGCACGGGCCGAGAACGACTGATAGGGCGAGTCGCCATAGCTCGTCGTCGTAAGGGGCAGAATCTGCCAGTAATGTTGTTTGCACGAGGCAAGAAAATCGACAAAGTCGTAGGCATTCCAGCCAAAGCCGCCGATTCCGTATGGTCCGGGCAGAGATGAGACAGGCATGAGGACACCGCTTGCACGCTCCATGAATGCGCTCACCAACCTTCTTGTTGTGGGATCGGCCTGCAGATGGATGAATGGCCCGTCCCGAGTTTTAGAGTCGATGTCCCTATTGTAGAACATGTTGTTTAAACATGTACGGGCAAGATAAAAAAGTTGGCCCATTTTCGGTAAATGGTTACGCGCCATGAAAAAAGCCCCGGTCTCACATCGTGAGACCGGGGCAAGAACGCTATGTAGGTTTTATCTACTCGGCGTCGGCGAAGCCGTTGGGGTTATGGCTCTGCCAATTCCAGCTGTCGCGGCACATGTCCGCGATGTCGTACTGGGCCTTCCAGCCCATCATGCGTTCGGCCTTGGAGGCATCGCACCAGTTGGCGGCGATATCGCCGGCACGGCGCTCGCGAATCACGTAGGGCAGCTCCTTGCCGCAGGCCTTGGAGAAGGCGGCGACGACCTCGAGTACCGAGGTGCCGGTGCCGGTGCCCAGGTTAAAGATCTCGACGCCGGTCTTGCCGTTCATCCAGTTGAGGGCGGCAACGTGACCAGATGCCAGGTCGCACACGTGGATGTAGTCGCGCACGCCGGTGCCGTCGGGGGTGGGGTAGTCGTTGCCAAAGACCTGAACGGCCTCGAGCTTACCGACGGCGACCTGGGCGACGTAGGGCACCAGGTTGTTGGGGATGCCCTTGGGGTCCTCGCCGATCAGGCCCGACGGATGGGCACCGATGGGATTGAAGTAACGGAGCAGCACGACGTCCCACTCGGGGTCGGCGGTGTGGACGTCCATGAGGATCTGCTCAATCATCCACTTGGTCCAACCATAGGGGTTGGTCGCGGGCTTCTTGGGGTCCTCTTCGGTGACGGGCGGATTGTCCGGATCGCCGTAGACGGTCGAAGAGCTCGAGAAGATGATGGACTTACAACCGTGGTTGCGCATGACATCGATGAGCACCAGGGTGTTCTCGATATTGTTGTGGTAGTACTCGACGGGCTTGCTCACCGACTCGCCAACGGCCTTAAAGCCGGCGAAGTGGATGACGCGGTCGATCTGGTGGGTATCGAAGATCTTGTTCATCGCATCGCGGTCGAGCACGTTGGCCTCGTAGAAGGTGAGGTTCTTGGCGGCCTCGTCGCCCACGATGGTCTTGACGCGGTCGATGGCAACGGCGCTGGAGTTGGAGAGGTCATCGACGACGACAACCTGGTAGCCACCCTCGAGCAGCTGAACGACGGTGTGCGAGCCGATAAAGCCGGCGCCGCCGGTAACGAGGACGCAGGTGTCTTTGGGGTCGAGTGCTTTGGACATGTAGTCTCCTATCGAATCAGGAACACTTCTTGAGGGGAGTATAGCGCAGCTGGGGGCGCCCAAAACACGCGGGGCAGGAAAACCAGAGGATTGATGTTAACGTACTCATAGGGTGTTATTTGCATAATCCTTACCTTTGGCGCGGGGCGTATTTGCGAGCCGCTGACCATGCTTTTCCAGCCGTTCGTGGAAATAGTTGGGACAAGCGCGATGTGCGTTAATATGTTTGAGTTGAGCGACATATAAATAAGCATGTAACGGAGTACATATGTCACCGAACAACGATTCCATCTTTACGCAGGAGCTTTCGCGCCGCACTGCCCTCAAGGCTCTTTTCGGCGCTGCTTCCGCGGCTGTTCTTTTTGGCCTGCCCGCCCGCGCCCATGCGGCTGAGGCCAGCCAAGAAACCACCGACAAACTGAATGCCGCCCAGGCCCAGCTCGACGAGGTCCAGGCTCAGCTCGATAGCATCGCTAATGAGTACGCGGCGCTCGCCAACAAGAATGCCCAGACCCTCAGCGATATCGAAGGTGTGCAGGGTCAGATCGACGACACCCAGGAGCAGATCGACACCAAGAAGTCGGAGCTCAGGAAGAAGCGCGGCGACCTTTCCGATCGCGTTGCCGCCAGCTACAAGTCGGGCGGTACCAATATCCTGTCGTTGCTGCTCGCCTCTGGTTCGTTTGAGGAGCTCGTCGCCAACGCGCATTACGTCGAGAAGATCAACAAGAGCGACCGTGACGCCATCGAGGACATCCAGACCATCCAGAAAGAGCTCGATACGCAGAAGTCCGAGCTCGAGTCGCAGAAGGCCGACCTGGAGAAGCTCAAGGACCAGCAGACTGCTCAGATGCAGGACATGCAGGCCAAGCAGCAGGAGGTCCAGACGGTTCTGAACGGCCTTTCCGATGATGTTAAGGAGCTCATGGCCCAGCGCGATTCCGAGATTCTCGCTGCCGCTCAGGCCGAGGAAGCTGCCAAGAAGGCTGCCGCTGCCGCGGCTGCCGCAAACAAGAACAATTCCTATTCGGGTGGTTCAAGCTCGGGTGGCGGCTCGTATGCCGGCGGCACCCCGCAGCAGAATGCCGGCTCGGGCAAGCAGCAGGCCGTCGTCAATGCATGCTACTCCACGCCTTCGCCTGGCCTGAACTGGTGCGCCGCCTGGGTTACCAACGTGTTCCGCAACGCCGGCGTGGGCTACTTTGGCGGCAATGCGTGCGACATGTTTAACGCCTGGTGCTACAGCTCCGATCGTTCGGCGCTGCAGGTGGGCATGATCGTGGCCGACTCGTCGCACAGTGGCACCGGTACGCCGGGTCTGCTGTACGGACACGTGGGCATCTATGTTGGCGGCGGCATCGTTATGAGCAACGAGGGCGCCATCACGTCTAAGTCGCTTGACTCGTTCATTGGGTTCTACGGCACTGGCTCTGGCGTGCGCTGGGGCTGGCTTGGCGGTATTGCGCTGTCGTAACGATAAGTTGGGCCGGGACAGTCCGAGAGGTATAAGGTTGCCTGCTCGGACAGTCCTGCTCGCACGGAGAGCACATTAAGTGCTCTCCGGCTCGTGCGGAACTCGCGATCAACCTTATACCTCTCGGACTGTCCCGGCCCTCTCGGGTCCTGAGCGCGACACACCGGACTGGTTGTCTGAATTAAAGAAAGTGAAGGCCCCTTTCGGGGCCTTCTTTTTAGAGGAATTCGCCTACTCGGTGGACTTCGGGTTGTAGGTCTACGCCGAACTGCTCTTTGACTTTGGCTTGGATGTCGCGGATGAGTTCGTCGACGTCGGCGGCGGTGGCGTGGTTGGCGTTGACGATGAAGCCGCAGTGTTTTTCGCTCACCTGCGCGCCGCCGACAGCATGGCCGCGCAGACCGGCATCCATGATGAGCTTGCCGGCAAAGTAGCCCTCGGGGCGTTTGAAAGTGGAGCCGGCGCTCGGCATGTCGAGCGGCTGCTTGTCCTCGCGGCGCTGGCGGTAGTCGTCCATGTCGGCCTTGATCATCGCGGCGTTGCCCGGGGCGAGGTGAAAGGTGGCAGAGAGCACGATAAAGCCGTCGTCGGCGATGCGGCTCTTGCGATAGCCCAGGTTAAGCTCGTCGACATCGAACTCAATGATATTGCCGCTGCCGCGGGTGCCGTCGTCGAGCGCGCGGGCGGGCTTATAGACGTGCACGGACTCCAAAACATCGGCCATGCAGGCGCCGTAGGCACCGGCGTTCATATAGCAGGCGCCGCCGACCGAGCCGGGGATGCCCGAGAGGGGCTCCATGCCGGTGAGGCAGGCTTCGGCGGCAGCCGCGGCGACATCGGAAAGCAAGGCGCCGGCTGCTGCCGTAACATGCGTGCCGTCGACGGTGATGTTAGAGAGGCCTTCGCCCAGTGCCACGACGACACCGCGGATACCCTTGTCACCGACGAGCAGGTCGGAACCGTTGCCCACAATGGTGAGCGGCAGATCGCAGCGGTAGCAGGTGTCAAGCGTGGCGACGAGTCCCTGCTCGGTATCGGGCGTGACAAAGACGTCGGCCGGGCCGCCGATCTTAAACGTGGTGTGCTCGCGCATGGGCTCGCTCATGAGCACGTTGTCCTCGCCGGCAACACCGGCGAGCGCGCAGAGCAGGTCCTCGTTAAAAAAGTCATTTTCGTGCATACGAATATCCGCCTTATGGTGGTCGTTTTCATTAATCGAATGCAATATACCCCACCCGGATGGATTTGGTGCAAAGTAACCTGACCCCAATGCATCACATGGCGCAAAGGGGTTAGGTTGCTTTGCGCCAATCGCGGCGATAAAACAGCCGTCTACCGGATTGGTAAAGTGTTTATCATCAAGGTAGAGGGACGGTCGCTATACTTTCAAGAGATTGCGCGAATACTCGGAAGGAGCGAGATGGGCAACAAAGTTACTCTCAAGCAGATTGCCCAGGAGGTGGGGCTTTCCCCCTCGTCGGTCTCGCTTGTCCTTAACAACCGGCCCTGTCGAATCTCGGAAGAAAACCGCAAGCTCATCAAAGAGGTCGCGGCGCGCAACCATTATGTTCCTAACCAGATCGCGCGTAGCCTGGTCATGCGCGAGTCGCGCACACTGGGCCTTATCGTCCCTAACATCGAGAGCCGCTTTTTTGCTTCGCTCGCCGGCAGCTTGGAAAAGCGCTGCCGCGAGGACGGATATGCGCTCTTTATTACCAGCTCGGGTGGAAGTGCCGAGGACGATCTGGAGCTCCTGCGCCAGCTGGTGACGCGCGGCGTCGATGGCGTCTTTTTGGTGGTAGGCGACGAGTTCTCTGACGACCGCGCCCTGCGCGAAGAGGTCAGCCATCTACCCATCCCGGCGGTAATGGTCGACCGTGCCATTGAGGGGCTCGAGTGCGACAAGGTGATGTTCGACCACGAGATGGGTGGCTACATGGCCACCCGCTATCTGATCGAGCAGGGCCACCGTCGCATTGCCTGCTTGGTTAATGCGCGCCGTTCCAATACGGGTCGTAAGCGTCTTGCCGGCTACGAGCGTGCGCTGCGCGAGGTGGGGCTGCCCATCGATGCGCGTTTGGAGTTTGAGAGCGAGTACTACATTCCGAGCGCATACGAGGCCTCGGAGGCGGTGCTCGCAACTGACGCCACCGCCGTGTTCGCAAGCTCGGATAACATTGCCCTCGGTCTGCTCAAGCGCTTGCACGAGATGGGGAAGAGCATCCCAGGCGATATCTCGGTCGTAAGCTATGACAACTCGGCGGCCGACGTTCTCTTTGAGCCGGCGCTGACCGCGATCGAGCAGGATCCTGGTGTCCTTGCGGAGCATGCTTTTGGCTGCATGTCCAAGCGTCTTGCCGGTAGGGGCGGTAGACGTGCCGAAGAGGTCGTTCTGGAGCCGGCGCTTATCGTTAAGGACAGCGTGCTCGAGCTTACTAAACACAACTAAACGCGTTTATCAATTTACAGAGACTGAATGTGGAGCACCTGTGACAGACAATGCCGCAGGTGAATGTCGCGTTTTGCCAATCGATGGGATCGATAAGGATGCTAAAACGTTTTTTCACCATGATAAAACGTTTTAGCAAATATACTAGTCCCAACGAAAGGTTGCCGTATCGGAGGGTGACCGCACAGCGAAGGGACATAAACAATGGCTAAAACACTGGGGACGCCGTGGCAAAAGCTGGGCCACGAGGTACCGGCTTCCGAGCTCGAGGGCGTCGACCTGTATTGGCGCGCATCGAACTATCTGTCCGTCGGTCAGATCTACCTTCGCTCTAATCCGCTCATGCGCCCCGACTTTGTCGACGAGAAAACCGGTGAGGTGCGCGACTTTGGTCGCCCGGACGTTAAGCACCGCCTGGTCGGTCACTGGGGCACCACGCCCGGCATCAACTTCCTGTTCGGCCACGTCAACCGCCTTATTGCCGACCACAACCAGAATGCCATTTTCTTGATGGGCCCGGGCCACGGTGGCCCCGCCGGCACCGCCCAGTCGCTGCTCGATGGCACCTACCGTGAGATTCGCCCCGACATCACCAATGACGAGGCAGGCCTGCAGAAGTTCTTCCGCCAGTTCTCTTATCCCGGTGGCATCCCGAGCCATTTTGCGCCCGAGACGCCTGGCTCCATCCACGAGGGCGGCGAGCTCGGCTACACGCTCAGCCACGCCTACGGCGCCGTCATGGACAACCCGAGCCTGCTGGCCGTGGCCGTGGTGGGCGACGGCGAGTCCGAGACCGGTCCGCTCGCGACCTCTTGGCAGTCCAACAAGCTCGTGAACCCGGCAACCGACGGTATCGTCCTGCCGATCCTGCACCTCAACGGCTATAAGATCGCCAACCCCACCATTCTTGCCCGCGTGTCCGATGAAGAACTCACCAAGTTCTTTGAGGGCATGGGCTACAAGCCGCACTTCTTTGTCGCCGGTTTTGACGACGAGAGCCATGCAAGCATCCACGAGCGTTTCGCTGCCCTGTTTGAGCAGGTCTTCGATGAGATTTGCGACATCAAGGCCACCGCACAGGCCCAGGCCGCCGCAGGCGAGACCGTGGTCCGCCCGGCTTACCCCATGATTGTGTTCCGTACGCCCAAGGGTTGGACCTGCCCCAAGCAGATCGACGGCAAGAAGACCGAGGACTCCTGGCGCGCGCATCAGGTGCCGCTGGCGAGTGCCAAGGACACCCACGAGCACTTCCGCGTGCTGCGCGAGTGGCTGCGCTCCTACAAGCCCGAGGAGCTCTTTACGCCCGAGGGCCAGGTGCGCCCCGAGGTGACGGCCTTTATGCCGACCGGCGAGCTGCGCATCGGCGCCAATCCCAACGCAAACGGCGGCAAAGTGCGCCGCGAGCTCGAGCTGCCCGATATCCACGCCCACGAGATCCTCGTCGCCGAGAGGGGTCACGGCTGGGGCTCTACCGAGGCCGCCCGCGTCTTTGGCGAGTACACTGCCGATGTCCTGGCCAAGAACATGGACGATTTCCGCATCTTCGGTCCCGACGAGACCGCGTCCAACCGCCTTCAGGCTGCCTACAAGGTGACCAAGAAACAGTGGGATGCCGGCTTCTATGAGGACGAGGCCAACGACGAGCTGCTGGCCGGTTCCGGTAAGGTTGTCGAGCAGCTGTCCGAGCACCAGTGCGAGGGCTTCCTCGAGGCATACGTGCTCACCGGTCGCTCGGGTGTGTGGAGCTCCTACGAGAGCTTTGTCCACGTGGTCGATTCCATGGTCAACCAGCACTGCAAATGGCTCGAAGCCACCAAGCGCGAGATTCCGTGGCGTGCTCCCATTAGCGGCCTCAACATTTTGCTGTCGAGCCATGTCTGGCGCCAGGACCACAACGGCTTCTCGCACCAGGACCCCGGCTTTATCGACCTGCTGCTCAACAAGGCCAACGACACGCATGTCGTGAATGCCTACTATCCGGCCGACGCCAACATGGCGCTTGCCGTTGCCGAGCGCGTCTACCAGTCCACCGACTGCGTCAACGCTATCTTCTGTGGCAAGCAACCCGCCCCCACCTTCCAGACGGTCGACGAGGCCAAGTCCGAGCTTGCCGAGGGCGTAGCGACCTGGGAGTGGGCATCGACTGCCGACTCGCTTGCCGAGGCCGACGTCGTGGTCGCCACGTGCGGCGACGTGCCGACGCTCGAGGCTCTGGCTGCAACCGATATGCTGCGTGAGCTGGGCATTAAGGTGTGGTTCGTCAACGTGGTCGATCTGCTCAAGATTCAGAACGCCTGCGAGAACGACCAGGCCATCAGCGATGAGCGCTGGGCTGAGCTGTTCGGCTGCGGTGAGAAGCCCGTGCTCTTTGCATTCCACGCCTATGCCGGCACGATTCGCCGCCTGATCTGGAACCGCCCCGGCCACGACGCCTTCCGCGTCCACGGCTACGAGGAGAAGGGCTCCACGACCACGCCGTTCGACATGCTGCGCCTGAATAACATGGACCGCTGGGCCCTGGCCGCCGACGTGCTGCGAATGGTCGACGCCGATAAGTTTGCCGAGCAGATTGATGAGTGGGAGGCTTTCCGCACCGAGGCCTTTGAGGTCGCGTGCGACGAGGGCTTCGATCACCCGGCCTTTACCGACTGGGTCTGGCCCGACGCCGCAGCCGCAACCGCTGCCGACGGCGCACTCTCCGCAACGCAGCTAACTGCCGGCGATAACGAGTAGGTAGGCATCCGGGACGGTCTCGCGCTGGGGCCTTGCCCGGGAGGGTGACTTTGTCCGGGGAAGTGGGCTTCGCGAACTTCCCCGGACAAAGTCACCCTCCCGGGCAAGGCCCTCTCGACCGTTTCGATATGCAGGGGCTGATTCTTTTTTATGTAATGGGGACCTTGCTTACGCTGCCTTAGAAGCCGTGCATCTAACTATGGTCAGCCAAGATTACATTGCCGGGGCGGGGCCGCGGGCAATCCGCTCCTATGTTTCCAAATGAATACGGTGTGAGCGGCTGCGACGGATTTTCCCCGCAAGCACTCTAGTATGCTAAAGTACACAGAAGACCGGCGGAGCTATGCCGGTCTTCTGCTCTATATGAAACGCAGCATGAGGAGGCTCACCAGATGACGGCCACACCGTGGGGATTCCGGGACATATTGCCCGAGGAGGCTCAGGCGCGCGAGGAGATTGCATGCACGGTGAAGGGCTGCTTCAGGGAGCATCATTATCTTCCGGTCGAGACGCCGCTGCTCGAGGACAAGGGTTCGCTCGAGGAGGGCGGCCGCATTACGGACACGCCGTTCAAGCTCTTTGACGATGATGGCCGTCTGCTGGTAGTCCGTCCCGACAATACGTTGCCCATCGTGCGCCTGGTTTCGACCCGCATGCGCGCGGCCGACCTGCCCCTGCGCCTTCGCTACGAGGCGCCGGTGGTTCGTGAGTGCCAGCGCAACGCCGGCGGCTCGCGTCAGTTTACACAGCTGGGCTTTGAGCTTATCGGTGCGGGCGATACCGCGGGCGATGTCGAGATTGTCTCGCTCGTTGCCGAGGCCGTACGCGAGCTGGCACTTCCCGATGCGCGCATTATCGCAGGTAGCGTGCGTCCTTTTAAGGAATTGCTCGCGGTATGCGAGGATCGCGAGCTGGCTGCCGAGGCCCTGCGCTGCGTGCACGCTAACGACTTTGTGGGCCTCGATGCCCGCGTGGCAGCAAGCGCCGAGTCCGAGGCCGTCAAGGCCGCCATTAGCGAGCTGCCGCGTCTGCACGGCGGTGCCGAGGTGCTCGACCGCGTGGATGCGCTGCTGGAGGCTGCCGGTATCGTCGCGCCGCTGACGCGCGAGCTGCGTGCCCTGGTCGAGGGCCTGGCTCCCGAGGACGCCCAGGTGCTGTCGTTCGACTTCTCCATCATGAACTCGTTTGATTACTACACGGGCCTGGTCTTTAAGGCCTATGCCGGTGGCCTGCCCGATCCGGTGGGCTCGGGCGGTCGCTACGACTCCATCTTTACCGGCGCGTTCGGCGACGGCATCGAGGTGCCGGCGGCGGGCTTCGCTTTTTCGCTCGAGCGTCTGGAGGCTGCGCACACCTCGGCCGAGGATGCCGCTTCCGACGGCGATCATGCCGTGAGCCGTGGCGCCGAGGGCCCGCTGCGCATCGCCGTGCCCAAGGGCTCGCTCAAGGCCGACACCCTCGACGTGCTCGAGGCTGCAGGCTTAGACGTCTCTGAGCTGCGCGACCCCGGTCGTCACCTGATTGTGCGCGGTCGCGACACGCGTGCCGGCGAGGGCGCGGTCGGAGATATCGAGTTTGTCATTGTGCGCCCCAGCGACGCGCCTGCCTTTGTGGGCTGCGGCGGCGCCGACTGCGGCATCTGCGGCTGGGACTCGCTTATCGAGGCAGACCTCAACCTACTGCAGCTGGTCGATCTGGGCTACGGCCTGTGCACTTTCATTGAGGCGGAGCCCGCATGGCGCGCCGGTCAGGCCGAGCGCAACTACGCCCGTCGCGGGTCGCTTCGCGTGGCCACCAAATACCCGCGCATCGCGAGCGCCTGGTATGCCGAGCGCGGCGTGAATGCCGATATCGTCTCGCTGCACGGCAATATTGAGCTGGGCCCCATCGTCGGCATGACCGACCGCATCGTGGACATTACCGCCACGGGCGCCACGTTGCGCGACAACGACCTGGTCATCACCGGCCGCATTATGGACTGCACGGCCCGCTTCTTTGTCAATCCGGGTGCCGCGCGCCTGGATCCGCGCGTACGCAATCTTGCCGATCGTTTGGCGGTTGCTGTTAAGGACAAGCATTTTGAGCCCGTCGCGGGCTCGGCACAATAGCGCGAGCACGCACGGGCACCCCAACGTCCGGGCTGCGGGCCGGCTGGCGCCGCCGCCCGGTCTCTCGTTTTTCGAACAAAACCTCGACCGATAGGGGATACCGATATGAAGACCATCAAGATTGCTCCCGGTGAGCGCCTCGTTACCAACCAACTGAACCGCAAGGGCGTGCTGCCGCAAAACATCGTCGACGCCGCCCGCGATATCGTGGCAAACGTGCGCGCCAACGGCGATGCCGCGGTGCGCGATTACTGTCAGCGTTTTGACGGTGTTGAGCTGCAGAGTTTTCGCCTGCCGCAGGAGCAGATCGATGCCGCGCTCGAAGGCCTCGATCCGGCCTTTGTCGCGGCGCTCGAAAAGGCTGCACGCCAGATTCGCGAGTTCCACCAGCGTGAGGTCGAGCAGAGCTGGTTTACCACGCGCCCGGACGGCACGATGCTCGGCGTTAAGGTGACCCCGCTTGCTGCGGCCGGCATCTATGTGCCGGGCGGCCGCGCGCAGTATCCCTCCACGGTGCTCATGAACGCCATTCCCGCCAAGGTTGCTGGCGTCAAGCGCGTGGTCATGGTGACCCCGCCGCAAAAGGACGGCCTGATCAGCCCCTACACGCTCGCCGCGGCAAAGCTCGGCGGCGTGGACGAGATCTATATGGTGGGCGGCGCCCAGGCCGTGGCCGCGCTGGCGTACGGTACCGAGACCATTCCGCGCGTCGACAAGATCACCGGCCCGGGCAACGCCTTTGTCGCCGCCGCCAAGCAGATTGTCTCGGGCGACGTGGGAATCGACATGGTCGCCGGCCCCTCCGAGGTCTGCGTGCTGGCCGATGCCACGGCCAAGCCTATGGTGGTCGCGGCCGACCTGATGGCCCAGGCCGAGCACGATCCGCTGGCAGCCTGCTATCTGGTGACCTGCGACGAGCAGTTTGCGCGCGAGGTCGAGGCGGGTATCGACATCCTGGTGGCGCAGTCGCCGCGTGCCGAGATCACGCGTGCCTCGCTCGATAACGAGGGCACCATCGTGGTGGCCGCCGATATGGCTGCCGCCGTCGAGGCGGTGAACACCGTGGCGCCCGAGCACCTGGAGCTGCACTGCAAGGACGCGATGGGCCTGCTTGGCGGCATCCGCAACGCCGGCGCCATCTTTGTGGGTGCGTGGAGCTCCGAGCCGCTCGGCGATTACGTTGCCGGCCCCAATCACACGCTGCCGACCGGCGGCACCGCCATGTTCTCCAACCCGCTTTCGGTGGAGGAGTTCGTCAAACGCTCGAGCGTCATCTGCTATACGCCCGAGGGCCTGCTCTCCGACGCTCCCGCTACGCAGCGCCTGGCCGAGGCCGAGGGCCTGTGGGCGCACGCGCTTTCCGCCGCTCTGCGTCGCCGCGTGTTGGAGCAGGGCGAGGATGCCGTGAGTGCCGAGTCTCTGGCCGCGGCCGATCTGACCAAGGTCGCCTGGCCGGGCGACGCTGTGGCGACGGTTGCCGAGGGTGTGGACCTGGCGGCGGCTGCGGGCGGTGCCGTTGGCGCGGTCGTCGAGGAGGCCTAATATGGCCGAACTCACGCCGCGCATGAAGGAGCTCGTCCAGCCCTACTTGGCCGGCATTGAGCCCTACGATCCCAACTTTACGCCCACGCGCATCAACCTTTCGGCCAACGAGAACACCTATCCCGTGCCGGCCGGCGTGCGCGAGGCGGTCGACGCCGCCCTGGCTGCTACACCGCTCAACCGCTATCCCGATCCCATGTCCAACGACCTGCGCGACGAGCTTGCTGCCTGGCATGGCGTGACGCGCGAGAACATCTGCGTGGGCAACGGCGGCGACGAGCTGCTCTATAACTATCTGCTGGCGTTTGGCGGCGCGGGGCGGACCCTGCTCAACTGCCCGCCGTGCTTTAGCGAGTACGCGTTCTTTGCGTCGCTCTGCCAGACCGAGGTGCGCGACGTGTGGCGCGATCCGGCGACCTTTGAGCTCGACCAGGCAGCCGTGCTTGCCGCGGCGCCCGAGTGCAACCTCGCCATCGTGACCTCGCCCAACAATCCTACGGGTGATGTAGCTCCGCTCGATTTTGTCGCGGCGCTGTGCGATGCGTGCCCTGGCATGGTAATGGTCGACGAGGCCTACGTTGAGTTTGCCGACGATTCGTTTGGCGCGGCCACCACGGCGCAGGGGCTTATCGCCGAGCATCCCAACCTGGTGATTTTGCACACGCTGTCCAAGGCGTTTGGCGCTGCCGGTGCGCGTCTGGGTTATGTGATTGCCGCGCCGGAGGTCATCGACGTGTTCGCGGCGATTCGCCAGATCTATTCGGTCAACGTGCTGAGCCAGGCGGCAGCACTTGCCTGCGTGCGTGCTCGCGATGCCTATGCGCCCGTGGTGGCGCAGGTCGCATCCGAGCGCGAGCGCGAGCTGGCAGCTCTGCGCGCGATGGCTGCCGAGGGCTTGCCCGTGGAGGCGTGGCCGAGCGCGGCGAACTTTGTGCTCGTGCGTACGCCGCATGCCACGCGCGTGCGCGAGCGTCTGCGCGATGAGTATTCGATTTTGGTGCGCGACTTTAGCTATGCGCCGGGGCTTGCGGACTGCCTGCGCATTACCGTGGGTACCCCGCAGGAAAATGATGAGGTGCTGGCTGCGTTTGCCGCGCTAGTGAAGGAGGAGATGTAGATGGGCCGTTATGCCGAGGCAACCCGTAGGACGGGGGAGACCGATATTGTCGTCAAGCTCGACCTGGATGGAACCGGTACGTGCGATATCTCGACCGGCGTGCCGTTTTTCGACCACATGCTCAACGCCTTTGGCCGCCATGGCCTGTTTGATTTGACGGTACATGCGGTGGGCGACGTGGAAGTCGACGCGCACCACACCGTCGAGGATACGGGCATCGTGCTGGGCGAGGCGTTCTGCCAGGCGCTGGGCGACAAGGCGGGCATTACGCGCTTTGCCGACGCGGCGATCGCCATGGACGAGACGCTTGTGATGGCTGCCGTTGATATTTCGGGCCGCGGGCAGGCCTACTGCGAGCTGCCCGTGCCGACCGAGCGCGTGGGCACCTTTGATACCGAGCTGGCCGTCGAGTTCTTCTACGCCTTTGCGCGCGACGCCAAGCTCACACTGCACGTGCGCGAGCTGGCGGGCGGCAATTCGCACCACATTATCGAGGCCGCCTTTAAGGCTGTGGGCCGCACGATGCGCCGCGCCTGCGAGCTCGATCCCCGCGTGCAAGGCATCCCCAGCACCAAGGGCTCACTGTAACCGTCACAAGGGTAAAACCACCACAAAGGGGACAGGCACCTTCGTGGTGGTTTTGGACGATGAGATAAGGGAGGGTCGCGTGGGCGAACCGAAGATCGTGGTGGTCGACTACCACAAGGGCAACTTGTCGAGCGTCGTGCGCGGGCTTGCGCGCGCTGGTGCCGCTGCCTGCACGTCGGACGATCCGGAGCAGATCCGCAACGCCGACGGCCTGGTCATCCCGGGCGTGGGCGCGTTCTATGACGCGATCGCCTTTATGCGCCAGAGCGGCGAGGCGGACGCGGCGCTCGACGCCGTTGCCGCCGGAGCTCCGCTGCTCGGCATCTGCCTGGGCCTTCAGCTGTTTTTTGAGCGCGGCAACGAGGGCGTGCCAGCGGACGAGGGTGCGGACGCGGACGACAGCGCTTCCGAGCAGGCTGGTGGTCCCTGGGTCGATGGCCTGGGCATTATGCGCGGCTCGTGCACGCGCTTGGAGTCGAGCCGCCTGAAGGTGCCGCACGTGGGCTGGGACCAGGTGCACATGACGCCCGCCGGTGCGGCCGATTCGCTGCTTGCCGGTTTTGCCGAGGGCGCCAACATGTATTTCACCCACAGCTACGCGGTGGCCGACGACGCCGATGCCGCCGATGTGCTGGCGCGCACGCACTATACGCGGAGCTTCCCGTGCATCGTGCGCCATGGCAACGTGTGGGGCTGCCAGTTCCATCCCGAGAAATCCTCCGCGCTGGGCCAGCGCATCCTTAAGAACTTCGTTAACATCGTCGAGGAGGGTGGCCGATGATCCTATTTCCCGCAATCGATCTGATCGGCGGCAAGGTCGTGCGCCTGGAGCGCGGCGACCGCAGCCGCTGCAAGGTATATTCCGACGACCCCGTGGCCGTCGCTCGCTCGTTTGCCGAGCAGGGCGCGAGCTGGGTGCACGTCGTCGACCTGTCCGCTGCCTTTGGCGAGGACGAGAACACATGCGCTGCCAACTCGGCAGCGATTAAGGCCATCTGCGGCGTCGACGGTCTGTCCGTGGACGTGGGCGGCGGCGTCCGCTCGCTCGCGCGCATCGACGAGCTGGCCGGCTACGGTGCGCGCCGCATCGCGCTGGGCACCGTGCTGGTGACCGAGCCGGGATTTGCCGAGGTGGCGGCCCAAGGCTTTGGCGAGCTGCTGGTGGCTGACATTGCCGCGCGCGACGGCCAGGTCAGGGTGAACGGCTGGCGCGACGGCGCGGGCGTGGCGCTCGACGATGCCGTGGCGCAGCTTTCCGAGCTGGGCTTTAAGCATCTGGTGTATACCGACATCGCGCGCGATGGCATGCAGACGGGCATCGATGTGGCGGCGTATCGCCATGTGGCCGAGGTCGCGGGCTTTCCCGTCGTGGCTTCGGGCGGCATCTCGACGCTCGACGACATCCGTGCGCTTGCCGCGGTGGGCGAGGGCGCGATTGAAGGTGCCATTACTGGTCGCGCGCTCTACGAGGGCAACTTTACGCTGGCCCAGGCGCTGGCCGCCGCCCGAGGGGAGGAGTAGCCCATGCTTACCAAACGCGTGATTCCCTGCCTGGACGTCAAGGACGGCCGTGTGGTCAAGGGCGTCAACTTTGTGAGTCTGCGCGATGCGGGCGATCCGGTGGAGCTGGCGCGCGCCTACGACCGCGAGGGTGCGGACGAGGTCGTATTTTTGGACATTACCGCCACGAGCGACAACCGCGCGACGACCATCGAGATGGCGGCGCATGCTGCCGAGGAGCTGGCCATTCCCTATACCGTGGGCGGCGGCTTTCGCGACCTGGCGGGCATGCGCACCATGGTGGCTGCCGGTGCCGACAAGGTGTCGCTCAACTCGGCCGCCGTGCGCGATCCGTCGTTGATCAGCCAAGCCGCCGCGGCGTTTGGCAGCCAGGCCGTGGTCGTGGCGATTGATGCCAAACGCGTCGGCTTACCCGGCGCATCCGGAGCCGACAAGTGGGAGGTCTTCACGGCGGGCGGTCGCAACGCCACAGGTATCGATGCGGTGGCGTGGGCCGAGGAGGCGGCTCGTCGCGGCGCCGGTGAGATCTTGCTCACCAGCATGGATCGCGACGGCACCAAGGCTGGCTTCGACCTGGCACTCACCCGTGCCGTGGCGCGCGCGGTGCCGATCCCGGTGATTGCGAGCGGCGGCGTGGGTACGCTCGAGCATTTTGCCGAGGGTGTGATTGAGGGCGAGGCCGATGCCGTGCTGGCAGCCAGCGTCTTTCACTTTGGAACCTTCAGCATTCGTGAAGTCAAAGAGTATATGGCCTCTCAAGGCATCCCTGTCAGGTTGGACTTCTAGTGCTGCGGCTTGTCCAGGCACCGCATCTTGCCGCTCAAACCGTCGCTCGCGTACCAAAGTACGCGTCGCTCCTCTTTCGCGGCAACCTGCGGCACCTGGACAACCCTCGCCGACCTGCGAAGTTTGAATTTGGGGAATTGAAATGAAAGAAATTACTACTCCAGCGGATCTTAAATACGACGCCCGCGGGCTGATTCCCTGTGTGGTTCAGCAGTATGACACCGGTGAGGTGCTTATGGTTGCTTGGATGAACGAGGAGTCGGTGGGGCTGACGCTTAAGACCGGGACTACGTGGTTTTGGAGTCGCAGCCGCCAGGAGCTCTGGAACAAGGGCGCGACGAGCGGCAATATGCAGGAGGTCAAGGAACTCTGGGCCGACTGCGATAGCGATACGCTGCTGGTCAAGGTCGACTCGCCGGGTCCGGCCTGCCACACCGGCAACCGTACCTGCTTCTTTAAGCGCGTGGAAGGGGGAGTGCGATGAAAGTCGTGACGCCGTTCGAGGTCGCCGACTGCAACACCGAGCTCCTCCGCGCGGGCGTGCCATGCCGCGTGCACCTGACTGATGCCTGCGGGGCGCAGTCGCTTTGGCTCGAGGCCGAGAAAGAAAGGCTCGATGAGGCCCATGCCGTCATCGTCGAGTTCTTTGAGAAAAAGGGCGCAAAGCCTCGGTTCGATGAGACCGGTACCTACTTTACGCTGCAGTAACGAGAGGAAATAACCATGGGAGTCAGAACAGCTAACGTGCAGCCGGGAAATATCGGCGAGACGCTGACGGGACTGGCCGAGGTGATTCACGGCCGTCGCGACGCATCGCCGCAGGAGAGCTATACCGCCCGTCTGTTGACCGACGTCGAGGATGAGCTGCTCAAGAAGCTTGCCGAGGAGGCGAGCGAGGTGATCATGGCCTGCAAGGACAACGACCACGACCACATCCGCTACGAAGCTGGCGACCTGGTCTACCATCTGCTCGTAACGCTCGAACGCTACGGTATCACCCTCGACGAGCTGGCCGGCGAACTCAACGCCCGCCGCCACTAGTCTTAGGCGAGGGGCGTGGACTCCCATTCTCCGGTGGGGTGGGGGATATCGAAGGTTCGATATCCGCAGTCGTAGGCGTGGGCTTGAGCCTCGCGGATGTTCCAGCAGATGTCGCGGGCGCGGTGCGCGTCCGAGCCAAAGGTGATGGGTACCTCGGCGTGGGCGAAGCAGCGTAAAAGGCCGGTCGCGGGGTAGTAGTCATCGAGCCCCTTGCGCGGTGCGGCGGTCGAGACCTCAACGCGGCGGCCCGTGTCGTGTGCACACTCTGCCATCTGCTGCCAAAACGGCGCGGGGTCAAAGTCGGGCGCAAAGCCTTCCTTCGAAAAGCGCATGACCAGGTCGGGGTGAGCCACCACATCAAAGTTGAGCGGGCTTTCGCAGGCGCGGCACCAGTCATCGACGTAGCGTTCCCATACACCGCGCACGCCTAAGTTTTCCCAAACATGCAGGTTGGTGTCGTCATCGATCCAACCGCAAAGGGAATCGGGTGTATCGGGGCGAGCGACGTCCTCCGTTCCCGCCGTACCCGCGGCACCGGCCGCAATATCGCCGGGGTTGCCAATCCAATGCACGCTGCCCAGACGTACGACGGCGCCCTGGGACCAGCGCTCAACCAAAGGCTCGCAGCCCTCGTACCAATCGCATTCAAAGCCATAGACAAAGCTGAGCTCCGGCGCAATCTGCGCGGCAAGCTTGCGAGCATCCTCAAAAGCCAGACGATGTGCCGGCAGGTCGCCCTCGGTAACCTGCGCTTCGCAGTTGGCGTCCATGCTGGCGGGCAGGGTGAGATGGTCGGTCGAGACCATGACGCGGCAGCCGGCCGCAGCTGCGGCGCGAACGTTGTCCTCAAACGAGGCATGGCCGTCCGAAAACGAAGTATGGGTGTGGCAATCGACCAGCGGGCATGCGGGCATGGCGGCTCCTTTGCGTCAAGCGAATCCGCTCCATTGTAATAGCGCAGCTTTCAACACGCCGGGCACGCCGGAGCTCGAAATCGATCGGAAAGGCTGCACGGTGCGCGGTGCGACCTGGCTTGCTCTCAAATCATGTACGTCAGCCTCCAAAAGCTGCAAAAAATGACATGTTTGGAGGCTGGCGTACATGTTTGGATAGGAGTGAGGGCGGCAACGGACGAAAGTCGCGCCTGTGCCACGTCCGATGTGCTAGCGTTTGGGTGAATAAAACGAGCCCGTGCGGAAAGGATCCGGACCGTATGCAACGTGGAAGTACATCTCCGCTGTCCCGCGAGACCGATGCGCCCGAGACCATCGTCAAGCTGGAGTGCGACATCGACGATGCGTCGCCCGAGGTGCTCGCCTACGCCGCTGACCGCCTGCGCGAGGCCGGCGCCCGCGAGGTGCACTGGCTGCCCCTCTACTGCAAAAAGGGCCGCCCCGGATGGCAGTTGCAGGTGATCTGCTCGCGCGAGGATATCGAGCGCCTACAGACGAGTATCTTTTTGGAGACCACGACCAACGCCGTTCGTTGCCAGGTGATGGAACGCGTTTGCCTGCCGCGCCGATTCGAGCAGGTGACAACGCCTTGGGGCGAGGTATCCGTTAAGGTGGCGACTCTGCCCGACGGCAGCGAGCGCGCGGCTCCCGAGTACGAGGATTGCGCCCGTCTTGCCCGCGAACATGACGTGCCGCTCCAACGCGTGATGCAGGCGGCTCAGAGCGCGGCGCTGCGATTCGAGTAACACGGTAGATGGGCTCCACATCCGCCGGGCCCCGTTTTCAGCCCCATCAACTCCGCTTCGAAAGGACTCCCCATGAAATACCTCATCGCTTCCGACATTCACGGCTCGGCATATTGGACCGAACGCCTGGTCGCCGCCATCGAGTCCGAGCAGCCCGACCGCATCGTGCTGCTGGGCGACCTGCTCTACCACGGCCCGCGCAACGACCTGCCGCGCGACTACGCCCCCAAGCGTGTGATTCCGCTGCTCAACGCCCTGGCCGACCGCATCATCGCGGTGCGCGGCAACTGCGACGCCGAGGTCGACCAGATGGTGCTCGACTTCCCTGTTATGGCCGACTACGCCACGCTGTTTGACGAGACCGGCCGCGAACTGTTCCTGACGCACGGCCACGTCTTTGGCGCCGGCATACATAACAGCGTTGACCACGCGCCCGCGCTGCCCGAGGGCTCCGCGCTCGTCTACGGCCACACGCACATCAAGGTTAACGAGGCAAGCGAGGCGCACCCGGGCCTGCGGCTCTTCAATCCCGGCAGCGTGAGTATTCCCAAGGACGGTACGCACAGCTACGGCATCTACGAGGGCGGTGCGTTCCGTCACGTGATCATGGAGGAGGACTAACCATGGCGCAGCACATGGCTCAGCAAAATGCCGAGGGCTCGCGCGATCTGTCCACGCTGGTCGACGCGTCGGCCGAGCTGCAGCATCTGGTGCAGACCATCTGGCGCCTGCGCCAGCCCGACGGCTGCCCGTGGGACCGCGAGCAGACGCACCAGAGCATCGGCAAGAACATGATCGAGGAAGCCTACGAGGCGCTCGATTGCATCGAGGCGGACGACGCAGCGCACCTGCGTGAGGAGCTCGGCGACGTGCTCATGCAGGTGGTACTGCATGCGCAGATTGCGGCGGACGCCGGTGAGTTTACGCTGGCCGATGTGGCACGCGATATCGACGCCAAGCTCATCCGCCGCCACCCACACGTGTTTGGCGATGCGGATGCCGATAACTCCGACGAGGTGCTCAAGATCTGGGACGAGGTCAAGCTTGCCGAGAAGGCTGCCAAGGACAAGGCCGTGGCAGCAGGCGAGGCTGCGCCTGAGGGCCTGCTCGACGGCGTGCCCACGCATCTGCCGGCATTGATGCAGGCGCAGAAGGTGTCGCGCAAGGCAGCGGCCGTGGGCTTTGAGTGGGAGACGGTCCAGGACGTGTGGGACGAGGTCGCCGAGGAGCGTGCCGAGTTTGAGGCCGAGGCCCCCGGCTCGTCCGAGCGCGAGATGGAGTTTGGCGACCTGCTCTTTGCCCTTGTTAACGTTGCGCGAAAGGAGGGTATCGACGCCGAGAGCGCCCTGCGCGCGAGCACGGCCAAGTTCCGCCGTCGCTGGGCTGCGATGGAGCAGATGGCGGCCGACGCCCATGTGGATCTGGCTGAGCTTTCGACCCACGGCCTCAACGACCTCTGGGATGCCGCCAAGGCAGAGGAGTAAGACTGCGGGAACGACGGGCTGACATACCTCATCGCTCCCGCTAAATTTTTCGAAAAACAAGTGTATCCCTCGGCTAACTTAGGGCATAATGCAAAAAGTGCGACAAGGCTAACTTACGAAGGCGCACCGACGGTGCACGGTCAGCCGGTCGCCAAGCATTCAACCCGTTTCCAAGTGAGAGGGAGACAACATGAGCGATATTTTGGACGTCTACGGTCGTGAGGTGCTCGACAGCCGCGGCAACCCAACCGTCGAGGTCGAGGTCGTGCTCGAGGACGGCAGCTTCGGCCGCGCGATGGTGCCTTCGGGCGCTTCGACCGGCGCCTTTGAGGCGTGCGAGCTGCGCGACGGCGACAAGGGCCGCTATCTGGGCAAGGGCGTCTCGCAGGCCGTCGAGCACGTCAACAACGAGTGCGCCGATGCCGTCGTGGGCCTCGATGCCTTCGACCAGCGCGCTGTCGATGCCGCGCTGATCGCCGCGGACGGTACCCCCAACAAGACCAAGCTCGGTGCCAACGCCATCCTGGGCGTGTCGCTGGCCGTTGCCCGCGCTGCGGCAGAGTCGGCGGGCCTGTCGCTGTACCAGTACCTGGGCGGCGTCAACGCTCACCTGCTGCCCACGCCCATGATGAACATCCTCAACGGCGGCGTGCATGCCGACAACAACGTTGACTTCCAGGAGTTCATGGTCATGCCGGTGGGCGCCCCGAGCTTTGCCGAGGGTCTGCGCTGGTGCGCCGAGGTCTACCACACCCTCAAGGGCGTGCTGCACGAGGCCGGCCTGGGCGGCGGCGTGGGCGACGAGGGCGGCTTCGCGCCCAACCTCAAGACCAATGCCGAGCCGTTCGAGTACATTACCAAGGCCGTCGAGAAGGCCGGCTTTAAGCCCGGCGTCGACTTCATGTACGCCATGGATCCGGCGTCCACCGAGTTCTACAACGCCGAGACCGGTATGTATGAGCTCAAGGGCGAGGGCGTGGAGTACACGAGCGCTCAGATGGTCGATTACTGGGAGAAGCTTGTCGACACCTATCCCATCATCTCCATCGAGGACGGCATGGCCGAGGAGGACTGGGACGGCTGGGTCGAGCTCACCCGCCGCATTGGCAACAAGGTGCAGCTCGTAGGCGACGACCTGTTCGTCACCAACACCGAGCGCCTCAAGAAGGGCATCGAGCTGGGCGCCGCCAACGCGATCCTGGTCAAGGTCAACCAGATCGGCACGCTCACCGAATCGCTCGAGGCCATCGAAACCGCCAAGGAGGCCGGCTACGCTTGCATCGTGAGCCACCGTTCCGGCGAGACCGAGGATTCCACGATCGCCGACCTGGTCGTGGCCGTCAATGCTGGCCAGATCAAGTCGGGCGCCCCGTGCCGTAGCGACCGTATTGCCAAGTACAACCAGCTCATCCGCATCGAGGACGAGCTCGGGGGCAGCGCGCGCTACGCCGGCAAGTCTGCGTTCTACAACATTCGCTAGACAGATGAGCCTGGCGGGGAGGGGGTGGACTCGGTTCCGCCCCGCCTTGGCCGGATGCCGCAAAGCACTATTGGCGCTGGGCCGTGTGGCTCAGCGCCTTTTTTATGTCGAGCAAAGGCTGGCGAAGGCGGTGCGGGCGCTCGTGCTATAACTAAAGGACTTAGCGCAAACAAACCTCAACCGCACAAGGCGCACATGGATCAGATTTACGACAACAGGTACTATTCCGCCGGTTCGCGTGAGCCGTCGTCTCGTCGTGCGCATTCGGTGCAGCTTGGCGGGCCCGATTATACGGGCGCTGCCCGTCCCACGCATCGCACGGCAGGCAATTCGGACTCCCATGCTCAAATGAATATGTCGACGGACCGCCCGTCACGTTCGGCGCGCCCGACGCATGCTTCGCGTACGCAGCGCCCCTCGGCTCAAACGCACGAAAAGTCGGCCAGGCCCTCAAGCCGTCTTTCCGGCTCGGACTTTATGCACTACGCCAACGACAACGCAGTGGTCAAGGCAATTTACGACTTTACCCACGGTCCTCAGCGAGGGCTATTCATCGGCATTGTCGTTGCCCTGGTGCTCGTGAGCCTGTATTTCCCCGTGCGCGATCTGTACGTGGCAAAGCGTTCGAGCGATATCTTGGCCAAGCAGGTCGAGATTCGTCAGCAATACAATGATGAGCTGCAAAAAAGCGTCGACAAACTGCTCTCGGAGGAGGGCATTAAGGACGCGGCGTCCGAGGACCTGGGCCTGGTGATGCCCGGCGAGACCAAGATTGACGTGCTGGGTCTGGATGACGATTCAGATTCGTCTTCGAGCAAGAAGTCGTCGAACGCCAAGAAGGCCAGCGAAGTTGCCAAGGAAATCGAAGAAGTCGGTAAGGACGCGCCGTGGTACATCCAGGCGCTCGACATGTTGTTTGGGTTTAACGGTGTCGAGGGCCAGGCGGTCGTGTCCAACGGCAAATAGCGCCCGGAGGGGGGCCGCAATGACAAATTGCAAACGCTATAAGGTGGCGGCGATCGACCTGGGAACGGTGTCGTCGCGACTGGTGTTGGCCCAGGTCGAGGGCGGGGCGATCGTGGAATCGTCCAAGCACACCGAGATTACCGATCTGGGCGAGGGCGTCGACGCGACGGGCCGCTTTTGCGAGGCGGCGGTCGAGCGCGTGCTCGCTGCATGCCGCATGTTTGTGGACGAGGCGCGTGCCTTTGGGGCCGCGTGCATTTGCACCACATGCACGAGCGCCGCGCGCGATGCATCCAATGCCGCACTGCTGCTGGACGGCCTGCGTAAGCTGGGGCTCGAACCGCAGGTGATTCCGGGCGAGGTCGAGGCGCGCCTGACGTTTTTTGGCGTGGCGCACGACTTTGCCGGCGCGCGCATCATTGTTGCCGATTCGGGCGGCGGATCCACGGAACTCGCGACGGGTGTGTACGCACCGGAGCGTGGGGTCTTCGCGCTGGAGGGTACGCGTTCGCTGGACATCGGTTGTCGCCGCGTGACGGAGCGGTTTTTCTCGGCACTGCCGCCTGCGGACGGCGAGCTTGCTGCCGCTGCCAACTGGGCGGGCGAGCAGTTCGCCGCCTATTTTGAGGGCCTGCCGAGCAATTTTGAGCGTGCAGAGCGCCTGGTCGCGGTGGGTGGCACCGTCACCACTCTCGTGGCGCTGGTTCACGAGCTGGAGCCGTATGATTCGAGCTTTGTGCACCTGCGCGAGCTTTCGATGGAACAGATTTCGGCTGCTATCGAGCACATGTCTGTGTTGGACGCGGACGGCATCGCCGCGCTACCGGGTGTGCAGCCCAAACGCGCGGGCGTGATCTTGGCTGGCGCCGTGGTAATCCGCGAGCTCATGCGTGCCGGCGGCTACAAGACGCTCACCGTAAGCGAGAATAGCCTACTCGCCGGTATGGCCGCCACCATCGACGAGACTCTCGACGGTGCAACCCCCACCATCGCCTGGACCCCGAGTCTGAGCGCTCTTTAACCGTCTCCCTCTGAGTTGCGGTGAAATAGTTCCTAAATGGGCTGGTAAACGGCCAAAACAGGAACTATTCCACCGCAACTTAAAGCCCCATCGGCATTCAAAAGAAACGAGCCCGCATCCCTGGGGGACACGGGCTCGTAAACAATACGTGGTAGGGGCGGTGGGACTCGAACCCACAATCCTTGCGGCGAGAGATTTTAAGTCTCCTGCGTATGCCAATTCCGCCACGCCCCCGTGAGACTAGAAGTCTAGCACAAGCCGTCCGTTACGCGTTGACGGCCATCGAGTGCCGGCCCGACTTCTCCAGGAACTCCTGGAACTTGGCTTCGTCGCCCTTGTTCTTGTACTGCAGGGCCAGCAGGTATTCCAGGCGGCAGCTCTTGACCTTGTCGTCACCGGCCTCCTTGAGCATGCGCTCCAGCTCGGGAATGTCGTTGTGGCGCTTCAAGATCATCGTGTCGTACATCAGTTGGCATTCGTGCGCGACTGCCTCGGCCTGACCGCCCTCAAAGCCCTTGATCTCGTGCAGGAGCTCCTTGGATTTTTTGCGGTCCTCCTGGCCAACGTAGTAGTTAAAGGCCTTAATCACCAGGTCGACGCGCTGCATCTTGGGCAGATTGAGTCCCAGCAGCAAATCGAACATCTCGTCGGCGCGCTTGTGGTCCTCGCGCAGCAGATAGGAGTTCAGGCGCAGGTAGTCGCGGTTATAGCGCGGGTACAGCATGCTGGTGAGTTTGCCATCGAGCAAGCGATCGAACTCGTCCCACTGCTTGGCAGCCATAAGCTGCTGCAGGCGCTTAAACGTGGTGCGTTTTTTGACGCTAAAGAACACCGACACGGCGATACAGATGATGACGACGGCGGTCCAGAGGGTGCGGGAATCGGGCATATTGGGGTCCTTAGTCGCTCATAAAGCGAGCGGTATGACAACACGTACTAGATGTATTATACGCAGCGCGCAAGCAAACTGGCATAAAAGCTCATCGAGGCTGAGTGCCATCGCTCGCTGCGGTACACTTACCTAAAGTAAACCACGAAGGGAGACATTACCTATGAAGAAGATCGTTTTGGCTTGCGGTGCTGGCGCTGCTACTTCCACGCTCGTTGCCCAGAAGGTCGCTACCCTGCTCGACGCCAACGGTTACGCCGACAAGTACGAGATCGTGCAGTGCGCCATCTCCGAGGCCAAGGACGTTTGCGACGAGGGCGCCGACCTGCTGATCGCCACCACCGTTGCCCCCGAGGGCCTCACCTGCCCGTACGTGAGCGGCGTGCCCTTCATGACCGGCATGAACCGCGTCGCTGCCGAGAAGGCCGTTCTCGACGTCATGGCACAGTAGGCGCTGACTTCATGAGTGAGCAGAACGCCAATCCGGTAGAGCTCTTTGGTATGCGCGTTGCCCATGTGGGCATTAACGCCGCCGACCCGGCAGACGCCTTGGAGATTGCGGAGCTGTTCTCGACGATGATGGGCCTGCCCGTTATCGAGACCCCGGTTTCGTACTTTAACGATTCGCTGGTCGAGGTCATGAAGCAGAACGGTCGTGGCACCAAGGGCCACATTGGCTTTGCCGTCAACGACATCGATGCGGCCGAGAAGTGGTTTGCCGAGCGCGGGCTCGAGGTCAACGAAGAGTCGCGCGCGCTGCTGCCCGACGGCGGCACCAAGCTCGTGTACTTTAAGCGCGAGTTCGCCGGCTTCGCCGTGCATCTGTGCCGCGAGTAGCGCGCAAGCTGCCATAGCTAACAAAAAAGGGATAGGGCCGCATGGCCTTATCCCTTTATTTATGCCGAGGGGTCGACTTTTGCAACGGTCAAAAAACCGAAGTCTAATACTTTTCCGAGAAGTGAACGAGACAAATCGGACCCCCGAAGCATTGACACTTTAAGGGCATCGTTTCCTGCGGTTTCGATACTAGAATCCTGCGATTTTGCCGACGAAAAATGTGGATGCTTCAGGGGCCCAAAAACAGACGTTCACTTCGCGGAAAAGTATTAGACCTCGATTCACGAGGGGGCTTCCTACCGCGGCAGGCGAATCGTAAAGCGGCTGCCGACGCCCTCGACCGAGGTCACGCCGATGACGCCGCCGTGGCTATCGACGATCCACTTGGCGATGGCGAGCCCCAGGCCCGAGCCCTGCGCGCCGGCATTGCGTGCGTTGTCGGCACGGTAGAACCGCTCGAACGCGTGAGCTGCGGATTCCTGGTTCATGCCGATGCCCTCGTCTTCAACGGCTATGTCGACCGTGCCCGTGCCCGCATCGGGTGTTATGCCAAATGTGACGGTCGTTCCCGCGTCCGAATACTTGGCGGCATTTTGCACGATCACGCGCAGAGCCTGCTTCACGAGCGCGACATCGACGGACGCGTCGCAGCGCGGGTCGCTGGCAAACGCAGCGTCAAAAGCCAGCCGATATGTGTGCCCGGCATCGATCATCTGCGATTCTTCGCAAACCTCGCCGACCAGTGCAGCCAGGTTGGTATTAACGCGCCGCAGCACGGTGCGGCCGGCATCTCCGCGTGCCAAAAACAGCAGTTGTTCCACGAGCTCCTGCATGTGCTCGCTTTCGGCCTTGAGCGAGGCGATGGACTCTGCCAGCACGGCCGGGTCGTTTTTGCCCCAGCGGTCGAGCATGTTTACGTAGCCCTGAATCACCGCGATGGGCGTGCGCAGCTCGTGGCTCGCGTCGTTGACAAAGCGCATCTGCTGCAGCTTTGCCTCTTGCATCTGGCGCAGCAGGCGGTTGAGCGCGACCTCGATACTCGCCAGATCGGCGTCGCCAGTGGTGACGCTCGGCGAATCGACGCTTGCTCGCTCGATGGCCTGCTCCAGCGTTTCCATCTTGCCGCCGGAGAGCTGCATACGGCCGAGCTCGTCCACGCGCAGGGCCAGGTCGTTGAGCGGTGCCATGGTGCGGCGTACGCGTCGGGCGCCGCCGAGCATGTTGAGCACGCTGATGACCTGCCAACCTACAACGACAAGGTAGAGAGGCCATAGCGTGACGAGGTCCTGCGCGAGGGGGAAGGTCTTGGTGGTGCGCGCAAGCTCGACGGTATAGGTGAGTGTTGCCAGGTCCCAGCCGCGCGCGGGCGTCAGCGATATGCCGTGAACGGTGGCGCTGGGGATCCATCCTGCGGTAAACGCGCCGTCGGGCAGCGTCTGGTTGTATCCATAGACGAGGATCGCCGCCGCAATCACCATCAGCAGCAGATCGAGCCAGACGTAGCTCATCAGACGGCGCCACATATAACTCCAGTTGATGGCACGGGCGATGGAGGTGACGCGCTTGGCCTCGGCGTTACGCGCGGCAGACATAGCCCACCCCGCGCACGGTCTGGATGATGCGAGCGCCGCCGGCGTCCTCGATTTTGGCGCGCAGGTGCGCGATGTGTACGTCGACGTTGTTGGTGTCGCCCACGTATTCGTAGCCCAGCGCCTCGTGCGCGATGCGCCCGCGCGTGAGCACGGTTTCGGGATGCGCCATAAGCAGGGCGAGAACGTCGAATTCGCGGGCAGTCAGCACGATGGGCGAGCCGCCGACCGTGACTTCACGGCGGTCGGGGTCGAGCACGACCGAACCCACGGTGAGCGCGGCGGGGGAGGGCGCGGCGGATGCCTGGGCCGAGTCGCCGGCCAGGGGCATCGCAACGGTACCGGCGCCCGCGCCGCCCACTACGTTCGCCCCGGCACCGACGCCGCCAACGTCCGAAGCCGCCCGCACGGCCTCCGAGCGCTTCAGCGCCACACGGATCCGTGCGAACAGCTCCTCAATGGCAAACGGCTTGGTCAGGTAATCGTCGGCGCCGGCATCGAGCCCTGCCACCTTGTCCATCACGGCATCGCGCGCGGTGACCATAATCACCGGCACACATTTGTGCTTGCGGACGCGCCGCAGCACCTCCATACCGTTGAGCTGCGGCAGCAATACATCGAGCAGAATCAGATCGTAGTTGCGCTCCAGCGCCAGGTCCACGGCGGTGCGGCCGTCGGCGGCGTGCTCCACCTGGTAGCCCTCGTGCTCAAGCTCGAGCGTCACAAAGCGGGCGATTTTCTCCTCGTCCTCTACGATCAGGATTCGTGCCATACGTGCCCCCGTCTGTGATTACTTGTCGTCGTTCAGATTTTGCTTGATGTCGTCCGCGGCATCGGCGGCGTGTTCCATCAGGTTGTTGATGCTGCCAGGTACGTCACCGTCGCTATCGATGCGGTAGCGCATGCCAAAGAACAGGCCAAGCAGCATCAGCCATATCGTGGCGCCCCAGGCAAACAGCGCGACGATGGGAATCAGGATGGGAATGTTGAGGATGATCGCATCGCGGCGCGTGGCGATAAACTTGGTGTCCAGGCTCAGGCGGAAGAGCTTTTTGAGGTACTCCCACACGCTGTCCATCTTCTTGGAGAAATCGGTCTTTTCGCTCGACTTCTCGTAGGCGGCCTGTGCGGCGACCATCTCGGCCGAGGGCTCGTCGACCGGCGTGGATTCGGTGGCGGCGTGCGCTGACGTGGTCTGGGTCTTGCCCTGCGACTCGAGCCAAATGATGGCATCAAGGACGTTGCCGTCGGCGGCGTCGAGCGCTGCCTTGGCATCGGTGTAGCTCACGTTGCACTTGGTGCGGATGGTTTCAACTTTTTCGAGGTCGTCCATGACCTGTCCTTTCGTTCGATGGGCGCGACGCCGGGCGATCTGCCCGGGCGCGAGCGATGCGTTCGGCGGCCTGCGTTGCGCGGCGCCGCCCCGCCCTTGGTCGAACTCTATAGTGCAGGTTATAGATTAAGCGATTCTTGAGCCAAGATTAATGTTGGATGAGTTTTTGGGTGACGGTGGGGGGAGGGGTGAGGTGTCCCTCTAGGTGGCTAGCAGCGAGGTCTAATACTTTTCCGAGAAGTGAACGAGCTAAATCGGACCTCTGAAGCATCGACACTATAAGGGCGTCGTTTCCTGCGATTTAGATACTAGAATCCTGCGATTTTGCCGCCGAAAAATGTGGATGCTTCAGGGGTCCAAAAACAGACGTTCACTTCGCGGAAAAGTATTAGACCTCGATAGCAGAGGATGGGGTGCCGGTGACAAGTCGGCGTCAAGGGTTGGTCGAGCAGGCGGTTTCTCCATTGATGTCCGCACGACATGTGACACTTACCATGCCGCCCTGCTCTGCCGCGGCGGCATGCATCTGAACAACGACCCTCTAAGGAGTTCGATATTGATGAGTGACAACACCAAGCATCTCGCAAAGAAGTGCGTCAAGGATGCGGGGCCGTGCCTCGCGCTGTGTCTTGCCGGCGCGGCGGTCGCGCTGCTGGCTGTTCTGGGGCCATTCGACGTGCTCCGAAGTGCCAGCTCTCTGCACGTTTGCATGGCCCTTGCCGGCGCCATGATGACCGGCGGCGTGCTCAATCTGATTTTTTGGGTGCTCGACCCGTTTGGATGGAAGAACGAGGGGTAAGCCCTAAGGGATGGAAGGGCTGGAACGGTTGGCTTAGTGATCGTGCTGAATGCGGGCTAGCGACTTACAGGGAAGTGGTGGTCCGATGACGGTCTATGTGACGGGCGATATTCACGGCGGCCTCGACATGCAAAAGCTGCGTGACTGGGAGCTTGGGGATAGCCTGGCGAGCGACGACTATCTGATTGTCGCGGGCGACTTTGGCTTTCCGTGGGATTTTTCTGCCGAGGAATGCGCCGATATCGCTTGGCTGGAGTCGCGCCCCTATACGTTGCTGTTTGTCGACGGCAACCACGAGCGTTTCGATCACTGGGCGGAGCGTCCCATGGAGCTGTGGCACGGTGGGCTGACGCAGCGCCTGTCGGATACCTCGCCCATACGGCGCCTGACGCGCGGTGAGGTTTTTGAGCTCGACGGCTCAACGATCTTTACCATGGGCGGTGCCACGAGCGTGGATAAGGAATACCGCATTCCGTATTCCAGCTGGTGGCCGCAGGAGCTGCCGGACGAGCGCAACTTTGAGGAGGCGCGGACAAAGCTCGACAGCGTAGACTGGAAGGTCGACTACGTGATCACCCACACCTGCTCTACGCGCATGCTTTCGCCCACGCTCTATCCGGGGCCTGGCTGGAATTACCCCGCCGTTGATCGGCTTACGGCATTTTTCGATGAGCTGGAAGACCGCTTGGATTACAAGCGCTGGTACTACGGGCATTTTCATCGGGATGCCAACCCTGCCGAGCGCCATACCGTGCTCTACGACTACATCGTTCGCCTGGGCGACGAACTCCAGCCCTGGGATGTTGCGTAGGGGCGGGGTGGCTGACTACTCGGCCGTTACAGTGATGTTTTCCCGGTGCGCGCGGATGACGTCCCAGGTAAAGTGCTCGACCAGCTGCTCGGCAGAGCGCGGTGTGGTGTCCGGTGCGATGCCCGTTTGCCCAGCGAGCCAGCCCAGTAGCGTCTCGGGTGTGCCAAAGCGGGCGCGGAGCTCGCCCAGGTCCAGATCGCGGTCGCGCTTGGAAAGGCGGCGGCCGTCCGGCGACATGAGCAGCGGAATGTGCGCGTAGCGCGGCGTGAGAAGTCCCAGCAGATGCTGCAGATAGATTTGACGCGGCGTGGAGCCAAGCAGGTCGCATCCGCGTACGATCTCGGTAACACCCATGGCGGCGTCATCGACCACCACGGCCACTTGATAGGCAAACACGCCGTCGCTGCGACGCACCAAAAAGTCGCCGCATTCGGTGGCGAGCGCCTCACATTGGGCACCATACGTGCGGTCCACAAATTCGACCACATCGTCTGCGAGGTCGTCGACGGCGGGCACGCGCAGGCGCGTGGCCGGAGCGCGCAGGATGCTGCGGCGGGCAACCTCCTCGGCAGAAAGGCCTCGGCAGGCGCCGCGATAGATGGGCGTGCCGTCGCTGGCGTGCGGTGCGCTCGCGGCGTGGAGCTCGGCGCGCGTGCAAAAGCAGGGGTAGGTGAGGCCGGCGTCTTGCAGCCGGCGCAAGGCGCTCTCGTACAGGTCCAGACGATCGTGCTGGTAGTAGGGGCCTTCGTCCCACTCAAGCCCTAACCAAGCCAGGTCGTCAATCAGTTGAGCGGCAAGTTCCGGGCGCTTGCAGCGATCGTCCAGGTCCTCGATACGCAACACGATGCTGCCACCCTGGCTGCGGGCCGAAAGCCACGCGCACAGGCAGCTGAACACGTTGCCCAGGTGCATGCGGCCCGAGGGCGACGGGGCAAAGCGGCCCACGACAGGCGCAGGAGCGGAGGCGGGCAGCGTCGTTGGCGCGTTCGCGGAGGGCGCTGCTATGTTGCGTGCGTTGATATCCATGCGGACGAGTATAGCGCGGGACACGGTAGGGAAGGCGTTGCCGTGGCTCGCAAGTTGGCGGCGCTGCGCATTGCGCGCGGCGGGTTTGCGGCTCAACGTCTCGATCGCCGCGCACTGACTCAGCCTCACAAACGACAGAAACCCCGGCAGCTCTTCGCAACTGCCGGGGTTTCCGCGGAAAAGGGGGACATGATCCTCGAGCGAACGGCAAAGGGGCAAACCGTTTTCGCTCAACTGCTTTATGCCCCTTGCCCGCGGGCTCAATCAGAGCGCGTCGCAGCAACACAAAGCCACTACACCTGTGACGGAGCTGTGAAATGGTATCTATCGTTGCCGCGTGCCATGCCAAAGAGTGTCCCTAACGACTAGTCATTTAAGAACGTCCCCAATGACTAGCTGCTGGCGGCGGGCGTGACTTTCATCCCATTTGACGCTCCGGTCGCCTAGATATTCGTCGTGTGTGCCCGTAAACGTGGGACAATGGCGCTGTTGGTATCACAGACAAAGGATGTGCCTATGAACGCCCCCGTTGCCAAGACCTGTCGGCAGCGCCGCCTATTCGCGCGATTCGCTTCCGTCTGCGCACTCGTCGCGCTTGCGTTGTTGCTGCTGCCTCCCGCCGCACACGCCGACGGCTACTCCATGAGCCAAACCTACATCGGCGCCACGGTTGAGGCCGATGGATCGCTGACCGTTGTCGAGGGACGCCAGTTCGATTTCGACGACGACATCAACGGCGTGTTTTGGGAGATCAATACGGGCACCAACCAGCAGGGCGGCACGGCGGGCGTCGACGTGCTGAGTGTCGAGGAAGAGGACACCGCGTTTAACAAAGTCGATAGCGCGAACAAGGGCGACTCTGGCGTCTACACGGTCGAGCAGACCGGTGACGGCGTAAGGATTAAGGTGTTCAGCCCCCACGAGAGCGGCGATAGCGTGATCTATTACGTGAGCTACACCATGACCGGTGCGGTCATGAACTGGGCCGATACCGCTGAGCTCTACTGGAAATTTGTAGGTGACGGCTGGTCCGCGGATTCCGACGATGTCGAGATGGAAGTGTACTTCGCAAATGCCGCTGCCGGGACGGCGGCCGTCAAGGGCGATAACTTCCGCGCATGGGGCCACGGTCCGCTGACGGGCGACGTGTCGCTCGATGAGGACGAGCCCATGGTCACCTATACCATTCCCTGCGTGCATCAGGGCGAATTCGCCGAGGCACGCATCGCCTTCCCCAGCGACTGGGTGCCATGGCTTTCCGCCTCGAGCGAGGAGCGCATGTCAACGATCCTGAGCGAAGAGAAGGCGTGGGCCGACGAAGCTAACGCCCGCCGCGCTCACGCTCGCATGATTGCCAATGTACTTGCCGTACTAAGTGTTGTCGCGGCGGTGGCCTTTACCGGCACAATCGTTGTGCTCAAGCTGCGCCGCCGCAAGCCCAAGCCGCTTTTCCAGGACGAATATTTCCGCGATGTGCCTTCGGCCGACCATCCCGCCGTGCTTTCGGCCCTCATGAGCTGGAACGAGGTGCCCGATCAGGCATATATCGCCACGCTCATGAAGCTTACTGACGACCGTGTGATCAAGCTGGAGCAGGCGACCGTGACCAAGGCCAAGAAGGGCCTGCTGAAGCGTGAAAAAGAAGAGCAGACGTATCGCGTGACGGTGAGTGATGCGGGTTGGAAGTCGGCCAAGGGCATTGACCACATGGTGCTCAAGGTCTTCTTTGCCGGTGCTAAGCCCGACGAGAACGGCGATCGCTCGCGCACGTTTGACGAGCTGCAGCACTACGTCAAGCAGCACGCTACGCCCGTGGGCGACAAGCTCGAGGACTATCAGAACACCGTTAAGGGCAAGTTGGCCGATAGCGAGTACGTTGCCTCGGACGGCATTGTCGCAATGGTGTTCTGCCTGGTTCTTGGTATTCTGATCGCCTTTGTTCCCGTGGGATCCATTTTCTTTACTGACGGCGCACAGGCGAACATTATCGCCGCGGTTATCTCGGTGCCGATTGTGCTGGTGGGTATTGGCGTGGGCCTTACGTTCCGCCGCTTTACCCCGGAAGGTGCCGAGGTAGCGGCCCGCTGCAAGGCGCTTAAGCATTGGCTCGAGGACTTCACGCGCCTAAAGGAAGCCGTCCCCGGCGATCTGGTACTGTGGAACAAGCTGCTGGTGATGGGCGCGGCGCTGGGCGTTTCGAAGGAAGTCCTGCGTCAGCTTGCCGAGGCTGTTCCTCCCGAGGTGCGCGAGGCCGACGGTTTCTACGACAATTACCCCTGCTACTGGTGGTACTACCATCATTACGGCATCGATTCGCCGCTCGATTCATTTAACAATGTGTATCACGAGAGCATCCGTGAGCTGGCTTCGAGTTCCGATAGCTCGAGCGGCGGCGGAGGCGGCGGCTTCTCGGGCGGCGGCGGAGGCGGCGTCGGCGGAGGCGGCGGCGGAACGTTCTAGCGAGCGCTTGCTTTGGGGTGGACCTTTCTGGGCGGTTGCCAGGGAAGATCCATCCCATTTTTGTGCATCGAAACGGGCCATACTTTCCGCTGCGGACCTTCGCGCAAGGGGCAGTGGGCAAAAAATGCCAAATATGAGTACTGTTGCCTAGATTGTCACATTTGCTTGTACAAAAAAATGGACTCCTAACGAGATTGTTTCTCGTTAGAAATCCATTTTATTGTACATTTGGGGAGATACGTTAGTTCATCCAACGCGTCGAGAGGTCTAAGAGACCCGAAAAAAGCCGAATTTCGCTGCCACTAAAAAGGTAACAGTACTCATATTTGTTGTTTTTTGACCACAGCTATATGTGAACCCCTATATAGCGACCTCAAGAAGGGCTTCGTCGGTCGTTTTGATCAAGACTGTCCCCAACGACTAGTCATTTAAGAACGTCCCCAACGACTAGGTATGGCTGCTGGGCCTAGACGGTTAGGTCCAGTTCGTAGAGGAAGCTTTCGCGCGGCATGGCGTGGCGGCGTTCCTCGCGGTTGGCGCGGTGCGTGGCGGTGCGCTTAAAGCCATGCAACTCGTAGAACTTCCACGAGCAGTTGGAATCGGTGTACAGGTGTGCGCTGGTCGCCCCGCGCGAGGACAGATGCGAGATTGCGGCATCGAGCAGGACCGTGCCAACGCCCAGGCCGTGGACATCGCGATCCACGGCAAGCAGCGTGACCTCGTTGTCGTGCGGCAACGGGCTGCTCTCGAGCAGGCGGTTGTTGGTTCGGATGGTTGCGCGCACAAACGAGAGGTACTCGGCGCAGGCATCGGGCTCCAGCTCACGCATCTGCGATAGCAGCGCGCGTTCGGTATCCATCCAATGTTCCTTAACGGTGGCGCCGGAGCTCTGTCCTACGCGTGCAAGCGCAATGCCGCGTGCCTGGCCGTCGATTACGGCAACCTGTGAAAACGTCGACGACGAAAGGCAATAGGCGAGGTCGCACGCGGCCTCAAGGCGGTTGTACTCATCGTTATCCGAATTGTTATGCCAAAGCTGCTGCAGAATCAGCGCGATGGCGTCGAAGTCTTCGGTATCAAACGGTCGGTAGAGAACCCGCGAGACCATGGTGCCTCTTTCTTTTGCGGATGCATATCGAGCACAGTTCTACCACGCCATTGGCATCTAATTATGGTGCCCCTGTGTTCCATGAACTCACCGTGCCCGGTGCCATGCCCATCCCCTCCGCTCGCAAACTTTTTCTGCACATGCGCCCGTTGCGGGGTGCATCGATGCGCTCGATGCGCTACATTAAATCAGTATTTTCAATGCCGCTGCGCGAGCGCTGCAGATCGACGTATCACCGACTCACAGAGCACGGCGGCGTACCAGACAGGAGGACTGCATGGGATCTGATGTGAAGATCGCACGCGCGTTGATCTCGGTTACCGATAAGACGGGCGTCGTCGATTTCGCACGGACGCTGGTTGACGACTTTGGCGTCGAGATCATCTCTACGGGCGGCACGGCTCGTGCCATCGAGGACGCGGGCGTTCCCGTAACCCCCATCGAGGAGTTCACGGGCTATCCCGAGATGATGGACGGCCGCGTTAAGACCCTGCACCCCAAGGTTCATGGCGCGCTGCTGGCCCGCCGCGATTCCGAGCAGCACATGCAGGAGGCCGCTCGGCACGGCATTAAGCTGATCGACCTGGTCGTCGTCAACCTGTACGAGTTCGAGAAGACCGTCGCCAACCCCGAGGTCACCTTCGCGGACGCCATCGAGCACATCGACATCGGTGGCCCCTCCATGCTGCGTTCTGCCGCCAAGAACGCCACGAGCGTTACCGTCATTTCCGACCCGGCCGACTATGATGCCGTCCTAGCCGAGATGCACGAGACCGGTGGCTGCACCACGCTTTCCACCCGTCGTCGCCTGCAGGTGAAGGTCTACCAGACCACCGCCGCCTACGACACGGCTATCTCCCGTTGGCTTGCCGCCCAGGCAAGCGACGTGGCGGACACCTCTGCCAAGCTCGAGATCTCGCTGGAGAAGGTCGACGACCTGCGCTATGGCGAGAATCCTCAGCAGAAGGCTACGGTCTACCGCTTCGCCGAGGGCTGCGAGAACACCGCGAGCTCGCAGTTCCCGCTCGTGGGCTCCGAGCAGATCCAGGGCAAGCCGCTCAGCTACAACAACTATCTGGATGCCGACGCCGCCTGGAACCTGGTCCGCGAGTTTGACGAGCCGGCCTGCGTAATCCTCAAGCACCAGAACCCCTGCGGTTCCGCCGTTGCCGAGGACATCACGGCTGCCTACGACCGCGCCTTCGCCTGCGATCCCAAGAGCGCCTTTGGCGGCATCATCGCCTGCAACCGCGAGGTTCCCTTTGATCTGGTTGAGCACTTTGCCGATCAGAACAAACAGTTCGTCGAGGTCATCATCGCCCCGAGCTACACCGCCGAGGCGCTCGAGCGCATGGCCAAGCGCCCCAACCTGCGCGTGTTGGCGACCGGCGGCGTGGACCACGGCGCCCAGGTGGAGCTGCGCTCCGTCGACGGCGGCATGCTGGTGCAGGAGGTCGACCACGTGACCGAGGATCCCGCGACCTTTACGTTCCCCACCGACCGCAAGCCCACCGACGCCGAGATGGCCGAGCTCGAGTTTGCCTGGAAGGTCTGCAAGGGCGTTAAGTCCAACGCCATCCTGATTTCCAAGGGCAAGGCCGGCATTGGCATGGGCCCGGGTCAGCCTAACCGCGTTGACTCTGCGCTGCTTGCCTGCGAGCGCGCCGAGGACTTCTGCGAGCGCGAGGGCGTGGAGAAGGGCGGCTTTGCCTGTGCAAGCGACGCGTTCTTCCCGTTCCGCGACAACGTCGACGTGCTTGCTGCACACGGCGTGACCTGCATCATCCAGCCCGGCGGCTCCAAGCGCGACGACGAAAGCATCCAGGCCTGCAACGAGCACAATATTGCTATGGTCTTTACCGGCGCTCGCCACTTCCGCCACTAAGTTCCGCCTTGGGACAAAATAATCTCCGCAAAAGACGGCTGCTCCGTTTGGAGGGCCGTCTTTTTGGTATAAGAGGACGGAATGACTAACACGAAAGGTATGACCATGCCCCAGATTGATGATGCCGAGCTGTTTGGCAATGCCGAGGATCAGCGTGCGTACGAGGACTTTTGCGCCAATCAGGAGGCGGTCGAGAAGTTTACGCTCGACAAGCCCGCGCTTGTCTGCCGTTGGCGCATGTCCAACAAAAAGGTGCCCATGCTCAACCGCCACATTCGCGCGCTGTCCGAGCGCCTGGTGCAGGGCGAGCCGCTTACCCATAACATGCTCAGCTGGGCCAAGCAGCACGTTGAGTGGTCGCTTGCCGAGGGCGATTACACCGCGCGCGACGGCGTGCTCATGCTGGTGATCGACGTTAACGGTAATGCCGCCATGACGGTGGGGGAGTACGAGCCGCTGGCCGACACGTCGGCCAAGGCGCTGCGTGCCCGTTCTGCCGAGGCTCGCTCCGAAGCCGACGAGACCGGCGTGGCGCCCGAGCTGCTCGCCGCCGTCAACAACGGCGAGCTTGCCTTTGTGGCGCCGGCGGACGAGTGCCTGTGCGGCACGGCGACGCTCATCGAGCAACTGGCCCAGACCAAGGGCATCCCGGTCACGCGCGTAGACATTCCCGCGCAGCTCAAGGGCGCGCTGTTCCTGGTGAGCGACGAGCACGGCGTGGTCCCCGCTGCCGAGGCGGACGCCGCCGAGGCGGACGCCGCTACGGTCGCCTTCTTCGCCGAAGGCTACGAAAAGCTCCGTGCCCGCCGCTAAATGATGTTTCTGGGACGGGGATTAAAAACTCATTTAATTCCCGTGCTCGTCGCGAGCGAGGGGCAAGCCTCTGCCACTCGCGAACAGTTCTGTCACTTTGGTGCCGCGTGAGGCGCGTATCTGCGGATCCGCGGTCATAATGGGGCAAGACAACCAAGAGGGGGGCGGAATCCATGGCGCTAATCTATATCGTTGAGGACGACGAGCCCATTCGTCGTGAACTTATCGACATCCTTGCCCGCGCCGGGTTTGAAATCGAGGCCTGCGAATCGTTTGAGCATGTCTCGCGCGATATTCTCGCCGCCGCGCCCGACCTGGTGCTGCTCGACCTCACGCTTCCCGTCAAGGACGGCCAGCATATCTGCCACGAGGTTCGCCGCGAATCCGAGGTTCCCATCATCGTCCTCACGTCGCGCACGACCGAGATCGACGAGGTCATGGCCATGACGCTCGGCGCGGACGACTTTGTTCCCAAGCCCTATAGCGCCCGTGTGCTCGTGGCGCGCATCAATGCCTTGCTGCGTCGCACCGCGGCGGCGGGCGAGCGCAGCACGCTTGTCCACAAGGGCCTGGAGCTCGATCTCGCTCGCTCCATGGTCACCAACATGCAGACCGGTACCAGTACCGAGCTCACCAAAAACGAGCTGCGTATTCTCTCGCTGCTTCTGAGCCGTGCGGGCAAGATCGTCTCGCGCTCGGCCATCATGCAGGACCTGTGGGACTCCGACGCCTTCGTGGACGACAATACGCTCACCGTCAACATCAACCGCCTGCGCACCACGCTCGAAAAAATCGGCATCAAGGGGTATTTGACGACGCACCGCGGCCAGGGCTATTCGGTCTAGGGGCCGGCTATGTCGTTCGCCAAATTCTTCAAAGATGCGCTGCTTCCCGTCGCCGTGTGGACGTGCGGCGTGCTGCTGAGCTGCTTTGTGCTGACGGTCGCCGGCGCACCCGTTTCCATCGTGGTCGTGGCGGTCGGCGTGTCCTTTATCTTTGGCATGCTGGGCATCGTGATCGAGTACGCGCGCCGTCGTTGTTTTCTGCGCCAGCTGGAGCGTGCGGCAGAGGAGCTCGAGAGTCCCGCATGGGTGCAGGAGATGGTGCAATGTCCGACCTATGCCGAGGGCGAGCTCGAGTACGAGGTCTTGCGCCGGGTGGGCAAAGCCGCTTGTGACGAGGTTGCCGAAGGCAGGCGCCAGACCGATGACTATCGCGACTATATCGAGAGCTGGGTCCACGAGGCCAAGCTGCCTCTGGCGGCAGCCCATCTGATTTTGGAAAACCTGGACGGCAGCGAAGATGATCTGTCGCGCGTAGATGACCTCGGTCGCGAGCTTGCCCGCGTGGAGCGCTATATCGACCAGGCGCTCTACTATGCGCGCTCGGAAGTCGTGGAGCGCGACTACCTGATTCGCCGCTGGGATCTCAAGACCTTGGTGACGGGTGCGATTAAAGCCAACGCGCGCGAGCTTATCGCGGCGCACGTGGCTCCGGTGTGCGAGAACCTCGACTTTGAGGTCTTTACCGACGAGAAGTGGCTCGAGTTTATTCTGGGCCAGCTCATTCAGAACAGCATTAAATATGCGCGTGAGGACGGCGCAAAGATCGTGTTTTCGGGTGCGTTGCTGGACGAGGGTCTGGCAAGCGAGCGCATCGAGCTTACCGTCGCGGACAACGGCTGTGGCGTGTGTGCGGCAGACCTGCCGCGCGTGTTCGAGAAGGGCTTTACCGGCGACAACGGCCGCACCACCAAGCGCGCAACGGGCATCGGCCTCTACCTGGTGGCGCGCCTGTGCTCCAAGATGGGCATCGACGTCACCGCGGCATCCGACTCCGGCAAAGGCTTCGTCGTAACATTCGCCTTCTCAACCAACAAGTTCCAATACTTCGAGTAACGCACACGGCAAACGCCCGTCCAAACAAAACGTGCCGCCCCAAACGGGGCGGCACACCATTTTTCCATCAGCCAACTCGCTGAAGTACGGTGACGAAGGCGCAAGGCCGGGAGGGGTTATCTAAGCCGACATCCCGCAGCCGCGAAGCGGCGAGGACGTCGGCGTGATAACCCCGCAGGCCTTGCGCCGGCGGGAAGGAACCTACTTCACGACCAAGATGTCGCAGTCCGTGTTGCGCAGCAGGAACGTCGAAATCGAACCCAGCAGCGCATACTTGATCGAGGACAGGCCGCGGGCGCCGCAGAGCACCAGGTCGGGCTTAACCACGTCGAGCATCTCGTCCTTGAGCGTCTCGCGAATACGGCCGGCGCGAATCATGACCTCGACCTCGGGAATATCGGGATTGGCCTTGGCCTCTTCGAGCTGCTTGGCGATGGAGTTCTTAAATGCCTCCTCTAGGCCGTTGACCAGATCGACCGGATAGGAACCGGCGCTCTCGAGCGCCGTGGAATCGATAACGTGGCCGATGATTAGCTTGGCGCCGTTGTTCGCGGCGACCTTGATGGCGCGTGCGAGCACAAAATCCTGCTGCTCAGTACCGTCGAGTGAAACAAATACCTTGGTGTAGCCCTCGTTCATGGTTTCCTCCTTGGTCTATCGCACGGGCGCGGGGCTCGTGCATCGGGCGGGCGCGGGCGCGTTGGCCGCCGGACACTTTATCTTGTTGCAGTTATACCCAAGGATTTGGGTTTGACCGCTCGCAATTCTGTGAACGGGCGAGTTTTTTGGTAAGGGTAGGCGCAGGCGTGCCGCCAACGGTTGATAATGGGACATCGCCCGCACCGTCCGCAGAACATCTACCGGCGGGTGTCTAACGAGGGGGTCCCTTTGGATATTATCGAGCTTCTAAAATCTGCCTTCATGGGCCTGGTCGAGGGCATCACCGAATGGCTGCCTGTTTCGTCGACCGGTCACATGATCTTGGTGGACGAGTTCGTCAAGATGAACGTGAGCGAGACGTTCTGGAACATGTTCCTGGTCGTGATTCAGCTCGGCGCCATTCTGGCCGTCTGTGTGCTGTTCTTCCATGAGCTCAATCCGTTCTCGCCCAGCAAGGGCAAGGAGGGCCGTCGCGACACCTGGGTGCTGTGGGGCAAGATTGTGCTCGGCTGCATTCCTGCGGCGGCGATCGGTCTGCCGCTCAACGACTGGATGGAGGAGCATTTCTACAACGCTCCCGTCGTGGCGCTGGCGCTCATTGTGTACGGCGTGCTGTTTATCGTGATCGAGAACTGGCGCGCGAGCAAGCGCGAGGAAATGGCCGTTGCCGGTTCGTTTGGTTCGCGTGCTGTGGTGTCGGGTGGACGTCCCGCCGGTGCGCACTTTGCGGCGCCCGCCGCGGCTACCGCTGAGGATGAGGACGATGACGAGAATCTGGACTTTGGCTCCATCGCCACGCTCGAGGACCTGAGCTGGAAGACTGCGCTGGGTATCGGCTGCTTCCAGGTGCTTTCGCTGGTGCCTGGAACGTCTCGCTCCGGTTCTACCATCATCGGCGGCCTGCTTTTGGGTTGCACGCGTTCGGTGGCGTCCAAGTTTACGTTCTTCCTGGCCATCCCTGTCATGTTTGGCGCGAGTGCGCTCAAGCTGGTCAAGTACTTCATCAAGGGCGGCACGTTCGGCGCCAACGAGATCGCCATTTTGGGCGTGGGCTGCGCTGTGGCCTTTGTGGTTTCGCTCATCGCCATCAAGTGGCTCATGGGCTTCGTCCGCCGTCACGACTTCAAGTGCTTCGGTGTTTACCGCATCATCCTGGGCATCGTAGTGCTCGCATACTTCTTCGTTCTGGAGCCGATGCTCGGCCTCTAACTTAGTCGACGCTGCGCGGCGGTCAGGGCGACAACTTGTCATTCAAAGAGGGCGGCATGACCAAAAGGTCTATGCCGCCCTCTTTTCATGCCAATTTGTTCGCCCTGGCCGCCGCTCGCTGCCGTTGCCATGACATCGGTGGCTCCGTGGCGCAATGGGGTCAGGTTACTTTGCGCCAACATGGTGCAGACTAACCTGACCCCATTGCGCCAAATCCGCTGGGGCGGGCCTGACGGTGGCGCACGGAGTCGTGGTGTGATTTGCGTCGGTGTCCGCGCGGCTCGGTATACTGGTACGGCTCAAACTATGGCGCCGCCCGCAGGCGCGCCGTCCGTCAGATGAGGAGTCGCCCATGACCCAGCCCCTGCCCTGGGAAAAGAACACTGCTGCGCCCGTGCCGCCCGCGCCGGAACCCGTGCCGCTCGATGCGTACACCGCCCCCGCCGCGCCGGAACCCGAGCTCGTTCCGCTCGACATCTACGACGCCCCGGCTCCGGCGCCCAAACCAGCCAAGCCGCTCGTCGATATCGATAGTCTGAACCCCGCCCAGCGCGAGGCGGTCCTGACCACCGAGGGTCCGCTGCTGGTCCTTGCCGGTGCCGGCTCGGGCAAGACTCGCGTCTTGACCTTCCGCATTGCACATATGCTCGGCGACCTGGGCGTTAAGCCCTGGCAGGTTCTTGCCATCACGTTTACCAACAAGGCCGCGGCCGAGATGCGTGAGCGTCTGGCGGCACTCATTCCCAGCGGCACCCGCGGCATGTGGGTGTGCACGTTCCATGCCATGTGCGTGCGCATGCTGCGCGAGGACGCTGACCTGCTGGGCTACACCGGTCAGTTCACCATCTACGATGAGGACGATTCCAAGCGCATGGTGCGCGATATTATGCAGGCGCTCGGTATCGAGCAAAAACAATTCCCCATCAATATGATCCGCAGCAAGATCAGTTCGGCCAAAAATGCCATGATCGGCCCCGAGGACATGCTTAAATCCGCCGACAGCCCCAACGACAAAAAGGCCGCGCAGGTCTACCTGGAGCTGGAACGCCGCCTTCGCGCCGCCAACGCGATGGACTTCGACGACCTGCTCGTGCGCACGCTCGAGCTGCTGCGCACCCGCCCCGAGGTGCTCGACAAGTACCAAGAGCGTTTCCGCTACATTAGCGTCGACGAGTACCAGGACACCAACCACGTCCAGTACGAGATCGCCAACCTGCTTGCCGCCAAATACCAAAACCTCATGGTCGTGGGCGACGATGACCAGTCCATTTACAGCTGGCGTGGCGCCGATATCACTAACATCCTGGACTTTGAGCAGGACTTTAAAAACTGCAAGACCGTTAAGCTGGAGCAGAACTACCGCTCCACGGGCCATATCCTGAGCGCCGCCAACGCCGTGGTGCGCCACAACTCGCAGCGCAAGGACAAGCGCCTGTTTACGGCCGAGGGCGATGGCGAGAAGATTCAGGCCTTCCAGGCGAGCGACGAGCGCGACGAGGGCCGCTGGATTGCCGGCGAGATCGAAAAACTGCATGCCAAGGGTACGAGCTACGACGATATCGCTGTGTTCTACCGCACCAACGCCCAGTCGCGTATTCTCGAAGATATGTTCCTGCGCGCGGGCGTGCCCTACAAGATTGTGGGTGGCACGCGATTCTTCGATCGTGCCGAGATCCGCGATGTCATGGCCTACCTCAAGATGATCGTGAACCCGGCCGACGAGATGAGCGTCAAGCGCGTCATCAACACGCCGCGTCGCGGCATCGGCTCCACCTCGATCCAAAAGATCGAGCAGCTGGCGCGCGACAACCGTTGCTCGTTCTTCCAGGCCTGCGAGATCGCAACAGCCGAGACGGGCATGTTTAGCGCCAAGGTGCGTAACGGCCTGTCGAGCTTTGTGTCGCTGGTGCGCGAGGGCCGTCGCATGGACGGCGAGCTCAAGGACGTCGTCGAGATGATTGTCGATAAGACGGGCCTGCTGCAGGCTTTTCGCGCCGAAGGCACCATGGAATCCGAGAGCCGCGCCGAGAACATCCAGGAATTCCTGGGCGTCGCTGCCGAATTTGAAGAGACGCACGAGGATATCGAGGGTACGCTCGAGAGCTTGGAAGAGCTGCGCGCGGCTGGCGTTGCCGATGTGCTGGCCGGCGGCGAGTCCAAGCCCGTTGTGGTGAGTGCGTCCGCGCCCGAGCCAGGGCCGTCCGCGCCCTCGTCCTCGTTTGAGGCGCTGGTCGGCGCTCGCGACGCCGCTGGTTCTAAGCCGCTCGACAGCCTGGCCGCCCCGGCGCTCTCGCCGCAGGGTGCCCTGGCCGCCGCCATCGCGGGCAACGCGTATGCCGTGCCAACAGAGTTGCCGGCGGGTGCCGTGCATGCCGACGAGATCGAGCGCACCTACGGTCCGCTCACCTGTAAGGCGCTGCCGGCACTCATGGAGTGGCTGGCCCTGCGCTCCGACTTGGATTCCCTGGCCGGCGAGACGCATGCCATCACCATGATGACCATCCACTCCGCCAAGGGCCTGGAGTTCCCGGCGGTGTTCGTGGCCGGCATGGAGGAAGGCATCTTTCCGCACGTGCACGACTTTGGCGGCAGCGATGATCCGGGCAAGCTCGAGGAGGAGCGTCGCCTGGCCTACGTCGCCATCACGCGTGCCCGTAAGCGCCTGTTCCTGACGTATGCGGCAACGCGCCGTACCTACGGCTCGACCTCTGCTAATCCGCGCTCGCGCTTCCTCAACGAGATTCCGTTTGAGGATATCGAGTTTAGCGGCATCGGTTCTGCCGGTTTTGAGGGCACGGGCTGGGAGAAACGCGGCGACCGTCACGGCACCTTTGGCTCGGGCATGGGCTCGGATATGTACGGCGGCAAGGTGTTTGGCTCGCGTACGCGCTCGACGGGCGGCTCTGGCTCGCGCGGCGGGTCGAGCTTTGACGATTTCTTTGGCGGCAGCAGTTACGGGACCGAGCGCCATCGCGGGGTTTCGCCTGACGCCGGCCGTGTTGCCTCGACTTTTGGCTCGGGCGCGCCGCGAGCCAAAAAGCCGTCGTCTAAGGTGTCGCCGACGGTGGAGCGCAAGGTCGATCGTGCCAGCGCATCGCAGGACTTTGCCGCGGGCGATACCGTGAGCCATAAGACCTTTGGCACGGGTACCGTGATCTCGGTCGCTGGAGACATGATCGAGGTTCAATTCGAAAAGACCGGCCAGACCAAAAAGCTGATGAAGGGCTTTGCGCCGATCGTCAAGTTGTCGTAATCCCGGCGGACCTGGGCGGGCGTATGGGGCAACATCGCCTGCTCGGGCAGTCCTGCGCAAGACGGAGAGCACATTAAGTGCTCTCCTTTGCGTGCGGAACTCGCGATCGATGTTGCCCCATACGCCCGCCCAGGTCCTTAGATAACGTCGCTGTGCAATCGTCGCTCTGCTCGTTCGCTTTTTGGTCTGGAGAGCCGGGTGGGCTGATATGTAGACACGAGTAGGGGCTCCTCCGTTGATGAACGGGGGAGCCCCTTGTTTCGTTTTGGTTGTTGTTGCGACCTAGAGGTGGCTGATGATCAGTTCCATCTTGCCTTCGAGGTCGATGGAGGTGACGGTGCTGGGGGCTAGCAGATGGCTTCCCTTATGGACTGCCTCGCCGCAGACGGTGCCTTTGCCGTCGATGACCGACAGGCACATGAAGGGCCAGCGCTGCTCCAAGGTCTTGCTGCCGTCAACACGTACGCGGTCGACGGTGTAGCAAGGGCAAGACTCGAGCTCGGTCACGCCGTCCACCTCGGGTGCGGTCACCGTGCCGTCGGTCGGGGCCTGAGCACCAAAGTCGATGCAGTCGAGGCTCTGCTCAATGTGCAGCGGGCGCAGCTTGCCGTCGGTGCCCGGGCGGTCGTAGTCGTACAGACGATACGTCACATCGCTCGACTGCTGCGTCTCCAGAATCAGCGTGCCGGTCTTGATGGCGTGAACGGTGCCTGAGTCGATCTGGAAAAAGTCACCCTTGTGAATCGGTAGCACGTTGAGCATGTCGTCCCAGCGGCCGTCCTCGATCATCTGTGCGGCCTCGGCGCGGTCGTGCGCGCACTGACCGACGATGATCGTGGCACCAGGCTCGCAGTCCAGTACATACCAGCACTCGGTTTTGCCCAGGCTGCCGTTCTCGTGCTCGGCGGCGTACTCGTCGTTGGGATGAATCTGGATCGAAAGGTCGTCCTTGGCGTCCAGAATCTTAATGAGCAGCGGGAACTCCTTGCCCTCGCAGTTGCCAAAGAGCTCGCGGTGCTCGGCCCACAGCCACGAAAGCGTGTGACCGGCGTACGGGCCCTCCGCAATCTGGCAGTCGCCGTTGGGATGGGCCGAGATGGCCCAGCACTCACCGATGGGACCCTCGGGAATGTCGTAGCCAAACACGGTCTCCAGCTGGCGGCCGCCCCAGATCTTCTCGTGGAAGATCGGCGTGAGTTTAATCAAATCGGACATGTGCATACTCCCATAAGGTTGTGCGGGTGCCGTGTAAGACGGCTCAAAACGAGCACCCACCGGATTACAAAACCAGGCCAGCGTTACGTTGTGCAGCTCAAAGCGGTCGCCTACGTTGTGCGAGATAGAATATTCAAACGCGGTGCCGCTATCCAAGAAGCCAATCTGGTTGAGTTCGAGCAGGGGAGAGCCGGGTTTGGTATCCAGGCGCTCGGCTTCTTCCTCGGTTGCCGCCACGGCGCGGATGGTGCGATGGAAGCTCGAAATCTTCAGCCCGCATTGCTCGCGGATAAAGCCGTAGACCGATCCGTACAGGTCCTTCTTTTTAAGGCCCGGGATCAGTTCGAGCGGCATATAGGTGTACTCGATGACGATGGGCTTCTCGTCGACCTGGCGCACGCGCACGATGTGATAGGCGAAGTCATCCTCGGCCATTCCCAGCTGGGTCGCAACCTCTGCCGGTGGATTGACGATCGAGAAATCGTAGACCACCGAGGTCACTTTCTCCCCGCGATGCTCGTACGAAAAGCCTTGGGCACGGTCGTTCTTGCCTTGAAAAAACACCTGGCCGGGAAGCCCCGCCGTGTCCTTGACGTAGGTGCCCGATCCGCGCCGGCTGGTAATAAGGCCTTCCTCGGTGATCTGCTCAATCGCTCGTTTGACGGTGATTTTGGAAACGCCATAGAGCTCACAGAACTCAACGACGGTGGGCAACTTATCGCCCGGCTTAAGGGCGCCGTCCTCGATGCTTCGACGGATATCTGCAGCTATCGCCTCGTATTTGGGAATCAAGGAACCTCCTTTCCAACTTGATTGAGAATAAAAGAAAGTATAGTCAACACCTAAGTATCTCTATTGAGTTATTGAAAAGTTCGAGAAAGATAAAATTAAAAGTCGCCCCGCTTGTAAAATTAGAGCGTTTTAAATGATAAACATCTGAGTAGTGTCGTGTTGAGAAATGATCGGTCCGAGGACGGGGCCGAACCGATATAACACCCAGCGAACCGAATCTCGTACTCTGCGCTTCCCCAGATAAAACCTGCCAAAACAAACCTGTCCTTTTTGGTAGGTTTTTGCCTTGGGAGCGGTACCATACAGGCAATGTTTAAACGAGAAAGGCGGGCTCCCATGGAACCTAAGCAGTATTACATCGGCATCGACGTCGGCGGCACCTCGGTCAAGGAGGGTCTGTTCGATGAGGACGGAAACCTGCTTGCCAAGGCCAGCGTGCCCACGCCTCCCATCGTTGACGCTACGGGCTTTGCCGCGGTGACCGAGGCTATCGACCAGGTGGTCGCCAAGGCCCAGATTCCGCGTGCCTTTGTGTCGGGCATTGGCCTGGCCGTTCCGTGCCCCATCCCGGCATCGGGCGATGCCAAGGTCAAGGCGAACATCGCCATCAACCTGCCCGAGCTCAAGATCGCCATCCAGGAGCACTGCCCCGACGCGGTCGTTAAGTACGAGAACGACGCCAACGCTGCTGCTATGGGCGAGGCCTGGCTCGGCTCTGCCAAGGGCGTACAGAACGTGGTGATGGTCACCATTGGTACCGGCGTGGGCGGCGGCGTTATCGTCAACGGCGACGTGGTATCGGGCGTTGTGGGTGCTGGCGGCGAGATTGGCCACATGTGCCTGAACCCGGCCGAGGAGCGCACTTGCGGCTGCGGCGGCCATGGCCACCTGGAGCAGTATTCCAGCGCCACCGGCGTGGTGAGCAACTACCTTGCCGAGTGCAAGAAGGCTGGCGTCGAGCCCATCGAGCTCACCGGCCCCTCAGATTCCAAGGACGTGTTCCAGGCCTGCCGCGAGGGCGACAAACTCGCGCTGGCCGCGGCCGATACCATGGCCGACTATCTCGGTCGCGCCCTGGCGCTTATTGCCAACGTGGTGGATCCCGAGATGTTCCTCATCGGCGGCGGCGCCTCCGCCTCGGCCGATGTTTACCTCGACAAGGTTCGCAAGCACTTTAAGCAGTACGCGCTCTCCGCCTCGCGCGAGACGCCCATTAAGGTTGCTTCGCTCGGAAACGACGCCGGTATCATCGGTGCCGCCTACGTAGCTCTGCGCGCCGCTGGCAAATAGCTGGTGCAGGGGGCGGACTTGGCCCCCGTGCCTGCCCCAAAATATGCCGTGGCCCTTCCGTCTGCGAAGGCTCGGCATCGGCGTGCTACCATAGCTACGTCCAAGTACACATATCAAGTCAAGTGGAGGATATCCATGGCAAACGTTCTTGTCTTTGGTCACCAGAACCCCGATAACGACGCCATCATGAGCGCCGTCGTCCTGTCCCAGCTGCTCAACCAGGTTGAGTATGCCGGCAACACCTACGAGGCCTGCGCCCTTGGTCAGCTTCCGGCAGAGTCCGCCAAGCTGCTCGCCGACGCCGGCATCGCCGAGCCCCGCGTGATCGAGTCCGTCGAGGCCGGTCAGCTCGTCGTCCTCACCGACCACAACGAGTCTGCCCAGTCCGTCGCCGGCCTTAAGGACGCCACGGTCTTTGGCGTCGTCGACCATCACCGCATCGGCGACTTCGAGACCGCCGGCCCGCTGCACTACATCTGCCTGCCCTGGGGCTCCAGCTGCACCATCGTCACCAAGCTCGCCGGCGTGCTCGGCGTTGAGCTTTCCGACGTCCAGGCTAAGCTGCTGCTCTCGGCCATGATGACCGACACGCTCATGCTCAAGAGCCCCACCACCACCGATGTCGACCGCGCCGTCGCCGCCAAGCTCGGCGAGCAGGTGGGCGTCGACCCGGTCAAGTTTGGCATGGAGGTCTTCCTCACCCGTCCGTCCGGTTCCTTCACCGCAGCCGAGATGGTCGGCAACGACATCAAGATGTTCGAGCCCGCCGGCAAGAAGCTGCTCATCGGCCAGTACGAGACCGTCGACAAGAGCCGCGCGCTCGGCATGATCGACGAGATTCGCGAGGCCATGCGCGCCTACGCCGCCGAGAAGGGTGCTGACGGCATTGTCCTGTGCATCACTGACATCATGGAGGAGGGCTCGCAGGTCCTGCTCGAGGGCGAGACCGAGGCTGCTCAGAAGGGCCTGGGCATTGCCGACGAGCACGACGGCGTCTGGATGCCGGGCGTCCTCTCCCGTAAGAAGCAGGTCGCTGCCCCCATCATGGCCGCCTGCTAGGTTTTGTAACCTGCTACGACCGGACCGCGGACACCCCGCGCTCCGGTCGTTTTTTGTGCGCGGCGCCGCGTCGTCTCTTGGACAGGCGTGCCCGTGTCGTTGAGCAAATAATGTTCAACCTGTGGTTCCGCTTTTCGGCCGCGCTTGCGCGCTTGTCGCGCAGGGTAGGCTAGATGCAAGCGTAATACGTTAGAGCGCGGCGCCGCCATCTGGGCGGGCCGTGCTTTTTTAAGACGGGAGCTTTCCCGTGAAAGGAGCCGCCCATGGCAGCACCCGAGCAGCTGTTCAACGTTCGTGAGCGCAAGCGCTTTGAGCGTCACGACATTTGGGAGCGCATTGCCGAGAACGGCACGATTTCCGCCGCGGTCATGGTGATTGCTGCCATCGCCGCCGTCATTTGCGCCAATACCGATGCCTACGAGGCCATCCATCACTTTTTGGAGACCCCGCTGTATGTGGGCCTGGGCAACCTTACGGCCGGTCTCACCGTCGAGCTATTCGTCAACGACTTCCTCATGGCGATTTTCTTTTTGCTGGTGGGCATCGAGCTTAAGTACGAGATGACGGTCGGCGAGCTCAAGAACCCGCGTCAGGCCATGCTTCCCATGCTGGCGGCCGTGGGCGGTGTCGTCGTTCCCGCCTGCATCTACCTGATCTTTAACCATGCCGGCGCGCACAACGGCTGGGCCATCCCCATGGCAACCGATATTGCCTTCGCGTTGGGCGTGCTGTCGCTTTTGGGCAACCGTGTGCCTAACGGCGTGCGCGTGTTCTTCTCGACGCTCGCCATCGCCGACGACCTCATCTCCATCGCCGCCATCGCCATCTTCTACGGCCAGAGCCCCAATCCGTTTTGGTTGGGCGCCGCCGCGCTTGTGACCTGCGCGCTCGTGTGGCTCAACAAGACGCAGCATTACCGCCTTGCTCCGTATTCGGTACTGGGTCTGCTGTTGTGGTTCTGCATGTTCAAGAGCGGCGTACATGCCACGCTTGCTGGCGTCATCTTGGCCTTTACCATCCCGGCCAAGTGCGGCGTTAAGCTCGATAGCCTCACCGATTGGTTGGGCGAGTGCCTGCCGCTGCTCGATGACCGCTACGACGACGAGGCACACATCCTGGGCCAGCATGACTTTACCGTCTCGACCACCAAGGTCGAGCGCGTCATGCACCGCGTGACCCCGCCGCTCATCCGTATGGAGCGCCTGATCTCCACGCCGGTTAACTTTGTGATCCTGCCGATCTTTGCGTTCGTGAACGCACAGGTTCGCCTGGTGGGCGTAGACATGAGCACGCTACTCACCGACCCGGTGACGCTCGGCGTGTACTTTGGCATGCTGCTGGGCAAGCCGATCGGCATCTTTGGCATGACGTTCGCCTTGGTCAAGCTCAAGGCCTGCGAGCTGCCGCGCAACGTTAACTGGCACATGATTGCCGGTGTGGGCATTCTGGGCGGTATCGGCTTTACCATGTCGATTCTCATCAGCGGCCTTGCCTTCCCGACGGCCCAGTTTGAGGTTCTGGCTGCCAAGGCCGCCATCCTTGCCGGTTCGGTCACCGCTGCCGTGCTCGGCATGATTTACATGAGTGTGATCTGCAAGCATCCCTCGCCCAAGGACGAGTAGGCGCGTAGAAACAGACGCCAGAGCCTGCCCGAGCGCGTGTGAAACGCGGTTTTGAGTGGTACTTGCCACCTGCCAGACACCCCAGTGGCCAAAAAACGCCGTTTGTGAGTACTGTCACAAACGGCGTTTCATTTTAGGCGCGAAAAATAATGTACAAATCTATTCTGTCTATGCATTAACGATTGCGTGGCTGGACGAAAAATGACGATGCATCCTTCCAAAACCGGACACAAAAGGCCAAGACGGGCCTTTTTAATTCAAAATCGCTGTTACTAAAAAAGGAACAGTACTCATATTTGCTATTTTTTGGCCACAGGCCCCAATGACTAGGCTATTCCACGGTGCCGTAGATGGCGCCCCAGCCGTGGGCGGCCAAGGCGGAGTTGAGCTGGTCGCAAAGTGACTGGCGGTCGTAATAGCCGGGCGGTAGCAGGTTGACGATTTCCATGAGATCGGGTGCCAGGTCCAAGATTTCGGCCTGTACGATCAGATCCAGACGGTCGATGGCGTGGCGGTCGTAAAACAGTCCGTCGACCAGGCGCTGCAGGTCGCCGAATTCCTCGGCCTGGAACGATCCGTACTCCATAGTGCCTCCTTGGGCGCTCCACGCCGGCATGCGCGGCGATTCGTAATTCATTGCGATGGACTTAATCTATCACGGCTTCATACCGTTGCGGCGATGGCGGTCTATACTTAGACGAACTGCAACGTACCGCTTCGCGAAAGGTCGCACCCATGCAGACGATCTACCAGAAGATGGAAACCACCGAACTCGATGCCGCCATCGAGGCGCTCAAAGCCGAGGTCGCCGAGGTCAAGGCCAAGGGCCTGGCGCTCGACATGGCCCGCGGCAAGCCGTCGCCCTCCCAAGTGGACATCTCTCGACCCATGCTCGATATCCTCAATGCCGATGCCGATCTGCACGACGGCAACGTCGACTGCTCCAACTACGGCTGCTTTGAGGGCATTCCCTCGGCGCGCAAGCTGGCGGGGGAGTTCCTGGGTTGCCCCGCCGAGCAGACACTCGTGCTGGGTTCGTCGAGCCTTTTGATCGAACACGACATCGCCGGCATGTTCTGGCGCTGTGGCTCGTGCGGCAGCGAGCCCTGGGAGGCTTACGAGGCGGCGCACGACGGCAAGAAGGTCAAGTTCCTGTGCCCGGTTCCCGGCTACGATCGCCACTTTGGCATTACCGCCGACTTGGGTATCGAGAACGTTCCCGTCGCGATGACCGACAACGGCCCCGATATGGACGAGATCGAGCGCCTGGTTGCCGCCGACGATTCCATCAAGGGTATATGGTGCGTGCCCAAGTATTCCAACCCCACGGGCATCACCTTTAGCGAGGGCACTGTGCGTCGCCTGGTCGAGATGCCCACGGCCGCGCCCGATTTCCGCATCTTCTGGGACAACGCCTACTGCGTGCACGACCTGTACGACGAGACCGATGAGCTCGCAAACAGTTTTGACCTCGCTCGCGCGGCGGGCACCGAGGACCGCGTGGTGGCCTTTGCCTCGACGTCCAAGATCACCTTCCCGGGCGCCGGTATCGGCTTTATCGGTGCGAGCCCCGCGGTTATCGCGGAGTTCTCCAAGCGCCTGAAGGCCGGCCTCATCAGTGCCGATAAGCTCAACCAGCTGCGTCACGTGCGCTTCCTTCCCACCATCGAGGCGGTCAAGGAGCACATGAAAAAGCATGCCGAGTTTTTGCGCCCGCGCTTTGAGGCCGTTGAGCGCAAGCTCACCGAGGGCTTGGGCGATACGGGTTGCGCTACTTGGACGCACCCCCGCGGCGGCTACTTTGTGAGCTTTGATGGTCCCGAGGGCTCGGCCCAAAAGGTCGCCGCGCTTTGTGCCGACCTGGGCGTTAAGCTCACGCCGGCCGGTGCTACCTGGCCCTATGGCAAGGACCCGCGCGACACCAACATCCGCATCGCGCCGAGCTATCCCACGGTCGAGGACCTGGAGGCCGCGCTCGATGTGCTGGTGCTGGCCGTTAAGCTTGTCGCTGCCGAGCTTGCTCGTGCCGAGCGCGCCTAACGCGCAAAGCCTCGCAAGTCCGCGTCCAGTACTATCCGCACTCTCGATACGTAAAGGAGCGTATACATGGATTTGGGTATTTCCACCAACCCCACGCCAGAGCTCTACACCATTAAGGTGACCGGCGAGATCGATATCTCTAACGCCGATAGCCTGCGCAATGCCATCGACCTGGCGCTCGAGCAGCCCACTGAGGCCGTTGAGCTCGATTTTGCCCAGGTGAGCTATATCGATTCGACGGGCATTGGCGTGCTCGTGGGCGCCGCGCACCACGCTGTCGACCACGGCAAGCGCTTTAGCTGCACCAATGTGCAGCCCCCGGTGATGCGCGTGGTCCAGCTGTTGGGTGTCGACCAGGAGATTTCGATCACCGCTGCATAATCTTTGCCCCCAAAAGGGCGTGCCGTTTGGCATATGTTTGTGATGCGCTCGGACGTTTTGGCGTCCGGGCGCTATACTTGACCGAATGAATAGACGAGTTCCGGCCGAATGGCGCGGTGCGGGCTCGACTCACATCGAGCCTTGGAGGTATGTGTGTTTGGTATTGGAGAGGGTGAGCTCGCGATCATCGTGGTCTTCGGCTTTTTGCTGTTTGGCCCGGATAAGCTCCCGCAGATGGGCCGCACGATCGGCCGTGCCATCCGTCAGTTCCGCGAGACGCAGGAAAAGATGACGGCCGTTGTTCAGTCCGAGATTATCGATCCGGTGAGCGAGGCCGCGTCGGCCCCGGTCAAGCCCAAGAAGGCTGCTGCGACCGACGACGATTCCGATGCGGACGAGGATGCCGCCGAGACGGCAGCGCCCGCCAAGAAGGAGACCTTTGCCGAGCGTCGCGCCCGTCTTGCTGCCGAGAAGGCCGCGAGCGAGGCTGCCGCCGAGGGCGAGGGTGCTGCTGAGGAGTCCGAGGCCGAGGGTGCCGAGCCTGCCGCTGCCACCGCTGCCGCCGTCGAGCCCGAATCTGCTGCAGAGCCGGAGCCCGAGCCCGAGTCGGCAGAGCCCACGACGGCTGACCTCTACGCCCGTCGTCCCCGCAAGCGCAAGGCCGTCGTCGACCAGCTCGCCCGCGAGCTCGAGGCCGAGGACGACGCCGCTGCCGCCGACGCCTCGAAGGGAGGCGATGAGTAATGCCTATCGGACCTGCGCGCATGCCGCTCTTCGATCACCTGGGAGAGCTCCGTCGCCGCCTGACCATCGTGGTCGTGTCGGTGTTTGCCGCCGCCATCGTGCTGTATTTCGCCACGCCCGTGGTGCTCGACATCTTGGAAGACCCCATCCGCTCCTTTGTGCCGGACGGTAAGTTCTACATCACCACCACGCTCGGCGGCTTTGGCCTGCGCTTCTCGCTGGCCATCAAGATGGCCGTGGTCATGTGCACGCCCATGATCATCTGGCAGATTCTGGCATTTTTCCTGCCGGCACTGCGTCCCAACGAGCGCAAGTGGGTCGTGCCTACGGTACTCGCCTCGACGGTGCTGTTCTTCCTGGGTGCCATCTTCTGCTACTTCATCATTATCCCGGCAGGCTTTGAGTGGCTCATCGGCGAGACCTCTGCCGTCGCAACCGCGCTGCCCGACCTGGAGAACTACGTCAACATGGAGTTGCTCTTTATGATTGGCTTTGGTGTGGCGTTTGAGCTGCCGCTCATCATCTTCTACCTGTCCGTTTTCCACATCGTGTCCTACGCGGCTTTCCGCAGCGCCTGGCGCTACGTGTACGTGGGCCTGCTCGTGGGCTCGGCTGTGATCACGCCCGACGGCTCGCCCGTCACGTTGGGCCTTATGTACGGTGCCCTGCTTTCGCTCTACGAGATCTCGCTCGCCATCGCCCGCGTGGTCATTACCGCGCGCGAGGGCAAGGAGGGCCTGTTCGTGAGCCGTCTGGACCTGTTCTCGGACGACGAGGACGACGAGGAGTAAATCGGTATGCACGAGGTTGGCATTGTCAACGGCATACTCGATACAGTGATTCGCGCGGCGCGTGGGGCGGGGGCCTCGCGCGCCGTTTTGGTAACGCTGCGTATCGGGGATATGACCGAGGTCGTGCGCGAGGCGCTCGACTTTGCGTGGGAGACGTTTCGCGATGAGGACCCGCTCACGCGAGGCTGCGAGCTGGCCGTGGAGGAAGTCCATCCACAAAGCGAGTGTCTGGACTGCGGCGAGGTTTTCGACCACGATCGTTTTCACTGTCGCTGTCCCCAGTGTGGTGGTGCCAACGTGCGCCTACTGCACGGCCGCGAGCTCGATATCGCGAGTATCGAAATCGAAACCCCCGACGATTAGCCCGCTAGCCATCTGGTGATGGGGTATAAAGGGGCCAAAGTAAGGAGCGCTAAGTATGGCTGAGAAAACGATTGATATCGCGTCGCCGATTCTGTCGCGCAACGAGCGCCTGGCAGATCAGCTGCGTCAGCGATTTAATGAGACAAACACCTATGTGATCAATGTGCTGTCGAGTCCCGGTTCGGGCAAGACCACCACGATCCTGGGCACCAACGAGCGCCTGCGCGACAAGGCCGGCCTGCGCTGTGCCGTCATCGAGGGCGATATCGCCTCGGATGTCGACGCCATCACCATGAAGGAAGCCGGCATGCCCGCCATCCAGATCAACACGGGCGGCCTGTGCCACCTCGAGGGCAACATGATCATGGAGGCGGTTGACGCGTTCGACCAGGCGGTGGGCCTTCAAAACATCGACGTCATCTTTATCGAAAACGTGGGCAACTTGGTCTGCCCGGTCGACTTTGACCTGGGCGAGAACCTGTCCATCATGATTCTCTCGGTGCCCGAGGGCGACGACAAGCCCATCAAGTACCCGGGCATCTTCCAGCACGCCGGCGCACAGCTGCTCAACAAGGTCGACGTGGCTCCGGCTTTCGATTTTGACATGGATAGGTATACTAAGACACTCGATGACCTCAATCCGCAGGCGCCGCGGTTTGCCGTGAGCGCGCGCAAGGGCGAGGGCATGGATGCCTGGTGCGATTGGCTCATCGGGCAGATCGAGCAAGCAAGGGCGTAAATCGGCCGCCATACGGGCGGGCGTAGCCGCAGAGACACGAGATAGGAGCCTCTTTTGAAGCTCATCATCGCCGAGAAAAACGACGCCGCGCGTCAGATCGCCGAGCGTCTGTCCACGGGCAAACCCAAAAAGGACAAGGTGTACAACACCGCCATCTACCGTTTTGAGTGGAAGGGCGAGGAGTGCGTGACGATCGGCCTTGCCGGTCACATCCTTGCGCCCGATTTTTGCGACAGCGTGCTGTTCGATAAAAAGCTGGGCTGGTATTCGGTCACTGAGGACGGCGAGATACTGCCGGCCGACATGCCCGATGGCCTGGCTCGTCCGCCCTACGACACCAAACGCAAGCCGTTTCTTGCCGATGGTATCTCCATCAAGGGCTGGAAGCTCGAGAGCCTGCCGTATCTCACATGGGCACCCGTCATCAAGCTGCCGGCCGAGAAAGAGCTCATTCGCTCGCTCAAGAACCTTGCCAAGAAGTCCGACAGCGTCATTATCGCCACGGACTTCGACCGCGAGGGCGAACTGATCGGTTCGGACGCCCTCAACAAGGTGCGCGAGGTTGCGCCCGACTTGCCGGTCGCCCGCGCCCAGTATTCTTCGTTTACCAAGGCCGAGATCACGCAGGCCTTCGATAACCTTGTCTCGCTCGACCAGAATCTGGCCGACGCCGGCGAGAGTCGCCAGCACATCGACCTCATTTGGGGTGCGGTACTCACGCGCTATCTGACGCTCGCCAAGTTTGGCGGCTTTGGTAACGTGCGCTCTGCCGGCCGCGTGCAGACGCCGACACTCGCCCTGGTGGTCGAGCGCGAGCGCGAGCGCATGGCGTTTGTGCCCGAGGACTATTGGCAGATCCGCGGCATGGGCGCCGCGCAGGGTGCTGCCGAGGACGACCGCTTTAAGATCGCGCACAAGACGGCGCGTTTTACCGACAAAGATGCTGCCGAGACGGCGTATGGTCACGTCGACGGCGTCGCGACGGCAACCGTCGCCGCGGTGACCAAGCGCTCCCGCAAGCAGCAGCCGCCCACGCCGTTTGCGACCACCTCGCTGCAGGCTGCCGCCGCAGCCGAGGGCATCTCGCCTGCGCGTACCATGCGCATCGCTGAGTCCCTCTACATGGCGGGCCTCATCAGCTACCCGCGTGTCGACAACACCGTGTACCCCGCGACGCTCGATCTGGGCGCCGTGGTGAGTGACCTGGCAAAGATCAACCCGGCGCTGGCGCCCGTGTGCAAAAAGGTACTCGCTGGCCCCATGAAGCCCACGCGCGGCAAGGTCGAGACCACCGACCACCCGCCTATCTATCCCACGGGCGAGGGCGATCCGTCCACACTCGACGGCGGTCAGCGCAAGCTCTACGACCTCATCGCCCGCCGCTTCCTGGCGACGCTCATGGGTCCTGCGACCATCGAGAACACCAAGCTCGAGCTCGACGTCAATGGCGAGCCGTTCGTGGCTTCGGGCGACGTGCTCGTGACCCCGGGCTTCCGCGAGGCCTATCCGTACGGCCTCAAGCGCGACGAGCAGATGCCGCCGCTGGAGCAGGGCGACACGGTCGACGTGTTCGACATTAAGCTCGAGGCCAAGCAGACCGAGCCGCCTGCGCGCTACAGCCAGGGCAAGCTCGTGCAGGAGATGGAGAAGCGCGGCCTGGGTACCAAGTCCACGCGCGCGAACATCATCGAGCGCCTGTACGCCGTGCGCTATCTCAAAAACGATCCCGTTGAGCCGAGCCAGCTAGGCATCGCCATCATCGACGCGCTGTCGCAGTTTGCCCCGCGCATCACGAGCCCCGATATGACCAGCGAGCTCGACGGCGACATGACTCGCGTGGAGCGCGGCGAGGACACCGAAGAGCATGTCGTGACGCACTCGCGCGCGCTGCTGGCCGGCGTGCTCGACGAGCTGCTCAAGCACACGCAGGAGCTGGGCGACGCCATCAGCGACGCCGTCACGGCCGATGCGCGCGTGGGCGCCTGTCCCAAGTGCGGCAAGGACCTGGTTATGAAGACGAGCGCCAAGACCCGTGGCAGCTTCATTGGCTGCATGGGCTGGCCCGACTGCGACGTGACCTATCCGGTGCCGAGCGGCGTCAAGGTGAGTCCGCTCGAGGGTGAGGCGGCCGTGTGCCCCGAGTGCGGCGCGCCGCGCATTAAATGCCAGCCGTTCCGCCAGAAGGCCTTCGAGATCTGCGTGAACCCGACGTGCCCCACCAACTACGAGCCCGACCTTAAGGTGGGCGAGTGCAAGGTGTGCGCCGAGGCCGGACGCCATGGCGACCTGATCGCGCACAAGAGCGAGAAGAGCGGCAAGCGCTTTATCCGCTGCACCAACTACGATGACTGCGGCGTGAGCTATCCTCTGCCGGCGCGCGGCAAACTCGAGGCGACGGGTGAGACCTGCCCCGAGTGCGGCGCCCCCATCGTGGTGGTCAACACGGCGCGCGGCCCGTGGCGCATCTGCGTGAACATGGACTGCCCGACCAAGGAGAAGAAGCCCGCCCGCGGACGCAAGACTGCGACCAAGGCGAGTACGGCCAAGAAGACGACGGCGGCAAAGAAGACGACGGCTAAGAAAGCAACTGCCGCCAAGAAGACGACCGCAAAAAAGACGACCACCAAGAAGGCCGCCGACAAGTAACCGAGCACATATAGACGCGGCGGGGCCGGGCGCGCAAATGCAAATGCGCGCCCGGCCCCACTTCTAAGTTGCGGTGAAATAGGGACTGTTTTTGCTGGCAAAAGGCCTAATTAATCCCTATTTCACCGCAAGATTTGATCAGTTGTTGGGATTACTTCACCTCGACAGGCTTGGCGCCGGGATAGCGTTCCTCAAAGTCTAGGCGGTACTTATTGTCATTGGTGCCCGCCACGTTGTCGCGCGACAGCGGCGCCACGATCTCATTCTTGTGGTCCGCAGGCTTGGCGTATTTCAGGCTGATCTCCCAGGCATCACAGATTGCGTCAATGCGGTGATCCAGGTCGTCGTACAGGGCGATGATGTCCTTCCAGGAGCTGTAGTTCTTGGAGCTCGTCGGGACGTCCAGGTCCTCGACGATGTCGTAATACTGCTCGATGGTGTCCTCTGTGCGCTCGGCGACGTCGGCGAGATTTTGGCGGGTGGTTCGATCCTCTTCCAGATAGCTGCCGTTGAAGTTCTGCGCGCAGCCACGGACGTAGTTGTCGAGGTCTTCGAGCAAGTCGTAGTATTCGCTCAGTCGGCGGTAGAGGTTCTGCTCGGAGAGCGTTGCTTCGCTGCCATCCTCGTCGTCATCGTCGTCATCGTCGTACAGGCTGTTGGGATCGCCGAGAGGCTTTAGGTCATCGTCGTCGACGTCATGGTGCAGCTTAGCTACCTCGGCAGTCGTCTGCGTGGCGGCGTTGTCGAAAGGCTTGATCACAAAGAAAACGACCAGGGCGATGATGATCGCCGCCAGCACAACGATAACGGCGATAAGCGGCCCGGTGCCGCTCTTTTTGGGAGTGGGGGTCTGTGGCGAAGCGGGCGCGTATGCGGGAGCCGGCTGCTGTTGGGGCGAGCCGCTCGCGACGGGTATGCGCTGCGTGGTCTCGACGGCCGCGGGGCTTGCGGCGGGGTCGGGGCGATAGGCGAGGGGGTCGTCCGCCTTGGCTTGCGGCGTATCAAGGGAGCCGGTCTGCTCAAAAGCGGGCTGGCTATCGCTCGCGGCTGTTTGCTCAACGGGTGCACCGCACGAGGTGCAGAACTTGGCATTATCTGCAAGAAGCTTGCCGCACGAGGCGCAATACCGAGACATTGCCACTCCTTTCGCCACATTTCAATGCAATACGACGATTATACCCAGCACCCCAAATTCCCCTTCATAAGTTGCGGTGAAATAGGGACTGTTTGGCGGTCTCAGAGCTTCAATCAGTCCCTATTTCACCGCAACTTCGGAAAGGCACCTTTAGCCATTGGGGACGCACCGAGCACTGGGGTATCATGGCTTGGTTGCTATAACTCGCATTTACGCGCCTTGTAGGAAGGGGCTGCGCCCATGGCTTTTGAGCCCGCTCAACATAGCTTTATCACGCTCGAGGGCGTCGATGGCGCCGGCAAGTCCACGCAGGCGCGTCTGCTTGCCCGCGCGCTCGAACTCGCTGGCTACCAGGTTGTGAGCCTGCGCGAGCCGGGCGGTACCGCCATCAGCGAAAAGATCCGTGCTCTGCTGCTCGACCCCGCCAATACAGCGATGGGCGACACCTGCGAGTTGTTGCTCTACGAGGCGGCACGCGCTCAGTTGGTGCACGAGGTCATAGCTCCCGCCCTCGCGGCCGGCAAGGTGGTCCTGTGTGACCGCTTCTACGATTCCACAACCTGCTATCAGGCATTTGCCGACGGCCTTGATCGCCAGATGGTGCGCGATGCCAACAACCTGGCCGTTGCGGGAACGCACCCGGCGCTCACGCTCGTCTATCACATCACGCCCGAGCAGGCGGCGCTGCGCATGGCAGCCCGTGGCGCGGCAGATCGCATGGAGGCCAAAGGCATGGCATTCCAGGAGCGTGTCTACCAGGGCTTTAGTGCCATTGCTGCCGAGGAACCCGCCCGCGTAAAGCTCATCGACGCTACCGCGACCATCGAGGAAGTTTTCGAGAAGACGGTCGAGCAGATTCGCGCGTACGGTCTCGACATTCCGCAAGACGCCGTCGTCGGCGCGCTTGCTAAGGAGGCCGAGTAACATGGCCCCCGCTCAGACAAGCCTGCTGGCCAAGCTCGACACCCAACAGCGCGTGCGCGATTTTTTGACCAACGCCGTCGCCAGCGGCCGCGCATCGCACGCCTACCTGTTTTTGGGCGCTCCCGGCGCCGGCAAACTCGATGCCGCATGGGCGCTCGCCCAAGCTTTCCTGTGCGAGCAGGACGGCTGCGGCGCATGCGATAGCTGCGTGCGCGTTGCTCGGCACACACACCCCGACGTGCACTATTACACGCCCGAGAGCGCCACGGGATACCTCATTGCCCAGACCCGCGAGCTGCTCGACGACGTTCCGCTGACGCCCATCCGCGCCAAGGCCAAGGTCTACATCATCGACCGTGCCGAGCAGCTGCGCGCTAACACCGCCAACGCACTGCTCAAGACACTCGAGGAGCCGCCCGAGGGCGTCATGTTCATCCTGCTGGGCACCTCGGCAGATGTGATGCTGCCCACCATCGTGAGCCGCTGCCAGTGTGTGCCGTTTCGGCTGGTGTCGCCCACCGTGGCCGCGCGTGCCGTGAGTCGCGCGACGGGTCAGGATTTCGCGCGTTGCCGCATGGCGGTCGCCGTGGCGGGAAGCCCCACGCGCGGTATCGAGTTCCTCAAGAGTGCCGAGCGCCAGGATGCTCGCCGCCAGATGGTCCGTGCCATCGATTCGCTCATCGCTGCCGACGAGGCCGATGTGCTCAGCCGCGCCAAGTCGCTTATTGTCGCCGTTAAGGCACCGCTCGCCGAGGTCAAGTCCACACAGGAAAAGGTGCTCGAGCAAAACGCCGACTACCTGTCGCGTGGAGCATTGAAGCAGCTTGAGGACCGCAACAAGCGCGAACTCAACGCGCGCGAGCGTTCGGGTATCATGGAAGCGCTGGCGAGCGCGCGGACGCTCATGCGCGACGTGCTGCTGACACTTCAGGACGAGGCAGCCGACGTGGTGAACGAAGACGTGCGCGACACGATCGGTCGGCTTGCCGCCGCGACCAATGTTGCGGGTGCCACGCGGGCGCTCGAGGCAGTCGCGACCGCCGAGCGCAACATCGCCAGAAACGTTACTCCCCAGCTGGCCATCGAGGTCATGCTGTTCGATATCAGGAAGGCACTGAAATGCCGTTAGTCGTACCCGTTAAGTTTACCTACGCCTCGCGCGACCTGTGGTTCGACCCGCAGGATCTGGATATCCTCGAGGCAGACTACGCTATCTGCTCCACCGAGCGCGGAACCGAGATCGGCCTGGTCACGGCCGATCCCTTTGAGGTGCCGCAAGACGAGATCGGTCAGCCGCTCAAGCCCGTGCTGCGCGTGGCGAGCGACATCGACCTGCAGCTTGCCGACGACCTGGCCATCCAGGGCGACGAGGCCATGGTCGACTTCCGCCGCCTGGTCAAGGAGCTCGACCTCGAGATGAAGCCGGTGGGCGTCGAGTACCTGTTTGGCGGCGAGAAGGCCGTGTTCTACTTTGCGGCCGAGGAGCGCGTCGATTTTCGCCAGCTCGTCAAGGATCTGTCCTCGACGCTGCACATTCGCGTCGACATGCGCCAGATCGGCGTGCGCGACGAGACCCGCCTGGTGGGCGGCTATGCCCAGTGCGGACAGGAACTCTGCTGCACGCGCTTTGGCGGACAGTTTGAGCCCGTCTCGATTCGCATGGCAAAAGAGCAAGACCTGCCGCTCAATTCCTCCAAGATCAGCGGCGTGTGCGGTCGTCTGATGTGCTGCCTGCGCTACGAGTTCGAGGCCTACAAGGACTTTAAGAGCCGTGCGCCCAAAAAGAAGACGCTCATCGATACGCCGCTTGGCAAGGCGCGTATCCAGGAGTATGACACGCCGCGTGAGCAGCTGGTGCTGCGCCTGGAGAACGGCAAAGTCTTTAAGGTCAACCTGGCCGATATGACGTGCTCGGAGGGCTGCAAAAAGAAGGCCGCCGAGCAGGGCTGCAACTGCCGCCCCGACTGCGTGACGCGCGACGTGCTCGAGCGCATTGAGTCGCCCGAGATGCGTCTGGCGCTCATGGAGCTCGATCGCGAAAACGGCGTCGATGTGGGCGATGGCCTGTCGAGTGCCGACCGTCTGGCCGGCACGTCGATGCCCAAGCGCCGTCGTCGCGATGCTGAATCCGATGCCCGCGCCGGTCAGGGCGAGGGCCGTGGCCGCGGAAAGGGCCGCGGTAAGGCCGAGGCACCCGAGGCCGAGGAGGCCGCCGGTGGCCGTCGTCGTCGCAAGCGCGCGGGCTCGGGCGATGCTACCGAGGCTGCAGCCGCGGGCAAGAACGCCTCTCGCGAGCGCGAGGTTCAGCAGCCCCAGCAGCAGAATCGCGGCGGCGGCATGAACCCCACACGTCGCCGCCGCCGTCATCTATCGAGCGAGGAGCGCGAGGACGCCTTCCGCGCCGCAGCTGCTCGCGAGGCCGGTGCCGCTTCCAAGGGCGCCTCGGCCTCCGATGCGCCTGTCGACAAGGGCGGCAAGTCACGTGGCGAGGAGGAGCGCGCGCCGCGTCCGCGCCGTCGCCATTCCTCGGGCGCGCAGCAGAAGCCTTCAGTGCCCTCTGTGGCCGATCAGGTCTCGGATGGCGAGGTCAAGGTCACGCGCCGTCGTCCCGGAGATGGCGGGGGAGCGGCTGCCAAGGCTTCGCGTGGCGCCGCTCGCGACGAGCGCGAGCCGCGCGAGGATCGCGGTGGCGAGGGCTCGGCCGACCAGGGTCAAAAGCGCCGTCGCCGTCGCCGTTCCCGCAAGCCGCGCCAGGATGGTGGCGAGGGCTCGACCCCGTCTTCGTCCGCACCACAACCGCCCGCCGGCGAATAACGCCCGCGAGCGGATTTAGCCCGCCTTGCCCCGAGCGCATCGGGGTATCATAGCGCCGAATCAACAACCCTCCCTGCGACCGAACGTAGGGAGGGTTGTGTCTTGAAGAGCCGTTTGAACATATTGAGCCGTCTGCAGGGCGCCGGTGCCCTACCGTTTGCGGACGAATTGCTACCGTTTGCCGAGTGGGTGGCACGCGAGGCGCTCGAGGCATTGTCGCCAACACGATGTGCCGGCTGCGAGCGCGCCGGTGCGCTTATTTGCCAAGACTGCCTTGCCGCGTTCACGCTCATCGACCCACGTCATAGCTGCACCCGATGCAGCGCCCCGTTTGGGGATTTGCTGTGCACTGAGTGTTCGGTCGAGGGCACGTCCTCGGCAATGACGGAGGCGCTCGACCGCTGCCTGGCGTGCGCCGTCTATGCGCATCCGCTGCCGCGCATCATTAAAGCGTACAAGGATGCGGGCGAGCGACGTCTGGCTCCGTATCTGGCGGAGCTGCTCTACGACACCGCCCTGCATGCCCAGGTCGTAGCGCCCGATCGCTATGGAGGTGTGCTGTCCGGTGCGGATGCGGTGGTGTTTGTGCCTGCGACGGCGGCAGCGTTTCGGCGGCGTGGTTTTGATCATATGGAGGCTATTGCGCGTCCATTTTGCGAGCTGTCGGGTGTTCCCCTGCTCGATGCTCTCGTCAAGTACGGGCATGGCGACCAGCGTGAACTCGGTCGTGAAGAACGCCGTGAACGCGCCCGAGGCATGTATGAGACCGTTGAGAACGTGCACGGCCGCCACCTGCTGCTTATCGATGACGTTATCACCACGGGCGCGACGATGGCCGCGGCTTCGGCGGAACTCAAGCGCGCCGGCGCTGCGGCAGTCGATGGCCTTGCTATCGCACGTGTTTGGTAGGGGTGATTCATGTGGCGGTAACAATCAGGTGGTGCAACAAACCGACAAAAGAGCAGCTAGCGGCTTCCGTAATCCTAACTGGTGCCTCGGCGCTACGCATGATGCGCGCCGAGCGCCGGCAGATGGGCTACATAAGCTGGAAGGACCTTAATCCCGATGAAGAGTGCCGTGTGCTGCGCACATCGTCGCCCTCGACCGAGGACATCTATCTTCCCGATTTGGTGCGGATTGGGGCCGCAAGCGGCGAGGTGCAAGAGGATTTGTGCTTGCTGGTAGGGTCTGCAGCGCAGCGCCGCCGTATTCTTGGCGTGAGCTGGTCCGTATGCTCCGAGTTGCCCGCCGGCTCGATTCTAGAGGTGGAACCGGGGGTGTACAGTCTATCTCCCGAGGCCCTTTGCGTAGCCGTCGCGCGCGAGGTCGGCTGCATCCAGGCATTTGCCCTGGCCCAGGAGCTGTGCTCTAAGATTTCACTGAGTGACCGCGGGAAGTATCTGCCTCCCTACACCTCGCCTGTCGTGAACAAATTGGCAAAGGACAAAGACCAGCCGCCAGATGTCGGTTACTTTGAGGTCGAGTCCGTGCTGACACCCGATTGCCTGGTAGATTACCTCGCGGCATGCAAGGGGAGCGCGGCCAAGCAGCTGCGGCGGCTGTGTCCCTATCTGTCGGAAAACCTGCGTTCACCCATGGAGTGCATCATGCTTGCCATGTTTTCGCTTCCGTTTTCCTATGGCGGATTTGCCTGTGGTCCCTTTAAGACCAACTACAAGATCGAGTTCAACGACCGTGCACAGGCGATCTCGGGGATGCCGCATGCGGTTTGCGATGCCTTTCAGGAAGCAGCCCGGTTTGACTTGGAATACAACGGTGAGCTGGGCCATTCCTCTCGGAGGGGACGTATCCATGATGAAAAGCGCAACACGGGCTTGATTACTATGGGAATCGAGGTCGCGACGGTCAACAACGAAATGCTCTGTGACATGGAAGCGATGGAAGCACTCGCATGGCGCATCCACCAGCGTATGGGTAAGCGATATCAGAATCGCGTAGAGGCTCGTCGAAAGAGGCAAGATGCTCTGCTGAATACGCTCCGAGCGTGCTTTGGGCTCAAACCAGCGTAAAACTATGGCTTTATAGGGGGTCTGTTTATATGCTCTGTGCAAAAAACGGCAAATATGAGTACTGTTACTAGATTAGTGACAGCAAAAACAAAGAAACTTGGGCCGATAATCTGGATTCAGCGAAGAGATAATAAACGAATGTGGAATATCTTGGCGCCAAGCAGGCTGTGCGGAACTCAAAAAGGGCTCGTGAGGCGGTAATACGCTGCTACTAAATTGGTAACAGTACTCATATTTGCCGTTTTTTGCACACGGCACCCTGAGACGGGTGTCCCGGAGCTCCCCGTAGGGGAGCTCCGGGCTTCATAGGGGCACGAATGGTCCGCTCCGACCCGCAAAATCTGTACTCGAGATGCGAATGACGCCCCTAACCTTAAACTTTAGCTTGAACTTAGTTATAATGCGCTTCGTTCCTACCAGGCTGTGGTTGCGGACGGACGAAATGCCCGTCCTAGTCCAAGACAGACGCGGTCAAAGGGATCCACGTAAGCGACCGCGTGCGCGCGGCGCGATCATGGCGCGTCCTAGATGTAAGCCGCACCGTCCGTTCTACTTTCTTTGGGGCAATACCGCCTCGCGGGCGAGCGGGCCAGTCGTGAAGGTGGCTGCGGCCTCCCGAGCAAACACCCCGGTGCGCAAGTGTGGGGTCAAATACCAGGTCAGCTGGTGGGAACAACCTGATATTCCGCGCAACGCACGGATCGTATACGACACAGAAGGCAGGGTAGTGGACATGGTGAGGGGCAGCTTGATGCACGCGGCTCGGTTAGGTGCTGGGACCGCAGCGGTCATCGCCGTTTTGGGCCTGAGCGGATGCGCGTTCAACCCGCTGTCTACGTTCACGACTCCCACGATCGACCAGATCGAGTACGAGACCGTCACGCCGGCGGTGTCGGACGATGCCCTGGTCACTCCCGGAACCCTGACGGTCGCCCTCGATACTTCCGATGCGCCGCAGGCCATGCAGGACGCCGACGGCGAGCTCACGGGGTATGCGGTTGACGCCGCCCGCGCTCTCGCAAGCCGCATGGGCCTTAAGGTCGCCTTTGTCGATGCGTCCTCGGTAGGTTCCGTGCTCGGCGACAAAAAGGCCGATATCTTTATCGGCGAGATTAACTCCACGGACGGGGACATTAGCTCGCTCGGCACCTGCCTGTACGATGCCACTTCCGTGTTCGGTAAAACTAGCGATGGTGGGTCGCTAAGCGTTTCCACCGATACTCTTAACGCGTCTACTCTGGGTGTCCAAATGTCCTCGGCCTCGCAGGAGGCGCTTGCTAAGCAGAGCATCACCGCCAACCAAAAGACCTACTCCAACATCAACGAGTGCTTTGAGGCGCTCGAGTCCGGCGAGGTCGACTATGTAATCTGCGACTCCACGGCCGGCGGCTACCTTGCACGCCTGATGAGCGAGGTCTCCTATGTCGGTGCGCTCGAGGCGCCCTCGACGCTTGGTGTTGCGGGCCTCTCGTCCAATGACGAACTGTGCCGTGCCGTGAGCGATGCCCTCGACGACATCACGGTCGACGGTACGCTCGAGGCGGTCCACTCTGTCTGGTATGGCACGATGCCCTACGACCTCACCACTAAGACGGTTTCGGGCGCTAACGTGCAGCCGGGCGACTCTGAGTCCAGTGAGACCACGTCCTCCGGCAGCGAGTCCTCCGATTCCGACAATGAGACCGCATCCTCCGAGGACAAATCGTCCAGCCAGGAAGGTGCCATCACCGACGACGAGATTAACAAACTCAATAGCTAGTTATTGCTAGGGGTGGTGTCTCCTATACGTTGGAAAGGACACCTCTTCACGGTTTCAACACGCACTGCCGGGCTTCCCCGATGGGGGAGCCCGGCTTTTTCATCCCAATAAAATCAGCAGGTCAAAGCCAATTTTCGGGACCAAATACAAAGCCGTCGGCCCCCTCCTATAGCGCACTTTGCCACAGAAAAGTGCGAGACTTCGGTATGCGGTATCAAGCAATCGTTATTCGGGTCTTTAGGAATCCGCGTGATTAAATGCACGGCAATGGGTACATAGCCAGTACAGTAAGTCCCCGAGGCAGATTGGAGCCACGTATGGATATCAAGGTTTCTGGACGCAAGACGACGGTAACCGATGCTCTGCGTGCGCATGTGGATGAGAAGATCGGCGAGGCGCTCAAGGTTTTCGATATCGAGCCCATGACGGTCGACGTTGTACTTCGCTATGAGAAGAACCCCTCGAACCCCAACCCGGCAATCGTCGAGGTTACGGTTCGTGCCCGCGGTTCGGTGATTCGCGTTGCCGAGCACGGTGCAGATATGTACGCCGCCATCGACCTCTCCGCCGATAAGGTCACCCGCCAGCTGCGCAAGTTCAAGACCAAGGTTGTGGACAACCGCCAGGGCGGTGCCAGCGCCGCGGATGTCGCACCGGTCGAGCGCGTTGAGGATCTGGCCGACCTGCTGCTGCCCGAGGAAGAGGACGACCTTCTCGTCCGCGAGAAGGTTATCGACGTCACCCCGATGACTGAGGAGCAGGCGCTGGTGCAGACAGATCTGCTCGGCCACGACTTCTACGTGTTCGAGAACGCGACGACTGGCCTCATCAATGTGGTGTATCACCGTAAGAATGGTGGATATGGCATCATCAAGCCCCGCATCGAAACACTTGACGAGTAAAATACGTTAACTTGCATGAGTTAACGGTTGGCGGCCATCCCATGCGGGTGGCCGCCTTTTTACGTAAGGAGTCGCTTTGATGGACAAGGCCGCATCCGCCGGTCATTCGGACCGTTGCCGCATCGTCGTCGATACCTGCTGCGACTTTAGCCCCGAGGTCGCCGCGAACCTCGATGTCGATATCCTGGGTTTCCCCTTCATTATCGATGGCGAAGAGCGCACGGACGACATCTGGTCGAGCATCACACCCAAGGAGTTCTACGACCGGATGCGCGCCGGTGCCCGCGTGTCCACCTCGGCTGTGTCGCTCGGTCGCTATATCGAGTTCTTTACCGAGTGCGCCAAAGAGGGCACGCCCACGGTCTACCTGTGCTTTACCTCGGCGCTGTCGTCGAGCTACAACTCCGCGTGCCAGGCGGCAGATGCCGTGCGCGCCGAGTATCCCGATTTTGAGCTTTACGTGGTCGACAACGCTCTGCCCTGTGCGACCGGCGCGCTCTTGGCGCTCGAGGCCGTGCGCCAGCGTTCGGCGGGACTGACCGCCAAGCAGCTGGTCGATTGGGCAAACGAGGCAAAGACCTACGTCCACGGCTACTTTACGCTCGAGAGCTTCGACGCACTGGCTGCCGGCGGCCGCATTCCGCCCGCGGCGGCGCAGCTCACGGCAAAGCTCGATGTCAAGCCCGAGCTCTCCTACGACCTGGCCGGCTCGCTGTCGCTGATCGGCGTCAACCGCGGCCGCAAGAAGGCGCTCAAGTCCATCCTCAAGTCGTTCCGCGAGAACTACGTGCCCGACCGCACCATGCCCATCGCCATCATGACGGCCGATGCCGAAAAGGATGGTGACTGGCTCGAAGCCGCCATCCGCAAGGAGGAGGGTTGCGCCGACGTCACGATCATTCGCGGCTCCGTGGGTCCCACCATCGGCTCGCACGTGGGCCCCGGCATGGTGGGCTGCGCGTTTTGGGGTAAGAACCGCGCCGACAAGGCGTCGCTTTCCGACCGTATCGCCCGCCGCGTGCGCGGTCAGTAGGCAAGCGCTGCGTCCGTAATCGCCCTCGACTCACAGCCCAAACGCTGGCACCGAGTATTCAACCTGGTAACAACACCCAACCCAAAAGGAAAGGTTTCATGGCAAACAAGCTCTCCGTCGCATTTATCGGCACCGGAATCATGGGTGCCCCCATCGCCGGCCACATCCTGGACGCCGGCTATCCCGTCATGGTCAACAACCGCACCAAGTCCAAGGCCGCAGCGCTTATCGAGCGCGGCGCTGTCTGGGCCGATACGCCGGCAGATGCCGTGGCGAACGCCGACGTCGTCTTTACCATGGTGGGCTATCCCTCCGAGGTCGAAGAGCTCTACCTGGCGGGCGACGGCCTGCTCGCGTGCACTAAGCCCGGCGCGGTCTTGATCGACCTCACCACGAGCTCGCCCGAGCTTGCCCGTGACATTGCCGAGGCCGCCCAGGTTTCTGGTCGCATGGCGTTTGACTGCCCCGTCACCGGCGGCGAGTCGGGCGCTATCGCCGGTACGCTCACGGCTATCGTGGGCGCTACCGAGAACGACATCGCGCCGGTCCGCGACATCCTTGCCACCTTTGCGGCCAACATCTGCTGCTTCGACGGCGCCGGCAAGGGCCAGGCTGCCAAGCTCGCCAACCAGGTGTCGCTGGGCGCCTGCATGGTCGGCATGGCAGACGCCATGGCATTTGCCGAGCTGAGCGGCCTTGATCTGGAGAAGACCCGCCAGATGATCCTGGGCGGTACCGGCAAGTCCGGCGCCATGGAGAGCCTGGCTCCCAAGGCGCTCGACGGCGACTACAAGCCCGGCTTTATGGTCGAGCACTTCATTAAGGACCTGCGCTTGGCGCTCGCCTATGCCGACGACCGTGAGCTTGCGCTGCCCGGCGCCGACGTGGCCTTTACGCTTTACGACATGCTCGATGCCATCGGTGGCGCCAAGCTGGGTACCCAGGCCGTCACGGTCCTCTATAAGGAGGAGGCCGACGCCATCGCCGCCGGTCTGGACTGGTCGCAGTATCGTCCCGAGGAGCATGGTGCTCACGAGGAAGGCTGCGGTTGCGGCGAGCATGGCGACGATCACGAGTGCGGTTGTGGCCACCACCATGGCGAGGACCACGAGTGCTGCGGCGGCCACGGCCATGACGACGGCCACGAGTGCTGCTGCGGCCACCATCACGGGGAGTAGCGCCCATGAGCTTGACGTTCGTGGTGCTTGCGCTGGTGCTCTTTCTCTTTGCGATCTACATCGGCTTTTTGTGCGGCCAGTGGGCGTGCGAAAAGCGCGTCATCACCAAGCGCGACTACTGGATTGCCAACTTTGCGGGAGCTGCGGCAGTCGTTCTGCTGACTTGGGTGTTCTCACTGTTCCCGCTGGTGCAGTTTGCGCCGATCGGCTGGCTCGGCGGCTTTATCGCCGGCCTTAAGATGAGCTTTGGCGAGTCCGTCGGTCCGTGGCGCAAGCACGACGAGGTCTTTAACGTCAACAAGGCACACCGCGCCGCCGCCGACGCGGGCGATGCCGAGGAACGCCGCCGTGCGCGTCGTAATGGCGCTGCCGACCGACAGCTCATCTCGGTCACCGATGACAGCAAGGGTGCTGGCAAGCACGCTAAGAAATAGTAAGAAGAGGTAACTATGGCAGAAAATAAAGACGAACAGCTCACCGACGAGGAGCTGGCACAGCTCCAGCTGGCAGAGGAGAATGAGAACGCCGTCGACCGCCTGGTCCAGGAGCTCGGCTGCCCCACGCGCCGTATCCGCCAGTTTGCCGCTCGCGTGCTGCACCTGCTTGCCGAGCGCGATCCGCAGCGCGTCGTGCCCTGCGTGCCCGCACTGATCGAGGCGCTCGACCGCCCCGAGGCTCAGACCCGCTGGGAGGCCCTCGATGCCCTGACGGCGCTCGCCACCACCTGCCCCGAGCAGCTGGGCGATGCCTTTGAGGGCGCCGAGACCGCACTGTTCGACGAGATTTCCTCCACGCTGCGCTATGCCGCCTTCCGCCTGCTGTGCGTGTGGGGCGCCACGAGCGTCGAGCGTTCGCGCGAGGCTTGGCCCATCCTGGACGAGGCCATTCAGTGCTACCACGGCGACCTCGAGTATCGCGACATGCTCGGTTGCCTGTACGAGTTTGGCCAGGGCGAGATTGACGCCGAGGTCGCCGAGAAGCTCGCGCTGCGCCTTAAGTTCGATGCCGAGAACGGCAAGGGCAGCTATCTCAAAGCCCGTTCGAGCGAGATTTGCGAAATGCTTGTTAAACGCTTTGACCTTGATCTCTCCAAAAAGAAGAAGCGTGCTAGCGTTAAAAAATCTGACGACGCCGAAAACGAGGAGTAACAGATTATGGCGCACGATGTAGTCCTGATTCCCGGTGACGGTATCGGTCCCGAGATTACGCAGGCCATGTGCCGCGTGGTCGAGGCCACCGGTATCCAGATCAATTGGAATGTCCAGGAGGCCGGTGCCGGCGTCATGGACGAGTTTGGCACGCCGCTGCCCCAGCACGTGCTCGATGCGGTCGCCGAGACCAAGGTTGCCATCAAGGGCCCCATCACCACGCCGGTCGGCACGGGTTTCCGCAGCGTCAACGTTGCCCTGCGCAAGCACTTTGACCTGTACGCCTGCGTGCGCCCCTGCCTGTCGCAGCCGGGCGACGGCTCGCGCTTCCGCGACGTCGACCTGGTCATCGTGCGCGAGAATACCGAGGACCTCTACGCCGGCATCGAGTTCGATGAGGGCGCTGCCGAGGTCGAGGAGCTCTCGCAGCTCGTTGAACGCTCGGGCCAGAAGACCTTCGCCGCCGATTCCGCCATCTCAATCAAGCCCATCTCCATCGCCAAGAGCCGCCGCATTGTGGAGTACGCCTTTGAGTACGCCCGCCGCTGCGGCCGCAAAAAGGTGACGGCCGTGCATAAGGCCAACATCATGAAGGCGACCGACGGCCTGTTCCTGCGCGTTGCGCGCGAGGTGGCCGCCAACTATCCCGATATCGAGTTCAACGACAAGATCGTCGACGCCACCTGCATGGGCCTGGTCCAAAACCCCAACGACTTCGATGTCCTGGTACTGCCCAACCTGTACGGCGACATCGTGAGCGACCTGTGCGCCGGCCTGGTGGGCGGCTTAGGCATGGCCCCCGGCTCCAACATCGGTTCCGACTGCGCCATCTTCGAGGCAACGCACGGCTCCGCGCCCGATATCGCTGGCCAGGATATCGCCAACCCCACGGCCGAGATTCTCTCTGCTGCGATGATGCTCGATCACCTGGGCGAGAACGACGCTGCCAATCGCATTCGCGCCGCCGTCTCTGCCACACTCGACGAGGGCGAGCAGGTTACCGGCGACGTGCGTCGTGCCCAGACCGGCTCCGTTGAGGGCGCCGTGGGCACGCAGGCCTTTGCCGATGCCGTTATCGCGCACCTGGCCTAAGGTATGCACGCTGCAAACGCCTAAATAGTACTTAAGTGTTTGCGTATAACCTAAGAATCAATACGCCCGGCGCCCTGTCGGGCGTATTCTATTGCGGACTATGTTTCCTAACAAGGAGTAACTGATATGGGTCTGATTCAAAAGAAGGACGAGAAGGACGAGATCGACGGCATCCAGATCATCGAGCGCGGCGAAGGCCCCGACGGTGACGAGGACGAGAAGATCGACCTGGTCGCCGGTACGTCTGCCGAGCACATTGCTGCCGGTACGACGGCCGAGGAGGAGGACGCCCGTCTGGAGGCTCAGATTGCCGCGGATGCCGCTGACGAGAATCTGATGCCCGAGGCCCAGGATGAGGACGACGATATCCTGGGTTCCGATGAAGACGATCGCGTATCCAAGCACAAGAAGACGATGATTGCCGCCTTTGTGGTTGCAGTCGTGATCGCTGCGGTGGTCGGCTTCTTTATTGGTAATGGCGGCTTTGGCGGCAAGGGTGTCGGCTCGGCGATCCTGACCGAGGACCAGCTCGATTCGACCGTGGCAAGCTATAGCTACAACGGCAAGAAGAGCGATATCACCGCGTGCGAGGCCATCGAGAGCCAGTACAGCCTCGATACCGTCAAGGATAGCGATGGCAACTACACCGCTCCTTCTGCCGACGTCATCCTGTCCTACGTGCGCAACAAGATCCTGCTCGATGCTGCCGAGGACGAGGGCATCACCGTCTCTTCTAAGGAGATGAAGCAGTACGCCGAGGATTCCATCGGCACTTCGGACTACAAGACCATGGCCACACAGTATGGCGTGTCCAAGGACCAGGCCAAGCAGATCGTCCGCCAGTCCGCGACGCTGCAGAAGCTCTATAAGAAGAAGGTCGGCGACAGCTCCGCAAGCATGCCGACCGCCCCGACCGAGCCTGCTGACGGCAACGAGGAGACCGCGAGCAAGGACTACGCCGACTACATCATCAACCTTGCCGGTGACGAGTGGGATAGCGAGAAGGGCACTTGGAAGGACGCCGATAGCACTTATGCCAAGGCCTTCGCTGACGATGCCTTTACGGCCGATAGCGCTACCTATAAGCAGGCCATGACCGCCTATTACACCGCCTACCAGCAGTACTCCTCGCAGGCTTCGAGCGCCAGCTCCAAGTGGACCGAGTATGCTAACGGCCTCTACGCCAAGGCCAACATCAGCATCTACGGCCTGTTTGCGTAAGGTTTGCCTGCACTACTGTGCGCTAGCCGATCTGCCTGATTTAGCCCGCTAGAACGGACAACGTTCTAGCGGGCTTTTTGCTGCCGAAACCACTGGAGTAGGCCTCGCGCCCGCGCAAGCGCTCCATCGCGCTTCCCCGATTCATATGGGAAAACAACTGCAAACGATTGCAAGTAACCGGTGAACGGTCGAAAACTACCGTTCACCGATAATCTCAAAACTGGTTCTAACTGGTATTAAGTCAAAAAGACCAATTCACATATCTTCACAATGACCTGCAATTTTTCTACACGCTATTTTTAGCCGCCCTGCGTTGTTTAGACACAGGAAAAGATCCGATCTTTTGCCAAAGCATTTCGGAACGGTTTCAAAACCGCAGGTAGAAGTGTTAACGACCGGTAAACGGTCGATTTATCACCGTGAGCGGTGCAAAAACGTTTTACCGTATGAATCAACGAAAGCGACCTCTTCTGGGGTGATATAGTGACAACACGTCACGTGGTTACTACCAGTTTAGAAACCACTGGTCTTCAAAGTACGCTTTCTAAGAAGCTTTAAGGGCGAGCGCCCGCTGGCTTCCGAAAATCATCGGACTCAGATTGTACACACCTTCGGAAGGGAAATTTGAATGGTTGGCTTTATTCTTACCGGTCATGGACAGTTCGCACCCGGCCTCGCAAGCGCTATCGCTATGGTTGCTGGCGACCAGCCCGCTTTTACCGTCGTTCCTTTTGAGGGCGACCAGGCTGCTTCCTACGGTGAGGATCTCCGCGCCGCTATTACCGCCATGCGCGAGGAGTGCGATGGCGTGCTCGTCTTTACCGACCTGCTTGGTGGCACCCCGTTCAACCAGTCGATGATGATTGCCCAGGATGTCGACAACGTCGAGGTTCTGACCGGCACCAACCTTCCCATGGTTATTGAGCTTCTGTTCCTCCGCGGCAATGCCACGCTCGCCGAGCTTGGCGAGCAGGCCGTGACCGTTGGCCAGACGGGCATCACCGCCCAGACGGTCGCATCCGTTTCCGGCTCCGAGGAAGAGGATATCTTCGGCGACGAGGACGGCATCTAATGGCCGATTTCGGAGCCAACGTCCTGAGCTCCTCGGTTGCCCTTTTAGGTCTGCTTGTCATCATGGGCTTGATTTACACCATCTGGTCGCAAATCAACATGAAGAAGAAGCAAAAGTACTTCAAGGAGCTGCACACCGAGCTCAAGCCGGGTCAGGAGGTTCTTTTCGCCGGCGGTATCTACGGAACCGTCAAAGGCATCGAAGGCGAGAAGGTCCAGATCAAAGTCCGATCCGGAGCCGTCGTAGATGTTTCGCGTTACGCGATTCAGGAGATCAAGTAACTGTCGTCAGCAAATAACGAAAGGAAGCTGATCAACATGGCAGAACCCAACATTCTTCTTACCCGCATCGATAACCGACTGGTCCATGGTCAGGTTGCCACCCAGTGGAACTCCACTCTGGGCTCCAACCTCATCCTCGTCGCCAACGACGACGTGGCGTCCAACACCATGCGCCAGAACCTCATGAAGATGGCCGCTCCCGCCGGCGTCGCTACGCGTTTCTTCTCCCTGCAGAAGACCATCGACGTCATTGGCAAGGCGAGCCCGCGCCAGAAGATCTTCATCGTGGCCGAAACACCGGAAGACGTGCTTACGCTCGTCAAGGGCGGTGTGCCTATAAAGAAGGTAAACATCGGCAACATGCACATGTCGGAAGGAAAGCGCCAAGTCGCCACCTCCGTCGCAGTTAACGACGAGGATGTCGCTGCGTTTAAAGAGCTGCAGGAATTGGGGGTGGAGTTGGAGATCAGGCGCGTTCCGAGCACGCCTGTTGAGGACACGAGCAAGCTCTTCTCGTAATCCTCGTGATCCACGTTGTCAGGAGTGAAACCCTGACGTTCTGTACGTGATATCCAAAGTGCGTACATACATTTTGAAAGGAGGAGCAAGATGGAATACTCGATTATTCAGATCGCTCTGGTCTTCGTTGTTACGTTCATCGCGGCAATCGACCAGTTTGACTTCCTCGAGTCTCTCTATCAGCCCATCGTCACCGGCGCCGTCATCGGTCTTATCCTTGGCGACCTCAACACCGGTCTTCTCGTGGGTGGTACCTATCAGCTCATGACGATCGGCAACATGCCGATCGGAGGCGCTCAGCCGCCTAACGCCGTCATCGGCGGCATCATGGCAGCCATTCTCGCTATCGCCACGGGCCTCGAGCCCAACGCGGCAGTCGGCCTCGCCATTCCGTTCGCTCTGCTTGGCCAGCTTGGCGTTACCCTGGTCTTCACGCTTATGTCCCCGCTTATGTCCACGGCCGATAACATGGCTCACAACGCGGACACCAAGGGCATCGAGCGCCTGAACTACTTCGCCATGGCTCTGCTCGGCCTGATCTTCGCTGTCGTCGTCACCCTGTTCTTCATCGCTGGCGCTACCATCGGCCAGACCATCGCTTCTGCCATCCCGACTTGGCTGCAGACCGGTCTGTCCGCTGCAGGCGGCATGATGCGCTTCGTCGGCTTCGCCGTCCTGCTCAAGGTTATGATGAACCGCGATATGTGGGGCTTCTTCCTCATGGGCTTTGGCCTCGCGCTCATCACCGTTGCCAACGATTCGCTGGCAACCCCTGCTCTGCTCATCCTCGCTCTCATCGGCTTCGGCATCGCTTTCTGGGACTTCCAGCAGCAGACCGAGCTGAAGGGTGCAGCTGTTTCTGACGGAGGTGACTTCGAAGATGGCATCTAATGAGTATGTGATCCCGGAGCACTACGAGGATCTCACTCCTGCTCCGCAGCTCGACCAGAAGACCCTCAACAAGATGGCTTGGCGCTCCTGCTTCCTGCAGGCATCGTTCAACTACGAGCGCATGCAGGCCGCTGGCTGGCTCTACTCCATCATCCCCGGTCTGGAGAAGATCCACACCAACAAGAACGACCTCGCGGCTTCCATGAGCCACAACCTGGAGTTCTTCAACACCCACCCGTTCCTTGTCACCTTTGTTATGGGCATCGTGCTTTCGCTCGAGCAGAACAAGGTTGACATCCCCACGATCCGCGCCGTCCGCGTCGCCGCAATGGGCCCGCTCGGTGGTATCGGTGACGCCCTGTTCTGGCTGACGCTCGTGCCTATCACGGCCGGCATCACCTCCAACATGGCCATCAACGGCAACGCCGCTGCACCGATCATCTTCCTGGTGATCTTCAACGTCGTCCAGTTCGCTCTGCGCTTCTGGCTCATGAACTGGTCCTACAAGCTTGGCACCAGCGCTATTGACGCTCTGACTGCCAACATGCAGGCCTTCACGCGTGCCGCTTCCATCATGGGCGTCTTCGTCGTCGGTTGCCTGGTCGTCACCATGGGTGGCACCCAGATCAACCTCCAGATCCCCAACGGCACCACCCGTGGTCTCTCCGCTACTACCGTGATCGTCTCCGAGAAGGAGGCCGAGAACTTCACCGGTATGGAGGGCATCGATACCGAGACCGCTGAGGCCGGTACCATCGCCATGACCGATAAGGACGGCAACGCCCTTACCGCTTCCGATGCCGACGGCAACGCTGTCGAGTGCGGCGTCACCGATCTGGGTAACGGCATGGAGTCCGTGACCTACGGCACCGTTACCGAGGATCCGGTCAACTTCTCTGTTGCCGACACCCTCAACACCATCGTCCCGAAGCTCGTCCCGCTTATGCTTACGCTGCTGCTTTACTACATGTTCGCTAAGCACAGCTGGACCCCGACCAAGGGCATTCTCCTGCTCTTCGTCCTTGGCATCCTGGGCGCTGGCCCGCTTGGTCTCTGGCCGAGCATCTGGTAAGGCTCTAGCTTGAGGGGTGTGTCCCTACGCGGCTCACACCCCGACCCCTTAAGCCATGTGTATGTTAAAAGCCGCGTGCTCGAAAGAGCGCGCGGCTTTTGTTTTCTTAATGATTCGGGTGTGGCAGACAGATAATGCATAACACCCTAGGTAGTTAGCCGAATTCGAGCAAAAGGGAGGATAGGATGGCGATCGGAGCGCGTAAGCAACCGCTGTACGATCAGCTGGTCGATATTCTGACCGAAAAGATTGACCATGAATATCGCGCCGGTGACATGATTCCTTCCGAGCGCGAACTTTCGGAGCGCTATGGTCTCTCGCGCACTACGGTACGCCTGGCTCTGCAGGAACTGGAGCGTTTAGGACTGGTGGTTCGGCAGCACGGTCGCGGTACCTTTGTGACCGACCGTTCGGCAAAAGCAACCAATCTTATGCAGTCCTACAGCTTTACCGAGCAGATGCGCGCGATGGGTCGAGAACCCGAGACCACGATTCTCGAGTTTTGCGAGATGGAGGCCGATAAGAATCTGGCCGAGCATATGGGATTGCGCATCGGTGATCGCATTTTTAAGCTCAAGCGCCTTCGCTCTGCCGACAACATGCCCATGATGGTCGAACGCAGCTATCTACCGGTTCGTCAATTTCTGTCCCTAAAGCGACCGCTGCTGGAGCGTAAGCCGCTTTACGATGTGATTGAGCAGGACTTTCAGCAAAAGATTCGCGTGGCCGAAGAGGAGTTCTATGCGAGCATAGCCCGTCCCACCGATGCCCACCTTTTGGGAATTGTCGAGGGCTCGCCTGTGCTCGATTTGGTCAGGACTACGTATAACGAGTCAAACGAGGTAGTGGAGTACACACTCTCGGTTGCTCGTGCCGATCAGTTTAAATACAAGGTTTACCACCAGCGCAGTAACTAGTGCTCGCATCGTTTCCATATGGTGATTCTTTGCATTTAACTGGTTACTACCAGATAACCAACCGAAGTGTATAATTGCACGTCAGAGGATTACTTCTAGAGAGAGGTATTAGAAATGTTCGAGAAGAGTGTCGAGGAGCTCACCGAGCTCGGCGCCCAGATCACCACGGCCGAGATTGCTCAGCAGCCCGAGCTTTGGCGTGATACGCTCAACATCTATCGCGAGAACAAGGAGGCCATCGAGGCCTTCCTGGCCGAGGCTCGCGCTATGGGCGAGGGTCGTCTGTCCGTTGTCTTCACCGGTGCCGGTACGTCCGACTACGTTGGCGATACCTGCGCCCCGTATCTGCGTCACGCTGGCAACACTGATCTCTACGACTTTAAGCCCATCGCCACGACCGACATCGTGAGCGCCCCGCGCGACTTCCTGCGCGCCGAGGATCCCACGCTCGTGGTTTCCTTTGCCCGCTCTGGCAACAGCCCCGAGAGCCTTGCCGCCGTTGCCGTTGCCAAGGAGCTCGTCCACAACGTCAAGTTCCTCAACATCACCTGCGCTCCCGAGGGCAAGCTTGCCGTCGAGTCTGCCGATGATCCCAATGCGCTGACGCTGCTCATTCCGCGCGCCAACGACAAGGGCTTCGCCATGACCGGTTCTTATTCCTGCATGACCCTGCTCTCCACCCTTATTTTCGACACTGCCTCTGACGAGCAGAAGGCCGAGTGGGTCGAGACGATTGCCAAGATGGGCGAGGAGGTCATCTCCCGTGAGCCCGAGATCGCCGATTACCTGGCTGGCGATTTCAACCGCGTGACCTACTTGGGTTCTGGCTCCTTCGGTGGCCTTGCTCAGGAGAGCCAGCTCAAGATCCTCGAGCTCGCTCACGGTCTGGTCGCTACTTCCTACGACACCTCCATGGGCTATCGTCACGGACCTAAGTCCTTCGTCGACGATAAGACGCTCGTCTTCGTGTTCGTCAACAACGACGCCTACACCCGTCAGTACGACATCGACATCCTCAACGAGATCGGTGGCGACGAGATCGCTCAGCACACCATCGCCGTTCAGCAGGAAGGTGCCACCGTCTATGAGGGTGAGTCCTTCACCTTTAAGGGCTACGAGGCACTTCCCGAGGGTTACCTTGCTCTGCCGTTCGTGATGTTTGCCCAGGCTATCAGCCTGCTCAACTCCGTCCGCGTGGGCAACACGCCCGATACGCCGAGCCCCACCGGCACGGTCAACCGCGTGGTTAAGGGCGTGACGATTCACCCCTTCACCGCTTAATCGCGTCCCCCTGTAAGGGCGCCCGTCCGCTCATAACGGCGGGCGGGCGCTTTTTGTTTTACGTGAGCTGGGTATAAGCATTACCACAGTCAACTGCTTTAGAAGCGAGGAGTGCATATGAGCACGTACGCAATTAAGGCTGACAAGTTCTTCTTGCCGGCAGGCCCGCAACTGGGCGGCTATCTTATGGTCGAGGATGGCGTTTTTGGCGCCTGGCAGGCCGACGAGCCCTCTTGCGAGATTAAGGACTACACGGGATCGTGGATCGCACCGGGTATGGTCGATACTCACATCCATGGCTTCTACAACCACTCAACTACCGATAACGATCCCGAGGGCATCGATATCAGCTCAACCGAGCTCGCCCGTCGCGGTACCACCAGCTGGCTGCCCACGACGTTCACCGATGGCGTCGAACAGATCAAGGACGCCTGCGCTGCTATCGCCAAGGCGGACGAGGGCCGCGGCCCCGACTTCTGCGGTGCCCGCATTCAGGGCATCTACCTGGAGGGCCCCTTCTTTACCATGAAGCACGTGGGCGCGCAGAACCCTGCTTACCTGATCGATCCCTCCGAGGAGGTCTTCGATCAGTGGCAGGAGGCTGCGGGCGGTCGCATCGTTAAGAGCGCCATGGCGGCCGAGCGCGACGGTGCCGCTGCTTATGCGGCTGCTCTGAACGCCAAGGGTGTGGTGACCAGCATCGGTCACTCCGACGCCACCTACGATGAGTGCATCGCCGCCATCAACGCCGGTGCCAGCTGCTTTACGCATACCTATAACGGCCAGCGCGGGCTGCATCACCGTGAGCCCGGTGTCGTGGGCGCTGCCATGTCCACGCCCGAGACCTACGCCGAGATCATCTGTGACGGCAAGCACGTAAACCCTGCCGCCATCAAGGCGCTGCTGCAGGCAAAGGGCTGGCAGCACACGGTGCTCATCACCGACTGCCTGGGTTGCGGCGGCATGCCCGAGGGCAGCTACACCAGTGGTGGCATGGACGTCATCATGAAGGACAACCTGTGCTGGCTCGCCGACGGCAAGAGCATTGCCGGCTCGGTGCTCACGCTTGCCCAGGGCGTCAAGAACATCGTCGACTGGGGCATCGCCAGCGCCGATATCGCCATTCGCATGGCAACTGAGGTGCCGGCGCGCTCCGCGCACATCGAGGATAAGTGTGGCAGCATCATGCCGGGTCGCGACGCCGACTTTGTCGTGTTCGACCATGAGCTCACCCTCGTCGAGACGTATGTTGGCGGCCAGAGCGTCGGCAACGCCTTTACCGAGTAACGATAGAAAAGGACGGCGGGCCCGAATCTGCTCGGACCCGCCGTATGGGTTAAACGCTCAAAAGCACCTTAACAGTTACAGCTTGTTAGCGATCTTCTTTGCCGTGCGCTTGACGCCGGCCACAAGACCCCCCGCGGGATGCTCCTTTTCGTATGCTAGACGCTTCTCGCGCTTGGCGTACTCTTCGACGATGATGTCGCCGTACTCATCTTCGATTTTGTCGAAGAAATCGACAGCTCCCTTAATCTCTTCGGCAGTTGGGTGCCCCTTCTGGACACCGCCGGTGAGTTTGAACGGCCCCCACGTATCAAAGCCGGGGCAGCCGTAGACACCCATAAAGATGGCCTGCCTCATGCGGCAGATGCCATCGATATCCTTGCCGTACCACTTGTTTTTGCCACCGTAGGTCATAAGGCCAAACACCTTGTCCTGCGGCTGCAGCACGTTCGTGAGCACGCGCGCCATATCTTTGTCGATCTCGGAGTAATAAATGCCTGTGGCGACGCCGATCAGATGGTATTCGTGCAGGTCGGGGTACTCGTTTTTACCGAGTGACTTCACGTCGAGGGTATCGATTTCGGGGTGCGCCTCGACGATGGCGTCCACGAGCTTTTTCGTATTGCCGTGGTGGCGTGAGGCATAAAGGATGATGGTTCGCATAAGAAGGCCTTTCAGCTGTAATTGCATCAATGTCTGTATGGTACCCCGTTGCATGCCTGGGAAACCGGACGCATCGATGAACGTGCGGGTTTGTCCTTTGGTCAGGGCCGAGACGGGTTCTTGCGAGCAAAAAGCAGTTGTTCGAAAGGATGGACAATGGAATACGCTCTCTCCAACGATTCGATTTCTATCAAGGTCTCCACGGCCGGCGGCTCGTTTACCTCGATTGAGGCTGGAGGTCGCGAGTACTTGTGGCAGGGCGATCCCGCCGTGTGGTCCGGCCAGGCACCGATTTGCTTCCCGATTTGCGGAGGTTTGCGCGATAATAGCGCCATGACGTTTGCCGGACATCATGTGAAGCTCGCCCGCCACGGCTTTGCGCGCAAGCAGGAGTGGAAGCTGTTGAGCCAAAGCGCAAACGAGCTGGCGATGTGCCTGGCTTCGGAGGATAACGCCGCGCTGCTGAGCGATTATCCGTATCCGTTTAAACTTGTCGCCCGCTATACGCTCGAGGACGCCGCCGTGCGTGTCTCCTATGAGGTTACCAACGAGGGCACCGAGGACATGCCTTTCTTTATCGGTGGACACCCCGGCTTTAGGTGTCCGCTCGACGAGGGCGAGTCCTATACGGACTACGAGTTGCGTTTTGAGAAAGACGAGGCTGCGGAGCTCTGCACCGCCGTTCCCTCGACCGGATTGATTGATGTGGACAGGCGCTCCAAGAACCCCATGGTGGGAAAGACGCTGCCTTTGTCGCATGAGCTCTTCGATTTTGCGGAGACTATCTTTGACGTGCTCGAGAGCCGTCAGGTCACGCTTTCCAAAAAGGGCGAGGACAAGGGCGTTCGCCTGAGCTTTGAGGGCTTCCCGTACCTCATTGTGTGGAGCAAGCCCGAGGGTGATTTTGTGGCAGTTGAACCCTGGGGCGGCCTCTCGACCTGTTCCGATGAGGATGACGTGCTTGAGCACAAGCGCGGCTGCCTTATCGCCAAGCCCAAAGAAACCATCGTGCGCTCGTTCACAATCGAGATTCTGTAGTCGCATGTAGCCAATTCGTTTTGCAAGGCATAAGGAGCCTGCGAGATAAGGAGCTAGAAATGATCCTCACCGTTACGATGAACCCGTCCGTCGATACGCGCTATCAGCTCGATGAGCTCATTATCGACGACGTCAACCGCGTGACGCCCGAAAAGACCGCCGGCGGTAAGGGCCTCAACGTGGCCCGCGTCCTGGGCCAGCTGGGCGACGATGTCGTGGCAACCGGCTTGCTTGGTGGTCATATGGGCGCCTATATGGCCGAGCTCATGGATGCTAACGGCATTAAGAATGATTTTGTGCCCATCAAGGGCGAGACTCGCATTTGTCTCAACATCCTCCACGCCGGCAACCAGACCGAGCTGCTCGAGAGCGGCCCGACGATTGCCCCCGAGGAGCTCGATGCCTTTACCGCCAAGTTCGCCGAGCTTGCGAGCAAGGCCGATGTCGTTACCATCTCGGGTTCGCTGCCCCGCGGCGTCGAGGCGGACTACTACGCTAAGATCACGGGCATTGCAGAGAACGCCGGCGCCAAGGTGCTGCTCGATACCTCGGGCGCCTCGCTCGAGGCTGCGCTCAAGTCCGAGGTCAAGCCTGAGCTGGTTAAGCCTAACCTGACCGAAATTAACGGCCTTCTGGGCACGAGCTTTACCACCGACGATGTGGACGAGCTCCGTTCCGCGCTCGCCTCTGACGCCCGCTTCTCCGATATCCCCTGGGTCGTCGTATCCATGGGCGCTGCCGGCTCCGTTGGTTTCCATAACGGCCGTGCGTTCCGCGCCAAGACCCCCGATATCCCCGCCGTTAACGCTACGGGCTCTGGCGATTCGACCATTGCCGGCTTCGCACATGCGATTGCTGCCGGAGCCGACGACGAGACGGTGCTGCGTACCGCCAACACCTGCGGCAAGCTCAATGCCATGGATCCCATGACTGGCCACTTGGTTATGGATCGTTGGGACGAGGTTTACAACGGCGTTGTCGTGACCGAGCTGTAAGAGCTTGTGCTGCGGCCCCGGCATCGGTTGTTTGCTTATGGTTAGAGCCAACGACAAGTGCGGTAGCATTATGCCGGGGCGCGACGCCGACTTTGTCGTGTTCAATCCCGACCTTACCCTGGTCGAGACGTATGTGGGTGGCAACAGCGTCGGTAACGCGTTTACCGAGTAGCCGCCAAAGAAACGAACCGAGAGGGGATTTAGATGATTTACGGTGCATTGGGCGATATCGAGGAGTACCGTGGAATGCTCAAGGGCCTCGACGTGCTGATCGATTGGCTCGAGGAGAACGATCCGGCGAAGCTCGAGGTCGGCAGCCATCCGATTCTGGGTGACAAGGTCTTTGCGAACGTCATGGCTCCCACGACGCGTCCCGAGGCCGAGGCCCACTACGAGACGCATCAGCGCTATCACGACCTGCAGATCGGCGTCGAGGGTCGCGAGGCCTTTAAGGTTGCCACGGGCAGCCTGACGCTGGTCCAGGAGTTCGACGAGAAGGACGACTACGATCTGGTCGATTCCGACGCCTCGATCGCCGGCGATCTTGCTGACGACAAGTTTGCGCTGTTTGTTGCCGGCGAGCCTCACATGCCCACGCTCGAGTTCCCGGGCGATGGCGCGCAGCCGGTCAAGAAGATTTGCTTTAAGCTGCTTGCAGATGCTTACTGGGAGGAGTAACGAGCCGCTCGGCTGAGCTGTTCGTGTTGCGAGCGTTATCCCTTGGAGGAACGCGCTTGGGCCCCGCTGATCGCGGTTCCTTTGGGGATTGCGGTTGGCGGGGCTTTTGTTGAGTAGGGGAGTTTCCGGCTGCGTTGTGCTTGGATTGGCGGAAGCGCGCCCGAAATCAGCAACAAAAAAGCCGCCCGAAGGCGGCTATCTTGTGCAATGGAGCCAGCGACCGGGCTCGAACCGGTGACCCCCGCTTTACGAGAGCGGTGCTCTACCAACTGAGCTACGCTGGCGACCATGTGGTGACGCAACTGAGGCGTCAACGGCTGTCTATGATACGGGACATCGCACATCCGCGCAAGTGTTCTGACGGCTTTTCTCACTTTAAATGCACTAATATTGGAGACGCGATGTCTTGCTCTTACGGGTCTCAAACAGAATGGGGCTGCGATGGCTCAACCCAAGATTCTTCTCACACGCATCGATGACCGGTTTATTTACGGGCAAGACATTGAGCTGTGGAACGAGGCTGTGGGTTCCAACCTCGTCCTAATCGTCAACGACGAGATTGCGGCTGATTCGCGCAAGTGGGCGCCTATGAGGGTCGCGGCGCCAGAGGGCGTGTGGACGCGGTTTTTCTCGGTGCAAAGGACCATCGACATCATTCACACCGCAACGCCGCGCCAGTTGATTCTGATCATGGTGGCCTCACCCGCCGATGCACTCGCGCTGGTTAAGGGTGGCGTGCCGATCACCAAGATCAGCATTGGCCATATGCAGGCAGGGGAGGGCAAGCGCCCCATAACGCCCGCGGTTGCCATAGACGGCGCAGATGTCGCCTCCCTCAAAGAGCTGCAAAAGCTCGGCATAGAACTAGAAATCCGCTATCTCCCCAGCTCCAATCCCGACCCCATCCAACTAGTCATTGGGGACGTTCTTAAATGACTAGTCAAGCGGGACACCCTTGGCACTTGGGGACGTTCCTTATGTGCCGGCCTTTTAGGAACGTCCCCAAGTGTCGGCAGATTGGGACAGTCTTCTCGCCAAACGTTATAGACTGTCCCCAACGACTAGTCATTTAAGAACGTCCCCAATGGCTAGGTAGCAAAAAGCCCGTCGGCGGTGGTGCCGGCGGGCGTTGCTGTGCGATATGTTGCGTTGTGGGCTTAGTGCCTCATAAAGTGGTATTCGATCACATTGCTGTAGGGGTGACCGGGGCCCACGATGCCCTGGGGGAACAGCGGATGGTGCGGCGTGTCGGGATACATTTCGGCCTCGAGGGCAAAGCCGGCGCCCCAGCCATAGTTGGCGTCGTCCTTGGCGTGCTCGTCGCCCAGCCAGTTGCCGGTGTAGAGCTGCACGCCCGGAGCGGTAGTGTAGTAGTCCAGCTCGCGGCCGGTCCACATCTCCTCGACGTGCATCGCACGGCGCAGATTACGGCCGTACTGATAGCCATCGATGCACAGGCAGTGGTCGTAGCCACGGGCTTGCTTAATCTGCGGGTCGTCGGCCTCCATGCCGGGTGCGACGGGGCGCAGCTCGCGGAAGTCAAACGGTGTTCCCTCGACCGGAGCAATCTCGCCGGTGGGGATACTCTGCTCGTTGATGGGCAGGTAGTGGGCGGCGTTAGCAACAAAGAAGTGCTCACAGTCCATGCCGGCGTTATGACCGGCAAGGTTAAAGTACGTGTGGTTGGTCATGGACACGTAGGTGGCGCGGTCGCTCTCGCAGCCATACTCGATGCGAAAGACGCCGGTGCGTGTAACGGTAAACACGGCCGTAAAGGTGCGGTTGCCGGGAAGGCCCAGTTCGCCATCCTCAAGCGAGGTGGTCATGCGCACGGCGTTATGGGCCTCGTCGAGCTCAACGTCCCACACGCGTTTATGCAGACCGTGCTCAAGATCGCTGTGCAGGTTGTTGGCGCCCTCGTTGGCGGGCATATGCCAGTCCGTGCCGTCGATGGTAATCGTGGCGCCCGCGGTGCGGTTGGCCACGGGGCCGATGGTCGCGCCAAAGCAGGCGGGGTTGTCAAAGTAATCCTCGAGCTTATCGAAGCCCAGCACCACATCGCGCACGTTGCCGGGAATGTCGGGCACATCGATACCCAGCACGGTGGCGCCATAGTCCATAATGCGAACGCAGATCTCGGGCCCGTTGAGGGTGTAACGATGAACGGGGGTACCGCACGGCGCGGTGCCGAAAAGCTCGGAAGTGATCATTTGGTTCCTAACATCGAGGTATTTCTGACAAACTGTAGCGCGAACAGGCGAGATTATCACTACACCCCACTAAAGCAGGGGGTATTTTTCTCAAAAAAGTGATGATTGGAGCTGTGCGGGCGTTCATTTGTGACGTGCACGAGTCTGATACAATTTGTTCGTTACTGTTTGAATGATATGCACGCATAGAACGGCGAGGATTCATCGTGATTAAGGCAGAGCGACAGGATAGGGTTCGCCAGCTGCTCGATGAGCAGGGCACGGTTTCGGTTAAGGAGATTTCGGATGCGTTAGGTGTCTCGGACATGACGATCCGTCGCGACCTTGAGGAGCTTGCGAGCCTAGGCGAGATCGAGCGCGTGCACGGCGGAGCCCGTAGTGCGCAAGGCCGTCCCCACGCTATGCTGCGCCATGAGTACTCGCACAGCGAAAAGCGCACCAAGCATGCCGAGGAAAAGCTGCAGATCGCGCGCCGCGCTGTGGAGCTCATCGAGGAGGGCTCGACCATTTTTTTGGGCACGGGCACTACGGTGGAGCAGATGGCCTCGATGCTGCCGGCGTGCCGCCTGCGCATTGTGACCAATTCGCTTTCGGTGTTTAACCTGCTCGAGGCGCGCGAAGACTGCGACCTGTGCCTCGTGGGCGGTATGTACCGTCGCCGCACCGCCGCTTTTGTGGGGCCAACGGCCGAGGATACTCTGCGTGCGTTGGGTATCGATGCGGCGTTTATCGGCGCCAACGGCATTCTGGATGGCGACGTGTCTACGTCTAATATGGATGAGGGTCGTATCCAGCAGCTCGCCTTTAGCAAGGCCGACTCGCGCTATCTGATCGCCGACTCCAGCAAGATCGGCAAGCGCGACTTCTACACCTTCTGCCGCCTGGACAGCCTGGACGCCGTGGTGTGCGAGCCGGGTATCGCCGCCGAGGATCGTGCCGCCATCGAGGAACACACGCAGGTTATTTGCTAGTTATCGCTACGGGATTGCCAACGGGTGATGCGGGAGGACTTTTACCTCCTGTCATTGTGGAAACCAGCGCGTCAGCGCTACGCGATATGACGCGCAAATAAGGACTCCACTATCAAATCGTCTCAACCTGTAACAGGTAGGGGTGAAACCACCAACCAGATGTTACAGATCGAGACAATTCGGCGGGGCCTACCTTGTTTGTCTCGATCTGTAACGGTTAGGACTTAAAAACTCGGCTACGTGTTACAGATCGAGACAAAAGAAAAAGAACATTAGGACTTGAAAATAAAGTTTTGATAAGGGATTCGCCCAGTTAAGACGGTGCGGCAGACAATTGAGATTAGTTTGCCTCCGGAGTCGTAAGCATAATGAGTCAGTTCGATGACCGGAAGTTTTGCAACACCATAATTACTGGCTTCGGAATCGCTAAGCAGACGTGCTCTATAGCTTTCCCTAACAGATTGGATAGACTTGGACAAGTCGTCCATGATTCTGCTAAATGCCTGAAAATCTAACTGGTTATTCGGAACGCGCGACTTTGAAATGAAGAACGTATCAGCGCCTATGAAGCTGCCTTCAAGTTCGTAGGTCAATTCAAGACGCTGAATTTCATCGCGACTTTGACATCCAAATTGTTGGAGCATCATTACGGAAATTGGACGACCTGATGTGAGGCCGCCGAAATGTTTGGTGATGGCATCCGGATCAACGCCATCGCAATGGCTTGCAAAGTCAAAGTCTAAAAGTGAATTGAGCTCGCTAACGCGTTTCGGTGCAACAAACGATCCCTTACCTTGGATTCGATAGATACTTCCACGACGCTCCAGCTCACTCATGGCAAGTCGGACGGTTGTTCTGCTTACGGCGTATTCGTCGCAGAGTTCCATTTCTGTTGGAAGTTTATCGTCTGCTTGATATTCATCGACGATCTGCTTGAGCAGCGCGTCGGTGAGCTGTAAATAGAGTGGCCGTTTTTCGTGTGTATCGAGCATTAGAGCCTCAGTTTGCATGTTGGTTATACCTGATGGTTGCCTCAGTCGGGATGTAACGTGGGCAAGGTAACCTTAACGTATCACAGAGCGGCTCAGCATGACGATCTGATGCCTGTATCCACGAAGGGCTTGTCCGAGCGTGAAGATATTCTGGGGCAGGCAAATACCGTTCATGGAGTCCCCGATATGCTGGAGGTCAGCGCCGGCTGCTTTTGCTGCAAGGCCTATTTTCTTAATGGTCTCGCTGTCGCAGGAGTCTTGACTCGTCCCGTTCGCCGCCATGACGAGAACCTTCTCTTCAATTGACTTGCCTACGTTGTGGGATCGTACAAAGTCTACGATGGCGCGCAGGTCTGCTTCTTGGAAGCAAGGGACGGTGTAGGGGGCTGGCACGAGAAGGATATCGACGCCGAGGTCAACAAACTTGCGCGCAATTTCGAGCGTCATGACAGGTTCCGCAACGCCCGCTCCATGCATTTTTCCGGCTATGACCAGGCCATTGAAATGCTCTTTGGAGAGTTTAATCGAATGGGCGATTGCATCGTTGGAGACGCCGGTTCCAGGGTTGCCCGTCAGGCAGATAAAATCAAATCCGAGTTCGTTAGCCTTTTCTAAGGTCTTGGGAGAGACGCGACGACCCATGGGGATTTCCGTTCGGGATTCAGACATCTCTGCCTCGTTATCAACTGGCTCCAGATTGACGCCAATGGGCCTTCCGCATGCTCGCTTCACCCAAGTGACCGGGTTTTCATTGAGATCATCTGGAATACCGGCAATAACTGGATCGAACACATCGAGCGCGTTAAACAGAAGCAGGTCGGCACCTGCGGCACGTTCGATTTCTGCATTAGTAACGCCGCCGAGAAATTGGGAAGAGGGTACGTTTTCCGCCATGATGGTACGTCCCTCGGAAGCCAGAATTGCCTGTTTTAGATCCATGGGTGACGTGGCGGCATAATCGGATGCGGACATGTTCAGTAATCGTTTGGGCATTGTTACTTCCTTTGACTAGAACGACAGGCTTGTGACATTGTCTCTAATATTGTTACAACAATATATTCAATATGTTATATCCAATCGGTGAATGGTTGCAAACTTATTGTACTGCTCGGAAAAAATAGCCTTTAGCTGGGAAAACATTATATTAATCAACTACCGTTCACCGAATAAGTATTTGAATTCTTGACATATCGACAAAGCGGAAAAAGAATTGGTTATGACAAATCGCGCAAATGATATTACATTTCGCACAAGAACGTATTCACTTACATAAGTGGATACAAACGGGGACGACGACGGTTGAGTCCGGATAAATCGTTGTGTGCCCGGGAATCATGAAAGGATGTGTTATGGACGCTATCGTCAAATTCCTTGAAAAACACCAGCCCCTCTTCGACAAAATCTCGAGGAACATTTATCTGGTGGCGATTAAGGATGGCTTTCTCTCGAATATGCCAATTGTGCTGTTCTCGAGCCTGTTCCTTCTTCTTTCGACGCTCCCTGCCTATGTAGGCATCACGCTTCCGTCTGAGGTGCTGGATTTCTTCAATAAAATCTATGCATATACCATGGGACTTCTTGGCATTATGGTGGCCGGCACCACGGCGAGCTCACTTGCCATGTCGATGAACCGTCGCATGCCTTCGGGTAAATCTCTCAACCCCACCTCGTGCATGGTTTGTGCCGTGTGCGGCATGCTCTTGCTATCGGTGACGAACGATGTTGTCTCGATTGGCGGAGCAGATACATCTGTTTTTGAAACCGGCTATATGGGAACCAAGGGTTTTCTCGCTGCGTTCGTAGCCGCATTCTTGACCGTTAATATCTATAAGGTGTGCATTAGCCATAATGTGACGATCAAGCTCCCCAAAGAGGTCCCTGGCTCTATTGCGCAGAGTTTTCGCGATATCTTTGCATTTGGATTTTCGATCCTTGCGTGCGCTTTTATCGATCTTGCGAGCCGCAAGCTGCTTGCTGTGCCGTTCGCCAATTTGGTATCCGCTCTCATCTCGCCGCTGTTCTCCGCGGTTGACACCTATCCTGGCATGGCGCTTATCGAAGGCGCGGTCGCACTTTTCCAATTTATGGGTATCCACGGTGCTTCGGTTGTCATGAGTCCGATCAATGCTGCGCTCTACGGCAATACCGTTACCAATCTTGAGGTTTTCCAAGCAGGTGGACACCCGTCAATTGCTCTCACGCAGGACTTTACAAGCTTCATCGGCGGTCTGGGCGGTTCTGGCTGCACGTTCATCGTTCCTATTATCCTGATCATGTTTATGCGCTCCAAGCAGCTTAAAGCCATGGGCAAGGCATCGATTATCCCGGTGATTTTTGGAGTTAACGAGCCCGTTATCTTCGGTATGCCGATTGTTCTCAATCCCTATATGTTCGTGCCCTTCCTAGTGGCTCCTATGGTCAACGCCATTATCGGTAAATTTTTCATTGACGTCATTGGAATGAACGCCCCCATGTATACCATGCCGTGGGCGCTTCCCGGCCCAATCGGTGCATTCCTCACCACGGGTCTCGATCTGCGTTCTCTCGTATTGATGGCAGTGCTGTTGGTCGTTGACTTTGTGATTTACTATCCGTTCTGCAAGGCGTATGACCATCAGCTTTGTTTGGAAGAGTCTGCAAAGGAGACTGCAGGAAACTCGGATGCAGATGCTATTGCCGCACAGGAAAATGTCGCAAAAGCTCTCGAGGCGGTAAAGGACAAGGCGGAGCAGATCCGCGTGCTTGTGCTTTGCCAGGGTGCCGGCACTTCGACTCTCTTGGCAAATGCTCTTCGCGAAGGTGCCGCTGCTAAGGGTATCGATCTGGTTTCTCAGTCCGGTGCGTACGGAAGCCACTATGAGACGATGGATCAGTACAACGTGATTGTTCTGGCGCCCCAGGCACGCATGTACTATGACGCTATGAAGGCCGATACCGATCGCCTTGGAATTAAACTGCTCACCACAAGGGGCAAGGAGTATATCGACCTTACCAACGATCCCGAAGGTGCAATTGACTGGATCGTTCAGGAGCTGGCCAAATAGTGAATGCACTTCGTCGTTGATTCGTCGGTGTATGGTACGGCCCCGCAGCTTAATTGAGCTGCGGGGCCGTATTTCGTTGAGTATCTAATTGAGACAATGAGCGCAACCGTCGTGAGATCGCATTGGCGCTCTCCGAGTCACCGACAAACTGCCTTCCATCTATGTGGCCAATTCGCTTTCGGCCTTTAGCCTGCTCGAGGCGCGCGAGGGCTGCGACCTGTGCCTGGTGGGCGGCATGTACCGTCGCCGCACCGCCGCCTTTGTGGGCCCCATGGCCGAGGATACCCTGCGCGCACTAGGGATTGACACGGCGTTTATCGGTGCCAACGGCATCTTGGACGGTGACGTATCTACGTCCAATATGGACGAGGGCCGCATCCAGCAGCTCGCCTTTAGCAAGGCCGATACGCGCTACCTCATCGCCGACTCCAGCAAGATCGGCGGGCGATACTTCTGCCCCCCTGCCGGCGCAGGGGTACCGCTTTAAAATGACGCGTAAATGACTTTGGGCAACAAGGATGAGACTATTCTGGGATATGACTAGACTCCGTATTTCGTCTTTATGTCCCTTGAGAATGAATCGTAGTCTTCATAGAGCCCCTCTCTGCTTTCATCCTCGGCGTGGTTTACACGTTCAAGGAGCTTATCCTTTGGGGTCTCTTTTGTTATTGCGGCCTCGCTATCGGGTATTGCGGATTGCAAGAATAGTTCTAGAGCATGGACGTCTTTGAGTATGTAGCCCGTCGAACGACCCGCTCCTGTTTTTTCGATTGCGCTGCAACCAACAAGCTGACCGAGGGTTCGTTTGACGGTTACCTCGCTGATATCGGGGCAGTTGGACCGGATGTCGGATTTCTTAATGACGCCGGGTCTCTGTTGAAATAGAACAGCGATGCGCGCTTGCTTCGATATGGGACGAGTGCTTGATTCAATTAAGGTACGCTGCTCGAGCTGTCGGTAGGCGCCCAGGGTTGTTCCGAGCATGAAACGGATAAAGGGTACTTCGGTGTTTTGATTTTCATTCCATCCAGTGGAGCTTGCAGCGAGGGCGTTGTAGTAAAGCGCTTTGTTGTCTTCAATAAGTCGTTCGATGCTGATGTAACGCGCAACGTCGTATCCAGTCTTTTCGAGCAGCAGCGTTGTAAGGAGCCGGCTCATCCTGCCATTGCCATCGTTGAAGGGATGAATGCTAACAAAATCGAAGATAAAGCGGAGCGATATAAGGAGGGGATCGCAAACTTGGCGAGATAAAGCATCGTTGAGGGACTGGCAGGCTTCTTTAATAAGTCCCGGGGTTGCTAGAGCCGAAGGGGGCCTAAAGCGCACAAATCGATTTCCTTGATCGTCAATGGAGACGATTTCGTTATCGCTATCTTTCCAATGGCCTCCATACGAGATTGCCGTGTGCGCCATGAGGTCACGATGCAACTGCAGAATGACCGATGGCGTTACGGGAATGGAATCGTGTTGCTCGTGAATAAGTGACAGCACATCTCGGTATCCAGCGATTTCTTCCTCTGCGCGGGAGCTTGGCTTGGCGGAATACGCCATGATTGCTTTGAGTCTTTTTTGGGTGGTAACAATTCCTTCAAGTCCGTTGGAGGATCGGGTGCTTTGGATCTTAGCCTCCTCCATTAGGGACGATAGAAGCTCGGGTTTGACTTGACTCAGAGCAAGCTGACGGCCTTTATGCTCGCGTATCGAGAGGAGGAGGTTGGTGATTGGAGTTGCTTCGAGTTCCGCTGGGACTGTGGTGTAATCGAACTGACGCATGCGGCTCCTTTCGGTATCACGAACATACTTTCGATATCATAATATCATTAAATGATACCGAAAGTATGTTCGTGATACCGAAAACTGGAAACCATGGTTCATAACTGCTTGGAAAGTTCGGATTTGACTATCTTATTGTCTCGATCTGTAACAGTTAGACGGTTAAAAGTGGGCTACGTGTTACAGATTGAGATCTTTCAGCCCTGGTCGCCCGTTCGTCTAAATCTATAACAGCTAGGGCCGAAAACCCCTGCTAGATGTTACAGATCGAGACGAATGATTCGCTCGGGCTCACCAAAAACAAAAAAGGCCGCATACGAACCCGTGGAGGGATTCGTATGCGGCCGACAGGGGATGCGCGGAGGAAACTAGGCCATGAGCAGGCCGGTCTCCGCGACGTTCTTGTACCAGTACGCGCTCGCCTTGGGGTAGCGCTTCTGGGTCTCAAAGTCGATGTAGAACAGGCCATAACGCTTGTTATAGCCGTTGGTCCAGGAGAACTGGTCCTGCAGCGACCACACAAAGTAGCCGTCGACGTTTACGCCGCCGTCGATCGCCTTGAGGATCCACGCGAGATGCTGGCGCATATAGTCGATGCGAGGGGCGTCGTCGATAAAGCCGTCCTCGAAGTCGTCCTTATAGCCCATGCCGTTCTCGGTGATGTAGATCTTCTTGTAGTTGGGGTAATCGTTCTTAATGCGCAGCAGCAGGTCGTACAGGCCCTCGGGATAGATAATCCAGTCCCAATCGGTGGTGGGTACGCCTTCGCGCACGCATGACTCGCCCACGCCCTTGAGGAACCAGCGCGAGGAGCCCTTGTCGCCGGTGCCATTGTGGTTGATGTCGTTTTCGCCCTCGGCGGCACGCAGGAACTGGCACTTGTAGGTGTTGACGCCCAGGCAATCGTTGTAGGGGAGCGCGGCGGTCAGCGCGGCGATGTCCTCGTCACGAACGTCGAGCTCGCCGCCGGCGATATGGGCCAGCTTGGTCGCAGCCTCCATGGTGTCGGCTGCATAGTGGCCGCGGAAGGTGGCGTCGAGTACCCAGCGGTTGTTGATGACGTCGGCCATGCGAGCCGCCTCGCAGTCGGCGGCGTTGTTGGAGTCGAGGGGATACTTGGGCTCCAGGTTCTGGACAATGCCGATCTCGCCCTCAAAGCCGCCCTCATGGAAGGCAACGACAGCCTTGGCGTGGGCCACCATCATGTTGTGCATAAGCTGGAAGGCCTTGTCCAGACGATACTTCTCGCCGTGCGGCCAGTTGCCGACGATAAAGCTGCCCTCAGCGGTCGCGGGAATCTCGTTAAAGGTAAACCAGTGCTTGACCTCGGTGAACTCGGTAAAGCAGAACTTGGCGTACTCGACAAAGGCGTCGATCGTCGTGCGCGTCAGAAAGCCCTCGCCACCGTCCTGGTAAAAGGCCTCGGGCGTATCGAAGTGATCGAGCGTGACATAGGGGATAACGCCAGCTTTGTTGCAGGTGGCGAAAAGCTCGTGATAGAAGGCGACACCCTCGGGGTTAATCTCACCAGTGCCGTTGGGGAAGATACGGCTCCAAGCGATGGAGACACGGATACCGTTGATGCCGAAGCGCTGGCACAGGTCGATATCGACTGGGTACTTGTTGTAGAAATCGCTTGCGGGATCGGGGGAGAAGCGACCCTGGGCTGCCAGGAAATCATCCCAGGGCACTTTGCCCTTGCCGTGTGTACGGGTCTCGCCCTCAACCTGGTAAGCGGCGGTGGCGCCGCCAAACACAAAGCCGTCGGGGAACTGCATGGGGTTGGTCATGAGTCATCCTTTCTGTGGGATACGAATAGGGAGAGGTGCCCGAACTGGGGATCCGGGCACCAACAGAGGGAGGAACTAGTCGAGGTTCTCGCGGAGCCACTTGATGGCGCCAGCGGGGTCGCGAGTAAGGTCGATATATTCCTTACCGCGGGGAGCGAGCAGTTTAATGCCCAGACGATCGGTGTCGGCCTTCATGTCGTTGTAGTAGCTACGAACCTGCGGGGCGAGCACGATGACGTCGTACTGATCCATGATGGCAGTGTGCTGGCCATAGGCGCCTGCGGAGGAAGCGATGTTCTCTCCGGTCTGTGCGGCACCTTCCTTGATGGCGTTGGCGAGCATGGCAGAGGTGCCGGCGCCGGCGCACAGGACGAGGACCTTCAGACCGTCGACATCCTTCTTAGCGGATGCGTCGGAGGCGGGCTCGGGCTGATCGGCGACAGGCTTGCTGTCGGCGGCAGCGACGGTCGGCTCGACGGAAGCGGTAGCCTGCTCGACAACGGGCGCAGAGGTGCTGGCGGCGATGGTGGCAGCACCATCGGACTCGAGACCCAGCTCGGCGGCGCGCTCGGCCTCCTGGTCGCAGAGCAGCTTATCGTATGCCTTCAAGAACGGCAGGTAGATGATGGCGTCCAGCAAGATGATGATTGCGACAAACACCAGGGCGATAAGCTGGAAGTTCGTGGTGATGAAGATGCCGATGGGGGCAGGGGTAGCCCAGGGCACCACGAAGGAGAAGCCGTTCATGCCCACGTTATCAATAAAGAACTTGGCAACGCTTACGTTGACGCAGCCGGCGGCAACAAAGGGGATGAGCATGTAGGGGTTAAGGATCATCGGCGCGCCAAAGAGCAGCGGTTCGTTGACGGCGAAGGCAACAGGAACAATCGAGGCCTTGCCGACGGCTTTGAGCTGTTTGGACTTCATAAAGAGAATCAGCAGAAGCGGCACGATGAACGTGGCGCCGGTGCCGCCGAACTCACCCACGAGCGACATGTTAAAGGTGAGGGAGTGGGCGGGGTGGCCACCGGCCAGCAGAACCTGCAGGTTCTCGGCCTGGTTGGCAAGACGGATGGGGTCGATGCCCGGCTGGACAATCGAAGGGCCGTGGACGCCGATGAACCAGAAGAACGCGGTGGCCGCCTGAATAAGGATGAGTCCGGGGTAGGTCTCTGCCGCAGTGAAGAGCGGGGAGAGCAGTTTGATAAGCAGCTCGGAGAACGGAACGCCCATGAGGTTGCGCACGACGACATCGATGATGCCGCAGATGATGACAGCGCCACCGAAGGGGATGATGTCGCGGAAGTTCTGAGCGATGGCGCCCGGAACCTCCTTGGGCAGCTTAATGGTCAGATCGCGCGAGACGCAGAACTTATAAACCCAAACGGTAATGAACGCTGCGATATAGGCCGAGAACAGACCGCGTGTACCCATGCTGGTGCAATCGAAGACCGAAAGCTCGGAGCCGTTGAACTTGGTGGTGAACTGCGTAACAGCGAGCAGCAGCATGCTGCACTGGGCGGCAACCATGGTGGAGCCGTCGTTGAGCACCTTGCCGGCGGGCATGCGACGGTTCATGGAAGCCGTGAAGTTCTTGGCGGTGGTGCCGGCAACCATGATGCCCATGACGCCCATGGTGAAGTTGTACAGCTTGTTGCACCAGTCGATGAGCGGCTGGGGCAACGTGATTCCAACTACGCCGGGAAGGGTGGCGATCAGCAGAAAGATCGAAGAGGTAAGGACGATGGGCATGCACCCAAGGAATCCGTCTTTGATGGCCTGGAGGTAGATGTTTCTCGAGATCTTCTCGAAGAACGGTTGATGCTTTTCGAGCATCTTTACGATGGCGTCCATAGAGCTCCTTTGCTACTTGATGCGCGATGCATGTGGATGGAACTGGTCGTCGATGGATGGTCAGGACTGCCCGGAAACCTTCCTGCTTAAGGAAGGCATTGCGAAATGACAACGTTGTCATTTCGTTAATGACAACGTAAGACATTTTTGGAAGAGCAACAAGGATTTACGGGTGAGCGGTCGATATTGTCCGGTAAACGGTTGATTTGTCAGTCGGGCAGGTAGTGTATGCTAGAACGCAAAAAACAAGCGATGCAAAACCGACTGGAGAAGTAGTGGCAACGATGGACAAGAAAAATGTCTCAATGAACGATGTGGCAGTTGCCGCGGGCGTTTCTCTCAAGACGGTGTCGCGCGTGATCAACGAGCCCGATAGCGTGCGTGAGTCGACGCGCGATAGGGTCCATGCTGCCATGGAAGCGCTTGAGTTCCGGGCGAACTTTGCCGCGCGTTCACTCAAGTTGGGCCGTTACGGGTGCATCGGCGTGGTGCTGTTCCACTTGTCGGGCGGCAACGTGGACATGATTGACGGTATCGCCGATGCCGCCGCAGAGCGAGGCTTTGCGCTCACGATGATTAAAAAGCGGGCGGGGGAGAAGATGACCCTTGCCGAAGCGGCACGTAGGATGTCGCAGCTTCCCGTCGACGGCATGATTTTCAACCTGCGCCAGATGGTCGATGACTTTGATACCTTTGAGGCGCCGAAAGACCTCAAGACGGTGATTATCACGTCGATGGAACATCCTACCTGCTCTACCGTCAGTGACGACCAAGAGGGCGGCGCGCGCATGGCATGCGAGTACTTCTTGAATCGCGGACACAAGAATGTGTACTTCGTCTCTGGTAAGAAAGAGTCGCTGTCGAGCCAGTGCCGTATGAAAGGTTGGCGTGCGGCACTCGAGACGCGTGGCATTGAGCCGCCCGAGCCTCTGCAAGGCGATTGGAATGCGGATAGTGGCTATGCTGCGGGCCTTGTGCTTGCCGATAAACCCGATTGCACGGCGGTCCTCGCGGCTAACGACTGCATGGCAAACGGCGTGATGATGGCTTTACGTGACAAAGGGCTCAGTGTGCCCGACGACGTGTCCGTGATCGGCTTCGACGATGAGCTCTACAAGACGATTCCCAACTCGATTCTGACGTCGGTGAAGTTCCGCCACCGCGAGCTGGGCGTCCGTGCGCTTAACGAGGTCGTCGCAGGTCTGGAAGCCCCGAGCTCCAGAAGCCGTACGCTCGTCTCGGGCGTGTTGGTCGAGCGTTCCAGCGTGAAAGACCTGCGGGCGTAGACGTGCTCGGCTCGTTCACCTCGATCTGTAACAGCTGGGACCCAAAAACTCGGCTAGATGTTACAGATTAAGATGAACAGGAGGACGGGTGCGGTCTAAACAAAATGGCCCGCGCATCACGCATCGATGCACGGGCCATTTTTTTTCTGCGAGCGGCAGGTGGCGTCAGCGTCTTATGCCTCGAGGTTTTCCTCGATCCAGGCGACGGCACCCTTGGGATCCTTAGTGAGGTCGATGTACTGTTTGCCCTTGGGCGACAGCAGCGTGATGCCCAGGCGGTCGGTGTCGGCCTTCATCTCGTTGTAATAGGTGCGAACCTGCGGAGCCAGGACGATGACGTTGTACTGGTCCATGATGGCGTAGTGGCTGCCGTAGGCACCGGCGTTGGCGGTAATGTCGATGCCCAGCTCGTCGGCGCCTTCCTTAAGCGCGTTGGCGAGCAGTGCAGAGGTGCCGGCGCCAGCGCACAGAACCAGAACCCTCAGATCCTTGCCCTTAAGGGCGGACGGAGCTGCGGAGGCCTCAGTGGCAGAAGCGGTCTCGACAACAGGAGCCTCAACGGCGGGGGCGGCAGCGGTCTTGACGGCCTTGGTCTCCTCGGCCTCTTCTTCGGCCAGGGTCTCGGCCTCCTGCTTGCACAGGACGTTGTCGTAGGCCTTGCAGAACGGGTAGTAGATTAAGAAGTCAACGACCAGCAGGACGACAACCAGGACCAGAGAGATCGGCTGGAAGTTGGTGTCGATGAAGGTGCCGATCGGTCCGGGGAGTGCCCACGGCATGGCATAGATAAAGCCGTTCATGCCCAAAAAGTCGATGAAGAACTTACCAATGAGGACGTTGGCCACGGGGGCAAACAGGAACGGGATCAGGAAGTACGGGTTGAGGATGATGGGCGCGGCGAACAGCAGCGGTTCGTTGACGGCGAACATCACGGGTACGACAGAGGCTTTGCCGACGGCCTTGAGCTGCTTGGAGCGCATAAAGAGCAGGAAGATGATCGGGACAATGAACGTGGCGCCGGTGCCGCCGAGTTCGCCGATGTAGTTACCGAAGTTCTCGGTCAGGGCGAGGGCGGGGTGACCGCCGGCCTGCAGCGTGGCGAGGTTGGTGGTGATGTTGCCAAACAGCGCGGCGTTGAGGGCAGGCTTAACGACCGAGGGGCCGTGGATGCCCATGAACCAGAACAGCGGGATCATGAACCAGATGAGGGCGAGGCCGGCGTAGGAATCGGCAGCGGCGAACAGCGGGCTCACCAGCGTGGAGATGACGTTGGCAAACGGGACGGCCAAGCAGGTGCGGCAGATAACGTCGATGACGGCGACAAACAGGATGGAGAAGCTGAAGGCGAAGATGTCGCGGAAGTTCTGGGCGATGGCGCCGGGGACTTCTTTGGGCAGCTTGATGGTGATGTCTCGCTTAATGCAGAAGGCATAGATGTTGACCGTGGCAAATGCGGCGACAAAGGAGCTCAGTAGGCCCTTGGTGCCCATGTTGTCGGTAAAGAACACCGAGACATCGGCGCCGTCGATCTTGGCACTCGTCTGGGTAACGGCCAAGATGAGCATAGCGCACATGGCGGCGACCATGGTGCTCGTGGCGTTGATGGCCTTGCCGGCAGGCATGCGGCGGTTCTTGGAGCCGGTCAGCGCGCTTGCGGTGGTGCCGGCGACCATGATGCCCACGACGCCCATCGTGAAGTTGTAAACCTTGTTGCAGAAGTTCACGACGTCGACGCTCCACCAGTCGGGCAGCGTAAAGCCGCCGACCGTGGCGACAACGCCCGGCAGGGTCGAAATAAGCAGGAAGACAGAAGAAGACAGGATGATGGGCATTGCTGCCAAAAAGCCGTCTTTAATGGCCTGAAGGTAGATGTTCTTAGAGACCTTGTCGAAGTACGGCTGACCTTTCTCCAAGAACTTAACGATCGATTCCATAGTTCACGCTCCTCTTTGCATGAAATCTTAATGGCATGGACGTTGAAAACCTATATGGTCTCCCGCTTGCTAAAAGCCCGGGTGCAGGCGGGGTCGGTCCCAGGGGGAGAGAGGGGAGCGGCTGGGTTTGTATCGCATAGGGCCGCTCCCCTCTCGGGGGAAAGCGAGGCGATGCGCTACTGCGCGTCCGCCATAGTGTCGGCGAGCTCCTTGTACCAGAGTGCCGACTGCTTGATGTAGCGTTTTTGCGTGTCGAAGTCGATGTAGAACAGGCCGTAGCGCTTGTTATAGCCGTTGGCCCACGAGAACTGGTCCTGCAGGCTCCAGATAAAGTAGCCCTGGACGTCGACGCCCTCGGCGCGCGCCCGGAGCACCTTCTCCATGTGCTGGTCGACAAAGTCGATGCGCTCGGGATCGGCGACGATGCCGTTTGCGTCGGGCTCGGGGTCCTTGTGGCCCAGGCCGTTTTCGGTGATATAGATGACGGGGAGGTTGGGATAGGTGGCGCTGATGTGCTTGAGCGTGTCGTAGAGGCCTTGCGGGTAGATGAGCCAATCCCAGTCGGTGGTGGGGATACCCGGCATATCGACCTGCTGCCCGACGCCCTTAAACTTAAAGCACGAGGTGCCCTTGTCTCCGGTGCCGTTAAAGCTGTTGGTGGACTCGCCATCGTAGGCGGCGATAAACGCCGACTGATAGTAGTTGAGGCCGAACATATCGTTGCGGGGCGCCGCCTTGGCGAGCTCCTCCATGTCGCTGTCCTCAACCGTAAGCGTGGCGTTGTTGGCACGCAGAATCTCGTTGATGAGTGAGAGGGTGCGCGCGGAGTAGTGACCCAGGAAGGCGCCGTCCATGATGAAGTCGGTGTAGAAGGCGTTGTACAGGTCGGCGGCGTGCTGGTCGGCGGGCGAGTCTGTGGCAGGATATGCCGGCGTCAGGACGTTGACCATGCCAATGCGTCCGCCCAGGTGCTCGGTCTCGTCAAGATCCTTATACAGGTTGACGGCGCGGGCGTGGGCAACGAGCTCGTTGTGCTGGCTCTGGATGCCGCTCGTCACATCAAAGTGATGGTTGGGCGGGAAGTTGCCTTGGATGTATTGGGAGTGCGAGAGGCTGATGAGCTCGTTGATGGTGAACCAATTCTTGACCTCGCGGAACTCGCGGAAGCAGAACTCGGCATAGCGCACATAGGCGTCGACGGTCTTGCGGTTGAGCCAGTCGCCCTGGTTGAACAGGGCGGCGGGGGAGTCAAAGTGATGCAGGGACACATAGGGCTCGACGCCATACTTTTTGCAGCAGGCGAACAGCTCGTGGTAGTGCTTAACGCCCTCGGCGAGGGGCTCGGCATCGTCGCCGTTGGGGAAGATGCGGGTCCAGGCGATGGACACACGGATGGCGTTGAGTCCATGCTCGGCAGAAAGGCGGATATCCTCCTCGTAGCGGTTGTAGAAATCACTGGCCGGGTCGGGCAAAAAGCGACCCTGGGCGACAAGGTAATCGTCCCACATGGTCTTACCCTTGCCTGCCACCTTCGTGGAACCTTCCGTTTGGTACGCGGCGGTTGCGGCGCCCCAAACAAAGCCCTTCGGCAGCTGCTGTACGCGGTTTAGCAAAGACATATGCATACACCCTCTCGTCTCGCTGTTCGATATTGTGCGTTTGCGCTCAGGAGGCTCCCTGGTTAGCGTTCAGCGGTGAAAAAGCCCGATAAACACTATCTTAAAATGATTAGAACCAAAATGAGCACGTGAACATTTGACAATGAGCACGTTAACATCCGGCTGGGATGTATAGAAACAAAACAACTTCAAACAGCCGCGAACGGTTGTATTTGTTCGGTAAGCGGTTTTGATTGACAGAAGTTTTCATGTTGTGGTATATGGCTCGGGTATCATGAGCACGTTATCGATGTATGTACGATGCGCCATGGGCGCGGGGAATAGTTGGGAAGCAGGTTAGCGTGGAAGGCATGGCTCAGCAGACAAGGAATGGTCATTCGGCGAGCGCGGCAGAGGTTGCGGCGCTCGCTGGCGTGAGCCGCCAGACTGTGTCTCGCGTGGTCAACGGTATGCCCAACGTGACGGAAAAGACGCGCAAGCGTGTGCTGGCCGCCATGGAAGAGCTGGGCTTTCGTCCCAATTTTGCTGGAGCGGCGTTGCGCGGCGGGTCGTATCGTTCTATTGGCCTGTGCATGTACAACATCACACGTGTCGGTAACCTGGCGACGCTCGAGGGTATCATGCAAGCGGCGCGCGAGCACGATTTTGCCGTCACTATGATCGAGATGGGCGGCGACAAGCCCTATACACTTGCCGATGCCTCGCGCCGCATGGTCGAGCGACCCGTCGACGGCATGATTCTCAACATGAACCGCATGGCTCCCGATTTTGAGGAGTTTGTTCCCCAGCCGGGAGTGCGAACGGTCATCCTGACCATGTATGCGCATCCGCGCTGCACGACGATCGACTCCGACCAGTATGGTTCGTGCGAGCTGTTGACCAATTATCTGCTGGAACATGGTCACTCGAATATGCGGTTTGTGGCGGGTCCGGAAAACTCGATTTCCTCGCGTTTTCGTGAGGCCGGTTGGCGCGATACGCTGGGTCGTGCTCATGTCGATGCCGCTCCGATGCTGCGTGGCGATTGGAGTGCGGACAGTGGGTACGCCATGGGCGAGCGGATTGCGGCCGAGGTGCTTGCCGGCGGGTCGCAGGCGCCGACTGCCGTGCTTGCGGCAAATGACCAGATGGCGCTGGGCGTTATCGCCGCGCTCGAGAACGCGGGCCTGTCCGTGCCCGACGACGTGAGCGTGGTTGGTATCGACGACGCACTCGAGGGACTTGTTCCTCACAATCGGCTGACGACGCTGCGATTTGATTTGCGCGGTGTCGGTAAGCTTGCGTTTGAGGCGGCGATTGGAGAGAGCTCGTCTATCGAGGCGATTCATGTGCCGAGTACGCTGGTCGAACGCTCGACTGTTAGGGACATACGGGGTTAGGTCCTACTCCGTTTGTCTCGATTTGTAACAGGTAGACGGTCAAAAGCGGGCTACGTGTTACAGATTTAGATTCTTCGGAAAGAGCAATCCTGTTCGTCTCAATCTGTAACAGCTAGGACCAAAAAACTCGGCTAGATGTTACAGATCGAGACAAACGGCTCCCGACCAGCCCAAAAACAAAAAGACCGGGGGCGGCGCGCCGTGTGACGTGTCGCCCCCGGCTGAGAAATGGGGACAGGTTATGTGAGCGGGCAACCCCGCCAGTCACTAGTCCAGACGACGGGTCTGCGCCACGTGCTTATACCAGTATGCGCTTGCCTTGGGCGTGCGCTTCTGGGTTTCAAAGTCAACGTAGAAGAAGCCGTAACGCTTGTTGTAGCCATTGGTCCAGGAGAACTGATCCTGCAGGCTCCACAGGAAGTAGCCGCCCACGTTGACGCCAACCTCCATGGCCTTGAGCAACCAGCGCAGGTGCTGCTCGATGTAGTCGATGCGCGGCTGGTCGTCCACAAAACCATCCTTGTAAGGGTCCTTGTAGCCCATGCCGTTCTCGGTGATGAAGATCTGCTTGTAGTTGGGGTAGCGCTGCTTAATGTAGACGAGCAGGTCGAACAGACCCTCGGGATAGATGATCCAGTCCCAGTCGGTGGTGGGGATGCCAGGCTTGTTCACATGCTCGCCAATACCCTTAACGCGCCAGCGGCCAGTGCCCTTCTCGCCCGTACCGTTGTGGTGCAGGTCGTTCTCGCCGTCGTAAGCCTTCAAGAAGCGGCACTGGTAGTTGTTAACGCCCAGGTAGTCGTTGTAGAGCGCGGCCTCGCGCATGATTTCCAAATCCTCGTCTAGGATCTCGATGGTGCCGCCCGAGACGGCAGCCAGGCGGTTGGCGCACTCGAGGGTGTCGGGCGCGTAGTCGCCGCGGAAGGTGGCGTCGAGCAGAAACTGGTTCTGCAGCACGTGCTCGTTGTTGGCGGCTTTGATGTCGGCGGGGTCGTTCTCGTTGAGCGGATACTTAAACTCCAGCGACTGAATGACGCCGATCTTGCCCTTAAAGCCGCCGTTGTGGAAGGCCAGCACGGCCTTGGCGTGGGCGAGCATCATGTTGTGCTCGCACTGGAAGGCCTCGGCCAGATGCGCCTTGACGCCACCGGGGAAGGTGCCCTCGATGTAGGTGTTGGAGGCGTCGGCCCAGATCTCGTTAAAGGTGAACCAGTAGGTTACCTGGTCGGCGTACTCCTTAAAGCAGAAGGTGGCAAAGTCCACAAAGGCATCGATGGTCTCGCGGTTGAGGAAGTCGCCCTTCTCAAAGAGGGGAAGTGGCGTATCAAAGTGATGCAGCGTGACAAACGGCTCAACGTGGTGCTTGTGGCACTCGGCGAAGAGATCGTGATAGAACTGGACGCCCTCGGGGTTAATCTCACCGGTGCCGTTGGGAAAGATGCGGCTCCAGGCGATGGAGAGGCGAATGCCGTTGATGCCGAACTCCTCGCACAGCTCCAGATCGACGGGATACTGGTTGTAGAAGTCCGAAGCGGGATCGGGGGAGAAGCGCCCCTGGGCCTCCAGGAAGTCGTCCCAGGCGACTTTGCCTTTACCGTGGGTGCGGGTCTCGCCCTCTACCTGGTAGGCAGCGGTAGCGCCGCCAAAGACAAAGTCCTCGGGAAACTGCGCAGGCGGGTTGGTGACGCTAGCAGGGTTAACGGACATGATGATCCAATCGTCTAAATCGAAGGGCCAGCCGGTCTTGGATGGTCGGCTGGCCCTGAGCGTTACTTACTTCGAGAGTTGCTCGCTTACGAAGGCGAGAGACTTATCACCGTTCTGGGAAAGCTCGATGTACTGCTTACCGCGGCAGGCGACGCACTTGTTGCCCACGCGCTCGCAGTCCTTCTGCAGGTCGGCCAGGTAGCTTGCGGCCTGCGGGGCCAGGACGACCAGATCGAAGTCGGGGAGCATGTCCACGTGGTTGCCATAGGCCTCGGCAGCGGTCTCAAGATTGATGCCGCGCTCCTTGGCGGCCTTGGCCAGCGCGTTGGCGAGCAGGCCCGAGGTACCGCCACCCTGGCAGAGCACGAGTACGCGCTTGCCGTTGAGGTCGCTGGCGGTCGTTGCCTCAGTGGCGACAGCGGCGGGAGCGGCGGGGGCGGCGGCCTTCACGGCCTCGGCAGCAGCACCGGCGGCAACGCTCTTGGCGTCAGCCTTGCCCTGGAAGGCATCGTTGAGCTTGGCGGCCTTCTCGGCGTTCTTGGCGGCGAGCTCCTCCTCGGAAATCTCGGCCTCCTCGGCGCACTTCTGGGCGTCGTAGGCACGGAAGAACGGGTAGTACAGAACGAAGTCGACGACCAGGATAAGGGCGAGCATCACAAAGGCGAGCGGCTGGAAGCCCAGGCCCATGATGGTGCCGATGGGGCCGGGGACAGTCCAGGGCAGGGTGTACATAAAGCCGTTCATGCCCAAGAAGTCGATAAAGATCTTGAGGATCCAGATGTTGGCGATCGGGGCAAAGACAAACGGGACAAAGAAGACGGGGTTGAGCACGATGGGCGCGGCGAACAGCAGCGGCTCGTTGACGGCAAAGCAGACGGGGACGATGGCGGCCTTACCGACGGCGCGCATCTCCTGGGACTTGGCTAGGAAGCAGAACATAAAGACCAGGACGAGCGTGGCACCGGTGCCGCCCATGCAGACGACGAAGTACTGGGCACCCTGGGTCAGGACAGCGGAAGCGTGCTGGCCAGCCTGGAACGCAGCTAGGTTGTCGGTCATGTTGGCAACGAGAGCGGCGGCGATGGCGGGCTCGACGATCGAGGGGCCGTGGACGCCGACGAACCAGAAGAGGCTCATGGCGCCGTAAATCACAGCGAGGCCGATATAGCCGTCGGCAGCGGTGAACAGGGGCTGGAACACCTGGATGACGCCCTGGGCAAAGCAGAAGCCAAAAGCAGCGCGGAAGACGATGTCAAAAACCCAAAAGACGGTGATGCAGACGGAGAAGGGGATGATGTCCTTGAAGGTCTGCGAGATGTTGGGCGGAACCTGCTCGGGCATCTTGACGGTGATGTTGCGCTTGATAAAGAACTTGTAGATGATGCCGGTCACAAACGCAGCGATGAAGGCGGTCAGCAGGCCCTTGGAACCAAGGTAGGTGGTGTTGAAGCCGCTGGCGGCGTCCGTGGCGACCGTGTCGCTCGAAAGGAGCAAGAAGCCGATGATGGCCGCGCACATGCATGAGATAAAGTTAATCTGGTTATTCTTGGGCAGGTCGCGGTTCTGAGCGTCGGCGAAGTGCTTGGCCGTGGTGGCGGCGCAGGCGATGGCCAGGATGCCCATGGAGTAGTTGTAGCACTTCCACAGAGCGTTGTTGATGTCATCGGGCCAGTAGAAACCCCAGATGTTGGGGACCGAGGCTACCAGGCAGAAGATGGACGAGAAGATGATGATGGGGATGACGGAGATAAAGCCGTCGCGGATCGCCTTGAGGTACTTGTTGCGGGCGATCGCGTTGAAAAAGGGCTGGCCCTTTTCGATGATGGCGATGAGTTGCTCCATGCAATGCTCCTAAGAGTCGGTGGGTTAGCAACGATGGTAGCTTTTGACTTTCGGTTGCCAAAATGTTGACGTTGCCATTTTGTGACACATAAAAAGAAGCGAACCGGTGGTTCCTGTGCCTGCGAACCGTCGATTCCTTACGCGTAAACGTTTGAGCCGCCCGGTGGCTCTGTGTTTGCACAATGGCAACGTTAACATTTGGGCGCCAAAAGCCGTTCGGGGAAGCAAAAATGTCGGTGAACGGTAGGTTTTGGGTGGTGAGCGTATGGTGGGGGAGGCGTTAGATATACTTGAAGACGTTTCATTTGACTGCGTAGGGTGCCACCAATGGCATCGTTGACATAGAAAGATCGACCTATGGCCGCTGTTAAAAAATCGGTATCCGTCAAAGACGTGGCGCGCCTCGCGGGCGTCTCGGAGCAGACGGTCTCGCGCACCGTGCACGATTCGCCCAGTGTGCGCCCCGAGACCAAGGAACGCGTGCGTGCCGCCATGCGCGAGCTGGGGTATCGCCCCAATTTTGCCGGTCGATCGCTGCGCCGTGGCAAGTTTAAGACCGTCGGCGTCGCCATGTTCAACATTACCGGTACCGGCAACCTCGACCGTATGGAGGGCTTTGCCGCCGCGGCCGACAAACATGGCTATGCCATCACCCTCACTAAAGTAGATGGACATCCCTATACCCTCGAGAGCGCATCGTCGCGTATGAGCGCGCTGCCGGTAGACGGCATGGTCGTGATCATGAATCGCATGCCGGCGGACTTTGGCACCTTCGAGCCGCTGCCCGGCATGCAGACGGTGCTCGTTACGATGCTGGAGCACCCGCTCTGTTCAACGGTCGATAACGACCAGTTCGATTGCTCGCGCCAGGTGGTCGAGTACTTGCTGGGGCGGGGGCACAAAACCGTGCACTTTATCTCGTGCCCCGAGCGCTCGCTTTCGGGCATGCGGCGCGAGGAAGGCTGGCGCGAGACATTGCGCGCGCATGGAATTGAGCCGCCGCGACTCGTCCGTGGGGATTGGACGGCACAGAGCGGATATGCTGCCGGTCAGGCTCTGGCGGAAGATCCGACCTGTACGGCCATTTATGCTTCCAACGATGCCATGGCATACGGCTGCATTCGCGGGCTCGAGTCGTGCGGAAGGCGTGTGCCCGAGGACGTGAGCGTGGTGGGTGTTGATGACAGCCTGGGCGATATCGTGCCCGACCGTCGCCTGACCACGGTGCGCTTTGACAACAAGCGCGTCGGCATGTGGGCGGTCGACAAGATTGCCGGCGCCGATGGGGGTGCGTCTGGCGTGGAGCACATGCTGATTCCCGGTGTGCTCGTAGAGGGCGATACGGTGCGCGATTTGTGTTAGGGTGCGGTCCTGTTTGGGTTGCCGATAATTGTGTTTGATATTGTTCAGATTGGTTTAAAAACCGTTCACGGGCGAAAAATGACCGTTCATAGCTCGAAATTACGTTTTGAGCTGTTCTTTTTTGTTTGAATGTTATTGTTTCTGTCATACACAACGCAGCGCGTATGCCCGGACGCGATGCTCTCCATTGGTTCATATGTGAAAGGAACGCAATATGGCAACCAAAGAAGAAATCTCGATGGTTGGATTCGAGATCGTCGCATACGCAGGTGACGCCCAGACCGATCTGCTTGCAGCGCTCGATGCTGCTCGCGAGGGTGACTTTGAGAAGGCCGAACAGCTGCACAAGGATGCCAGCGATGCGCTCATCGGTGCCCACGACACGCAGACCAAACTGCTTTCGCAGGAGGCCGGCGGTGGCGAGATGGAGATGACCTTCATCATGGCTCACGCTCAGGACACTCTCATGACCACTATGATCCTGGAGAAGCAGACCCGCTTTACCATCGATGCCTACAGGCGCATCGCCGAGCTCGAGGCCAAGCTCGCTTAACGAGCCCTCACAACCAAGTCCCCTTCCAAAAGCTCTGCCGCTACCCGCGGCAGGGCTTTTTCTGTCCTCCTCCAAGTTGCGGTGAAATGGGGACTGAATAGGGGCCGGCGGGCGCAAAACAATCCCTATTCCACCGCAACTCATCCCGAGACAGTCATTGGGGACGTTCTTAAACGACTAGCCGTTGGGGGCAGTCTTGGAGCTTCTGCACGCCCTCCCGTTCGGTTTTTCGATGGGTGGGTATACTTCCATCCGCAATGCAGGCCGGAATGAGGAGGTGTCCAAATGCCGGACAACGGATTGATTCAAAAGACGGATGCGCACGAGATGGCTTATGGGCGTCCTGTCCAGATAACCGAGCACACGACGGTAACAGAGTTGCAGCCCAGCCTGTCCGATGTCGTGTGCGCAAACAAAAAGCTGCAGATTGGCTTTATCGTTGCGCTCGTGGTACTGGCGCTGCTGTCGGGCTTTGTAGCTCGTCCGCATTTTGCCGATACCAAAACTTGGGACTCCACCATCGAGGTCATCGATCAAAAGAAAGGTAACGTACTGGCGCTCACGACCTCGTGCGTGGCGCTGTCTGCGGGCATTACCGCGCTGCCGGGTGATACGGGAACGCCGGTTGCCGAGCAGCTCGCACAGCTTTCAGGCAACCTTGGTATCGTGCTTGCCGTGCTATACCTAGAGAAATATTTGCTCACGATTGTGTGGTCGGTTGGCCTGGGCATCTTAATCCCGTTTGCGTTGGTGCTCTTTGCGGTGTCGCTCGGCATTCACGGGCGCTGGAGCACGAGCACTGTCCTGCGCCGTGTGGCGACGCGCGTGCTGGTGGTTGCCGTGATCGGCATGGCGCTCGTGCCCGCGAGCGTATGGGTGTCGCAGAAGGTCGATGAAACGTATCGCGTTAGCATCGAGGCGGCCGAGCAAAAGGCGGCCGACGCTGCGAGTGCGGCTGATAGCGATAGCTCCAAAACAAGCAAGAAAAAGACCGAGTCCGCAGAGTCCAAGAGCGTGCTCGAGCAGCTTGCCGACGGTGCCTCGGGCCTCGTCACGTCGGTGACCAGCGGCGCCAAGCAGATGACCGATGAAATTGTGCAGCAAGTGACCGATCTCATCGAAGGCGTCATTGTGATGATCGTGACCTCGTGCGTTATCCCGCTGCTGGTGCTCGTGGCGTTCCTGTGGCTGGGCCACACCCTGCTGGGGATCGATATCTCCGGTCCCGCGAACTATCTGACGGGCCGCTTTCTGAGTGCTCCGTCCAAACACGCCAAAAAGGGTGGGCAGTCCGAGTAGCTAAAACAGCTGTATATACCGGGGAATACCGCCGAGGGGCGGCCGAGACACGTTCTTGGCCGCCCTTTTGTTTGTTGAACACATGGTCGCTACGTTCGCGCCCGGCTCAAACGGTCAGCAATCATCCGTGAACGGTATTTGTTCAAAAAAGAACAAAGATAAACAAATAGTTGTTGCAGTTACTGTTCGAATGTGTTCAAATAAACATGAACAGTGAAGAACCGCACATTCAGATGCCCGGACCTGAACGCGATTCAACACTTCCAAACAGAAACTACGCACCTGCGTATCTCTCAAGGAGGATGTCATGAGGGTTGTAATCGCTTCCGATGCCGACGGTATGTCGATGAAGGAGTCCATCAAGGAGATGCTCATCGCCGACGGTCACGAGGTCGTCGACTATTCCGAGACCCCTGCTGCGGACTTTGTCGATTCCGCGACCGCCGTTGCCAAGGACCTGCTGGAGCACAAGGATTCCCAGGGCTTCGCATTCGATAAGTACGGCGTCGGCTCCTATATGGCCGCCGTCAAGATCAAGGGCATGGTCGTCGCCAACATTTCCGACGAGCGTTCCGCCTACATGACCCGCGAGCACAACGGCTCGCGCATGGTCACCATGGGCCCGGGCGTTGTGGGCACCGAGGTCGCCAAGAAGATCGCCCGCGAGTTCCTGCGCGCCCAGTACGCCGGCGGCCGTCACCAGATCCGTGTCGACATGCTCAACAAGATGGCCTAACGAGAGCCACCGAGAACTCGAACTTCTACCTCAACTTGTGAATTCAGACGAAAGGACGTTCTGATGAAGAAGACCATCGCAATCGGTTGCGACCATATCGTTACGGACGAGAAGATCTATCTGGCCGACCGCCTGGAGCAGGCTGGCTACAAGGTGCTCGACTGCGGTACCTACAGCCATACCCGTACGCACTATCCCATCTACGGTAAGGCCGTGGGCGAGGCTGTTGCCAGCGGCAAGGCCGACTTTGGCGTGGCCCTGTGCGGCACCGGCATTGGCATCACCAACGCCGTCAACAAGGTTCCCGGCGCCCGCTGCGCCTTGGTCCGCGACATGACCTCTGCCCTGTATGCCCGTCGCGAGCTCAACGCCAACATCGTGGGCTTTGGCGGCAAGATTACCGGCGAGTTCCTGATGGCCGATATCATGCTTGCCTTCCTGGAGGAGCCCTACGAGAAGACCCCTGAGCACGATGCCCTCATCGCCAAGATCGATGCCTGCAATAAGGCCGATGCCGAGGCTCAGGCTGACCCGCACTTCTTTGACGAGTTCCTCGAGAAGTGGGACCGCGGCGAATACCACGATTAGCGGGTATCCGGCGTAATTAACTAGTCCGTTGACGGCTCGCGTTTCTGTGATGGGGCGCGGGCCGGTTTTCTATCAGCCTTATTGACTTGGCGGGCTGTCGTAAGAAAGGGAAGGCTCCTATGGAGTTTGTTCTTGATAACGGTTCTATCCGCGTAGCACTGAGCACGGCGGGCGGGTCGTTCACTTCTATTGCGGCCAACGGCCGTGAGTACCTGTGGCAGGGTGATCCGGCGGTCTGGTCGGGGCAGGCACCCATTTGTTTCCCGATCTGCGGTGGCCTTCGTGACGGTCACGCAACGACCATGGGCGGCCGCGAGGTAAAGCTCGCCCGCCACGGCTTTGCGCGCAAACAGGAGTGGAAGCTCGAGGAACAGAGCGACAACATGGTTGCGCTGAGCCTAAGCTCTACCGACCATGCCGAGTTGCTCGAGCAGTACCCGTATCCGTTTAAGATCGTTGCTCGTTACACGATCGATTCGGAAAAGGTGGCCGTGTCGTACGAGGTGACCAATGAGGGCACCGAGGACATGCCGTTCTTTGTGGGCGGTCACCCCGGCTTTAAGTGCCCGCTCGACGAGGGCGAGTCCTATGACGATTATGAGCTTCGTTTTGAGCAGCGTGAGGCCACCGAGCTCTGTACTGCCGTTCCCTCGACGGGCCTGATTGATGTTGAGCATCGCAGCAAGAACCCCATGATCGGCCAGAACCTGCCGCTTACCCATGAACTCTTTGACTTCGCGGAGACCATCTTCGACGTGCTCGAGAGCCGCGTGGTTACGCTGACCAAGAAAACCGAGGACAAGGGCGTGCGCCTGACGTTCCCCGATATGCCGTACTTGATTGTGTGGAGCAAGCCTGAGGGCGACTTTGTGGCTGTTGAACCGTGGGGTGGTCTGTCCACCTGCTCCGACGAGGACGATATTCTGGAGCACAAGCGTGGCTGCCTGGTGGCCAAGCCGGGAGAGACCGTCACCCGCGGCTTTGAGATCGAGATCCTTTAACGAGTTATCGTATGTTTGGGGCGGGTCATGCCGCTCCGGAACAGGAGTTCAACATGATTCTGACCGTTACCATGAACCCGTCGATTGATACGCGCTATCAGCTCGACAAGTTGATCATCGACGACGTGAACCGCGTGACGCCCGAAAAGACTGCTGGCGGTAAGGGCCTCAACGTGAGCCGTGTGCTGCTGCAGCTGGGCGACGACGTGCTCGCGACTGGCCTGCTTGGCGGCCACATGGGTGCCTATATGGCTGAGCTTATGGATGCCGACGGCGTCAAGAACGACTTTGTGCCCATCGCCGGTGAGACGCGCATTTGCCTGAATATCCTGCACGAGGGCAATCAGACCGAGCTGCTGGAGAGCGGCCCGCAGATCGTCCCGGCCGAGCTCGAGGCCTTTACGGTCAAGTTCGCCGAGCTTGCAGCGAAGGCGGACGTTGTGACGCTTTCGGGCTCGCTGCCGCGTGGTGTCGATGCCGGCTACTATGCCAAGCTCGTTAAGATCGCCGAGGAGGCGGGCGCCAAGGTGCTGCTCGACACTTCGGGTGCATCGCTGGAGGCCGCGCTTGAGTCCGACGCTAAGCCTGAGCTCGTAAAGCCCAACCTGACCGAGATTAACGGCCTGCTGGGTACGTCCTTTACGACTGATGATGTCGATGCCCTGCGCGAGGCGCTCGCCGCCGATGGCCGCTTTGCCGGCATTCCCTGGGTTGTCGTTTCGATGGGCGCTGCCGGTTCGGTGGGCTTCCATGAGGGTCGCGCATTCCGCGCTAAGACGCCCGCGATTGCGGCTGTGAACGCGACGGGTTCCGGCGACTCGACCATCGCCGGCTTTGCGCATGCCATTGCTGCTGGTGCCGACGACGTCACGGTGCTCAAGACCGCCAACACCTGCGGCAAGCTCAACGCCATGGATCCCAAGACCGGCCACCTGGTCATGGACCGCTGGGACGAGGTCTACAACAGCGTTGTCGTGACTGAACTGTAGGGTTACGCGGTTTTACCAAACCGCGTAACGGCGCGACGCTGCAAACGCCCCTAAGCGGCAATCTGACGTTCAATCGTCGGGCATGACCAAAAGGTCAATGCCCTCCTCTTTCACGTCACCTTGCTCGCTTAGGGGCGTTTTCGCTGTCGTTGCCAAGACACCGGCGTTGCCTTGGTTGCAAGTAGTCATTGGGGACGCTCTTTAATGACTAGTCGTTTAAGAACGCCCCTTAAGAATGACCCCAATGACTACACTCAAAAACGGCGCCCGTCGGCGATGTTGCCGGCGGGCGCCGTTGTCTTGAAGACGAAATGATCTGTTTTCCTCCGTCCCCAAGGGACCATTACAGTGAGTCGATAAAGCGCTGTTGGGCGGTGCGTCCTGCCTCGTCCCACTTGAAGACGCCGGCGTTGTCGAGCACGTGGCCAAACACCACGCCCACCTCCTCGTGCAGGATGTCGATGGCGTTGTCCGCCGTAAGCTCGTCGGCGCGGCGGGCAAAAACATCTTCGGCCCATGCGGCGTGGCCGCGGCAAAGGTCGTCGCCCTCGAGCGCACCGGCAATGTCGTAGCTGGCATCGGCCTTGGCTGCCAGCAGATGCTCGCGGACAGCGCCAAGCTCGGGAACCAGGCGCGGCGGCAGAATTGCCAGGCCCATGACCTCGATCAGGCCGATGTTCTCCTTTTTAATGTGGTGGTACTCGGCATGCGGGTGGAATACGCCCAGCGGATGCTTGTCGGTCGTGATATTGCAGCGAAGCGCCAGGTAGGCCTCGTAGATCTCGCCGTCGGCGTTGCCGCGAGAGTCGACGCGGCGGATGACGGGCGTCACGGTGTTGTGCGCCACGCCATCGGCTGTGTGCGCGATAACGCCCACGGACTCATCGGTCCACTCGCGCCAGGCGAGGATAATCTTCTCGGCGGCGTCGAGCAGCTGAGCGCGGTCATGCGAGCGCAGGCGCAGCACCGAAAGCGGCCACTGCAACACGGTACCGCTGACCTGGTCAAAGCCGGGCACGCTAAACTGCGAGACCTCGGCGGCGTGCATCATGGGGAACTCGTGCGCGCCACCCTGGAAGTGGTCGTGCGACAGAATCGAGCCGCCCACGATGGGCAGGTCGGCGTTGGAACCGATGAAGTAGTGCGGGAACAGGTCCACAAAATCGAGCAGGCAGGTCAGTCCCTTACGGTCGACGTGCATCGGGCGATGCTCGGAGCTCATGGCAATGCAGTGCTCGTTAAAGTACGCATACGGGCTGTACTGGAAGCCCCAGCGCTCGCCGTTGAGCTGAATGGGGATAACGCGCAGATTCTGGCGGGCGGGGTGAGCGCCGCCGTCGGCTGCGGCAGAGCGTCCGGGATAGCCCTCGTTTTCGATGCAGAGCTGACAGGCGGGGTACTTCTCGCCCGTGTTCTTTGCGGCGCCGGCCGCGGCAATGTCGCGCGGGTCCTTCTCAGGCTTGGACAGGTTGATGGTGATCTCAAGATCGCCCCAGTTGGTGGGGGTGCTCCATTTGATGTTGCGCGCGATGGCGGCACGGCGCACGTAGCCGGCGTCGCAGCACAGGCCGTAGAACCAGTCGGTCGCGGCGCGGGGCTCGTTGACGCCCATGCGGCCGTTGAACTCCTCGTTTACAACCGAAGGCCTCGGCATGAGCGCGCCCATGATGCGCATGGCGATGCGGTCGCGGCCCGATGCCGTGTCCTCGGCAGCACCGTTGGCAACGGCAGCTTCGGAAAGCGCGGCAAGCGTGCCTTCAAGGTCAAAGTTGGGTAGGGTATCGGGGTGCAAGAGCGAGAGTTTCTCGACCTGGAGCGCCCAGGCCATGTCGAGCGCCGGGCCCGTGGCGCCGATGCACTCGAGAATGGTGTTATACGCCCAGATGCGATCGTCCTGGCCGATCATCGATCGGTGGATAGCGTACTCGATCAGGTTCTGCGCGGCCTCGCGCACGTCAGTCATTACAGCCATGCCGCGTAAGCCCCCTTGTCAGAAATTGCGTAGTGGCGGGCAGAGCCCTCGCCCAGCCAGCCGTTCATCTTGGTGATAAAGGTGTCGACCAGGTCGAGCGGCACGAAGGCCTGGATGGTGCCACCAAAGCCGCCACCGTGGATACGGACGGCGCCACGGCCGTCGAGCACGTGCTCGGCCAGTGCCAGGGCATACATCGAGGGCTGCTCGGAGCCCAGCTTGGCAACGACATTCTGTAGGTACATGGCAGAGCTGGCGCCGGACTCGCGCGTCAGGACCAGGAACTGATCGATGTCGCCGGCGTTCAGGGCAGCCCAGCGCTTGTCGACCAGGCCGTTTTCGTACCAGTAGTGAACGGCGCGCAGGCAGGCACGGTCGCCCAGCTTGGCGCGCAGCTCGGGGAGCTTGGCGTCAAAGTCCGCCACGTTTACCTCGCACAGGCGTGCCTTGCCAAACTCGGCGGCGACGTCTTGCATCTCGCGCGGAACGGCGGCGTAGTCGTCGGTGGCGGCCACGTGGTCGGCGCCGACCTTAACGAGCACGAGCGCATAGCCGTGATCCTCAAAGTTGAGCTCGAGCTTCTGGGTTTTAGGCTGAGCCTGGTCCTCAAAGTCCATGTAGGCAAGGCCGCCCAGACATACGGCGGCCTGGTCCATCAGACCGCAGGGCTTGCCGTAGTAGTTGTTCTCGGTGCGCTGGCTCATCTGGGCGAGCGTGACGGGCTCGATGGCGGGTGCGCCCCAGAGGGTTTCCATGGCGCGGCCGTACGCCGCCTCGACGGCAGCGGAGCTCGAAAGACCGCCGCCTGAGGGGACGGAGCAGGTGAAGGCGAAGTCAAAGCCCTGGGGCTCAACACCAAGCGCTGCGATCTCGTGGGCCATGCCGCGTACGAGGCTCGCGGACGTGCCCTTCTCGGACTCTTGAATATCCAGCGTGTCGAGCGTGATCTCAAACGTAGGATAGCCCTCGTCGGCGACGCGAATCTTGTTGGAGTCGGTCGCCACGGCAATGCCGTCAACGGCGACATCGAGCGAGCCGGCGATAACGTGGCCACCCTCGTGGTCGGTGTGGTTGCCACTGATCTCGGAACGGCCGGGCGCGTGCACATAGAGCACCTGGCGATCGCCGATGGGGCCAAACTCCTCCTCAAACAGCTTGGTGAGCGTGGCGAGTGTCTTTTCGTCGGGGGTGGTCATGGGGGTCCTTTCTTTGGCGCGCACGGATGAGTTTTGCGTCGTTATGAGTACGTTAACAACTTGAAGCGGCATGAACCAAGTGTTCACGATACCGCACGTTACGGGCTATGTTAACGTACTCATAATACAACGCTTGTCACTTTTTGAGAATCTGGTAATCGGTAGAAATACAGCCGTGAACGGTACTGTCGTATGGACTTATAAAGCAGAAGAGATGCAGGTCGAAAAAGTAGAGTACGTTAACATGCGTCCGACGATAGCGGGCCTCGGCGCGGGATGTATTTCTGCCCGGGCCGGCATACACGCTATTCAGATTTCGCAAGGGTGAAGGTGATCCTGTGGCAAGGCGCCCGTCCAACGATATTAGTTCGCGTCCGGTTTCCATGGCCGACGTTGCCCGCGCTGCCGGTGTTTCGCAGCAGACGGTTTCGCGCGTTGCCAACGGCTTGCCCAACGTTAACGAGCAGACGCGCCAGCGCGTGCAGGCCGCCATGCAAGAGCTCGGCTTTCGTCCGAGTTATGCCGGTCGCTCGCTGCGCGATGGCCGTTACCATTCGGTCGGCCTGTGCGTCAACGATGTCACCAAGTTTGGCAACCTCTCAATGATCGACGGCATCGCCAGCGCTGCTCGCGAGCATAATTGCGCTATCACGCTGGTTGAGATGTCCAAGACCGAGGAGTTTTCGCTTGCCGAGGCCACGCGCCGTATGGCCGCGCTGCCGGTGGACGGCATCATTATCGGCATGAGTCGCATGGCGCCCGATTTTGAGACGTTTGATCCGTTGCCGGGTATCGGCACGGTCATCGTTACCATGTACGCACATCCGCGCGTGACCACGGTCGATTCCGACCATTACGGCTGCTCGCTATTGCTTATGGATCATCTGTTTGAGCTGGGGCACGAGCAGATTCGCTATATTGGCGGCCCGTCGTTCTCGGTCGACGAGCAATTTCGTCGCGCCGGTTGGCAAGATGCACTCGAGCGTAAACACATCGAGTCGGCAGAGCCGCTCGAGGGCGACTGGTCTGCCAACAGCGGCTACGAGGCCGGCAGGTACCTGGCCGAGCACGATCGCACCATGACGGCGATTTACGCGGCAAACGACCAGATGGCAAACGGCGCCATTGCAGCGCTGCGCGATAGCGGGCTGCGCGTGCCCGAGGACGTAAGCGTGGTGGGCGTCGACGATTCGCTCGATGATTTTGTGGCACACAACGAGCTCACGACCGTGCGATTCGATTTGCATCAGCGTGGGCGCGAGGTATTCGAGCATGCGGTTCCCGAGGTGGGTACGGCAGGCAAAACCGTTGCCATTCGTATTCCCGGCCAGCTCATCATTCGACATAGCACAGCAGAGCCGCACGCATAGTTTGTGCAGGTAAACGGCGGTATATTCCGCCTCAAAAACAATCGGTAAGGATGCTGACAGATAGCCGTGGCTATGAAGGCGAGTGTTATGATAGACGGGCTCTTTTGTCTATCTAGGAGGCTTTGCCTGATGGAGATCACCAAGGATATCCGCTACATTGGCGTCGACGATCACGACATCGACCTGTTCGAGGGCCAGTACGACGTGTCCGAGAACGGCATGGCATACAACAGCTATGTTATCTTGGGCGACAAAATCGCTGTCGCCGATTCGGTCGACGCTGGCTTTGTCGACGAATGGCTCGGCAACCTCGAGGCCGTGCTCGATGGCCGTACGCCCGACTACCTGGTCGTTCATCACATGGAGCCCGATCACTCCGCCGGCATCGCTGCCTTTATGGAGCGCTATCCCCAGGCGCAGATTGTGGCCAGCATGGGCGCTTTCCGCATGATGGTCAACTACTTTGGCACCGACTTCCCCGAGCGCAAGATGGTCGTCAAAGATGGCGACGTGCTCGATCTGGGCGGCCACAGCCTGACGTTTGTCGGCGCCCCCAACGTTCACTGGCCCGAGGTGCTGTTCTCTTACGAGGCTACCGACAAGGTGCTCTTTAGCGCCGACGGCTTTGGCAAGTTTGGCGCCAACGACATCGAGGATCCCGAGGGCTGGGCTTGCGAGGCTCGCCGCTACTACTTTGGCATCGTCGGTAAGTTCGGCAAGTTCGTACAGGCCGTCCTCAAGAAGGCCGCCGACCTGGACATCCAGATCATCTGCCCGCTCCACGGCCCCGTGCTGACCGAGAATCTGGGCTATTATCTCGATACCTATAACACCTGGTCGAGCTATCAGCCCGAGGACGAGGGCATCACGATCGCCTATGCGAGCGTGTATGGCCATCTGAAGGCTGCCGTCGAGGAACTCGCATCTGCGCTTGAGGCTCGCGGCCAGAAGGTTTCCGTCTTTGACCTGGCTCGCGACGATATGGCTGAGGCCGTTGAGGATGCGTTCCGCTATGACCGACTGGTACTCGCCTCCATCACCTATCAGGGCGAGATCTTCCCGTTCATGAGCACCTTTATCCACACGCTTGCCGAGCACGCCTATCAGAACCGTACGGTGGCGCTCGTTGAGGCCGGCTCTTGGGCGCCCGCTGCTGCCAAGGTTATGACCAAGGAGCTCGAGGGCATGAAGGACATCACCCTGACGCAGAACAAGGTGACTGTCCTGGGTTCGCTCAACGACGCCTCGCGCGCTCAGATCGAGGCCCTCGCCGACGAGCTGTCCAAGTAGCGATATTTTCACTTTTAACGAGCAAAACCATCACAAAGGGGACAGGCACCTTTGTGGTGGTTTTTGTTTAAGCGCCGGCGATGACGAGATTTGGGCGGGCGTCGTCAACGATTTCGGCGATTGAGGTGGCGACGGCGCCTTCGGGGTCTCGGTCCATCACGATGGCGTCGACATCGGTCAGCTCGGCAAAGCGGTACATGCCGCGTCCGTTAACCTTGCTGGCGTCCATGAGGGCGACGCTTTGATGGGCCGCGGCGATCATAGCCGTTTTGGTCTCGGCCATCTGGGGAAAGTCGGTCGTAAAGCCGCAGCCGGGAACAAAAGCGCCAGGGCACATGACGGCAAGATCGGCGTGGACCATTTGGAGCGCCTGCATGGTGAGCGGTCCGTACAGATAACGATGGCCTTTGCGCAGCGCCCCGCCCAGCATGACGACATCGACCGAGGGCATGCTCTCGTCGATATAATCGGCGATGGTAATGTCGGCCGTGATAACGGTGATGCCGTTGCGCTGATCGAGGAGCCGGACGAATTCGAGCGCCGTGGTACCCGAGTCGACGAGCAACGTGTCGCCGTCATTGACGAACTCGATGGCGCTTTGCGCGATGGCCTGCTTGGCGGCGACGTTGACATTGATGCGGCGATCCTGCGTGGAAACAGTCAGACGCTTGTGGAGCGATACGGCGCCGCCATGCGTGCGGCGCAGCTTGCCAGACTCGGCGAGTGCGTCCAGGTCGGCGCGAGCGGTGACAGAGGACACGCCAAAGGTTTGGGCAATTTCTGCCACCTGCACCGAGGCGTTATGCTCGAGCATCTCCATGATGGCGGCACGACGCTCATCGGCGAAGGCTCGGGTTGTCGCATGGGCCATAGCTGCTCCATTCTCGGCCAAATTTGCAGGAATTGTGTTGACTCTATTTTCGTTCATTTTCTTTTTGAGTAAGAAAACACCTTTCGATTACTTATCTTTTCTATAAAAGAAAGACGCTGAACGCCCAAAATTCAATATCGAACACGCCCACTCGGTTCCAATTCCTTCCGTTTACTTTTCAAAAACGGCTGTATTGACCTGCATGGGCTCAATATCTCGCACGTGCAAAGCCGCTGAATTTCATACAATGAGCGCAGCAAAACGCAAGGTAAAACGCCTTGTGAACAACTACGCCCGATGTCCAGATGCGGGCGAGGGAGAGGAGCAAACGCTCATGGCACTTGTTACCACCGAAAAGATGCTCAAGGACGCTCAGGCCGGTCACTACGCCGTCGGCGCGTTCAACGTCGAGAACCTCGAGTTTGTTATGGCCGTTCTGGCCGCTGCCGAGGAGACCAAGTCCCCCGTCATCATGCAGACCACCCCGGGCACCATCAAGACCGCTGGTCTGGACTACTTCTACGGCATGGTCAAGGCTGCCGCCGAGCGCGCTTCCGTGCCCGTCGCTCTGCACCTCGATCACGGCGATGGCTATGACCGCTGCATGCAGGCCTTCCGCACGGGCTACACCTCTGTCATGATTGACGGCTCGCACGAGTCCTTCGAGGACAACATCGCCCTGACCAAGTCCGTCGCCGACGCTGGCCGCGCCATGGGCGTGCCCGTCGAGGCCGAGCTCGGCAAGGTTGGCGGCAAGGAGGACGACGGTCCCGCGGTTGAGGGCGAGAGCCCCTACACCGATCCTGCCGAGGCCAAGGAGTTCGTCGAGCGCACTGGCTGCACCTCGCTGGCTATTGGCGTTGGCACCAGCCACGGTGTGTACACGAGCGATCCGCACATCGAGCAGTCCGTGGTCAAGGCCATCCGCGACGCCGTCGACGTGCCGCTGGTTCTGCACGGCACTTCTGGTGTGCCCGATGAGCAGGTCGCCGAGGCCGTGAAGAACGGCATCTGCAAGGTTAACTACGCCACTGAGCTGCGTCAGGCCTACACCAAGGGCTTCATGGCCTACATGGCCGAGAACCCTGCCTGCTTCGATCCTAAGAAGCCGGCCAAGGAGGGTATGCGTGAGATTACCGAGCTGGTTAAGATCCGCATGACCAACCTCAACTCTGTGGGCAAAGCAGAGTAACAGCAAGGGTACTCTGATCCCATCGGACGGCTTGGGCGGGTCCCCGTACTTAGTTTCCAAAACGTCCTCGCGCATGAAGGCCCCCGTTGCCTCGCTTCTACGAAGCGTTGGCAACGGGGGCCTTCGCGCTGCGGAATGATTTTGGAAACTAAGTACGGGGACCCGCCCAAGCCGTCCTGCTCGATCGCCCTTGTGGCGTTGGGGCGGAAATGGGTGGGGCGTTAGGGCTTCTTTGTTGATGGGGGATTAGTATGCCCGGGCTTGGTTGGGGAACGCCTTGTCTAGGGATGCTTGGAGCTTTTCGAAGGACGCTCGCAAGTTGAGGCTCTGATTGGTTGAGCGTTTGGCTTTTGTGGTGAGGGAGTCGAGGAGACCGTCTCTCTGTGTCGGGGGGAAGGAGAAAAGGTCCGCATGTTTTAGGGATGGCTGTGCTGCGTCATTGGAAGAATGCATGCGTGCGGCCTCCTCGATGTCCACCAAAAGGTTGCGCACGGGGTGTGCTGCTAGGTCCCGTGCGTTGGCAGTATTATGCCGCGGCTGTCGCAAAGAAGCGCTAAAGAAAGGCTTAACCTGGTTTGATGTTACGATGAAACCGCAGGTGAAAGCTATCGAGTAACACCTTTGAAAGGTTTTGAGCTTAAGGGCTTTCTAAGGTTTGTGGCATGGATGTGGCGCGGGCGTGTGGGGCGTGTGAATGGCTCGTTTTAGCGCTGCGGGGTCGCGGCGCGAACCTGCTCGATGACCTTTTCCATGGTGGCGTCGATGCGGTCCTTTTTGAGTTCGCATTCCCAGATGGTTATGGGCGTCCAGCCCATTTCGGTGAGTGCTGCCACGGCAGCTCGGTCGCGCTCGACGTTGCGCCGGAACTTTGCTTCCCAAAACTCAACGTTGCGCTTGGGCTGGCTCGGATTGCACTTGGGGCAGCGGTGCCAAAAGCAGCCGTTGACGAAGATGGCGATCTTGCGTCCGGGGAAGGCGATGTCGGGCTTGCCGGGAACTTTCCATTCCAGGCGATAACCCGTGAGTCCCGCGGCGCGCAGACGCTGGCGAACGAGCAGCTCGGGCTTGGTATTGGCGCGCTTGTTGCCTTTCATGGACTTTTTGATGGCGGCGCGACGGCGGACTAGCTCGCGCTCGTCGGCGGAGAGGTCCGAGGTGTCGATGCCGTCGAGCAGACCAGGTTTGGGGCGCTTTTTGGAGCGGCGTTTGGTTTTGCGCTTGGGCCTGGTGGTGGGCTCGTCGGCCGTAGTGGCCTCAGCGTCATCGGCGGCGCTTGTCTCGAGCCGGTCTTCCTTCAGCTCAATTAGGACATCGATAAGCCCCTTGTCGGCGGGCATCCATTCCACCGTGGCAAGCGAGGTGCGTGGAATCCAGCGGATATCGAGCTGGCGGTCGTGTTTCTGGGGCTCGCCGGACTCATCGGCCAGCGAGCAGTAATAGCACTCCATGGAGAGATGAAAATCGGGGTAGTCATACTCAACGGTATAGAAATCGCGCAGGTTGGTGACTTTTACCTGCAGCTCTTCCATAAGCTCGCGACGCACGGCATCCTCGGGCGTCTCACCGCGCATGAGCTTGCCGCCCGGGAACTCCCAAAGCCCCTGCATGTCGCCGTAGCCGCGCTGCGCGGCGAGCAGCTCGTCGGATCCTTCCTTGCGAATGATCCCAGCAGCAACATGAACGGTCTTCAACAGGAGTCCTCTCTCAACATCAACACGTGACAGGGTAGCTACCCCTACCTTACACAACGGTAAGGCAAGCGTAAGCCATATCGATGGTAGCCGACTCGTCTCCTTGCGACTATAGATGCCGTAGACTAATCGCAAGAAAGGACTCGGTATGCAAGCCATGCAAGCAGCGACCCCGGTACTGGAGGTCGCGCATCTCGAAAAGGTATACGGTGCGCTGGGCAACGTGACCCGCGCGCTCAACGACGTCAACTTTACCGTCAATCGCGGCGAGTTCGTGGGCATCATGGGTGCCTCGGGCTCGGGCAAGTCGACACTGCTCAACTGCGTGTCGACCATCGACAGCGCCACGAGCGGCATCATTCGCATCAACGGCCAGGATGTGACGCGCATGAAGCAGGCCAAGCTTTCGCAGTTCCGCCGCGAGGAGCTTGGCTTTATCTTCCAGGACTCCAACCTGCTCGACACGCTCACGGCGCGCGAGAACATCGCCCTGCCGCTCACTATCGCCCGTATGAACTCAGCCGAAATCTCGGCCCGTGTGCAGGACGTGGCCGCACGCTTGTCCATTAGCCAGGTGCTCGACAAGTACCCCTACCAGATGTCCGGTGGCCAGCAGCAGCGCGTTGCCGCGGCTCGCGCGCTCGTCACCGACCCCACCATGATCATGGCCGACGAGCCCACCGGCGCCCTCGATTCCAAGAGCGCCCGCCTGCTGCTCGAGAGCCTGGAGGCCCTCAATCGCCGCCTGCGCGCCACCGTGCTCATGGTCACGCATGACAGCTTTGCTGCCAGCTACACGAGCCGCGTGTTGTTTATCCGCGACGGCAAGATCTTCACCGAGCTGCGCCGCGGCGACACCGACCGCCGAGAGTTTTTCGACCGCATTATGGAGGTCGTTGCCATGATGGGCGGTGAGGGCTCCGATGCTCTGTAAACTCGCTTGGGGCAACGTCCGCCGTGCCGGCCGTGACTACCTCGTCTACCTTTTGACGCTCACCCTGGGCGTCACGGTCTTCTATGCCTTTAACACCATCTCGATGCAGGTCGACATCGCCGGAATCGATGAAAAGGGCTTGGCGCAGGTAATGGGCAGCATGCTCGGCGACCTGACGTACTTTTTGGCCGGTGTCATGGCCTTTTTGATGGTGTATGCCAACAACTTCATCATGAAACGCCGCAAGAAGGAGTTTGGCCTGTACCAGGTGCTCGGCATGGGGCGCGGACGCGTCGCCACGATCATGGCGCTCGAGACCGTGATAGTATCGGTCGTGGCCTTTGTCGCCGGCATTGTGCTGGGTGTGGGACTCTCCCAGCTCATGACGTTCTTTACGGCCTCGCTCTTTAAGACGCAGATCGCCAATTTCCACTTCTTTTTCTCGGTGCATGCGTTCAATCTGACCCTTGCCTGCATGCTCGTAATGTTTGTGCTCACGCTGCTGCTGAACCTTCGCGCCGTGCGTCGTACCAAACTCATCGAGCTTATGGGTGCCGAGCGTCGCAACGAGAGCATCAAGACACGCAACCCCTGGATCGCGATTGCCATCTTTGTCGTGGGCGTGGTGCTTGTGGGCGTGGCCTATTACCGTCTGCTACGTGATGGGTTCCCGCTAACCGCGACGGACAGCAAGCTGCAAGAGGCCATGAACCAGTTTGGTATTACGACCGCTATGGTTACCGTGGGCACCTTTGCCCTGTTCTGGGGACTCTCGGGCATGCTCATTAAGCTGCTGCAGAGCTTGCGCGGCGTGTATTGGCGCGGCCTCAACATGTTTACCGTGCGCCAGCTTGCGGCCAAGGTCAACACGGTGTGCTTTTCGATGGGCGTCATCGCGATGCTCCTGTTTTTGGCCATCACTTCGGTGACGTGCGGTATGTCGATTGCCAACGTGATGAACGAAAACCTGGAGCGCTATAACCCTGTTGATGTGTCTCAGACGTATGTCTATTACACGCCCGAAACGCTCGACTACTACAAAGAGTATGTCAATCCGTCTGAGGCCGATCGCATGGTGCTGGCTGATAGTACGGTCGATTTGTACCCCGCATGGCACGGCAAGGGCAAGTCGGCGGACAACAACGACGAGACCGGCAAGAAGGTCGATATCGCCGATGTTGCCGGCGAGCATGTACAGATCGATTCGTATCTGAGTTACCCGCTTGGCGGCTCGGATCCTTCGGTGACCCCAAGTGAGATGTGCAAGACCATGGGCGAAAAGCTTCCCAAGGCGTTCGGGGGTAGCAATGCCGACATGACAGGCCTGTCTGTGACGCCGGCAAGTCAGTACAACAAACTGCGCCAGATGATGGGCAAGGAGCCGGTGCACATCGGTCACGACCAGTATCTGCTCACGTGTGATATGGGCGGCGAGCTGGTCGACATGTACACCAAGTATATGGCTGGCGGCCATACCCTCACCTTGGGCGGGCATGAGCTCAAGCCCGCAGCCGATAAGTCGGACGAAGATACGGCGGCCATCGCCAACTCGGCGATGGGCAGTAATGGGGGTACCGTCGTCGTTGCCGACGAGCTGTTGTCCCAACTTAATCTGCAGCCGTATTCCAGTAGTCTGCTCGTTAACTACAAACAGGGGATGGATACGACCGAGGCAGACGAGAGTATTAAATACACTGTGCTCGACAATCTGCTCGTTGACGGCAAGGAGCCGGGGTCGTGGGGAACCTTCATCACACGCTCCGAGATGTACGCGCAAGCAGCGCAAATGAACGGTCTTATTAGCTACCTAGCCATCTACATCGGCTTTGTATTGGTCGTTGCATGCGCGGCGATTCTGTCGATTCAGCAACTCTCCAACGTGGCCGACGGTAGCCGCAGCTATCGTGTGCTGGCACAGATTGGCTGCGACGACCGCCAGATTCGCCATTCGGTGATGGCACAGCAGGCGGTATTCTTCCTGTTCCCGCTGGCAGTGGGCCTGGCGCACTCCTTTGTGGCACTTAAGGTGATCATCGAGCTGGTGAGTATTTTCGGAAATATGAGCATCGGCGGCACCGTTGGCCTCACCTGTGCAATCTTCCTGGCAGCATACGGTGGCTACTTCCTGGTGACCTACCTCATGAGCACCGGCATGGTGCGAGCCGCCATAGCCACCCGCTACAGCGAGTAACAAGCGGGCAAAATCGTCACAAAATCAGAGGCGTATGACCGCCGCGAAGGGACCAGGGGCCCTTTCGCGGCGGTTTTTGCCTATCTGGGGGTGTCTCAGATGCAAGTGAGTAGACTTTTTTGAACCTGCCGAGCACATCGCGACAAATGATCGATGAAACCGCAGGTTAGAGCTGTGTCGTTTTAGGGCGTGCTCGGCCTTCTGCAAAAAGCCTACTCACTTGGTTTTTCTGCTAGAAGACCGCCACGAGGGAAGGCAACTCTCCCGGGTAGTCGTTGGGGACGTCCCCAACGGCTACCCAAGGAGTGTCCCAAACCGCCGGCAGAAAAGGAGCGTCCCTAACTGCCACATCCGGAGCAAGATAACGCCGCAGGTAGAGGACGGACAGACACTATGACCCAATCCGAAGGCACGGAAACGACAGGAGCCCCCGCTCGTGACCGCGGGTCGGGGCTGCGACAATGTTGTTGAAGTGCCAGAGGCGCAGCCGCGCCGCAACGAGGTTGGGAGGCTCCCGTGCCTAGATATTCTACCGCCTTCGGAATGGACGTACACCTCAGGTCCACCACCGTCTGCGCGCTCGACGCGGAGACGGGCGAGGCCGTGACGAGGAGGTTCCGCGGCAACCCCTGGGGCGAGGTCGCGGAGTGGATGTCGGGCTTCCCCGGCCCGTCGCTCGCCGCCTACGAGAGCGGCTACCTCGGCTTCGCCCCGCAGAGGGAGCTCTCCGGGCTCGGCGTCGACTGCGTCGTCGCGGCCGTCTCCAAGGTCCCGAGGTCGGCGGCCGACCTCTCGTCCAAGAACGACCGCAACGACGCGGCCAGGTGTTAGCGTCAATCTATTTTTCACCAGTTTCGCTAAACAGGCGCACCGTTCGCGCAAAGGCGGTTTCACCGGTTGCGCTAACGTATTTTCACCGATTCCGGTCACGGCTTGACGGGCCCGTCCCTCGGCAGGTCCTTCA
>DXLW01000014.1:0-41275 GCA_019414505.1 Collinsella sp.
AGGACATCTTCAAGTACATAGAGCTCTATTACAATAGGGTGCGCATGCATTCCACCCTGGGCTACATGTCTCCAGTGGAATACGAGCGGCAATACGCTTGAGGATCCTTAAAAGAAAGTCCAGTTTATCCTTCCCACTCCAAAAGCCTCCCATTTCTCATGTCCAAGAAATGGGAGGCAGTTCACACGGAGGTCGGGCTTTTTGCAAACGCCGACGTATTGACGAATTTGGAACTGCTGGAAATACGAAACTATGCCGGTTTACTACGATGAAATGAGAAATTCCAACCACGCCGGCTTTTCGCAAAAAAGTGCAAGGCATCTACCTGCGGTTTTAGTTCAACAAGTTTCGGAGTGGTCGCGGTTTAGCGATTCATCGTAGTAAACCGCCATAGTTTTGGCGGAGGCAGTCAGATTTGTGGGTGTTAAACCAAAGAGTGCCCCTTTTGACTAGTCGTTTAAGAGCGTTCCCAATGACTAAGTTGCAGGTGGTTGCGGTTGTGTTACACTAACGCTGCGTATATGACGCAATCATCTCGATACAGATCAATGATGTCCGTCGTTTTGAACGGAACTAGACTGTTTAGCCGCCCTGAAGGTTTATGCAGGGAGCATGTGATCACAGGGCTTGAAAAGAAAGTTGAGCAAACACTGTGTCTGATCAACAGCAAGAAAACGAAATAACGACGACGCAAGCCGCTCCCGCTGCACCGGTTGCGTCGGACCAGGTCGCGGCGCCCGCGCATGCCTCGGCTCCTGAGACGCCTAAGGCTGCTTCGACGCCTACGCCTGCAACGGCTGAGAAGGCCGTGCCTGCAACTGGTGAGGAGGCTGCTCCGGCAAAGCCCAAGCGTACGCGCCGCACGGCCAAGCCTGCTGCTGACGGCGAGGAGGTCACCAAGCCCAAGCGCCGTACCACGCGCACGACGCGCGTCAAGCGCACCGTTGCAGCTGACTCCTCGGCGCCGATTTCCGATGAGGTCGCGCAGGCACGTGCGTTGGCGCAGATTAGCGAGGCTCAGGTGGTGCGCGCCCGCCGTCGTGCTGCCGAGCGCGAGGCCGCGGCTCTGACCGAGCTTGCAGCTCCGTCTGTGCCCGAGACGCCTGCCGCCGACCAGCCGACCGAGAAGCCGGCGCCGCGCACACGCCGTCGCACGGCTGCTAAGGCCGAGCAGGTTGCCGATCAGGTAACCCCTGAGCTCACTGAGGCTTCGGTCCGTTCCGCGGCAGGGGAGGGCACATCGCCTGCTGAGCCCGCTGCGCCTGTCGAGGCCAGCGAAGTTCCCGTTGTCGATCCGGCTTTGCGCCCGCACCGTCGCGGTCGCAAGCCCAAGGCCTTCGTCGAGGCAGAGAAGGCCGCAGCCGCAGCCGCCGCCGCTCGGGATGCTGCGGCGACCGCCGAGTCTGCAACCACTGCCGATGCACCCGTCCAGGATGCTACGACTTCCGAGGCCGCTCCCGCCGATGTCGAGCTCGCCGATGTCCGTCCTGGTCGCAGCCATCGTACTGCTGCTAAGCGCACGTCCAAGGCAAAGGCTGCCAAGAAGGGTGCGTCCGAGGATTCCGCCGAGACGACCGTCGATGCATCGATTGATGCCGCCGAGCCCCAGGACGTCGAACGGCCTGCGTCCGAGAAGCCCAAGCGCGGTCGTAAGAAGTCCGCTAAGGCCAAGGCGTCCGAGCAGCAGGCTGATGTCGAAGCGCAAGTCGATTCCGGCGCCGAGGGCAATGACGCCGCTGCGGCCAATGCCGATGCCGCCGCAACCGATGGCGCCGCGCCCGCCGAGGCCGAAGACGGCGCTCGCCCCAACCGTCGCCAGCACAAGCGCAACGACGAGCGCAACGAGCGCAAGGACGAGCGCAACAACGACCGCCGCAACCGCCAGCGCGATCGCAAGCAGCGCAACAAGGAGCGTAATGCCGCTCCCACCGAGCCCACGCTTTCGCGCGAGGAGCTCGCGGCCATGAAGGTCGCCGAGCTGCGCGAGAAGGCCAAGGAGTTCGAGATTGAGACGACCGGCAAGAAGAAAGCCGAGCTCGTCGAGGAGATCTACGTCACCGCCGCGAAGGCCGAGGGCTTCCGCGACATCAAGGGCATCCTGCAGATTCGTCCGGACAGCTCCGGTATCATCCATGCCCATGGCTACATGAAGTCCAACGACGACGCCTTCGTGCCCGCCTACCTCATCCGCTCCGCGCGTCTGCGCACGGGCGACGTCATCGAGGGCTCGCTTCGTCCTTCGCGCGGCGGCGACAAGCGCGCCGGCCTCGCCAAAATCACGACCGTCAACGGTCTAGACCCCGAGCAGATTCGCAACCGCCCCAAGTTCGGTGACCTCACCCCGGTCTATCCCAACGAGCCGCTGCGCATGGAGCATGGCAAGGACTCCATTACCGGTCGCGCCATCGACATCGTGTCGCCGATCGGCAAGGGTCAGCGTGGCTTGATCGTGTCCCCGCCCAAGGCCGGCAAGACCACGATCCTCAAGAAGATCTGCCAGTCTATCTCGATTAACAACCCCGAGGTGCACCTCATCTGCCTGCTCGTCGACGAGCGCCCCGAAGAGGTCACCGATATGCAGCGTTCCATCAAGGGCGAGGTTGTGGCGTCGACCTTCGATATGCCCGCCGACAACCACACCCGCGTGGCCGAGCTCGTCATCGAGCGCGCCAAGCGCATCGTGGAGCTGGGCGGCGATGTCGTGGTGGTGCTCGACTCCATCACGCGTCTTGCCCGCGCCTACAACTTGGCGGCGCCCGCCTCGGGCCGCATCCTTTCGGGCGGCGTCGATTCGGCGGCGCTGTATCCGCCCAAGCGCTTCCTGGGCGCAGCCCGCAATATCGAGAACGGTGGCTCGCTCACCATCCTGGCCTCTGCCCTCATCGACACCGGTTCCAAGATGGACGAGGTCATCTTTGAGGAGTTCAAGGGCACCGGCAACATGGAGCTTAAGCTCGACCGCGACCTGGCCGACCGCCGCATCTTCCCGGCTATCGACCCCGTTGCCTCCGGTACGCGTAACGAGGACCTGTTGGTTGACGAGCAGATGCGTCCGTTTGTCTTTGGCCTGCGTCGCATTCTTGCCGGCATGAACAACATCGAGCGCGCGGCCGCATCGTTTATCAAGGGTCTTAAGGGCACCAACACCAACCAGGAGTTCCTGGTGCGTTCGGCCAAAAAGCACAGCGACTACGAGCAGACGTTCTAGGTTGTCATCCACGCGCAGCGATAGTCATCAGTGCAATAAAGGGTCGGGGCTTTGAGCCTCGGCCCTTTTCTATATTGCCGCTCCGCGCTTTTTTGACCATAAGACTGGCAAGCAGCAGGTTTCCCGTTTCAATCCGACATCGTCGCTTGCAATCGACAGGGCGGTTTCGCATAATAGCTTTTAAGCTTCGCGACGGATAACGCAGATGAAACGAACCATATACCGTTGCTTTGGGGCATAGCCCCGCTTCATCTTCTCTCGCGCAGCCAACTGAATGATGCGATTTGGGTGCTGGAAGATGGGGAGAGCTCATGGCTTCTTCTGATGCAACACAACGAGCAGTCCTTGCCGGACTTTCGTGCGGGATCGGCTTTGCCGCTCCCGTGGTTATGTATGCCGCGACGCTGCCGTTTTCGTCTGTGAACGAGACGGTCGTGGCGGGTGCGGTTCCCTTCGCCGTGGGCGCGGTGGCGGGCGTGGGTATCTATGCCGCCTCGCTGGGTATTTCCGAGTACCGTGCGCAGCGTGAAGAGCGTCTATTCCAGCCTGATGCCATGGGCGGTGCCGCCAATCTCAATCAGCATCAAAGCGAGTTCAAGACCGCCTCGATTCCAGCTCAGCAGCAGGATGCGACTCCTTACGTTGCGGCTTCTGCTTCTCAGGCTCAGGCGGAGCAGTCTACCTCGGCATTCCTTTCCGGCCTGACTGGTGCGTTCCAGCGCCGTCATGCCGATGATGGTGTCCCTACCATCGCTCGAGCCGCAGATGCTATGGACGAGGACGAGGCTTGGTCCATGATCGACAGTATGCTCGACGACGATTCGCCGGTGAGCTGCGACCCTGCACACTCGCGCGACGTCTATCAAGTCGCCATCGACGAGCTCACCAACGGCGGGCAGACCGGCTCCTTCAATCGCGACGACATCGCCGCCGCGGCACGCGCCGTGTCTGGCTCCCAGGCCGCCCCTGCGGGCAGCACGGCGGCTTTCGTGGCACTCGTTGCCAACGCGGCAGCCAATAACGCCTACAACGCTACCTCGGCGGACGCGAACGCTTCTGCCGACAATTCGTACGTTGATGAAGCCATGACTGCGGACGAGGAGGCCGTTGCTGCCCGCCGTGCCGCCGAAAGCTCGCTTTGGGGCGCTCCTGCCCAGCAGCAGGCGGCTGAGGCTGCGCCGTACAATGCAAACCTCGCCAGCATGCCTATCATCTCCGGTGCCGTGGACATCGATCTCGATGACCTCGATGAGCCTGCAGCCATCACCGCATCGATTGATGCCCAAGATCGCATCGACACCGGCGACCTTCCGGACGCCTCGCTCGAGGTTGATGTTCCCATGGCCGATTACTCGGGCCACGAGGACATGTGGGCCGCCGCCACCGCGATTCTGGATGAGATTGACGAGCCTGCTCCTGTTGCAGCCCCCGCTCCCGTCGCTGCCCCTCAGCCTGCTGCCCCCGCCTATGTCGGCCGTCACAGTGCTGTTTTCCCCGAGGATACTGCCCGTATCTCACGCGAGAGCATCGAGCGGGCCGAGGCTATTGCCGCCGGCATTATGGAAAACCGTCGTCACGAGCGCGTCAATCAGATCCTCGAGGAAGAGATCGAGCGCCTGCAGTCCTCTACCGCCAAGCGTACGGGCCGTGCCTATCTGAGCGTTATCGAGGGCGGTACCGCCAGCTTCGCGCCGCTCCGCGCGGAGGCATAACTTCTGCATGGTTAAGATCAATCGAAAATGGGCGGTTGTAACCTGCCTGATGGCGCTCTTGATCTGGGGCAATTCGCTGGTTCCCGGCTCGGGGTCGGGCTCGCTGAGCCTAACGGTCATGGAAGCTATCCGCGGTTTCCTGCACGGCGTGGGACTTCCATATGAATGGGTGACCAACTTTGTTGTTCGCAAGTGCGCGCATTTTACCGAGTATATGGTGCTCGGCATCCTGGCAACGCACGCCTTTGATTTTGAGGGCCGGCGCACCTTTGACGTGCTGCTGCCCACGGCGGTGTTCCTGCTGCTGATTCCCTCGATCGACGAGACGATTCAGCTCTTTGTGCCGGGACGCGCCGGCATGATCACCGATGTGATGATCGACTGCTGTGGAGCGGCAACGGGCGTTGTGCTCCGATATCTACTACGATCGCTCATATGTGCCAAAAAGGCCGCCTAGGGCGTATGTTTGGTCCTAGGCGGCCTTTTTTTTAGAGGGCTTATATGGGGCGTGGTGGCATCGTTCCGTAGGTCGGATTTGCCGGGCGCGCCACGCCCTGTGGGTGCGTCTGCTACTGAAGCGCCTGTGCGCTCAGGGCCAGGCAACCCATAATGCCCTGCTTGCCCTCGAGGCTATTGTTGACAATATAGGTATCGATGTCGTTGACCTCGGGCGTGACGATATAGCCGTTGAGCATCTCGGCGCACTTCTTGCGCGCGAGCGGCACGATGGGGGTGTGGTCGGCCACGCCGCCGCCGATGATGATCTTTTGCGGCGCGTAGCACAGCGTGTAGGTCATGAGCGCCTGTGCCAGATAGCCGGCGAGCAGGTCCATGGCCTCCGGGTCATCGGCCATGTCTCCGGCGCTCTTGCCATCCCAGCGCTTTTTAACGCCGGGGCCGGCGATGAGGCCCTCGAGGCAGTTGTCGTGGAAGGGGCAGGCGCTATGCTCACCGATGGTGTCGCGCGGGTCGCGCGTGACCAGGATGTGGCCGGCCTCGGGATGCATCATGCCGTGCACGAGCTTACCGCCCGAGAGCACGCCGGCGCCCACGCCGGTACCGATGGTCAGGTAGACCACATCGGTAAGGCCCTTGGCACAACCAAACGTGACCTCGCCCAGGCAGGCGACGTTGACGTCGGTATCGTAGCCGCAGGGGATATTGAGCTCGTTTTGGATAGTGCCCAGCAGGTCAAAGTAGCGCCATGCCGTTTTGGGCGTCTCCAGGATCTTGCCGTATTGGGGCGAAGCGGGGTTGACTGCGGTGGGGCCAAAGGCGCCGATGCCCAGTGCGGCGATGCCCTTGTCGGCAAACCATGCATTGACGGCCTCAACGGTCTCCTGCGGGGTCGTGGTCGCGATCTGCTCACGCTCCAGGACCGTACCGTCTGCATAGCCCGTGGCGCAGACCATCTTGGTGCCGCCGGCCTCGAGCGCTCCGATAAGCTGCTGTTCTGCCATAGTATTCCTCTCTCTGGGACGAGTTGCTCCGTGACTAAAGTATAGGGCTCTAAACCATTTAAGAAAGCGCTATAAAAAGAAGAAGCCTCGCAACGTGGCGGGCGGTGCGGGGCTTCTTTGGTTGCTTTAGTTGCCGGGCCGTCCTTACCCGCGCGGCTTGATTTTATCACGTAGCGACTTGAGGTTCTCCAGTGCCGCGTTAAGCGTCTCATCCCGCTTGGCAAAGTGGAAACGAATCAGATGGTTGACGGGCTCGCGGAAGAAGCTCGAGCCGGGCACGGCGCCCACGCCCACCTTGGATGCGAGGTCCTCGCAGAATTCGAGGTCGCTGTCATAGCCAAACTCAGAGATGTCCATCATGACGTAGTAGGCGCCCTGCGGCACGTTATGCTCAAGACCGATGCTATCGAGCCCCTGGCAGAACAAGTCGCGTTTGGCGGTGTAGAGGTCGAGGACCTCATCGTAATAGCTGTCGTCGAAGTTGAGGGCGGTGACAACGGCTTCCTGCAGGGGAGCGGCGGCACCCACGGTGAGAAAGTCGTGGACCTTCTTGATACGCTCGGTGATCTGGGCCGGGGCGATGGTGTAGCCCAGGCGCCAACCGGTGATGGAGTACGTCTTAGACAGCGAGCTGCAGCTGATGGTTCGCTCGAACATGCCGGGCAGCGTGGCCATATAGACGTGCTCGTGGGGCGCGTAGACGATGTGCTCGTATACCTCGTCGGTAATGCAGTAGGCGTCGTACTTTTTGCAGAGGTCGGCGATGAAGGTGAGCTCCTCGCGCGTAAAGACCTTGCCGCAAGGGTTGGAAGGGTTGCACAGGACGATGGCCTTGGGGTCGTTGTCGCGGAAGGCTGCCTCGAGCGCCTCGCGATCGAAGTCGAACGTGGGCGGGTTGAGCGGTACGTAGATGGGCTCGGCACCTGAAAGGATTGTGTCGGCGCCGTAGTTCTCGTAGAACGGCGAGAAGATGACGACCTTGTCTCCGGGGTTCGTAACCGTCATCATGGCGGCCATCATGGCCTCGGTGGAGCCGCAGGTGACTACGATATTCTCGTTGGGGTTCACCGGCATGCCCATAAAGTGCTCCTGTTTGGCGGCGAGCGCCTCGCGCATGGCCTGGGAGCCCCAGGTGATGGAGTACTGGTGATAGAGCGGCTTGGGGTCGCTGGCGATGGCGCTGAGGCTATCGAGCAGCTGCGCTGGGGGATCGAAGTCAGGGAAGCCCTGCGAGAGATTGACAGCGCCATACTTATTGGAGATGCGTGTCATGCGGCGGATGACCGAATCGGTAAATCTTGCCGTGCGGTTGGAGAGTTCTTTCATGACGGTCCTTTCGAGGATTTGCAGTGGGGCAAGTTTACTCCTATGGAAACGGTGGGAATTGCTCGAAACGCGCTCGAAAAACTCTTTTCAAAATTCTTGAAAATTGGGGCTTGCATCGCGTGGCGTTCCTTGCAATAATAGTCGAGCGCGAAGCGCACAGGACACGGTGGGTGTAGCTCAGTTGGCTAGAGCGACGGGTTGTGGTCCCGTAGGTCGAGGGTTCGAGTCCCTTTACCCACCCCAGTTCTTGCTTCGTGTTGATATCGGGTCGTTAGCTCAGTTGGTAGAGCAGGGGACTCTTAATCCCAAGGTCCAGGGTTCGAACCCCTGACGGCCCACCACACGATATCTCCTCTAAAGTCCGCCATAACGGACTTTAGCTTTGGGTCGTTAGCTCAGTTGGTAGAGCAGGGGACTCTTAATCCCAAGGTCCAGGGTTCGACCCCCTGACGGCCCACCCAAAGATCGTTAAAGCGACTGGCTTAGGCTGGTCGCTTTTTTGTTGACCTCGCACGGGGTCGAACCCGTCGGGGCGCGGAGCTGAGGAAATGCGTAAGCATTTGCCAGCGCAGCGCGCAAGGCGCGAAGCGCCGCAGTGACCGCCTGCGCAGCAGGCTGACCCCCTGACGGCCCACCCAAAGATTGTTAAAGCGACTGGCTCAGGCTGGTCGTTTTTTGTTGACCTCGCATGGGGTCGAACCCGAAAGGGCACAGCCGCTTTCACAGATCGAGCCTACCCTGGGGATCGGTAAAACCGTCAGTACCCTCCTTGAGTTTCTTCTCGTCTGTCTTCACGCGACGCTCGAGCTTTTTTGTATCCTCGGCAGGCGGTAGGTTCTCAGGGACAATTCCGCGGTCGATGAGGCTGCCACGCACGCTTGTGTTGTTCTCGACGTGCTCTTGCTTGATCTGGTCCAGGCCGTACAGGTCGTGTTCCTCGGCGTTGAAGGCCGTCATCGAGTTCGTAAGGTCCTTTGCTTTGATGAGGACATCGGCTAACCTGTCCGCCAATGCCGCTCTCTTGGGTACGCCGAGCTGCTGCTTCATTTCCGCCGTGCTTCTGCCGCCGAATAACGCCTCATCGCCCTTCGACTTGATGATCGCGAATCCTTTGGAGTCCACGCCGCGTTTGAACGCAATACCCGAGAGCTGTTTCTCTGAATCGGATAGCGAGTGACGCGCCTGCAAGTGCTGAATCTCTGCGAAGCGCTGCTCTATGAGCTCTTGGCGGCGCGTCTGCACGGCAAAGTATGCCTGGGCGAGCGCGATCTCTGGCTTGTTTGAATCTCCGTTCTGTGCGATTAAATAGCATGCATAGCGCGTAAGTTTGTAGTCTTTAACCGCGCGAGCGGCGACACCGGCAGTTACCATTTTCGTGGTGTCACGAAAATGGGAATCAACTGGAGTTTTGTTTGTTTCGCATGAGACTTTTGCCCTCTTAACAACTTCGGCGAAGTTCTCCCATCGAGTGTACCCCATGGGTTCCATTAAATCGCGTGCGAGCCAATACTCAACGCCGTCTTCCACATTGGCGTAGCTATCAAGTTCGATACGCCACTTCTCGATACCTCTACTGTCCATATCTCCTCCTCGCTGGTCTATTTTCTATGCGGGCTTTGTCCGCTCTGTATTCAGAATAAGGATACGCTGTCGTGCGGACACGAATGGGCCCCGTGCTGCTTCGAGCTCACGGGGCCCATGGATATCGATTGGTTGTGTTCTGCTTTAGATAGGTGTCCGGTTTAATCCGCTCGATAGTGCGACCCGAGACTTTCGGTTCGCTTGCGCATGGCTTTGACCATTTCCTGTGCCAGCTGAATCTGCGATTGCAGGCGGGCGAGGGCTGCGACTTCGCTGTCCTGGGCTTTCTGTGTGCTCAAGGTCGTTGCCTCCGTCTTCAAGCCCTCAAGCTCGTGTAGTGCCTCGGATAGGCCTGTTTCGGTCCTGTTGATCATGCAAAAGGTGCTCATCGTGTGCCTAAGGCTGTGTGTCAGGCGTTCGGCATCTGTTGTGGCAATGCCGTACTGGGGGAGGGTGATATCCGCCTTCAGGGCCGCCTCAGGCTCTTTCTGCGCTGCAAGGGCTGCCGATGCGCCTGCGATACGTCCGAATACGATGCCGTTGGCACTTGATAAGCCACCAATGCGGTCGGCGCCGTGCATGCCGCCTGTCGCCTCGCCGCAAGCGTAGAGGCCCTCAACGCCCGTGTACGCGGTCTTATCGATCTTGATGCCGCCGTTAGCGGCATGGGCATACATCGCAACGCGCATCTCGTCAGTCGGGGCGATGCCGTGCTCGTCTTGCAGCCAGGTGGCAAAGGTCTGCACAAACTCTGGGACATCCTCGCAGGGGAAGTCGTAATGGAGTGCCAGGCCTTCGGCACCTGCCTGATCGATGACGAGATCGATAGCACGGGAGGCCAAGCGTGACGTGAAGGGACCATATCCAGAGCGCTGCTCGAGCAGGTCGTCCAGCTTGTCGTCGGCAATATCTACCGGCTGGTCTACATGTACGTAGCGCCAGGTTTTCTCGTTGAAGACCAAGTTACGCCTGGGCTCGATGAAGCCGGGCATCATCTGCATGAACTCTATATTAGTAAGCGATGCGCCGTGCGCCAGTGCGATGGCCTGCGAGGAGCTGAGTACATCAGCCGACGTAAGGCTGCGCTCGAACAGGCCGCCTGTGCCACCGGCTGCGATGATCGTGGCCTTGGCAGCAAAGGGCACGATTCGATTTTCGGTAAGGTCGTAGAGTGCGGTTCCGGTTATTCTGCCGTTCGTGTCCTCAACAAGGTCGATAAGCTCATGGCGGGGGAGCAGGCGAATGCCGAGCGACTCGATCCAGGTCGTCAGAGCGTCCTCAAGGGGCTTGCGGGTGAGGCCGCGCCACATGCGCGTCTTGTGGTCAAAGCAGGGGATAAACTGATTTTGCTGAGCGCTCTCAGCGCTTTGCGGACGCTGGAGCTCAACGCCCAGGTCTTGCTCGAGCCAGTCAATCGCTTGGGGAATGCCGTGGACGAACGCTTGGACGAGTTCGGGGTCGGCAACGCCGCCGCTGACGGCCAAGATGGTGTCGATGAGGTCCTGCTCGTCGTCTTCGTCGACGGGACCGATGAGGCCGAGGCCCCAGGTACCCGGGAAAAAGCTCGATCCACTCATGGTCTTGCCGGCGCTTGCCACAGTGACGGTCGCGCCCGAGCGCGCCGCTTCTATGGCGGCACAAAGGCCCGCAATGCCAGATCCAATTACCAGTACATCAGTCGATTCCATCGGATTCCTTTCTCGTCCGGCGCATTGTCGCACGGGTGATCGGCAATGGGGCCGCAAAGACTTGGCAAATCGGTAAAGGGCAAATATGGCAGGTGGGCGTCATGGACGCTCTGACGTTCCATCTCGTCACATCTCGTATTTTGCCCCAACTGATATATCGACATTTGCTACCCTGCGACAGCGCAAACAAAAAGAGCCGCTACCTCGAAAGGTAGCGGCTCCAAAGCTCAACTATATGAGCATCGCGCGGGCGCGATTAGGCCTTGAGGGCCTCCTCGACGGCGACAGCGCAGGCGACGGTGGCACCGACCATGGGGTTGTTGCCCATGCCGATGAGACCCATCATGTCGACGTGCGCAGGCACGGAGGAAGAACCGGCGAACTGGGCGTCGGAGTGCATACGGCCCATGGTGTCGGTCATGCCGTAAGAGGCAGGGCCGGCGCCCATGTTGTCCGGGTGCAGGGTACGGCCAGTGCCGCCACCAGAAGCGACGGAGAAGTACTTCTTGCCAGCCTCGAGGCGCTCCTTCTTGTAGGTGCCAGCGACGGGGTGCTGGAAGCGCGTGGGGTTGGTGGAGTTACCGGTGATCGAGATGTCGACGTTCTCGTGCCACATGATGGCAACGCCCTCGCGGACGTCGTCGGCGCCGTAGCAGTTGACGGCGGCACGGGGACCATCGGAGTAGGGGATGGTCTCGACGACCTTGAGCTCGCCCGTGAAGTAGTCGAACTGGGTCTTCACGTAGGTGAAGCCGTTGATGCGGGCGATGATCTGAGCGGCGTCCTTGCCCAGACCGTTGAGAATAACGCGCAGCGGCTTCTTGCGAGCCTTGTTGGCGTTCAGAGCCAGGCCGATAGCACCCTCAGCGGCAGCGAAGGACTCGTGACCGGCCAGGAAGGCGAAGCACTCGGTGTCGTCGGAGAGCAGCATAGCGCCCAGGTTGCCGTGGCCCAGACCGACCTTGCGGTCCTCGGCGACGGAGCCGGGAACGGTGAAGGCCTGGATGCCCTCGCCGATGATGGCGGCAGCCTCAGAAGCAGACTTGGCGCCACGCTTGACAGCGAGAGCGCAACCGAGGGTGTAGGCCCACTCGGCGTTCTGGAAGGCGATGGACTGGGTGTTGTTGACGATCTCACGCGGGTTGAAGCCCTTGTCGGTGCAGATCTGCAGAGCTTCCTCGAGGGAGGCGATGCCGTTGTCGGCGAGGCACTTGTTGATCTTGTCAGCGCGGCGCTCGTAACCTTCGAACGTAACAGTCATAGTTATTTCCCTCCCTTTCTACTCGTGAACCGGGAACACGCTGGCGACGGAGTGAGTCTCCTCGTCGGTGCGCGGGTCGATGTACTTGGCAGCGTTCTCCCACTGACCATAGTGGCCCATAGCGCCAGCGATGGCCTCCTCGGGGGTCTTGCCGGCCTTGACGGCGTCGGTGAACTTGCCGAGGTTCAGGAACTCGAACGCGATGATCTCGTTCTTGTCGTTGAGAGCCATGCGGGTGACGTAGCCCTGAGCGAGCTCGAGGTAACGAGCGCCCTTGGCCTTGGTGCCGAACATGGTGCCGACCTGAGAGCGAAGGCCCTTGCCGAGGTCGTCGAGGGAGGCGCCCACGGGCAGGCCGCCCTCGGAGAACGCGGTCTGGCTGCGGCCGTAAACGATCTGCAGGAAGATCTCGCGCATAGCAACGTTGATGGCGTCGCAGACGAGGTCGGTGTTGAGGGCCTCGAGGATGGTCTTACCGGGAAGGATCTCGGAAGCCATGGCGGCAGAGTGGGTCATGCCCGAGCAGCCGATGGTCTCAACGAGGGCCTCCTCGATGATGCCGTCCTTGACGTTCAGCGTGAGCTTGCAGGCGCCCTGCTGAGGTGCGCACCAACCCACACCGTGCGTAAGACCGGAGATGTCGGAAATCTCCTTAGCCTGGACCCACTTGCCCTCCTCGGGGATGGGTGCGGGGCCGTGGTATGCACCCTTGGCAACGGGGCACATGTTCTCCACTTCCTGTGAGTACTGCATGCCTCTCCTCTCTATCGTGTTGGCGTCCCGTCTGGGGGCCGTGGCTGGCGATTGCCGGGCGACCCTTCGAAAGGGACATGACATGCAGCCCCTATAATACCGCGAAATGCACGGAATATTCGGCGAACGGCTCAGTTTTCGTAGCGAGAAGTCCGGAAGTTTTAATTGAAACGGTTTAACTCTATGTTCTGTGGTCGCGAACTTCCGTAGAGGGGGTCCGTCTTTGGCAAGCTTTTGGGCAGCTCTTGTAAGCGTTGCGGGGGTTGACCTGTTGCAACGGTGCCGTTCGCCGCCTGTTTACTGCCTTTGGCCGCGCGAGCGAATTGTTTTGCGTGAATGTTTTGATGGCACGCTTCAATCGTGCTGTATTGGATGGCAAGCAGATCCCGGCGAAGGGAGCGCCATGCAGCGCGTTTGGAGAACGGTTACCGGCTTTTACCATGTCTGTGCCCGCGGTACGGGCAAGCAGCTCATCTTTGAGGGCGATGAAGACCGGTGGGAGTTCTTGGAGCTGATGCGTGAGTGCTGCCGCAAGGCGGGCGTGACGGTTATCGCCTGGTGCCTTATGGGCAATCACGTGCGTCTGGTGCTTGCAGATTACGAGGACGCGATGAGCGCGGCGATGCACCGGCTGCTTTTGACGTACGCGCGGCGGTTCAATAAACGCACGGGGCGCACAGGGCATCTGTTCCAGAACCGTTTTGACCGGCGCTCGCTCGATACCGACTGGCAGGTGATGGAGGCTATTCGCTCCGTTCACGCCGATCCGCAGGAGGCGGGCATGAGCCTAATCGAGCGTTACCCCTGGAGCAGCTTTGCGGAGCATCTGCGCGCTTACGACAGTGATGCGGCAGATGCCACGAGGGGATTTTCCGATCCTTCTTGCGTGCTTGAGCTTTTTGGTTCTGCCGAGGCCTTTGCTGCCTATTCGCTTTCGACGCCCGACAGCGGCGAACCGGCGCTGCGCGATATGAAAGAGACGGAGTGGGAACGCCACGCCTTTGCCAACAAGTTGGCGAAGGAGCTAGGGGTTCCGCTCAACGGGGTTAAAACTGTACCGCCGGCGCAGCGCGATACCGTTATTGTTGGATTGAACAATGCCGGCTTTACAGTGCGTCAGATTGAGCGGTATACCGGGATTGGCAAAAGTACCGTCTCTCGTATCGTGCGCGCCCGCGCGCGAACGGCGATGCGGGCTGGCGGAAACGTGATGTAGGGTCGCCTGTTCACCGCAGCTGGGGTCGTCCATACGCCGCAACCAGCGTTCAAAAGCTTGGTACGGTAACTGCACTTCTTAATATGCATAGAACAATCGTCATCTTGCATAAAATAACAGCTCAGTCCGGGTTTGCCCGTGCCTACCCCCGTCTGCGCCGTGCAAAAAACGGAGTTTTCAGCATCGTGGTGCTGTCGGCACTGCCACAATCTTGCAACACACGGGCCCCTAAGCTATTGATCCCTGCCGTTGCACCCCCGGAGTATGTGCCTGCGTCCCGTCAGACCGCGATGTCTGGTCTAAAACACAATATTTATGCGCCTGGAGACGTTGATTAACGCTTCCGATGCGTATGCACACAGCTTGGCGTGCTGAATACTCGCAAAAATGCACGCAGCATCCTATGGGACCCTTCTGCGGCAGGCGCGAAGCGAGTCGGAGCTCAGCAGAACGGGGCTTGGCGCATTGCTTGGCGGGTCCGGGGCCCTGCCGCAGGCCTTTGGTGCTGTGGAAAACGCCCGTGTTCGCGTCTGCTGTGTGGTAAATGACAGACGGAGCGCCGGACGCGCGGACTTCGTGCGTCCGGCGCTCATTAGGAAAAACAGAGCCGCCCGTATCGGGCGGCTCGGCAATCAAAAACCTTGGATTCGGGGCATACGCTACTGGTTAGTTTACCCCTCGAGCATGCCGTCGAGGGTGCGCCAGGCGAGCTCGGCGCATTTGACGCGGGCGGGCATGTGCGAGATGTCCTGGAGCTGGGCAGCCTCGTCCAGGTCTTCCAGGTCTTCCTCGGAGAGCTGTTCGCCGCGGATCATGGCGAGGAAGAGCCCCGCCAGGCGGCGCGCCTCCTCGACCGTCTCGCCGGTGATGAGGTCGGCCATGATGTCGGCGCTGGCCTGGCTGATGGCGCAGCCATGACCGGTAAAGGAGGCCTCCTCGATCACGCCGTTCTCGACGCGCAGCTGCAAGGTGAGTTCGTCACCGCAGCTGGGGTTGATGCCGTCGTGCTCGTGCGTGGGAGCGTCCATCTCGTACTTATAGTCGGGGTGCGAGTTGTGCTCCATAAATGTGGTGGAGGTGTACAGATTACCCATTGAACGTGCTCCAAACGTGATGCAGACCGGCGATGAACTTGTCAATGTCGGCCTTGTCGTTGTAGAAGGCCACGCTGGCGCGGCAGCAGGCAAGGTTCTCGACGCCCAGCCAGGTGAGCAGCGGCTGTGCGCAGTGGTGACCGGCGCGGATGCAGACGCCGTCCATGTCCATGATGCTCGCGACATCGTGCGGGTGGATACCCTTGACGTTAAAGCTCACGACGCCATGGTGATTGTCCCAATAGATGGAGCCGATAATCTGGACAAAGTCGAGCTGCATGAGTTCGCCCATCAGGTAGTGGACGAGTGCCTGCTCGCGTGCCTGGATGTTTTCGTAGCCCACGGTGTTAACCAGGTAGTCAAGCGCCGCGCCCGTGGCGAAGATGCCGGCGGCGTCCTGCGTGCCGGCCTCGAACTTCTCGGGGACGGGCGCCCAGACGGCGTCCTGCTCGGTGACCGAGTCGATCATCTCGCCGCCGGTAAGCATGGGCGGCATGGCGTTGAGCAGGTCCATCTTGCCCCACAGCACGCCGATGCCCATGGGGCCCATGGCCTTGTGCGCGCTAAAGGCAAAGAAATCGGCTCCAAGGTCGGCCACATCGACCGGCATGTGCGGCAGCGACTGCGCGCCGTCGACGACCAGATAGCCGCCGTACTTGTGCACGAGCTTGCCGAGGTTCTTGACCGGGTTCTCAACGCCCAGGACGTTAGAGACCTGACCCACGGCCAAGATCTTGGTCTTGGGGCCCACCTTGGCAAGAACTTCCTCGGTGGTGAGCTGGCCGGTCTTGGTGGGGTAGAGGTAGACGAGCTTGGCGCCGGTCTCACGGCAGACCTGCTGCCACGGAATCAGGTTGGAGTGGTGCTCCATGATGGTGATGACGACCTCGTCGCCCGGTTCGAGGACCGTGGGCGCAAAGCTCTTGGCGACCAGGTTGAGCGACTCGCTCGTGTTGCGGGTGAAGACGACCTCGTTGGCCTGGGGGGCGCCGATGACGTCGGCGATCTGCTGACGCACCTTTGCGATGGCCTCGGTGGCCTCGACGGACAGCGAGTACAGGCCGCGCAGGGGGTTGGCGTTCATGCGCTGGTAGAAGTCACGCTCGGCGTCGAGCACGCAGGCGGGGCGCTGCGCGGTGGCCGCGCTATCGAGGAAGGCGATCTCGGGGTGCTGCTGGAACAGCGGGAACTGCGCCTTGTAGGGATTGGTCTCGATGTCGACGGTAGGCCAGCCGCGCGAGGCCTCGTCGCTGGCGTCGAGTTCCATGGGCTCGGGGGCAGTACAGGTATCGCATTTAACGTGCTCGGTGTCGATCATGCGAGCTCCTCCTCAAAGTTATCGATCAAGTTGTTGCCCAGGCGGACGACGGCTGCGCGGGTGCGCTCGTCGGTGGCGGAAAGCGCGGCGTCCTCCAGCTTGGCGCGGATGAACAGGTCCTCGGCGGCGTTTTGGTCAAGGCCGCGGCAGGCGAGGTAGAACAGCTGCTCGTCGCGGACGTGACCGATGGTGGCGCCGTGGTTGCCGGCGACGTCGTCCTCGTCGCAGAGAATGACGGGAACGGTCTTGTTGTCGACGCCCTTGTTGGCCAAAAGCACCGTCTCGCGCTCGGTGCCGGTTGCGCCCTTGCAGCCGTGCACGAGGTCGATGGTGCCGCGGTAGACCTTCTTGGACGTGCCAGTCAGCACGCCGTTGGCGTCGATCTCGCACTCGGTCTTGCGACCGCGGTGGCGCAGCTCGTAGTTAAAGTCGCGCACCTGCTCGCGGGCGCCAAGGTAGTCAGTATCGATGGTGACCTTGGCGGTATCGCCCAGCAGGTCGCCGGCAAGGCCGGTGGCGCTGGCGCCGGCACCCAGGACGGTGTGTTGCACGTTGACGCGCGCGCCCTCGTCCAGGAACAGGCCGGTGTCGTCGAGTGCGATCCAGCTGTCATCGAGCGTCTGTGTGCAGGTCACGTTGACGGTGGCGTACTCGTGGGCGCACACGCGCAGCACGGATCCCACGACGCCCTCGCCGGTAACGGGGGAGTCCAGGGCAATAAGCAGATCGAGCGTTGACTGAGGACGGGCGACGACGTCGATGGCGGCGATGGCCGCGGCTGCATCGACACCGCTCACGCGCGCGGTAACCGTGGCGTGCTTGTATGCGGGCACATCGATGACGACGCGCTTGGTGGCGTGGTCGGCCAGGTAGGTGTAGGCAGCCTCGCCCATGCCAGTCTCGAAGGCCTCAGCGGGGGAGAGCTCCTCCTCCAGCTTAATGGCACCGGCCTGGTAGACGGAGGTGGCGGGCACGTCAAGCTCGGTCTCGCGCGTGATGCGGGCGCGGTCGGCGGCATCGCCAGGGGCGGAGGCGCGGCGCTCGGGGAAGCGCTCGGCCATGGCGTCCATGGCGGCGTCGAAGGCGTCGGCAGCGCCGCGGAACTGCTCGTCCAGGCCCTCGACCTCGACGGCCTGGACAGGGGCGGCGGAAAGCTCGTCAGAGAGCTCGAGCTTGGTCTGATTCATCTTCAGCCAACCCCAAGTGGCAGCTGGCATCGCATTGACCTGCTCAAGGGTGGTAGCAGCGGTGTTCGTGGTCTGTTTCATTATCCGATCGCTCCTTCCATCTCGAGCTTGATCAGGTTGTTCATCTCGACGGCGTACTCCAGCGGCAGCTCCTTGGAGACCGGGTTGGCAAAGCCGTTGACGATCATGGTACGGGCTTCTTCCTCCGAGATACCGCGGCTCATCAGGTAGAACACTTTATCGTCGCCGATGCGGCCGATGGTGGCCTCGTGGCCGATGTCGACGTTCTTGGCGCGGATGTCCATGGCCGGAATAGTGTCGGAGCGGCTTTGGTCGTCGAGCATCAGCGACTGGCAGCTCACGGTTGCCTTGGAACTCTCGGCCTTGGGCGTGGCCACGATGGAGCTGCGGAAGGTCTGGATGCCGCCGCTCTTGGAGATGCCCTTGGTCTCGACGGTTGCCGAAGTATCGGGCGCGTTGAGCACGACCTTGCAGCCGGTATCCAGGTTCTGGCCGGCGCCGGCAAAGGTAATGCCGGTAAAGCTCGAGCGGGCGCGGCGTCCGTTGAGCACGCTCATGGGGTAGAGGTAGCCCACGTGGCTGCCGAAGGAGCCACTGATCCACTCGATGTCGCCATCCTCGTCCACGCGCGCACGCTTGGTGTTGAGGTTGTACATGTTCTTGGACCAGTTCTCGATGGTCGAGTAGCGCAGGTGCGCGCGCTTGCCCACAAAGAGCTCGACGGCGCCGGCGTGGAGGTTGGCCACGTTGTACTTGGGCGCGGAGCAGCCCTCGATAAAGTGCAGGTCAGCGTCGTCCTCGACGATGATGAGCGTGTGCTCAAACTGGCCGGCGCCCTTGGCGTTAAGGCGGAAGTAGCTCTGCAGCGGGAAGTCCAACTTGGTGCCCTTGGGCACGTAGACAAACGAGCCGCCCGACCATACGGCGCCGTGCAGGGCCGCAAACTTGTGGTCGGTGGGCGGGATGAGCGTCATAAACTTCTCGTGGATGAGCGGCTCCCACTGCGGGTCGTGCAGGGCCTCCTCGATGCCGGAATAGACGATGCCCATCTTGGACGCCGTGTCCTGCATGTTGTGGTAGACCAGCTCGGAGTCGTACTGCGCGCCGACGCCTGCCAGGTAGCTGCGCTCGGCCTCGGGGATGCCCAGGCGCTCAAAGGTGTTCTTGATGTCGTCGGGCACCGACTCCCAGTCGTGCTTTTGATCGGTGTTGGGCTTGACGTAGGTGACGATGTTGTCCATGTCTAGGCCCTCGATGGAGGGGCCCCACGTCGGATCGGGGAAGCGGTTGAAGATCTCGAGGGACTTTAAGCGCAGGTCGAGCATCCACTGCGGCTCGTCCTTTTTGGCGCTGATCTCGCGCACGATGTCGGGCGTGATGCCGGCGTCGAGGCGCTCGAATCCCTCCTCGCCATAGGTGAAGTCGTAGAGGCTGCGGTCGATGTCCGCGACCTCGGTGCGGTTCTTGGTCATTGCGTCGCCCCTTTACGCCTGCTGCTCGGCAGCGGCGGCCTCGGCCTGGGCGCGCTGCTCGGCGGCCTCGCGCTCGAAGGTCTCAAAGCCGTTCTTGTCGATCCAGGGGATGAGCGAGGCGTCGTCCTCGCGCACGATGTGGCCCTTGACCATAACGTGGACGCGGTCGACATCCAGGTGCTCCAGGATGCGCGTGTTGTGCGTGATTATGAGCATGGAGCCGTCGCAGCTCTTGCGGTAGGCGTCCATGCCGTGGCTGACGGTGGACAGGGCGTCGACGTCTAGGCCCGAGTCGGTTTCGTCGAGGATGGCGAGCTTGGGTTGCAGCAACAGGAGCTGGAGCATCTCGACCTTCTTCTTCTCGCCGCCCGAGAAGCCCACGCCCAGCTCGCGGTTGAGGTAGGCGGTATCCATGTTGAGCTCGGCCGCGAGCTCCTTCACGCGGCGGCGGAACTCCTTACCCTTCATCTCCAGGCCGGGGCGGCCGGCGATGCTGGCGCGCAAAAAGCTCGACAGCGGCACGCCGGGGATCTCGACCGGGGCCTGGAAGCTCAGGAACAGGCCGGCGCGCGAACGCTTGTCGGTGGTGAGCTCGGTGATGTCCTGGCCGTCAAAGACGATGCGGCCGTCCTGCACGGTGTAGACGGGGTCGCCCATGACCAGGTGGCCGAGGGTGGACTTGCCGGCGCCGTTGGGTCCCATCAGCACGTGGGTCTCGCCGGCGGCGACGTTGAGGTTGACGTTGTGGAGGATGGTCTTCTCGTCCACGGAGGCGGTCAGACCTTCGATGGAAAGCAGCGGATTTGCGCTCATGCTGTCCCTCTCTGTATATGGTGTACTCATAGGTGTACTAAACCCTAGGAATCTTCTCGGAATAAAGTTACTATGGGTTCGGCGTTAGTCAAGGGAAAACCCGACTAATCCACTCGACTTTTTAGATGTGGGACATAATAATCAGGTTTGTTTGCCCCGCGTGCATGGGATTTGGGACAAACAAGCCTGATTTTGTCCCAAGAACAACGGGAGGGTAGGTATGCTCATTTCTTCTAAGGGCCGCTATGCCCTCCGGTTAATGATCTATATCGCGGCGCTGGGCGACGCCGAGGGCAAGATCGCCCTGCGCGAGGTTGCTGACCGCGAGCATATCTCGCAAAAGTATTTGGAGCAGCTGGTCCGTCCGCTTATGAAGGCGGGCCTGCTTAAGAGCGTGCGCGGCAAGGGCGGCGGCTACATGATGGCCAAGGACCCGGCCGAGGTGCGTGCCGGCGACATCCTGCGTGCCGTTGAGGGCAGCACGGCTCCGGTGGCGTGCGATGGCATCGACAACAGCTGCGCCCGCAGTGATCTTTGCTCGACCGTCAAATTCTGGCGCGGCCTGGACGACGTGATCGAAAAGTACGTCGACGGCGTGACGTTGGCCGACCTGGCCGCCGTACCCGAAATCAACTTTGACATTAAGCTGTAGGGGTGCAAATGGCATCTCTCGACAAGGTGTACAAGCAAATCGAAGTTTTTGCTCGGGAATGTGACGCCGAGAAGGTCGTGTTGTTTGGTTCTCGTGCTCGAGGCGACAACTTGCCCAAGAGCGATATTGACATCGCCGTAGCAGGTTGCCGGGATTTCGGCCGTTTCTCATATTTGATCGAGGAACATCTTGATACTCTTTTAGATGTAGATGTCGTCAATCTCGACGAGTCCCTCTCGCAGCAATTGCTCGATGAGATTGCCAGGGATGGTGTGATTCTGTATGAAAAAATATGAGAACTTTGTTAGCGCCTTGGCGAATCTTGAGGATGCGCCCAATCAGGATCTCAACAATGATTTTGTTCAGAGTGGATTGATTAATAAGTTCAATCTTCAATTTGAACTGAGCTGGAAGCTCCTTAAGCGTCTGCTCGAGTATGAGGGCGCCACGCTTGCCGCGTCGGGGTCTCCTCGTGCCATCTTGAAGGAGTCCTACCGATTCTACGACTTTATTGATGAGGCAGCCTGGCTGGATATGCTCAGAGACCGCAATACGAACGTCCATATCTACGACAACAAGCTCGCTCAAGATTTGATTCAGCGCATCTTGAACGTCTATATTCCCGCTTTCTGTCAGTTGAGAGACGGGCTGACGAAACGTTACGGCGAGCTTCTGTTGGCGCCCGACGACCAGTTTGTCTAATTCCTTAAGATTTCGCGGAGGGTTGTTGCCGTTTACCGAGGGGTTGTTGTGTAACAACGGGCGAGCTGCAATACTTAGTTTTATCTTTGCAAACTGCACTTTAACTACACCAATGCAGGGAGGATCTTATGCAGCCCAAGCATTCTGCTATTGTCGCGGGCCTGACGCTGGCGCTTTCGTTTAGCGCCGTTACCGCGCCCGCGCCCGCCGCTGCCGAGGAACCCACGCCGGGCGTTGCCTCGGATGCCACCGATATCGACAAAGGCCTCTACACCCAGCAGTCCTTCTCGGGCGTGCTGAGGTCGGTCCAGGGCGTTTCGTTTGTAAACGTGACTCCCGAGATGAAGTACTTTACCAAGTACGAGAGCCATGGCAACTACAACCAGGGCTTTTCGTATGGCGACGGTTATAACGCGCTGGGCTATTACCAGTTCGACCGCCGTTGGTCGCTCATTCCGTTTATGAAGCAGGCCTACAACTACAACCCCGAAAAATACAGCATGCTCAAGGATGCGATTGATCGCGGCAGCGAGATTTCCAACGCGAGCAATGCCATGTACGAGAACGGCCAATTTACCGAGCTGGGCCATATCACGCAGGATGCCTTCCAAGGTGCGTACAACACCGATCCTGTTGAGTTCTCAGCACTTCAAGATGCCTATGCGTACAACTCGTACTATGCGGTGACCGAGGCGTGGCTCAAGAGCGGCCTGGGCACTGATATTTCGGGCCGCGCCGATTGCGTCAAGGGCATGGTGTGGAGCATCACCAACATGTGCGGCACCGGTGGCTGCAGGGACTTTTTCCGCTGGGCGAATCTTTCCAACGATATGTCCGACCGCGAGTTTGTGACGGCGCTCTCCAATAGCGTGGTCAACAACGTGGCGACCAAGTATTCGAGCCAGCCCCAGTATCATGAAGGCTGGAAGAACCGCTACCGCAACGAGCTAAAGGACTGCTTGGTTTATATCGCTGAGGACGAGGCTGCCGCCGCGACGCCCGTGCAGCCCGAGTCCACACCGGCGCCCTCGCCGTCACCTGATTCGAATGACGACTCGAGTGACGATGCCAACGATGACAGGATGGATGCGCCCTCGACCGATGCTGACGGTAATGGCTCTGCTGGTGGCACTACCAACGACGGCTCTACCTCGAACGGCTCCAATTCGAACGGCTCTGCTGCGGGCGATTCGTCTTCAAGCTCTGCCGGCAATACGGACAGCGACGCTTCTGGTTCGACCGACGCTGACACCTCTAACTCATCCACCGGCTCGAGCGATTCGTTCGTTGACACCGGCTCTAACAACGGCTCCGGCTCTGACGCAACCCCTGATTCCGATGCTTCCAAGGACGACTCGAATAAAGCGCCGGACGCTCCCGTTGCTTCGCCGGACAAGAAGCCTTCTTTCTCCGAGCAGCTTGGTTCTACGCTGGGTTCTTCGCTGATGGCTGGCGTCAATAACGGCTCGGCCCAGAACAAGGACAACTCTGATCAGGTTTCCACGGAAAAGACCGAGGCCGCAAAGGGCGACTCCAAGGACAAGGCTTCCGAGAAGACCGAATCTGATAAGGGTTCTAGCTCTGAGGAGAAGGACGACAAATCTGCTCAGAAGAAGGGCGAGAGCAAGACCGAGGGCGAAAAGAAACAGCCCGAAGACGACGACAAGAGCGGTGCTGACAACCAGGCCCAAGAGCAAAATGACTCCAAGACGGTGACCACTACAACCACGACGACTACAACGACCAAGTCATCTGGCGGTAACATGCCCAAGACGGGCGACCTTATCGTTATGGCGAGCCTTGCCAGTGCAAGCTTGGCCACACTGGGCGCTACGTCTATCGTAAGTGGTAAGCATAAGCTCGATCAGCAGAAGAAAGCTTCTGGGGGGGACGGCTCGGAGGAGTAGCCTCTTGGTTGCTAGATAACTAAAGAGTTGGGACGGGGTCCGGTGCGAATACATTGGGCCCCGTTTTGTTGTGCAACGATTAGTTATGCCCCCTCATACCTCTTGTTGCTACCGTTGCCCGATATGTTTGCGCGGCGACATCGGTACGCGCGAGGCGGTCATTACAATTGGCATCGTGTTGCGATTTAGGGGGAACGTTTTGGTGTCTGAACAGGCAAATGTTGATTGTACTGCTGGCTTTGGCGTGCGCTTGATCGGCTGTGCCGACGATGTGGTTTTGCCCATTGGCATGCACGACTATGCGGAGGCCCTTGGTTGCTGCATGCTGGTTGACAAGACCATGTTTATTGCCGATGTGTTGGACTGCGACGCGTCCGTTGTGGTGTGCTGTCGACCCGAGGGTTTTGGCAAGAGCATGAACTTGTCGATGCTCAGGGCTTTTCTGGAGCGTCCAGCGGTCGGTCGCTCTGGTCAGCGTTTGTTTGCCGATGCTCAGATTTGGGATGCAGACGGCGGGCGCTATCGGGATGAGTGCGCTTGCTATCCGGTGATATCGCTGGACTTTTCTGGCGCTGCGAGGCGTGGCCCCGCTGTTGCCGACGTCGTGCGCGATGCTCTTTCGGGCGAGTGCGCCCGCCTGCTGGCGCTTTTGGAGGCTCCAGATTTAGCTCGAGACAAGGTGCGTCACATTGAACGTGTTGCGCGTGGCGCGGCGAGCGAGGACGAGGTCGCCTCGGTGCTTGGCGTGCTCATAGAGCTGCTGGAGATTGCCAACGATGAGCAGGTTGTATTGCTCGTTGATGGGTACGATGCGGCGTGGTCTCGCCGTGCGAGCGCGAGGGACGCTTCCGACGCCGATCCGGCAGGGCTATTCGATCGCGTGCTGTTCGACGCCATTGCCACTGCGCGCGATTCGTTGCAGCTGACGTGTTTGATGGGGGAGCGTCCCGGCCCTGCCGAAGCGGCGCTTTCTTTGCATGGCTGCTCGTATTGTCTGACGACGCCGCTTTCGACCTGGTGTGACCGTTGGTTCGGCTTTTCGGATGCCGAGGTCCAGGCTCTGTTGAATCATGCTGGGCGCGAGGAATATCTTGATGATGCGCGTGAATGGCTCGAGGGGTATCGGTTTGGCAGGGCCTATTGCTCGAGTCCGGCGCGCGTGATCGGTTTTCTGGACCGAGGCTGCACGGCGCCCGTGCGTGCCGATCTGTATGGATATGCCGATTGCCTGAGTAGGGTAGTTGCCGGGTGGAATCTCGAGCGTCTTTCGGTCTTGTTCGATTTGCTCGAGGCCCATGGGTGCGCTGAGGCCCCGCTTTGTTTGGGCACTGCAGAGCCAGATGTCTCGCCTGACGATGGCATGTGGACAGCGCTGTATCTGTCCGGTTTTCTCACGACGGATATGACTGAGGAGCCAGAGCATGGCGATCGCTTCCGTGCTTTGCGATTGCCCAATAACGAGCTTCGCCAGGCCTTGCGTCTAGTGATTATTGAGTGGTTTGAGTGCGCTGCAGAAGACATTCGAGACGTCGATGCGTTTCGCGACGGGCTGTGCCATGGGAACGAGGATACCGTGAGGCGGGCGCTAAGCCGCATCTTGGGAGATGCGGGAATCGGTGCGACCGACCCAGATACACCGCTGCCATATCACCTACTCTTGCAAGGACTCTGCTTTGGATTGCCGGGCTATGCCAATCCTGCTTCGAGGCGAAAGTGTGGCGCGGATCGCTGGGACATCCAGGTTTTTCCTACGGGCGCCGCGTTCGACATAGCCGATACGATCGGTATGCTCGATGAACGTCCGCTGATAACGATCAACATGATGTATGACCCCGGTGTGGATGCGCTGGGCCTGGAATTGCTGGCCGTGCAGGCGCTGCTCGACATAGAGCGCGACGGCATCGACGAAATCCGTGTGCCGCGACCCGGCGTTGGCCGCATACGCTGGGGGTTTGGGTTTGATGGACAGCATGTGGCTACGGTGTACCAGCGGCTTTAAGCGCTGAGGTGTTTCCGGCTTCCGTTACTCGGTGTCCTTCATGGGTGGCATGGGCTTCCAGTTGGGATCCTTGATGATCTTGCGGGCGTCTTTCATGCCACGGCGCAGCGCCGGAATACCGGTCTTATAGCACTTATCGACCGCAGCCAGGCGAATGAATTCCTTGCAGAAGGTCGCGGCATTGCCCAGGCGGAACAGCATGGGGTGGTAGTCACCGTAGATCTGCATATAGCGAGCGAGGAAGCCTCGGTTGCGCATGATGTAGTAGCGGTTGGTGTCGCTCGTAGAGTTGAGCTGGCGCTTGCCGGCGATATCCCAGTTAGAGACGGCGCGGGCGCGCTTGAGCACCACGTCGGCCACAACGGCGGCGGGGAAGTGCTGGCTGGCCACGTAACCATAGCAGGCATCGTCGCCGTAGATGAAGAATCGCGCATCGGGCAGGCCGATCTTGTCGACCACGCGTCGCGAGAACATGCCGCCCTCAAAGCACAGCTGGTTCATGGCGCGGTAGCCCTCGGGACCCAGATCCCACTTGGCGATGGGGTTAGGGATGCCGAGCGAAAGGATGAGCTGGTACTGCCAAAAGAAGGCGCCGCCGTCAAAGTCCAGGCGCGAACCCTGGATGACGTCGTAGCGGTCGGTCCACTTGGCCAAGCGCTCGATGCCTTCGGGGATGACGAGCACGTCGTCGTCCATGACCCAGAACCACTGGGCCCCCAAGCCGTAGGCGCATTTAGTGCCGGCGGAGAAGCCGCCCGCACCGCCGCCGTTTTCGAGCTGCGGGGCGTAGATGACACGGTCGGTGCCGCCCTGCGCGTCGGGCTGCTCGGTGTCGATGCCCCACAGGTTGGCCAGGCGCTCGTTGAATGCGGTGCACATGGCCTCGGTCTCGCGCGAATTCTCGTTATCGACAATCACGATGCGCCAGGGCGTTGCCGTGAGCTCGGTCATGGAGTCGAACAAGTTGGCCAGGAGTTCCTGGCGTTTGTACGTAACGACGACGATGGCGAGCTTATCGATGGGGGCGGGAAGGGTGGAAGGCATGGGGCAATATATCCTTTCACGCGCGGCGGGCGAGTGCTGCGCGGAAGCTATCGAATACGTCCTTGGGACTTTCCTATTGTAAAGGCTCGGCGCACCTTGGCGGCAAGCTTTGAATAAAACGCAGGAACCTGCCATGGGCCCGCCGCATGACGTGGGGCTGCTTTGCCCGCAAGAGGCTCCATAGATTATATAAACGCCCGCGGCGCGCTGACCCTTTGATACCATGAAACGACAGGTATTTCCTAAGGAGCACATTTGTCTACTAACGCCTCTGGCAGCCCTGTTCTGTCGCTGCTTATTCCCATTTACAATGTTCAGCGCTACCTGCGCGAGTGCCTTGATTCCGCCCTGGCGCAGACGCTCAAGGATATTGAGATCATCTGCATTAACGACGGGTCGACCGACAACTCGCCGGCGATTATCCGCGAGTATATGGAGCGCGATAGGCGCGTCAAGATGATCGACAAGGCCAACAGCGGCTATGGCGACTCGATGAACCACGGTCTGGAGATGGCGCGTGGCAAGTACGTTGGCATCTTGGAGTCCGATGACTTTATGGCGCCCGACGCACTCGAAAAGCTTGTCTTGGCCGCCGATAGCAATAATGCCGACTTTGCGAAGGCGAATTTTGATTTCTACTGGTCTAAGCCCGAGGAGCGCCGTTCGCTGCACGAGATGTTTAAAGCCAAGGACTGTGGCAAGCCGGTGCACCCGAGCGATACGACTCAGTTCTTTAAGCAAAAGCCGTCGATTTGGTCGGCCGTGTACCGTCGCGATTTTCTTGAGCGCAACGGCATTAAGTTCCTGCCGACTCCGGGGGCATCCTTTCAGGACACGTCATTCGCCTTTAAGGTGATCGCGTGCGCCGATAAGGCTGTTTACCTGCATGATGCCGTGTTGTCGTATCGTCAGGACAACGAGAATTCCTCGGTCAATTCTTCGGCTAAGGTCTTTTGCGTCAATACCGAGTATGCCGAGATTGAGCGTTGGATTCGAGAGGATTATGCCCGCGACCACGCAAACGGCGATGTCGCGCGCATGCTCAAGTTCAATCAGCTCATTAAGTACGATTCGTACATGTGGAACTACGTGCGCCTGGCGCCTAAGTTCTATAAGGAGTTCCTGGTTCAGATGGCCAAGGAGTTCCAAGCGGCCTTGGACGCCGGGGACTTTTCGCTTGACGACCTCAAGCCGTGGAAGCGCGCAAATCTCGCTGCCATCCTCAAAGATCCTGAGGGCTGGGTTGACGAGCATCCGAGTTTTGCGACGGATGGTGCCTTGGCGCGTGCTAAGTATTACGCCTCGGTTGGAGGCCCAGGTGTGGTTGCTGCCTTCCTCATCGAATCGCTGAGGGGGTAGGTCGACATGGGAGAGACTTTGACCCCCAAAGCGACCATTGTCGTTCCCGTCTACAATTCGTCGCGCTCCATTCAGCGATGCCTCGATTCGCTGTTGGTCCAGTCTGAGTGTTCGATTCAGGTTGTCTGCGTCAACGACGGTTCGACTGATGATTCGCTGAACGTGTTGCGCCAGATCGCGCAGGCCGACAATCGCGTACTGGTGATTGACCAGGAAAACGCGGGCGTCTCATGCGCTCGAAATGCCGGTATCGATGTCGCCGAGGGCGAGACCGTCTTTTTTGTGGACGCCGACGATTACATCGATGCCCAGACGGTCGAGCGCGTGCTGCATGCCATGGAGTCTGCGGATGCCGAGGCCGCCGTTTTTGGCGGCGTCTGTGAACCTGCCGATGCTGCCCCCAGACGCGTCCAGCAACTCATGAGCCCCAAAGCTGGTACCTTCGGCGCCCGTGATCCCCAACTGCTGTTCCGTTCGAATGCGCAGCCCTATGCCTGCCGTGCTGCTTTTTCGCGCGAGCTGCTTAATCGCGAAGGCATTCGTTTCGCCCCCGGTTTGGCTTTGGGCGAGGACGTCGTCTTCCAATTTGCGGCTTATGCGCTTGCCCGCAAGACCGTCGTCATGCCGGACAAGTTCTACCACTACGTGATGGAGAGCGAATCGGCGACGCACGAGTTCAACAGTGCCGTGGCTCGCGCCAAAAAGCTTGACGCCCACATGAGGATGCTCGAGGAGGTCTTGGAGGACTGGGCGGCCTACGATCTTTTGGACCTGTGTTCCGGCGAGCTGATAACTTGGTTTTTGGACCTTATTGTGTTCGACCTGGCGCGCTTGGATGCCGATGACTTCCATCGCGTGGCGGCTCGCGTCAACATAGACCTCACGACGTTTTTGGGAACGGAGTGGGCGGATATGCCTGCCAAGGGCGCCGTTCGCCGTGTTGCCCACAAGCTCGTTGCGGCGACCTCGGGCGTTTCGATGGCAGACGCCACGCTGTTCTATCTTTCGACTCGCGGTCTCAAAGCCTGCCTGGAGCGCTTTATCTAATTCCAAGCGCTGCCGCCCGCCTTAACGCGGCTGCTAAAATAACCCTGTTACACGCTACTCAACAGGAGGTTCTCTTGCAGAACTCTGATACCCCTAAAGTTTCGCTGCTTGTCCCCATTTGCAATGTCGAACGCTACTTACGCGAGTGCCTCGATTCCGCCGTGGCTCAGACGCTCAAGGACATCGAGATCATCTGCATTAACGACGGCTCCACCGATAGCTCGCCAGATATCATCCGCGAGTACATGGAGCGCGACCCCCGTGTAAAGATGATCGACAAGGCCAACAGCGGCTACGGCGACTCGATGAACCGCGGCCTGGAGATGGCGCGCGGCGAGTACGTGGGCATCCTTGAGTCCGACGACTTTATGTTTGAGGATTCGCTCCAAAAGCTGGTCGCCAAGGCCGATGCCGAGCATGCCGATGTGGTAAAGGGCGACTTTTACCTGTATTGGTCCACGCCCAGCGAGCGCCGTGAGCTGTTTGGAATTATCGACGAGCATATGACGGGCGCCGCGTATCGCCCCGTCGATCGCCCGGGCATCTTCTACCGCAAACCTTCCATTTGGTCGGCTATCTATCGGCGCGAGTTCCTCAACGACAATCAGATTCGGTTCCTTCCCACGCCGGGTGCCTCGTATCAGGACGCAGGCTTTAACTTTAAGGTTTGGGCTTGCGCCGAGCGTGCCGCGTTTATTACGGACCCCATTTTGTGCTATCGCCAGGATAACGAGAAGAGCTCCGTTAATTCGCCCAACAAGGTGTTTTGCGTGTGCGATGAATATGCCGAGATGCAGCGCTTTTTGGGCGAGCGCCCCGAGCTCAAGGCTCGGCTCCAGGGCATTTTAATGCGCATGAAGGTCGATACGTACCGTTGGAATGATGAGCGTCTGGTCGATGAACTGCGTGAGCAGTTTTGGAAGAAAGCCTCGTCTGAGCTCAAGGCCGATTGGGATGCCGGTCGCTTTGACCTGTCGCTGTTTGATCCGCGTGGCGAGACCGACTTGCGCCTGATGGTCAAGTCGTCCCGCGCCTATATCGATTCGCGCTTTGACTTTAAGAAGCCCGGCAAGCTCAATACGTTTAAGCACTACTTTAAGATTGGCGGCCTGCCGCTGGTCTGGCGCGTGCTGACGTATCAGCGCACCTACGGCGACAACCCGCACCCTGATGACGTTCCGGCCGCACAGTAGGAGCGAGTGATTATGGTTACCCCCAAGATTTCCGTTATCGTTCCCATCTATAAAGTGGAGGAGTGCCTGGCCTGGTGCCTGGACTCCCTGCTTGCGCAGGACATGCCCGATTGGGAAGGCGTGCTGGTCAACGATGGCTCGCCGGACGGTTCGCGCGATATCGCCGTGTCTTACTGCGAGCGTGATGCGCGCTTTACGCTGGTCGATAAGGAGAACGGCGGCCTGTCGAGTGCGCGTAATGCAGGCATCGCCGCGTCCACGGCGCCTATCGTCGCGTTTTTGGATTCCGACGACCGCTTTACGCCCGATGCATGCCGCGTGATCGTCGATGCCTTTGAGCGCGAGCGCTGTGATGTTTTGACCTTTGGCGCGAACCCGTATCCGCTGGAGGCGGGGTATCCGTGGCTTAACTATGTGCTGAGCCCGCGCGATGTGTCGTTTGAAGGCTATAGCTCCAATCTGCTGTTTAAGGAAGCATCTCGCCCCTTTGCATGGCGCACCGCCTGCAAGCGTGAGTTTTTGCTGGATAACGGGATCGTGTTCGACGATACCGTTACGTATGGCGAGGACCAGGTCTTCGATTTTGCCGTGTACGGTCGTTCGCACAAGACCGCGCTTATCTCGAACAAGCTGTATGACTACCGCGTGGCGCGCAAGGGTTCGCTTATGGACGCCATGCGCTACGACGACGAGACACGTCTGCTGGAGCACGTGAAGATTTACTCTGCGGTGCTGGCTGACTGGCAGCGCGACGGTCTCGATGTCCTGCATGCCGATGACCTGGCGTACTTCCTATGCGATCTGGTGCTGTACGATGCGCTCAGGTTGCTGGGTTCGGACTGCGGCAAGGTGTTTGCTGCCGTTGCCACGGCGCTTGCCGGTTCTGCCGTGGGCAGCGATGCTGCGCTCGCACAATGCGCTTCTTCTGTTGCTGCTATGGTGCGTGCGGCGCTTACCAGCAAGGCCCCCAATGCCCGTGGGTGCAAAAAGCTCATGTTCGATTACGACGTCTTGAGGTTTGGGCGCCTGGGTGCCTGCAAACGCATGGCAGCGAACGCCCTGGGAAAGCGAGAAGTGTAGATGAGTATCAAGCGTTTGGCACTTTGCCGCAGTCAGGGCCGTCTGTTTGTGCTGCTTCGTTTTGCCGGTCAGGATGTCGCCGCGCTTATCGAGCGGGAGGGTTCTCAAGCGTTTGTCCATGCGACGACGAGCGGTTCTTGTGTGCCGTCGCTGGTGCTCCCGGTCGATCGTGGCCGTGTGCTGGCGCTTTGCCCTTCCGTTTCCGATTACGAGCGCGAGCTCGCCGTCTTGGTGCTTCCGTTTTTGGATGGCTCGTCGATGGATGTCGTTTTTGCATCCGGTGGCCAAAGGTTGGGCTCCATTCGCCTCAATAGCCGCGTGGCCAAGTTGGAATCCAAGATTAACTACAAAGCAAAGCCTGCGCTGTGTGCGCTTATCCGCGATGCGCAGCGTGGCGAACACTGCGGCCTCTACGAGATCGATGCCATTCGCTATTTGCCGGCAGACGCCGGCGCGGTGTGGCGCTATGAGGTTACGTGGGCGGGAGATCCTCAGTGCGCCCCTGAGATCCAGATCTTCGATACGCATATGAATGCGATCGATGCCACCGTGCATGTGTTTGAGTCGCAGGTCGATGTGCCGCAGCAGGACGGATGCCGCGTCAATAAAACGTATCTGAGTGTTGAGATGCCCCAGGATATACGTGATTTTGTCGCGATTGCAATCGACCCCGCGGGGCAGATCCAGAGCGGTTTTTGCGCCATGGATGGTCGCCTGTACAACGGCATGGTCGACGACAGCTGGAACCGCATGAAGGATGCACGCGCTGACGACGCAGCTTATCGACGTTGGTTTGAGCAGCATCGCGCAAAGCCGGGCGATCTGGCGTGCCAGCGTGTCGCTTCGGCGGCCTTTGCCTATAGGCCGCTCGTGAGCATTGTGGTGCCGTGCTACAAGACCGATCGAGTCTACCTGCGCGAGCTGCTGGACTCGGTGCTAGCCCAGAGCTATGACAACTGGGAATTGCTGTTCATGGACGCCTCGCCCGAATGGGATGCGGTGGCCAATCTTGCAGCAAGTGCCAACGACGAGCGCGTTCGTCGCATCGAGCTGCCCGGCAACGGCGGCATTGTGCTCAACACCAACGCTGGTATTCAGCAGGCGACTGGAGACTATATCGCGTTCTTGGACCATGACGACATTCTGGAGCCGGACGCGTTATTCCACTATGTTGCCGCGCTGAATAAGGTGGCCGAGGGCGAGCGTCCCCAGGTCCTGTTCTGCGACGAGGACATGTTCCAGAAAACGGGGGAGTGGGGCCAGCCGGTCTTTAAGACCGTACTCAACGTCGACCTGCTCTATAGCCATAACTGCGTGACGCATTTCCTGATGGTGGAGAAGGCGCTCATCGATCACATTGGTTTGTCCCCAGAAGACGTTGCGGGCGCCCAGGACTACGACTTGACGCTTCGCTGCCTTGTAGCCGGCGCGCGCTTTGAGCACGTTGCGCATGTGCTGTATCACTGGCGCGTTCATCTGGGATCGACCGCCGACGGTTCTGCCGATAGCAAGCCGTATGCTATTGAAGCCGGGCGCCTTGCGCTGCAGCGCCACTTTAACGCGCTGGGCATTTGCGGAACGGTCGAGGAGACCGAGACGCCGTTTGTCTACCGTATGCGCTATGCGCTGCCAAAGCCTGCGCCGCTGGTGAGCATTGTGATTCCCACCAAGGACCACGTTGAGACGCTCGATGCCTGTGTGATGTCGATCGCCCAGAAGGCCACGTATGCCAACTACGAGATCGTCTTGGTGGAGAACAACAGCGAAGACCCGGAGACGTTTGCGTATTACGAAACCCTTCTGGAGCGCATAGCGGCTGCATCTGGTGGCAAGGGCACGGCGCGCGTTGAGTGGTGGCCGGGCGAGTTCAATTACTCCCAGATCATCAACTTTGGCGTTGAGCATGCCAAGGGCGACTATCTGCTGCTGTTGAACAACGATACCGAGGTCATAAGCCCCGGCTTTATTGAAGAGATGATGGGCTATCTGATGCGTCCCGATGCGGGCGTGGTGGGCGCCAAACTCTATTTTGCCGATCATCTGGTGCAGCATGCCGGCATTTTGGTTGGCGTGCGCGGCGCACTTGCCCATGCCAACCAGGACTTCTCGGCAAAGCGCGAGGGATACCTTGCCCGTGCTGTACGTCCCGGCAACTTTAGCGCCGTAACGGGCGCCTGCCAGATGGTTCGTCGCGACGTGTTTGAGCAGGTCGGAGGCTACAACGAGGAGTTCGCCGTCGGCTTTAACGACGCGGACTTTTGCCTCCGTGTGCGGGAGGCGGGCTACCGCACCATCTTTACGCCCTATGCCGAGCTGTACCACTACGAGTTCACCTCGCGCGGCAGGGAAGAGGCCAACGAGGAAAAGCTGCGCCGCTGGAAGCGAGAGCAGGCACTGTTCATGCAGCGCTGGCCGGAGTTCTTCCTCGATGGCGACCCGTGGTTGGGGCCAAACCTATCTGCCGAGAGTGAGTATTTCTCGGTCTAAGGCAATGGGTTTAGGAAGTCCTGAACTTTCTTTCGCTATGAGCTTGGAAGAAAGCAATGGTGGACTACTAACTAAGTCATATTACGAAAGCTCGATACTTCCGCGATAAGTTTATACAAGCTTATACAGCTCGATATTATTCGATATAAGTAGATATCGCACTTGCCTTTGCCGGCTTACCCGCCGGCGTTATGGATCTTATTAACGGCAAGGCGCTTACGTTCTTGCGTCGTGCCCTCTCCGAAGATCTGGCGCCTATCAACCAGGTGGAGGTAGCGCTCTCTATGGGCGATAGCTTTGTCGCGACTGGTTTGACCATAGAGGACGATCTTCTGTCGAGAGCCGCTAAGGCCACTAAGGGCTATGCCTATCTGGTGCAACTGGTCGGTTACTCCATTTGGCAACGCGCCAACTTGCATCGTGCCAAAAGTGCCATTGTGAGCGAGGGCGACGTCACCGAAGGCATTGCGCTGGCAGAGGCTCGTTTTCACGATGTTGTTCACGAGCCCGCGATTTCTGGACTTGGACTCAACGATATCAAATACCTTTTGGCCATGTGCGAGGATAAGCAGCAGTCCAAATCATCTGAGATTGCTAAACGCATGGGTAAAAAGACCAATGAGGTCAGCTCTATTAGGGCTAAGCTGCTTCAAAGAGAGGTTATTCAAGCTCCGCAGAGGGGCTACGTGCAGTTTGCCGTGCCGGACCTAGATATCTATCTGCGAGAGAACGCCGCGGAGATTCTCGAGCGGTTCTAAATCGAGGCATGAATAGCCGCCGGTTAACTGCCCTTGTCGACTTGGCTCGCGTCCCCCCCCCCAATCTAGTAGACTCTGAACCGTTGCTAGATTGGGGGGGGGGGATTTTCCATGAAACGCTCCATGAAACGAGTTTCCGGGGCCGTTCGGATGTCGTGGCGCAGCAGGGACTTGAGCTTCTCGGCGAACACCTGCTCTTTCGAGTTCGCAAGCAGGCAGACGCCCTCCTGCCGGTGTGCCACGTCGAACCACAGCTCGTCCTGCTCCATCGCAGCGCTCGCGTGGACCCCCAGGTCGAACTTCGTGTCGAACGTGCTGCGCCCGTCGCTGACCTTGAGGTTGACGCGCCTGCCCTTGTAGTCCTGCTGCGACAGCTCCTCTATCTCGCCGGCGATGCGGACGGTTACGCCGTCGCCGAGGTTCGAGAGGGCGGACACAAAGGAGCGAATGGAGGCGTCGGTCATCGGGTACCGCACGAAGTCGAGGTCTATGTCCTGGGTTGCGCGGCGCCCGCTCCCCGACAGCGCGCGCATCAGGACCCCTCCCTTGACCGTCACTCGGTCGCGCATGCCGGATGCCGCCAGCTTTGAGAGGATCACGTCCTGGCAGACGCGCGCGGTCGCGTTGAGGCAGGAGTAGCCCTCCTCGCGCTCGTAGCGCGCCCTCATCTCGTTCAGGTCCATCAGAATACCTCCTCCATGGCGCGCTCGAGGTGTGCCTCGCCGTGCGGGATTGCCTCCGCGTAGTCCTGCAGCCTGTATATGTCCAGCCGCTCCGACCGCCTGCGGAACGAGGCGACGGCCTCCCGGTAGAGGTCGTAGGGCAGCTTGTTGCGCGAGCGCATGAGCTCGAGGAGCATGCGCTCGGGGTCGTAAACGGCAAGCTCGGTCCCGTCCACCGAGACGGTCGACCTCCCGACGCCCAGCCATCCCTCCGGGATGAAGTGCTGGCGCACGGCGGCGTCGCGTATCTTGGTCCCACCGCGCTTCGTGGCCAGATCGATCCGGTCGGGGGGCGCGGTCACGAGCCCGTGGGCGTAGAGCGCGGTCTGCCCGGTCAGGATGCCCCCGGGGTAGCGCTTCGCGATCACGGCGAGGGCGTCCTCGTCCCGGTTGGTCGAGTACATCCCTCGGCCGACGGGGTGGAGCGTCCCTTCCGACACCGCCTTGCGAACGCGGTACCTGCTCCCGAGTTCAGCCAGCGCCTCCCGGTAGGTGATCACCATGCCGACCTCCCCTCGAAAGCCATATAAGCCTACATCTGATGACAATTGTAGGCTTATATGGCTTTTCATGGAACGACTCATTGCGGCACCTCCCTCGCCATGACGGTGCCTTACTTTGATGGCTCTTTCCTCGTTTGCATCTGCTATATGAAGGAACGTCGATTCTGGTGCTCGGGCGAAGGCGCTACGCGATGAAATTCTCCACCAGCGTAACCATGGAGTCCTTCTCGCTTGGGTCAGAGAGGGCAATCATGAGCGTCATGGCCGCGAGCGCGTTGCCCTCCACGCGGAGTCTTTCGCCGTTGCGCAGTATCCCGTTCTTGTCGAGGAAGTGAATGAAGAGCGCCGCTGCAGAGCGCTTGTTGCCATCCAAGAATGGATGGTCCTTCACTACGAGGTAGAGAAGGTTGGCGGCCTTTGCTTGAACGGAGGGATATAGGTCTTGGTCGCCAAAGCCCTGATAGAGGGCGCTGATGATTCCGGCGAACTGGTTGTCCCGCTCTCGTCCGAACAGGGTGGACGACGAGTAGAACGGTAGGCTGCGGACGACTTCGAGGGCTTCGGTGTAACCGAGCTCCCAGTTGGGCTCGTTGCCCTGGGGCGCCTTCATCCTTCCCGTGTCGTATTCATCGAGCAGAGTCAGGCTCGGAAGGTACTTCTGTAGAATTTCTGCCGCACCGGAGAGTTCCGGAGTACTCGACCTCTCGAGGACCTTGAAGACCGTTCCGAGCGCCTCGAGTCTCTTTTGGTTGATGGAGTATCCCTGGAGTAGATGCTGCTTGAGCACGCCATTTGCCCACCGGCGGAAGTACACGCCCTGCTGAGACTTCACGCGGTAGCCAACCGAGATGATCATGTCGAGGTTGTAGTGCTCGACCTGACGTTTGACCGTTCTTGTTCCCTCTAAGCGAACTATTTCAAAAAATGAAATAGTTCGAATTCCGGCAAGCTCTTCCTTTGCTGCGGAATGAATGTGCTTGGAGATAGTCGGCACTCCGCGCCCGAACAACGTCGCCATCTGCTGCTGGGTTAGCCAGACCGTATCGCCGTCGACGCGCACGTCAAGGTGGACTGCGTGGTCGGGGTCCTCGTACAAAGCGATCTGCTGGCTTGCGTTGGAATTGTCCATGATGTATGCCCCTTCGGTTTAGTCGACATGCTATGATCCGCACGCCGGAGGACGAGTGGTTTCAACATGCCGGTATTGCGTAGCTTCAACCGGCATCCCGCCGGTCAGTCGGCGTCGCGTGCGCCGGCTAAGCCAGGGTCGGGGCACGCGACGCCGGCGCTTCGTACCATTGGGGGCCTCCGAAGCGACTTTCACTCTGTCTTATTCTGGTAGATACAGTGTACCACGAAACGCGAACATGCGTACGTATTTCTGTTTAAATTTTAGCTGGACGCGGCGGTGTGTCGTCCTCTGCCTTGTTCTCCGAAGCCAGCTGTATTCCGGGCCGCGGTTCTACAAGGCAGGGGGTAGTCAGATGGATAGGATTATCCTTCTCCTACTTCTCTTGACCTTCCTGGTCATCCTGAGCAAGTAATGGGCTTTGGTGGGTGCCAAGCTCTACTTTGCTGGCCATCTGGTTCAGCTAGCTGGCATTGTGGTCGGCGTGCGCGGCGCCCTTGCCCATGCCAACTGGGACTTTTCGGCAAAGCGCGAGGGATATCTTGCCCGTGCCGTGCACCCGGGCAACTTCAGCGCCGTTACGGGCGCCTGCCAGATGGTCCGTCGCGACGTTTATGAACGGGTTGAAGGCTGCGACGAGAAGTATGCCGTCGGTTTTAACGATGCGGATTTTTGCCTGCGCGTATGGGGGCTACCGCACCATCTTTACACCTTATGCTGAGCTGCACCACTACGAGTTCACTTCGCGCAGCAGGGAAGAGGCCAGCGAGGAAAAGCTGCGCCGTTGGAAGCGCGAGCAGGCACTGTTTATGCAGCACTGGCTGGAGTTCTTCTTGACGGGTGATCCGTGGCTGGGGCCGAACCTTAGCAGCGAGTGCGTGTATGGTGCGCTGAAAATTACTGTGCTTGTTCTGGCTTGTTGCTAGGCGTAGCGCGCGTCCCGCCGGTTGAGAAGCTCGCAGTAGTTCGACACCGCCTCTACCTGCGGCGCCTGCTCCTGCGGCTCCTCCGGCTGCCCTTGCTGCCCTGCGGCTTACCATCCTACTCACCCACGTATGACTCCCGTGCCCCGAGCGGGCAAAGGGAAATGCCCACAACGTCTCCGTTGCGGGCATTCTCCGGGCCGGCCACAAATAGCTTTATCGAATCCGATTGCTCTTCATCATCCGGATCGTTGGCGTCTCGTCGGCAAAGTCATCGTCTATCTGTAGTTCAAGGGGCACCGTAATGGAGCTTCCCAGCGCGGTCGCGGTTCCCGGGGCGAATGCGGGAAGGCGCATGACCTGGCCATTTGATATGGAAGGGATATTGGGGCGAACGTAATCGAGGTCGTAAGAGTTCTGAATGCGGTGGATTATGAAGGTTCCCGTCTGAGAGAGCACGACGCGGGAAAGCTCACTGGGGATTTGGCTGATGGCGGTAAGGTAAATGCCAAACTTACGGCCCTCCCGTGCAATTCGATTGAACACTGAGTCGTCTGTCAGGTCTGCATCCCTGATATAGCGATGCGCCTCGTCAAAAATGAGATAGACGGGTGTTGAGGAACCTCTTCCCGCATCTAGACTAGCCTGAAAGAGTGTACGCGCAACGTAGTGGGAGAACAACTTCAGTCCCGACTCGTCGATTATCTGAGAGACGTCTAGCACAAGAATGCCACGCCACTTGTTTAAGAGGGCTGCAATTGACTCGCCCCGCTCAAGTGAGAAGAGGTCATGCGAATACCTTTCCCTAAGGTTTCTAAGCTGAGTAACCAGCCCCTCTGAATACGACCTTATCTGACGGTTGCCCCGCACTTCTTCTTCATCGAACACGAAGTCAAGCGCATCGACGACGTCAGAGATTGAGACCTCCCTTTCGGGTTCCTCGTAGCTGCACAAGATGCGCTCGACATTGGGAAGGCCGTTGGACATGTATTCATCCTCGATGAACTCCTTCAAAAGGGACTCAAGCCCTTCGACGACATCTTTCGATATGTTTCCGTAATCCAAATTGAAGGATGCTAGCAAATTGTGAGCAATCCGAGCACGAGAGTGGGGCTCAGATCGTTGTCCGCGAATCGCGTCAAGGTCTTTCTCGATCGGCTGGTAATACTTTGAGACCTGAAACTTCCTCGCTGCGTGGCTATCGATGCTCGTGTCCCGAATTGCGGTATATGCGAAGGCTGCAAATAGCTTCTTCTTGCCCTCCTCGTTGAGGTGGGAGTATCTCACGGCCCTCTCAAGCAGAGGTTTCTGGATGCGTCGCGAGGGGTCGAGAATAGCTGACCAGTCATCCATCGACAACTCTCCAGGCGCGAGGTGGTACTCATCGGCATCGATTCGTCTCGTGCAGCCGTAACCGCCGCGCGTGAGAAAGTCATAATCACCGTGCAGGTCGAAGACGATGAATCGGGGCTCTGCATCGAACGCGTTCTCGGCATCTAAGAGCGACGCTACTCTATCAAGCAGGAGCCGCGCGGTTGAGGACTTTCCCGAGCCGGTATTACCGAGAATAGCGAGATGACCAGAGAACAGAGAATCGATATCAAAAGTGGGTCTTACCGAATCGTATCCAGCGAGAGACCCAATCTCGACTCCTTCCCGTACGCAAAAGACCTTCTTGAGGATTGATTCATCGCAAGCGTAGACATTGGAACCGACCATAGGGAGGTCTACTACGCCGGGAACGTAGGTAGACTTCTCAATCTCCCCAATGGGGGTGGCTGTGAAGATGTAGCTCGTACTAAACCTCGACGACGGCTGGTCGGAATACGGTCTCTCGGCCTCTTCTGCGGAAACCACGCGGAAGATAACCTTGGTAGATATGGAGAGGTAGGCGAAGAGGTACTGGTTGAGCCCGTTCAAATGCCTGGGCTCGCCATTGAGCATACGATCGGAAAAGTCGGAACGCGACGCGCGGAGCCTTATCTTCTCTTGGTCCATGTAGCAAATAGTGCCTATCAGCCAACCCGGCTTGGGGACTCCGTTATTCATTCCCGTCACCAAGCCCCAGAGATCCAGATGCAGCATCGTCTCCGAAGGTGATTTCAGGCCCGATAAAGTCAGCGAATTCCGAGAAATACAGCGGACGCTTGGGCTTCGGATCCCTTTCGCTTGGATATACGAAATAGGCGTTCGCGCCACCTGCTCTGTCGTAGAAATCCCGTGTGGGGGAACCAATATCGGTCTCTGCTGGGTTGCCGACGAAGGCGAGAAGAGTGAAGTCAGGCCTCGCAAGAGCCTGCCTGATTAGGTTCGATATATGCGAGTCTGCAAAGCTGAATCCGCACGTCAGAAGAACGGTGTTGGGAACGGCGAGGATGTTTACGAACTCGCGAAACATATCGCTATAAGGAGTGCCTTGCGTTAGGGCATATTTGGAAGTCATCGGGGCAATAAGCTGTTTGTCGCCTTGGTATTCGTCGGCGATGTCGGGAAACTTTGGGGCCCTTACGACGTTACCGTCATAGACCCTCCAGTTGATGGAGCCGTGCATCTTGTAAAGGCGGAAGAAGGGGTTCACCGGTTCGTAGTGGTCTCTGAACCTCTCATCGAGGTCAATCGGCCTGCGATGGTATTCCCGCGGGCTGAATGTGGGCATCAGCGCGTTCGAGAACCCGTCGACATAGGCGTAGTCGCTCGATTCAAGGGCCATCTCATGGAATAGGTCGTAGTTCGTGGTGAAGAGGTTGACAACATCGAAGGCAGCCTGCCCTCCGCGCGCAAGAATCTGGCGGGATATACCAAGTCCCTGAACGAATCTGCGGTAGCTATCGAGGACGTCTGAGTGTTCTGTGTTGTATTTTATATCGACGGACTCGAGAAAGGCCTTGCGAACTGCATCGGAAACCCTCTTGTCTTCATCGGCGCTATCTAGAGAGCCCTCGATGCGCTGACTCAGCCACGAAAGGAGGTTCTCGATGTTCGAGTACTTCGCAGGGTCTTCGTTATCTCGACGTGCAATTTTGGTTATTCGACTTTCCAGAAGGGTAGATAGCTCGGGATCTTTGAGCTTGAGGTCCGCTCGCATGTTCCTGAAGGTTTCACCCATCAGGGGAATAGCCGGAGTAGATGCGCCTGAGCCGATAAGCGTGGCCAGGTTGATCGACCTGGAAAGAATGCCTTGGACAAAATGTCGGGCTTCCGAGGCGTTTACCTCACGCCTTGTTGCACCCCTCTGCAAGATAGACGATATGAGCAGGACATAAAAACATTGAGAGCCCCTGCTGCATGAAAGACCGCGGATTAGGCCGACAATGGTGAGTGTCTAATTCAACCGTGGCGGCCACGCCGCATTCATGGAAGGGGCTCCCATGCTCGATACTACCACCTTCATCGGCCTCGACGTCCACGCCCGCTCGATAAAGGCCGTCTCCCTCGACGTCATGACCGGGGAGGTACGTGCCGCGACCTTCGGCTACGACGCCGGCGCCGTCGCGGAGTGGGTCCGTTCCGTGGACCCCAGGGCCAGGTGCGTGTACGAATCCGGGGTCACGGGCTTCGACCTGCAGAAGAGGCTCTCCGGCCTGGGGGTCGACTGCGTGGTCGGCGCCGTCTCGAAGATGATCAAGCCCAGCGCGGACAGGCGCAGGAAGAACGACCGCA
>DXLW01000015.1:0-70079 GCA_019414505.1 Collinsella sp.
GGCCTTTGACCGTCATTTCCCCGGACAGGACCACCTTTGCCGCCGAGACCTTGAACTGCCTGTCGTATCGCTTTCTTCCTTGGGTCATCTTGAACACCTTTCGCTCTTAACTAGGTGTCCAATTCATCATACCCACTCCACAATGGAATCCTCCGATGCGTCTTCGCACGCTCGCATGACCTCGATACCATGCGAGCGTGCGAACTCGACGAGCTCTGCGTTGCGGGCGTTTATGGTGCCGAAGGCGGCGGGGCACACGATAAGGCGCGCGCAGTGGACGAGGAGCTCTTTGGCGCGGGCTATGGTTTTATCCCCGATCGGCTCGAAGGCGCGCTCGGCCACGCATTCCGTCGCCAGGTCGCGCGCGAGCTCGCAGTCGATGTCCCCTTCGTGCAGAACGCCCGCGTAGAACGCCTTGCCCTGCCGGATGAGCTGGCGAAACACAGCCGACCCCGTACCTGCGCCGGCGATGACGAACGTGTGTGCATCGCCGTGTGGGCACCCAATTTCCACGCTGCCGAAGCGCTCGTTGAAGGTGCCATGTTGAAGGCCGTAGAGCTCGCCAATCGTCTCGCGCGTGAATATGTCCTCGGGTGCGCCGGCGCGGAAGACCCGGCCGTCCTTCACGCAAATCACCTTGTCGGCGCTTTTCTGCGCGAGCTCGAGTTCGTGGATGGACATGATGACAGCCACATTCCGCGATTTCGCAAGGTGGCGAAGTATTCGCAGCAGGTCGATCTGGTAGCGGATATCGAGATACGACGTGGGCTCGTCGAGCACGAGCACACTCGGATCCTGCGCGATGGCGCGTGCGAGCATGACGCGCTGGCGTTGCCCGTCGCTTATCTGCATGAAGTCGCGCTCGGCGAGCTCTTCCACATGTGCGGTTTTCATGGCCTCATCGACCCGACTATGGTCGTCGGGCGAGAGTGTGCCCATTCGCCCGGTGTAGGGATGCCTTCCCGCCTCCACGATATCGCGGCAGGTGAGGAGCTCGGTCCGTGGGCGATCTGTCAGCATAACGGCAAGGTTCCTTGCGAACTCCGCCGTCTTCCATCGGGAAATCTCTCGCCCGTCGAGCTCGACCGCGCCGGCAAGCGGTGCCAGATGGCGCGTGATGGTTTTCAAGATGGTCGACTTGCCCGAGCCGTTCGGCCCGATGAGCGCCACGACGTCGCCCGCGCGAACCTCCAGATCGACGCCTTCGACTACGACCTTCTTGTCGTAGCCCGCCGACAGGTCGCTTATGCGGAAAAGCGGCGCTCCGTCAGCCTGCGTTTCGACCGGGGTTTCGAGGTTCGACTCCGCTCGAAGGAGGCGTTCCGCGCGCAGTTCCGCGCGAGTCGAAAGTGCCTTCTGGCGCTTTCGTGCGAGCTTAGGACTGTTTAAGCATGGAATGTCCCCTCCGAGCATTTTGGGCTGCGGCACGAATTTCCCCATCTACCTCACCCGCTTCTTCAACATGAGTGCGATAACCACCGGCGCGCCGAAGATGGCGGTGACGGCGCTGATGGAAAGCTCGACGGGGGAGAACAGCGTGCGCGCGATCAAATCGCAGCCCGCGCAGAAGATGGCGCCTCCCAAGAAGCACGCAGGAATCACGCGGATGGGCTTCGACGACTTCAGCGCCGACTTAACGAGATGCGGAACCGCGATGCCTACGAACGACACCGGACCAGCGAACGCGGTCACGCAGGCGGAGAGCATGCTCGCTAGAAGGACGAGCACCACGCGGAAGCGTACGACGTTCACGCCGACGCTTTTTGCGTAGGCTTCTCCCAGCTGGAAGGCGGAAAGGGGCTTCGATATCGCGAATACGCATGCGCTCACGGTGATCACCACGACCGCGATGGCCGCGACGTCGTCCCAGCTCGAACCCGAGAAGCTACCCAAAGACCAGTTGTGCAGGTTCACGATGGACTGGTCGTCGGCGAAGGCGATGAGGAAGTTCGTCGCCGCCGAGCAGATGTATCCCACCATGACGCCCGCCACGATGAGCATGGCCATGGAACTTATGCGCCGTGCGATGAGGAGCACGAAGCCGATGGTGATAAGCGAGCCCAGAAACGCTGCGGCCACCATGGCCGGCGAGGACATGGCCTGGTTCGCGCCCAGAAGTACGATCATCGTAAGCGCGACGACGAACTTTGCGCCCGAGGAGACGCCCAAGATGAACGGGTCGGCGATGGGATTGTTGAAAAACGTCTGCAGCAGGAACCCGGAGAGGGAAAGCGCCCCGCCGAGAAGCACGGCTGAAAGCACACGCGGCAGGCGAATCTCCCAGATGACTTGGCTTTCCATGGAATTGGCCGCGCCGCCCGAAAGGATGCCGGGGATGTGGTCTGCGGGCACGAGCACGCTTCCGACGCACAGGTTGGCCCCGACGAGCACGATGAGGACAACAGCGAGCAGCGCCGTCACGACGCGACACCGCGCGGCGCGCCCCGATTCGTCGTATGTCATGGAAAGCCGGCTTCTCATGACGCTAGCCAAGCTTCCTCAGATAATGGAAGTCGCTCGCGCCATCGCCAGTGAACGCCCCGTGCAGCTCGTCGATAATGTCGGCGGTAGAAGTCATCTGCTGGTACATGTCGGCGCATGTGACCCAGACGTTGCCGTTCTTCACGGCTTTGAACTGCGACAATAGTGCGTTTTTGCCTACGAAGTCGTTCAAGGTGGCAACCGATTCGTCGATGGTGCCGTTGTAGACGATGATGTCGGCATCCTTCGCCGTCGCGTAGAAGCGCTCCATTTCGAGCGTTACTGACGAACCTGACGTCGACGCCGCCTGCGCGTCATCGAGCGCGTAGTTGCCGCCTGCAAGCTCGATCATCTGCGCCACGTAGTCGCCCGCCCGCCGCGTGACGGCGGCCCCGTTCGAGTTTATGTAGAAATACGCCACGGTTTTACCTGACGACGCGAGCCCCGATGTTTGCTCGACGCGGGCCTTCTGCTCGTTGAACAGGTGCGCGGCCTCGTCTTCCTTGTCAAATAGGACGCCGAAAAGCTTTATCCACTCGACGCGCCCGAGTGCTTCGGGCTCGCTCGACGACTGTTCGGTGAGCACGACGAGCCCGAGCTTCTGCAGCTTTTCCTTCACATCGGGCGTGTGGTTGATCATGGTGTTCTCGATGGCGAGCGTGCAGCCCGAGGCCGATATTCGCTCGTAGTCGGGCGCGCTGTACTTGCCGCCGTAGGCGATCGCCCCACTTTCGAGCGCGCTTTTGAAGCCCGCGACCGAGCAATCGTCGGCCTTCGTGCCCGACATGAGGATATTGTCGTTCGCATCGAGCGCGTCGACCAGGCACATCGTCGCCGACGACACGAGGTACACCTTGTCGGCGGGGCGCCTTATGACCGCGATGTCGGAGCTCAACCCATCAGGTACCTTTGCATTTTGCGGCACCACGAGGAAGCGCTCCCCGTTCGAAATGCAGATAAGCCGCAGGCCGCCTTCGTACTCGTCGACAGTGAAGTGCTCGGCGTATTCAAGCTGAAGCGTCCCCGTCGGCTTCCAGCCGCAGCCCAAATCGGCGTTGTGGAAGTCGGCCGCGGCGTTTGAAGCCGTTCCCGCAGGGGAGCCGCCGCTTGCTTCGTCGCCCGATTTCTCCTTCATGGTGGATGAATCGAAGTGGAGCGTGTAGTCGATGGTGTGCGGCGTTGACATGGCGACGGTCTCGGCCGACACGGCGATGTCCTCGTCGAGCGTGACGGGTATCTCGAACGTGGAGTTGCCGCCGTCGTTTACGGGCGCGTAGTCCACGCCGTTGACGGTCATTTTGTCGTAGTTCGAACTCGACCAGGTGATGGTCGCGGTGTAGGTGTCGCCATCCTTCACAATTGTGGTGGGTGAGGCGATGCTTGCGCGCCCTGACCCGCCGGAGAGCGAGACGCTCACAGTGTATTCCTGAGAGCCTGCCGTGCCACCGGTCGCGTTCGGGCTCGCACTGCACCCCGCGAAGGGAAGCGCGAGCAGGGCGACGAGAACGCAGGCGATCGCGCGCACCGCGATGCTGCGACGCTTCCAGCTTTCCCCCTTGGGAAGAATCGACCGCATGGCGTTACTTCAGTTCGTCGGCGCGCAGATCGACGCCGGCGGATTCGAACACGAGCGTGCGGTCGTACCACTGCTCTTTTCTAATACTCCACGCGGCGCAGGCGGTGTCCTCGTCGAGCGCTTCAACGGGCACGTCGTAGGTGTACTTGCCTTCCGCGTTTTCCACATAGGGGATGAAGTCGGCCTCGCTCGCGGCGGCAGCCTCGTCGCCCGTGCCCATGAAGAGCTTGCCGTAGCCCGTGCCGGAAAGCGTCATCACGCAGTGCATGGAGCCGTTTTCCACGATGAGCTGGGCGTCCACAATCCTGAACATGTTCGAGCTGGAATCTACGGTGATCGGATAGGTGCCGTCGGCCACCTTGTCGGCGGTGATGGGGGCAGCGCTTGCGCCCTCGGGCGCATCGGCCGCCTGTTCGGTCTTTTCCTGGGAATCGGCATCGCTTGCCTTTGCGCTGTCGATTGAATTTCCGCCGCAGCCGGCGAGCGAGAACGCGAAAAGCGCCGCTGACAGGGCGAAGGCGAGGGTTTTCTTCAACATGGAGGGGGTTCCTTTCAATCGCTTCGACCGCCCGCGCCGTGCGGTGGGCTGGCGGGATGCGAATGCAACGGGCATGCGCCGTCAGTCGGGGAAGGCGCATGCCCGTTGCACGGGGACGCGACCGGCGCCCCCGTGCGCGGCGAGTTTACAGCTTGGCGATGGCGTCGTCCACGTGCGAGACGTAGATTTCGTCGACCGCGACGTTCTGTCCCAGACCCTGGAGCAGGCACGTCACTTCGAAGCCGGCGGCCACGAACTTCGCAGCCCAGCTGTCGGGGTCGGTCTCGTCTGCCATGTCGTTGTTCGCGTGGTCGCCCGCGACCACCATGAACGGCGCGAGCACGGCCTTCTTGTAGCCTGCGGCGCTCGCGGCGGCGATAACATCCTCGCAGGTCGGTTCAGCCTCGACGGTGCCGACGAAGAACTGAGTCAAGCCCTCGTTCTTAAACACTTCCTGCATCTTGGCATAGTCGGCGTTGGAATCGGCTTCGGTGCCGTGACCCATGAGGCACAGCGCCGTCTTGCCGTCGTCGAAGGACGCCATGTTCTCCTTAATGGCTGCGGCCACCTTCTTGTAGTCGTCGTCGGAGGTGAGCAGCGGGTCGCCGAGCGAGATTTTGTCGAACTTGTCGGCGTACTTGTCGAGCTCGTCTTTCACGTCGGTGTATTCCAGGCCACCCATGAGATGCGTCGGCTGCACGACGATTTCCTTCACGCCGTCTTCCACGCAGCGGTCGAGCGCCTCGGTCATGTTGTCGATCGTGATGCCGTCGCGCTTCTTCAGCTTATCGATGATGATCTGCGCGGTGAAGGCGCGGCGGATGTCGTAGTCCTGCCAGTACTTCTCGCGGATAGCGTCTTCGATGGCGCCGATGGTGATGTGGCGCGAGTCGTTGTAGCTCGTGCCGAAGCTCGTGACGAGGATGACCGGCTTCACGGCCTTCTCCTTTTCACTCGATTTCTCGGAACTCGCGGAGGTGTTGGAGCAGCCCGCGAGCGCGACTCCGGCGAGCGCGACGGCTCCGGTTGCTGCGGCGCCCATGAAGCCGCGGCGTGACATCTGGTCGGACATGGTTTTTCCTTTCCTCGGTTTGCCGGTCCCCCGGCGACAGTTGCTTGTCGGCACAAGCGAAAGAAAAGCGCACCCCTCGGGGTTCACAAGGAGCTAACGCCACGGCGATGCCGTGAGGAAAAGGCGAAGCAGTCTGGCTTGGGGCGCGAGGCGGTTCGCCCGCGCGTCCTATACAGTAATGTCCCTTGCCCAGGATTCCCACCTGGTTCCCTCCGCAAGCCAGCGCGGGCTGTGCGGGTGCCGCGCCGGTCATTTCCTTTTATCCGATTGTCATATGCTCGTTGCCGAATCTTTTACTATGATAGTGGGCACTTGTGAACGTGTCAAAGCCAGGGCGGGCGGCATTGCGCCTCCTGCCTGCGTATTTGCGCCGATTGCCGCCGCAGGCGCCGTGTTTTGCCCGCTGCGCGAATGGCGGCGTAAACGGTTGCGATGAGAAACGGGAAGGGAAGGCTCGGATGATTCATATCGTTGGCGCAGGCTCGGGCGCCGCCGACCTTATCACGCTGCGCGGGGCGCGCCTTCTGCGCGCAGCCGACGTGGTCGTTTGGGCGGGAAGCCTTGTGAACCCTGAGCTGCTCGCTGAGTGCAAGGAATCCTGCATCGTCTACGACAGCGCGCACATGACCTTGGAGGAAGTGCTCGACGTGATGTGCCCGGCAGATGCGCGGGGCGAGGAAGTGGTGCGCCTGCACACGGGTGACCCGTGCCTGTACGGCGCCATCCAGGAGCAGATGGACGCGCTCGACGCGCGCGGCGTGGACTACGAGGTGGTGCCCGGCGTGTCGAGCTTTTGCGGTGCCGCGGCGGCGCTTCGCCAGGAATACACGCTGCCGGGAATCAGCCAGTCGGTCGTGATCACGCGGCTTTCCGGACGTACCCCCATGCCCGCGGGCGAGGGCATGCGCACCATGGCGGAAAGTGGCTCGACTATGGTCATCTTCCTGAGCTCGGGTATGCTCGCCGAGCTTTCCGCCGAGCTTTTGGCCGCGGGCCGCAGCTCCGACGAGCCGGCGGCGCTCGTGTACAAGGCGACCTGGCCTGAGGAGCGCGTGGTGCGATGCACAGTGGGCACGCTCGCCGATGCGGGCGCGCGAGAGGGCATCGACCGCACGGCGCTCGTGGTGGTGGGCCGCGTGCTCGGAGCTCGCGGCGGGCTTGCGCACAACGGCGCGCAAGCGGAGTCGTACGAGCGCAGCAAGCTTTACGACCCTTCGTTTGCCACGGGGTATCGGAAGGCGAGCAGCTAGCGTGGCCTTCGAGCATTACATATATACCGGGACGACCCGCCTGCGCTGCGGCTACACCACGGGGAGCTGCGCCGCGCTCGCGGCGAAGGCAGCCTGCGAGATGCTCTTGTCACGAAAGCCCGTCGGCCTCGTGTCGATCGTCACCCCCGGCGGGCTGCCCGTCGAGGCTAACGTGGTCGACGCATACATCGGCGAGGGGTGCGCCCAGTGCGCCGTGCGAAAGGACGCAGGCGACGATGCCGATGTGACCGACGGCGTGCTCGTGTACGCGCGCGTGGAACATGCGGGGTCGGGCACGGGTGCTGCGGGCGGCAAGGACGTGCCCGCGCGCGAATCGGAAGTTTCCGTCGATGGCGGCGTGGGCGTGGGGCGCGTGACGTTGCCCGGGCTCGAGCAGCCGGTGGGGGCGGCCGCCATCAACGCGACGCCGCGCGCGATGATCACTTCGGCGGTGCGCGAGGTGTGCGCCGCGCACGGCTTTTCTGGAAATATTGCTGTGACGATTTCGGTACCCGAGGGTGTTGCCCTTGCCGAAAAGACCTTCAACCCGCACCTGGGGATAAAGGACGGCATCTCCATCCTGGGCACGACGGGCATCGTCGAGCCGCGCAGCCTCGCTGCCTTGCGCGACAGTATCGAGCTCGAGATCCGGCAACATGCGGCTATGGGGCGGCGCGGAGTCGTGCTCACGCCCGGCAACTACGGCGCGCAGTTCATCTCGGGGCATTTTCATCTAAACGGTGCGCCGGTGGTCTTCATCTCCAACTTTGTGGGCGATGCGATTGATTGCTGCGTTCGCGAGGGATTCACCAATGTCCTTCTTGTGGGACACATCGGCAAGCTGGTGAAGGTCGCTGGCGGCATCATGGACACCCATTCGCGTACCGCCGACTGCCGCGCGGAGATTCTGGCCGCCCACGCGGCCTTGGCCGGCGCGGGCGCGAAGACCGTGCGCGAGATCATGTCGTCGGTCACGACCACGGCGGCGCTCGAGGTAATCGAGGCCGCCGGCGTGGGGGACGCTGCGCGCGCCTCGCTCGCTGCGGCAATCGAGGACAGGTTGCGCCGCCGCGCGGCGGGCGCATGCGACATCGCCGCGGTCGTGTTCGACGCGGAGCGCCGTGAGCTTTTCCGCACGTCGGGCGCCGATGCAGTTATCGGGGAATTGGGGGCGACGTATGAGTAAAGGCGTGCTGTATGGGGTGGGCCGCGCAATCGGCTGGCCAGGGACGAAGGTGGCTATGAAGGCGCGCCGCTCGCTTGCGGACACGAAGCGCATCCTTCGCGAGGAGGGCACCTTCGACGGTGCCGAGCTCGTAGAGGACTGTGGGCTTCCGGGCGAGCGCATGTACCGCTTGCTCGACGATGTGCCCGATCGGGGCAGCTACTTCTCGACGATGGTGGTGCGCTAGATGAGGATTTCCTGCATAGCGTTCACTGAGAGGGGGTATGCGTTGGCGGAGCGCACCGCACGCGCGCTTTCCGACTGCGCGCAGACAGGTGAAGATGACCCTGGCTGGGACGTTTCCGTTTCGCGCGGGTTCGGCGAGGGGAAGGCCGACCTGCGCGCATGGACGGCGCTCGCGTGGGAAGTGTCGGACGCGCTTCTGTTCGTGGGCGCGGCTGGCATCGCCGTGCGGGCGATCGCGCCGCATGTCGCCTCGAAGGCAAACGATCCCGCGGTTGTGGTGATCGACGAGGCGGGGCGCTTTGCCGTCCCGCTTTTGTCGGGGCATTTGGGCGGTGCGAACGAGCTTGCGCAAACTGTGGCACGCGCGGCAGGGGCCATCCCCGTCATCACCACGGCGACCGACGTCCGCGGCGTGTGGGCGGTGGATACGTGGGCGCGCTGTGCGGGGCTCGCCGTTTCGAATCCCGAGGCCATCAAGCGAGTGTCGGCGCGGCTGCTTTCGGGCGGGCGCGTGGCGCTCTATTCCGACATGCCGATTTCGGGACAGTCACCTGAGGGGGTTGACATTGCCTCCGACCGCTCTCGGGCCGATATCGTCGTGTCGCCGTTCGCTGGCGCGAATGCAGGTGCGTCCGTTCGCGCGGCGGAGACAACGGGCGAGGTCTTGCCCGCCGGTGAGACAGGGAAGCCGGCGGGCGTGCGGGCGCAGGCGCCTGCGCCCGAGCCGCTTCGCCTTGTCGTGCCCTGCATCGTTGCGGGCATAGGGTGCCGTCGCGGTGCGTGCGCCGAAGCCATCGGGGAGGCGTTTCTTCTCGCGTGCGGGCAGGCGGGCATCTCGCCTTCGGCCGTGCGCGAGGCAGCGACGATCGACGTGAAGGCGCACGAGGAGGGTCTGCTCGCCTTCTGCCGCGCGCGCAATATCCCGCTTGCGACGTATTCCGCAGAGGAGTTGTCGCAGGTCGAAGGCAGCGTTTCGCCATCTGATTTCGTGCGTGCGACGGTGGGGGTCGACAACGTGTGCGAGCGCGCGGCGCTCGCGGACGGGGGCAAACTTATCTTCCCGAAGCTCGCTCACGGCGGCGTGACCGTCGCGTTTTCCAAGGTAACTATCAAACTTTCGTTTAAGGAGCGGTGATGGGAAAGCTCTTCGTGGTGGGGATCGGCCCGGGTGTCCCCGACGGCATGACGGTTGCGGCTCGGCGCGCGCTCGAGGCGGCCGACATCGTTGTGGGGTACACGAAATACGTGGAGCTCGCGCTCGCCGCCGTGCCCGACGCGGCGCATCTCGCGACGCCGATGATGCACGAGGTCGAACGGTGCCGCCTGGCGCTTTCGCGCGCGCAGAGCGGAGAAGCCGTGGCACTCGTGTGCAGCGGTGACGCGGGCGTGTACGGCATGGCGAGCCCCGTGCTGGAGCTTGCGGAGGACTACCCCGATGTAGACGTGGAAGTTATCGCCGGGGCCACCGCGGCTCAGAGCGGTTCGGCGGTGCTCGGCGCCCCGCTTGCCCACGACTTCGCGGTCGTGTCGCTCTCCGACCTGCTCACGCCATGGGAGGTCATCGAGCGCAGGCTCGCCGCCGTGGCGAGCGCCGACTTCTGCATCTGTTTGTACAACCCGCGCAGCAGAAAGCGCGCCGACAGGCTCTCACGCGCGGCGAAGATTATGCTCGAATGGAAGGCCCCCGACACGCTCTGCGGCTGGGTACGCAACATCGGGCGCGAGGAGCAGCAGTCGGGCATGTGCAGGCTCTCTGAGCTGGGGGAGATCGACGCCGACATGTTCACCACCGTGTTCGTCGGCAACGCGGACACGAAGCTCGTAGATGGCCGTATGGTCACGCCGCGCGGGTATCGGGAGATTCCATGCGAAAGGTAACGATCATCGGGGCGGGGCCCGGAAACCCCGACTTGCTCTCGCGCGCGGCGCTCGACGCGATCGACATCGCCGACGTGGTCATCGGCGCTCATCGCGCGCTTGTCGGCATCGACGTGCCGCCCGACGTGGTGAGATGCGAGCTCGTGAAGACGGCGGACATCGTCGCCGCGCTTACCGATGCAGCGTCGTGGCAGCGCGCCGTGGTCGTGATGACGGGCGATGTGGGGCTGTTCAGCGGCGCGCGCCGCCTGGTGGAGGCGCTCTCCGGCAACGCGCAGGTGGACGTGCACGTCATTCCCGGCATAAGCTCAGCGTCGTATCTCGCCGCGCGCCTCGCGCGTCCATGGCAGGATTGGCGCTTCGCGAGCGCTCACGGCGTGGCGTGCGACATCGTGGCTGAGGCCGAGCGCGCGGGTGAGCTCTTCCTCGCCACGTCGGGCGGGGAAGACCCCTCGCGGCTTTCGTGCGAGCTTGTGCAGGCGGGCTTCGGGGACGCGCGCGTGACGGTGGCCGAGCGCCTGTCGTACCCCGACGAGCGCATCACCTGCGCGACCGCAAGTAAAATCGCAGGTCAGACGTTTGACGACTTGAACGTGATGCTTATCGAGTTCGCAGGCGGCGCCGGGTCGCCTGTGGTCTCTAGCGCATCCCGCGCCGCGAGCTCTCGCTGGCCGTACGCTTCCTCGGGCATTCCCGACGAGCTCTTCATCCGCGGCGACGTTCCCATGACCAAGCAGGAGGTGCGCGCCGTCGCGCTCGCGAAGCTGCGCCTTACCGCGACCGACACCGTCTGGGACGTCGGCGCCGGCACGGGGAGCGTGTCGATCGAGGCGGCGCTCGTCGCGCGAGCGGGTTCGGTATGGGCGGTCGAGCGCAACGCGGCCGGCGTGCGGCTCATCCGAGAGAACGCGGATGCATTCGGGTGCGGCAACGTGCATGCGGTCCCCGGTGTCGCCCCCGAAGCGCTCGCGAAACTGCCCGTCCCCGACGCCGTGTTCGTCGGCGGGAGCGCGGGCGAGCTTCCCTCCATCGTGGAGGCGGCGCTCGAGATGAACTCGCAGGTTCGCCTGTGCGTGCCATGCGTCACCGTTGAGACGCTCACCGAGGCGTGCGCGCTCCTCTCGGGTTCGCGCTTTAAGGGGTTCGAGGTGTGCCAGGTGTCGGCCGCCCGCGCCGAGGCTGTAGGCTCGCACCATCTTATGAAGGCGCAAAACCCCGTGTTCCTCGTCAGCGCGCGTGGTGCAGGTGGGGAAGGCGGCGCCCGGTGAGCACGTCCATCCCGCGCTTCATGGTCGCTGCGCCCTCGAGCGGGAGCGGCAAGACGGTCGTAACGTGCGCGCTCCTGCGCACGCTCGCGCGCCGCGGCCTTGCATGCGCGGCCTTCAAATGCGGCCCCGACTACATTGACCCGCTCTTTCATCGCCGCGTCGTGGGTGCGCGCTCGGGCAACTTAGACGGCTTCTTCACCGACGTCCCGACGCTGCGCGCCCTGCTCGCACGCGGCGCTGCGGGCGCGGATGTCGCGGTGCTCGAGGGGGTCATGGGCTTCTACGACGGCATGGCGCCCAGCGTGGCCGATGCGAGCAGCTACCAGGTTGCGCGCGACACGGAAACGCCGGTCGTTTTAGTGGTGAACGGGCGCGGGGCGTCTTTATCGCTCGCCGCCGTAATCCGCGGCATCGCCGAGTTCCTGCCTTGTGCGAACGTGCGCGGCGTCGTGCTGAACAAGACGAGCGCCGCTGCCTGCGCCTACGCGGCTCCTGCGATCGAGAAGCACACGGGCGTCGCGGTTTTGGGGAATATCCCCGCCGACGAGGCGTTCTCGCTCGAAAGCCGGCATCTGGGGCTTGTGACCGCCGACGAGGTCGAGCAGCTCTCCGCGCGCATCGACAAGATGGCCGAGCTGGTGGAAAAGAGCGTCGACGTCGACCGCTTGCTCGAAATAGCGGCGACAGCACCCGATATCCGCGAGGAACCTTACCGGTTGGAGCCGATCGCGGGAGCGCGGCCCATCGTCGCCGTCGCGCGTGACGAGGCGTTCTCGTTCTACTACGAGGAGAACCTGCGCGCGCTCGAGGACCTGGGTTGTGAGCTGGCCTTTTTCAGCCCCCTGTGTGATAGCGAGTTGCCCCGGGGGACAAGCGCCCTCTATCTGGGAGGCGGCTATCCGGAGCTCCATGCGCAGCAGCTCTCCGAGAACGCGCCGATGCGCGAGACGGTGCGGCATGCGGTGGAATCCGGCATGCCGACGGTCGCCGAATGCGGTGGGTTTCTGTACCTGCAGCGCGAAATCGCCGATAGCGAGGGGCGGCGCTGGCCTGTTGCGGGCGCCCTTGACGGCGCAAGCGAGAACGGGGGAAGGCTGTCCCATTTCGGGTACGTGGAGCTCACTTCCCAACGCGACGGGCTCTACGGGCCGCGCGGCACACGCATCCGCGCGCACGAGTTCCACTACTGGCAGTCCACCTGCCCGGGCGGCGACTTCTGGGCGCAGAAGCCCCGGCGCGACAAGGGCTGGCCGTGCATGACGACCACCCCGTCCCTGGTTGCGGGCTTCCCGCATGTGTACTATCCTGCGAACCCCGACGTTGCGCGCGCGTTCGCGTCTGCCGCATCGTCGTTCGCAGAGAGGAGACGGCATGGCTGAAGCAACCGAAACCGCGCTTGCCTGCATCCGCGAGGAAGTCGAGCGCGCGTTCTCGTCGGCGTCGGGCGCCGTGCTCGAAGCTGCACTCTCCCGGATCGCGCCCGCAGACGAGTGCGCCCGCGCCGCCGCGTACGCCGCGTGGGACTCCATCGCGCACCCCTTGGGGGGATTGGGCGACTTTGAAGACGCCGTCGCGTGTATCGCCGCAGCTCAGGGGAGCGCCGATGTGGCCGAGTTTCCCCGTGCGCTCGCGGTATTCTTTTCCGACAACGGGGTCGTTGCCGAAGGCGTGTCGCAAAGCGGGCAAGATGTGACGCGAGCCGTCGCGCGCAACATGTGCGAGGGGGCCACGAGCGCCTGCCGCATGGCGGCGTTCGCGGGTGCCGAGGTCGTGCCCGTCGACGTGGGTATGGCCCGGGGCATAGAAGACGCGCGCATGGTGCGCGCGAACGTGCAGCGGGGGAGCGGTAACATCGCGCTCGGCTCCGCTATGTCTCGCGATGAGGCCGTGCGCGCGATCGAGGTCGGAATCGCCGTCGCGTGCGGGCTTGCCCGCGCCGGCGTGCGCCTTCTCGCCGCGGGCGAGATGGGCATCGGCAACACGACCACCTCGGCGGCGGTGGCCGCAGTGCTCATCCGGGCGGACGCGCGGAGCCTCGTCGGGCGCGGCGCGGGGCTCTCGGACGCCTCGCTCGCGCGCAAGCGCGACGTGGTCGAGCGCGCTATCGACGCGAACTCGCCCGATCCCGCCGACCCGATCGACGTGCTCTCGAAGGTGGGCGGCTTCGACATCGCGGCGATGTGCGGCTTCTACCTGGGGGCCGCGGCCTCGAAGGCGCCGGCGCTCCTCGACGGGGTCATATCCTGCACGGCGGCCCTGTGCGCGGCGCGCCTGTGCCCCAACGCCTTGGGCTACCTCCTGGGCACCCATGCATCAAGCGAACCCGCAAGCCAGGAGCTCCTTCGCGAGCTCGGCATAAAGGCACCCCTCGACGCAGGCATGCACTTGGGCGAGGGCGCGGGCGCCATGGCGTATCTGCCCCTTCTGGATTCGGCGCTGCGCGTGTACCGGGATGGGAAGACGTTCGCGTCGACTGGCATGGCTGCTTACGAGCATTTCGAGGCCGGGAAATGACGGTGACGCTCGTTATCGGCGCCGCCGGGAGCGGCAAGAGCGCCTACGCCGAGTCCCTGTGCCTCGGGCACGACGGCCCCCGCGTGTACCTGGCAACGATGGAGCCCTTTGGGGAAGAGGGCGCCCGCCGTATCGCGCGCCATCGGGCGCTGCGCGAGGGCAAGGGATTTTCCACCCTCGAGCGCACGCGTGACGTGGGCGCCGCAGTGCCCAGGCTTCCGCGCGGCTGCACGCTTCTTTTGGAGGACGTGGGCAACCTGGTTGCGAACGAGCTCTTCGCGGAAGGTGGCTTGTCCCCACGTGACCCCGACGCTGCGGCGCGCGAGGTGCTCGGAGACATCGAACGGCTCGCTCAGGCCGCTGCGTATACGGTGGTGGTCACCGTCGACGTGTTCGCCGATGGGATGCGCTACGATGAGGGGACCGAGGCATGGAGGCGCGCGCTCGCGCGCGTGAACGCGGGCGTGGCGGCGCTGGCCGACCGCGCAGTCGAAGTGGTATGCGGGATTCCCGTGTGGATGAAAGGCGAAGGACCTACAAGGTGAAGATAGCAGAGGCAATCGGCGCGGCGTTCGGAACGTTCTCGCGCATCCCCGTCCCGAAATCGGCTTGGACCGATTTCGGGTCAACCCATGCGCTTGCCGCGTTTCCCCTGGTGGGCCTTGCGGAAGGCTTACTCATGACGTCGTGGGGGTACGTGGCGAACCTGCTCGGCGTGCCTGCGACCATCGTCGCGGCCGTGCTCGTGGCGCTGCCTGTGGCGGTGACGGGAGGCATCCACCTAGACGGGCTCTGCGACACCTCCGATGCGCTTGCAAGTTGGGCCCCGCGCGAGCGAAAGCTAGAGATCATGCACGACCCGCGGGCGGGCGCCTTCGGGGTCATCGGTGTTGTTGTGTACCTTATTCTGCAGTTTTCCCTGTTCACCGCGCTGCCGCTTACGGCGGGGACGTTCCTCGCGCTTCTGTGCTCGCTCGTGTTCTCCCGCGCGCTTTCGGGGCTCGCCGTTGAATGCTGGCCTGCCGCGCGGGCGGACGGCATGGCCGCGGGGCTCTCGCCTGAGAAGAAGCGCGCGGCGATCGTCGTGCCGCTTTGCGCTTTTGCTGCGGCTTCGGCTGCAGGGATGGTCGCGTGCGCTCAGGCCGTCGGCGCCCTTATGGCGGTGGCGGGGCTTTTGGCGCTCGCGTGGTACCGCCATGTTGCCTTGTCCCGCTTCGGCGGGGTGACGGGGGATTTGGCTGGATGGTTTCTGCAATGGGCCGAGCTCGCGATGCTTGCCATGTTGGTGGCGGGGGGCATGCTCCTATGATGCTCGTGGTAGGTGGCGCGCATTCGGGGAAGAGGACCTTCGTGTGCGAAAGGCTCGGGTTCGCGGCGGACGATTTCGTCGACGCGGCGCAGCTTGCGGAGGGCGGCGTGCCCGCGGCTTTTGCCGGCCGCGTCGCGTACCGTGCTGAGGAACTCGTACGCGCGCTCGACGCTGACCGGGCGCTCGAGCGGCTGATCGGCTTCGACGCAGTGATTCTGTCCTTGGTGGGCTCGGGGGTCGTCCCCATGCGTGCGGAAGACGCCCAATGGCGCGAGCGTGCGGGGCGCCTGGGATGCGCGCTCGCTGCGCACGCCGACGTCGTCGTGCGCATGACGTGCGGGATTCCCCAGGTCATCAAAGGAAACCTTGCCGATGCGCCTCGAGGGACGCAGGGCGCGGTCGCGCCTTTGGAAGTCGTCTTCGTGCGCCATGGTGCCACGGCGGGCACGGAAGACCATCGCTACAGCGGGGCGGGCACTGACGAGCCCTTGTCGAGCGCGGGCGAGCGCGCTTTGCGCAACCTCGCGTGCGATCGTGACGTGTACCGTGTTATCACGAGCGGCATGGCTCGCACCGACCAGACGGCGCGCATCCTCTTCCCGAACGCGGAGCTTATGGCGTGCCCCGGTCTGCGCGAGATGGATTTCGGCGACTTCGAGGGGCGAAGCGCCGCTGAGCTTAAAGAGGATGCGCGCTACCGCGCCTGGGTAGACTCCTGGTGCGAGACGCGCTGCCCGCATGGCGAGGGCAAGAGCGATTTCACCCGCCGCGTCGTCGCGGCGTTTCGGGAGGCGTGCGAATCGGGGTGTGCCCAGGGGAGTGGGCGCGCCGTCTTCGTCGTTCACGCGGGTACCGTGAAAGCGCTGCTCTCCGAGCTAGCTGTCCCGAAAATGGGATACTTCGACGTGCATACCGAGCCGGGCGGCGCATGGGCCGCCACCTGGGATGGGCGCTGCCTTCTCGACGTTCGCCCCGCTTCGGGGGGCGATGCCCGGTGATGACCATTCTTGCCGTCGCCGCCGGGTTCGCGGCCGACCTTGCCTTCGGCGACCCGCGCTGGCTTCCCCATCCCGTCGTCGCTATGGGGCGCGCGATCACGTGGGCCGAAGGCCGCCTGCGGCGCGCATTCCCGCAAACGTCCGCGGGCACTCGCGCCGCAGGGCTTGTGCTCGCCGTGGCGCTTCCGCTTACGTGTGGGCTTTTGACCTGGGGAATCCTGCATCTTTGCGGCATGGTTCACCCCGGCTTGCGCTTCGTGGCCGAGGCATGGGCGAGCTATCAGATTCTCGCTGCATGCGAGCTGCGCCGCCAGAGCCTGGCCGTGGCCCGCGCGTTCTCGAAGGGCGGCCTTGTCGCGGCGCGCGAAGCCGTCGGGCTCATCGTGGGACGCGACACGTCTGTTCTCGACGAGCAGGGCGTCGCGCGCGCCGCCGTGGAAACGGTGGCGGAGAACGCGAGCGACGGCGTCATCGCGCCGCTTTTCTACCTTATGATCGGGGGTGCGCCCTTGGGCATGGCGTACAAGGCTGTGAACACGCTCGACAGCATGGTGGGCTACAAAAACGAGCACTACATCGACTTCGGCTGCGCCTCGGCGCGCCTCGACGATGCGGTGAACTGGATTCCCTCGCGCTTATCGGCCCTGCTCATGATCGCCGTGTGCCCGATTGTCGGGCTCGACGCGCGCGGGGCGGCGCGCATCTGGCGCCGCGACAGGCGTCGCCATGCGAGCCCCAACTCGGCGCAGACCGAGTCAGCGTGTGCGGGCGCGCTTGGGCTGCGCCTGGCAGGACCCGCGGTGTATTTCGGCAAGCTCGTTGAGAAACCGACGATAGGCGACGCGTCCCGTGAAATCGAGTGGGGCGACATCGCCCGGGCGACAAGGCTCATGCTCGCCGCGTCCGTATGCGCGCTCGTCGTCTTCGGCGCCGCGCGCGTGGCGGTCGTGCTTGCCGTGGGGGTGATGGCATGAGGGAAGACCACGCCGCGCCCCGGGCTGCCGGGGGAATCCTGCGCGCCCGTACGCATGGGGGCAGCTCGCAATCGCTCGGCATCGCTTGCGAAGGGGGCGCCTCGGACCTCATCGACTTCTCGGTGAACGTGAATCCGGCAGGCCCCTCGCCGCGCGCCGTCGCCGCAGCTTGCAAGGCGCTTTCTCGAATCGACGCCTACCCCGATAGGGAAAGTCTCGCCCTCGTTCGCGCCCTAGCGCGCGCCCAGGGCATTCCCGAAGATACTATCGTCTGCGGCGCGGGCGCGTCCGACATCATCTGGCGGCTAGCCGCGGCGGTGCGCCCGAAACGCATCGTCGTGTGCGCGCCGACGTTCTCTGACTATGCGGAGGCGGCATCGTACTACGGCGCATGCGTGCAGGAGTTTCCGCTCTCCGAAGCGGACGACTTCGACGTGCCCGCCTCCTTCGCCCGCGCGATCGAGGGGCCGGGAGACGTGGCGTACCTCTGCAATCCGAACAACCCGACGGGGCGCCTCGTCGACCCCCGCGTGATCGATGCCGCGGCTTGCCGCTGCGAGCAGGCGGGCGCGTTGCTCGTCGTGGACGAGTGCTTCCTCGGATTTGCGCCCGACGCCCGCGAAAGGAGCGTGGCCGCACGCGCCGCGTGTTCGCGCCATGTGGCCGTGCTCTCCGCGTTCACCAAGCTCTACGGAATGGCGGGGTTGCGGTTGGGATATCTGATCAGCGGAAACGCCCAACTCATCGAGGGGATTCGCCGGGCGGGGCAGGCATGGCCCGTCTCCTCGGTCGCCGAGGCCGCGGGCATCGCCGCCCTGGATGACGTCGAATACGTCTCGCGCACGCGCGATGTACTGGCGGGCGAGCGAGCGTGGCTTTCCCACGAGCTCTCCTCGCTCGGGCTTTCCGTCGTGCCGTCGGATGCGAACTTCCTTTTAGTCCGCACGCCGGCGAAAGACATCCCCGAGCGCCTGTATAAACAGGGGGTTTTGGTCCGCACGTGCGACTCGTTTTCGGTACTGTCCCGTTTCTGGTGCCGCGTCGCGGTGCGCACGCGCAAGGAGAACGCCCGGCTTGTGATGGCGTTCAGTCGCGTGCTTCGGGCGGAAGGCGCTTCGGGCGAAGGCGAACCCGACGAACGGGGCGGCGCTTCTTGCAGCGGCGCTATGGCGGGCGCGGATGGCCGAGGCTCGGAGAAGGAGGTCGATACCCGTGGGTAGGGCGAAGCCCATCATGATCCAGGGCACCATGTCGAACGCGGGGAAGAGCCTGCTTGCGGCGGGACTGTGCCGCGTGCTTTCGCAGGACGGCCTGCGCGTGGCTCCCTTCAAGAGCCAGAACATGGCGCTCAACAGCGGTGTCACGGCCGATGGGCTCGAGATGGGGCGCGCCCAGATCATGCAGGCCGAGGCGTGCGGCATCGCGCCCGACGTGCGCATGAACCCCATCCTGCTCAAGCCCGAAAGCGACCACCGAAGCCAGCTCATCGTGGCCGGCAAGGCGCAGGGAGCCTTCGCTGCGAGGGACTACTTCGCGCGAAAGAAGGCGCTCACGCCGCAGATTTTGGAGGCGTTCGATTCGCTTGCGGAGGAAAACGACGTCATCGTCATCGAGGGCGCCGGCAGCCCCGTCGAAATCAACCTTGCCGAAAACGACATCGTCAACATGGGGTTCGCACGCGCCGTGTCCTCTCCCGTGCTGCTCGCGGGCGACATCGACCCAGGCGGGGTGTTTGCCCAGCTCTACGGCACGGTCGCGCTCCTTGCGCCCGAGGACCGCGCGCTTTTGCGGGGGCTTGTGGTGAACAAGTTCCGCGGCGATGTGGAAATCCTGCGCCCGGGTTTGGCCCCGCTCGAGAAGATGTGCGGGGTTCCCGTCGTGGGGGTCGTGCCGTATCTTACGCTCGACCTGGACGACGAGGACTCGCTTGCTCCGCGCCTATCTGCCCGCGAGGCGTGCGGCGTCATCGACGTCGCCGTCGTGCGCCTTCCGCATCTGTCGAACTTCACCGACTTCGACCCGCTTTCGCGCGTGCCCGGCGTGGGCGTGCGCTACGTTTCCTCGACGACCGATCTGGGCCGACCCGACCTGGTGGTGCTTCCCGGCTCGAAGTCCACGCTCGACGACGCGCGCTGGCTTGCGGCTAGCGGCATCGGAGCCTGTGTACGCGCGCTTTCGGGCGCGGGCACGCCGGTGCTCGGCATATGCGGAGGCTACCAGCTTTTGGGAGACGAGCTTTCCGACCCGCACGGCAGGGAAGGCGCTGGCACCGCGCGCGGGCTCGGGCTCATCCCTGCAAATACGGTGTTCAAGGAGGAAAAGCGCCTCGCCCAGTCGGAGCTGCGCATCACGGGCGCCCAAGGCGCGTTCTCGGTGTGGAACGGCATGACGGCGCGCGGGTACGAGATTCACGACGGCGATACGACCGTCTCCTGCGCCCCTGCGGGCACGATTGGCGGCAAACCAGAAGGCGCGGCCTGCGGAAACGTGTTCGGAACCTATCTCCACGGCCTGTTCGACGAACCGGGGGTGGCACTCGCCCTCGCGCGCTCGCTCGCGCGCATGCGCGGCCTGCCCGAGAGCGTCGTGGGTGCTGAGGGCGCGGTGTCCGCGGCCGATCACCGTGCGCGCGAGTTCGACCGCCTGGCCGACTCCGTGCGCGGGGCGCTCGACATGGAGTATGTCTACCGCATTATCGAGGAGGGCGTATGATCCACGTGTATCATGGCGACGGCAAAGGCAAGACCACGGCGGCGATGGGGCTCGCCCTTCGCATGCTCGCCGCAGGCCGCCGCGTCGTCGTTGTGCAGTTCCTGAAAGACGGCGAAAGCGGGGAGGCGCGCCTGCTCGCCGAGCATTTCGGCGTGCCCGTGTTCGCGGGGAAGGCGTCGGACAAGTTTACCTGGTCCATGACGTCGGAAGAACTTGCCGCGACGCGCGAGTTGCACGATGGGAACCTCGCTTCCGCGCTCGCCGAGCTCGAGGGCGCGCAGGAGGGGCTGCTCGTGCTCGACGAGGCGCTCGACGCGCTTTCGAAGGGGCTTGTCGACGAGGCGCTCGTGGACCGCGCGCTCGATATGTCCGCGCGCGGCGTCGAAGTAGCGCTCACCGGGCGCGCGCCTTCCCGCAAGATCGTGGAGAAGGCCGACTACATAACCGAGATGCGGTGCGAGAAACACCCCTACGAGCAGGGGATATGTGCAAGGGAAGGAGTGGAGTACTAGATGGATTCCAAGGAGATGGCGCCCGGCGACATCGAGCGGCGCAGCTTTGAAATCATCACCGAAGAGCTCGGCGGCCGCACGTTCCCGCCGCTCGAAGAGCCCGTCGTGAAGCGCGTCATCCACACCACTGCCGACTTCTCGTACGCCGATTCCCTCGTGTTCACCCATGACGCCGCGCACTGTGCGCTCGACGCACTGCGCGCAGGGGCCACGGTGCTCACCGACACGAACATGGCGCTCGCAGGCATAAGCAAGCCCGCGCTCGCGAAGATCGGCTGCCAGGCCGTGTGCTTTATGGCCGACCCGGATGTCGCCGCAACGGCGCGCGCCGCGGGCACGACTCGCGCCGTTGCGAGCATGGACAAAGCTTGCGGCATCGAGGGTCCGCTCATCGTGGCCGTCGGCAACGCTCCCACAGCACTTCTGCGCCTCGCCGAGCTCATGGACGCGGGGAAGATCGCGCCCGCGCTCGTCGTTGGGGTGCCGGTTGGGTTTGTGAACGTGGTCGAGGCGAAAGAGGAGCTACTCGCGCGACGCGTGCCGGCCATCGTCGCGAGGGGTCGCAAGGGCGGCTCGACCGTGGCGGCCGCCATTATGAACGCGCTGCTCTACCAGATCACGCGCCCAGGCGGCCCGAAGTGACGGCCCCCGCATCCGCGCCGGCGCTGCGCATCTTCGCCGGCACCACCGAGGGCCGCCTCCTGTGCGAATGGGCGAGCGGGGCGGGAATCCCCGCCCGTGCCTACGCGGCAACCGAGTACGGAGGCGAGCTTTTGGGCGAGCTTCCGGGCATCGAGGTGCATGCGGGCAGGCTCGACGAGGCCGACATGGAGCGTGAGCTTTCCGGCGCGTGCATCGTCGTCGACGCCACGCACCCCTTCGCTACGCTCGCAAGCGGCAACATCCGGGCCGCTTCGCTCGCCGTGGGTGCACGATGCCTGCGCCTTGCGCGCCCGGTCGAGGTGCTGCCCAAAGGCGTCGTGTCGGTCGCGTCGATCGCCTGCGCGGCGCGCTTTCTCTCCGAGAACCCGGGTCGCGCGCTTCTCACGACGGGGAGCAAGGAGCTTGCTCCCTACACGCGCGTCGCCGATTTCGCGGAGCGCTTCTTCGTGCGTGTGCTCCCGCTGCCCGGTGCTATAACGAAGTGCATCGACGCGGGGTTTTCGCCGTCGCACGTCATCGGCATGCAGGGGCCCTTCACCCGCGAGCTCAACGAGGCGATGCTTCGGCAGGTGGGCGCCCAGTGGCTTGTGACCAAGGACTCGGGAACCGTAGGCGGCACGGCCGAGAAGATCGCCTCCGCGCGCGACGTGGGAGCGCGCTGTATCGTGGTCGCCCGTCCCGCCGAGGGAGGCGGGGCCCTTTCGCTTAGGGAAGTGGAAGACGCGCTCTTACGGGAGTTCGCGCGCTAGGCGCTCGCCGCACATGCGTGCCCTCCCGCCTGCGAGGAGGAGCGCCCCGAGCAAGCTCGACCCGTACAAGCCTGTCATCCGCCAATCGCTCGAGGACGACGCACGGAACTGGCGCAAGCAGCCCTTCAATAAGTTGCGGTGAAATAGCGTCTGTTTTTGCTGCTAAATAGCATATTCAGTCCCTAATTCACCGCAACTTGTTGGTGGTGGCTTACTGGTAGCGTAGGCATTCCACCGGGTCGAGCTTTGCTGCACGGCGAGCGGGGTAGAATCCAAAGATTACGCCGATGCCGACCGATACGGCAAACGCGATCAATACTGTTGTAATGGAGAAGCTTGGCGTGATCGTCCCGGTAGCTCCAAACTCGCTCATGATGCCCGAGCTTGCGGCAAAGAACGTGAGTCCCCATGCCAGCAGATAGCCAATCAGGACACCCAACAGTCCGCCGGTGACGCACAGCGCCGAGGACTCGGCCAAAAACTGCGCGGTGATATCGCGACGACTTGCGCCCAGGGCACGGCGAATGCCGATCTCACGGATGCGCTCAGTCACGTTGGTGAGCATCATATTCATAATGCCGATACCGCCGACAAGCAGCGAGATGCTGGCGACAGCGCCCATGATGAGCGAGAACGCGCCCATAAAGGAGTTGAGTGCATCGATGGCGCTTTTCATGGAGGTCGCCGATACACTGTCGTACTCCTCCTCCTCCTCGATGCCCTTCATCGCGCGCACCTTGGACTCGATGGTTTTGCAGAGCTCATCCATGTCTGTGCCCTCGGCGGCAAGAGCCGTCACGCTGGGGAATGAAGGATTTTCGTCGCCAAACAGGCCTGAGATGGTTTCGCGCGGCATATACAGCGTGAGCGAGCCCATGGAGTCGTTGCCGCCATCAATCACACCTACAATCTGCACCTCGCCGTTGGACACCTTGATGGTTTTCCCCAGCGCATCCTGTTCGTTGCCGTAAAGCTGATCGGCGCCGCCGCGGCTGATGAGCGCCACGCGCGAGCCTGATTGAGACTCGGCCTGGGAATAGGTACGCGCCGCAACGAGCTTTCCGGCCCCCACGGCGTCGAGCATGTCGCTATCGACACCCTGTGCCATGACGGTATAGCTTTTATCGCCGGTCTTGTACTCGGTATACGCGCTGTCGACAATGCCGATCTGCTCTATCTGCGGCACCAGTTTTTGAAGCTTCTCGATGTCGGACTCGGTGAGTTCTTGCGACGAATAGATTTGCACCATGCGTGCCGCATTGAGGCCCAGACTGTTGACCAGGCTGTTTTGGATGCCGCCGATGAGCGAAGTCATGGCGATAACCGAGGCGATGCCGATGACAATGCCCAGGATGGTGAGCAGGCTGCGCCCCTTGTTGGCTTCGAGCGAGTGAAGGGCTTCCTGGATGAGATCGCGGGCGCTCATGCCATCTCTCCTTTCGGCGGGTTGGCGGAGGCGGAAATCCTGGGCAGGCTATCCACGGCGCTGCGCAGGGTCCGCGGTGCATGTGGAATATACGCGCCATCGTGAATGCGACCGTCGCGGATGGTCACGGCACGGTCGGCCTCGGCGGCGATGCCGGGGTCGTGTGTGATAAGCACGATGGTTTTGCCGCGCTTCTGGAGCTTATGGAAGGTTTCCATCACAAGCGCTCCGGTAGCGGAGTCCAGGTTTCCCGTCGGCTCGTCGGCCAGAATGATGGGCGGGTCATTGACGAGGGCGCGCGCGATTGCGACGCGCTGCATCTGGCCGCCCGAGAGCTCGGATATGCGGTGGTCCCAGTGGTCGACGGGCAGCGTGACAGCCTGCAGCGCGTGCACGGCGCGCATTTCGCGCTGGCTACGGGGCACATTGGTGTAGGCCAGCGGCAGCATCACATTTTCGATAACCGACAGGCGCGGCAGCAGGTTGAAGCTCTGAAAGACAAAGCCAATGCTCAGGGCGCGAACTTCGGTGAGCTCCTCATCATCGAGCTCGGCCACGTTGAGCCCTTGCAGGTAGTAGTCGCCCGCCGTCGGCTTATCCAGACAGCCTAGGATGTTCATGAGCGTCGACTTGCCCGAGCCCGAGGGGCCGGTGATAGCGACGAATTCGCCGGGATTTACCGCCAGGCTCACGTTGTGCAGGATGTGGGCGCACCCCGCCACGCTCTCAAAGATGCGGTGCACGTTGCGGATGTCGATAACGGGACGCATTACATGCCCTCGTCGGCAGACATACTGCCCGAATCCGCACCGTAGCCGCCGTCAGCCGTTGCGTCCGCTCCGGTGTCCATGACGAGGGTGTCGCCATCGCGCAGCTTGGTAACCGGAACGTTGGGGTTGATCTCGTTGCCCTGGTCGTCGCGCTTAACCTGTGTCTTGCCGACTACGGCTTCGTTGTCGTTTTGCGTCACGACGGTCACCTTCACGCGATGGTTTTGCTTGCCCTCGTCATCGGTTGCGACGTTGACGTAATAGTGTCCGCCGTCTTCGGTCATGAGCGCCATCGTCGGCACCATCACCACGTCGTCGAGCTGCTCGGTCACCACCGAGACCTCGGCCGTCATGCCCGGCTTCAGGCGCGCGTCGGGCGCCTCGATGAGAATATCGACGTTAAAGGTCACGCTGCCGCCGCCACCGTTGGCGGCGTCGGAGTTTGCCACCGACGCGATAGCCGTGACGGTGCCCTGGCTCACGATATCGGGAAACGCGGGATACGTGACGTTGGCGCTCTGCCCAACGGCGATCTTGGCGATGTCCTTTTCGCCCACCTGCACGGTCACCTTCATCTTAGATAGGTCGGCGATCTGCATGCACTGCTTGCCGCCGCTCGTATCGCTTTCGCCCATGATCATGCCGCCTGTAACCGTGGCGCCCACTTTGGCATTGAGCTCCACGATGTTACCCGAGCTCGGGGCCGTGACCGTGCGACTGGAGGCCTTGGCGTTCGCCTGGTCGAGGTTTGCCTGGGCTGATGCGAGGCTGCGCTGCGCGGCCGATACGGCGTTCGTGTCCACTGATGCGGCGGAGACGCCAGCCGCTGCGGAAGCTCCCTCGACGTCCGTCGTTGGGGTGGCCTGCGCAGCAGCTGCGGCTTTCTGCGCGTTGGCGAGGTCTTCTTGAGCGGCAGCAACTGCACGCTGCGCCTCGGCAACGTTGCGATCGAGCTCGTCGTTTTTAATGGTCATAAGCACGTCGCCCTCGTTGACGGATTGGCCTGCCTGCACGTTGATAGAATCGACCGTGCCGTCGACAGAAGGGGAGACCACTGAGGACGAAATGGGTTTGAGCTGGCCTTTCGCCTCGACCGTTCTGGTAAACGTGCCCTCGGTCACCATGTCGGTCACCGGCCCGTTGTTGCCTGCGGGCCGTGCGTTGATGGCTAAGGTCACGACAACGGCGATGAGCACAATGGCGGCCACGACGCCGGCCGCAATGCCGCGTCGGATGAGCTTTTTGCGTCGACGTTCGGCACGTTTTGCCTTGAGCTTGGCATATGCCTCTTCATCGGAAATCTCGGTCGCATCGTTCGCGCGTCCGCTCTGCTTATCGCCATGTACGTTTGTAATCAGAGGAATCGTTTCGGTGACATCTTCGAGCGTGTGCTCGGTATCATCCGGGCCCGGGGTGGTCGTGGGGACATTCGGCATAGCGTCTCCTTTATAGAAAGTACCTCGATAAGTATATGCGCCCACCGGTTGGGGTGGGCGCATAGAACGGTTTCTTTCGGAACTGTTAGATTGGTCGCAGCGGTTCCACGTTGTAGGAATGCGCGCGTTGCACTACGAGTGGACAACCACGCATAGGCCGACTTTGATGCAGTCGTGAAGTGCCTTGGCGTCTGCCAGGCGCAGGTTGATGCAGCCGTGGCTGCCGCACCATTTGTACGACTCGGCGTTATCGAAGCTCTTGTCGTTTTGCCAGGTGGCATCATGGAAGCCGATCATGTTGCCCTCAAACGGCATCCAGTAGCTCACCGGACTCTCGTATTTGGGCTTGCCGGTCTCGGGGTCCTTGGCTCCGATCAGGGTGCTGCCGCCGTCGTTGCTGTTGATCTGCCAGACGCCCTCGGGCGTGGCGTCCTCGCCCGGCTTGCCCGAGATAAAGTTGGCCTCCCAAACGATATTTCCGCTCTCGTCATAGTAGCGCGCGTGCTGTTCGGACAAGTCGACGTCGATATACGCCTTCCAGTCGGGCTCTCCCTTTGCGGTAAAGGTGTCGGCCTTCTGGGAGTACTTGATCTCGATTTCGCCGGTCTGCTTGTTGTTAATGGCGTCCTCGACCTGCTTGGCGAGCGAGCTGCTGTCGATGGACCAACCAAAGTCGCCGCCTTCGACGGCGCACTGCTTGCCATCGGCGCGCGTCCACCAGCGAGTGGAGCCCACGGTATTAAAGCCGTTGGCGAGTTCGGCTGCCCAGTTGCTGATCTGCGACGTATCGAGCGTTGGGTTGGCGGGATCGGCAAAGCTGATCCACTGCAATACGGAGCTGCCATCAACCTTGCCGGCATCCTCGCCGTTGAGCTTGAGGGTCACGTTGACGCCCAGGAAGTTGTTGGCGGCATCGCATGCGGCCTGAATCTGATCATCGGTCAGCGTTCCATTGAGCGGCTCATAGGCATCGTTGCCGAGCTTGGAAAGATCTACGGACTCGGCCAGCGAGGCAAGCTCGAGCTCGGCATACTTAATGACATGCTCGCGGTTGATTTTCTCGTTGGAGCGCGCCTTCTCGACGGTAAACTTGCCGGCCTGCTCGTCATAGGAGCTATTGGCCTCGAACGTGCCCGAACGGCCCTCGTTAAACTCGTCGATAGCGGCGCCCAGGTCCTCCTCAAACTTCTTTTGGTCAAAGGCGTCGGAGAGCATGGACAGGTCGACGTCTTGATCAAGATCGACTTCGTTGGAGGTAGCGGTTGTTTTGGTCTTGCCGCTTAAGGATTCCACAAGGCGGACCGGCCAAATAAAGGCTTCGTTGTGGCTGATGATTTCTTTTGCGGCAGCTTCGCCGTCGACGATGGGCTCATCGGACTCGGGCTGATAGGTCCAGCTAAAGTCATCGCCTGTCACGGTGAGCTTATAGTGCTTCCATGCCGAGTTGACCTTGGTGGCGGCAGACGAAGCGTTGGAGAACGAGACGTCGACGCCGGCAATGGTGGTGTTGGGGTATGCTAGCTGCGAAAACGCTACGACGCCTACGATATAGACAATGACGATTAGACCAAGGACGACAAAGAGCGTCGTCTTTTTGCCCGATTTATTGTTGCCGGCGGACTTGCGCACGGGGCCGCGATCGTCTCGAGCGTGCGTGGGGGGCTGCTTGGGCGCATTGCCGTTTGCCTGGCGCTGCTGTCGCTGTTGGTTCGGGCGTTGGGAAGCGTTTGCTGCACTACGCTGCTGACCGTGGCCCGGCGCGATAGGACGCGGCGACTGAACGCCGCCGGTGTGCCTGCTCGGCTGCTGCGGATCGGGAATCAGTTGAGTTCGATCGTTTTGCGACATCGTATGCATATCTTTCGATTTTCGCCTTGCGGTTCATCGTGTTTTTACTGGGCTTGCATTATAGCGATTGCCCTGCTGTTTGTGGTACGGAAACGGTGGCATTCAAAAGAGGTGGGACATTTGTCCCACCTTTGAGTCGTTCTTTGCCGCTATCCACACACACCGCATTTTGCACAGGCCGAAAGTGCGGCCGGAGCCTGCGCGATGCCGCCCTTTGCCGTCTCGCGCAGCGTGGCCGGCAACGCGTGGCCCACCGAGAGCATGACATGTGCCATCTGGTCAAACGGCACCAAGCTCTTAATGCCTGCGAGAGCGAGTTGTGCCGAGCTAAAGGCCGCTGCTACGCCGATGGCGTTGCGGTTTTGGCAGGGCACCTCCACGAGGCCACCGACGGGGTCGCAAACGAGGCCCAGCAGGTTACTCAGCGCGATGGAACTGGCGTCGAGCGCCTGCTCGGGCGTGCCGCCGAGCATCTGCACCAGCGCGGCGGCCGCCATGGCGGCGGCGCTTCCCACCTCGGCCTGGCATCCGCCCTCGGCGCCGGCGACGCAGGCGCTCGTGGTGAGGTTGAGGCCGATGGCGGCTGCGCAGTAGAGCGCGTCCATGACCTGCTCGTCGTCGAGCTGAAGGTGATCGGCGAGCGCAAGCACGCAGCCGGGCACAACACCTGCGGATCCTGCCGTCGGAGCTGCGACGATTACGCCCATCGTGGCGGAGCGCTCGAGCACGGCCATCGCGCGGGCCACGGCGTCGGTCTGGACGACGCCCATCAGGCTTTCACTCAAATCGTTGCGGCCTGTGGCATCGACGAGTTTAGCCTCGCCGCCGATAAGCCCGCCGAGTGAGCGCAGCGGATTTGCGAGTGGGGCCGTGGTCTCCTCGCGCATGACGTCGAGCACGCGGCGCATGGCGGCGACGGCGTGGGCCTCGCCGGTCAGACGCGCCTCGCGAACGGCCATGACGGCGCCGATGCTGAGCCCCTGTTCCTCACACGCATCGAGCAGCTGCTCGCCGTCGTCGAAGATTTCCTTGGCCGAGACGCCGGGGGAGAGCGACGAGGCAGAACCGGGGAGCTCGATAAAGGTCGCGTAATCAACATTGTCGAGCTTGCGTAGCATCGGGATAACGGTGTCGTCGGGCGCGCCGTCGGTCTCAAAGACGGAGTAGGCCTGGCCGCCCACTTCGGTGCGGTAGGTGCGGCAGAATGCGATGTTCACGTGCGCGTAGGCGAGCAGGTTGGTGAGCGCGGCGAGTACACCGGGGACGTCCTTGTGCGCCACGAAGAGCGTGGAATACATGCCCGAGATGTCGACGCCGACGCCGTTAATGCGGCTGATGCGCATCTTGCCGCCGCCCAGGCTCTCGCCGCGGACCTGTGCCGTGGCGCCCGTGTCGTCGACCATTTCGATGTCGACGGTGTTGGGGTGGATGGAGGCGTCGTCGCCCTTGATGTCAAAGTGATATTCGAGGCCCTGCTCGCGCGCGAGGTCGAAGGCCTGCTTGATGTTCTCGTCATCGGTGTCGAGGCCCAGTATGCCCGCGACGAGCGCACGGTCTGTGCCGTGGCCGCGGTAGGTGTGGGCGAAGGAGTTCCACAGGCCAAAGGTAACTTTGGTGATGCGGCCTTCCAGCAGGCTGGCGGCAACTTGGGCGCAGCGCAGGGCGCCGGCGGTGTGCGATGAGCTGGGGCCGACCATGACGGGGCCCAAGATTTCGAATGCCGAGGTCGTAGCTAGTGTTTGCGGCTTGCCTGCCATGGATGCTCCTTATCTATCCCGTCGTCCCGAGGGCTTTGGTATTTGGTCGCCTGCTCTACAGTCCTGGCTCGCACGGAGGCCACATTAAGTGGCCTCCGGCTCGTGCGGAACTCGCGACCGACCAAATACCAAAGCCCTCGGAACTAAGGATACATGGTAGAGGCGCGTGTGCTGCAAAATTCATTAGCTGGTGACGCAGCGTGGGCTCATATCGAAGCATCTTCACCACCGTTTAAATAAAAAGAAGTACCGGTTGGGAGCGGTACTTCTTTTTTAAGCGCTTATGTCGTTGAAACCTTGGCGGTTCTTAATTACAGGCCGCAGGCTGCTTTGAGTTCTTTGACTCGGTCGGTTTTCTCCCAGGTGAAGTCGGGGTCTTCGCGGCCGAAGTGACCGTAGGCTGCCGTCTTTTCGTAGATGGGGCGACGCAGGTCTAGGTCGCGGATGATGGCACCTGGGCGCAGGTCGAAGGTCTTCTCTACGGCCTCGACGATCTTGTCCTCGGCAACATGCGCGGTACCGAAGGTGTCGACCATGATTGAGAGGGGCTTGGAAACGCCGATGGCGTAGGCAAGCTCGACTTCGCAGCGGTCGGCCAGACCGGCGGCGACCACGTTCTTGGCGACCCAGCGCGCGGCATACGCGGCGGAGCGGTCAACCTTGGTGCAGTCCTTTCCGCTAAAGGCACCGCCGCCGTGACGACCGTAGCCGCCGTAGGTGTCGACGATGATCTTGCGGCCGGTGAGGCCCGTGTCGCCCATGGGGCCGCCCACGACAAAGCGACCGGTGGGGTTCACGTAGATGTCCGCGTTATCCCACGGCATGTTCTCAGCGGCCATGACCGGGGTGATGACGTGCTCGATGAGGTCGGCCTTGATCTTGCCCATGTCCTCGATCTCGGCGGCATGCTGCGTGGAGATGACGATGGTCGTGACCTCGACGGGCTTGCCGTCCTCGTAGCGCACCGTGACCTGGGTCTTGCCGTCGGGGCGCAGGTAGGGCAAGGTGCCGTCGTGGCGCACGGCGGCCAGGCGCTCGGCCAGGCGGCTGGCAAGGTAGTGCGGCATGGGCATTAAAGTCTTGGTCTCGTTGGAGGCGTAGCCAAACATCATGCCCTGGTCGCCGGCGCCAATCAGGTCGATCGGGTCGGTGGTCGCGCCGGTCTGGGTCTCGAAGGACTCGTCGACGCCCTGGGCGATATCGGGGGACTGCTCGTGGATGAGGCTCATGACGCCGCAGGTGTCGCAGTCAAAACCGAACTTGGCGCGGTTGTAGCCGATGCGGCGGATGACGCCGCGGGCGATTTCCTGCACGTCGACGTAGGCCTGGGTGCGGATCTCGCCGGCAACGATGACGGTGCCGGTGGTCACGAGGGTCTCGCAGGCGCAGCGGACGTTCTCCACGTTGGCGGGCACGCCGTTGGGCGCAATATAGCCCTGCTCCTGGAGCTCTATTTCTTTGGCGAGGATTGCGTCGAGGACGGCATCGCTGATCTGGTCGGCGATCTTGTCGGGATGGCCTTCGGTCACCGACTCCGACGTAAACACAAAGGACCCCTGTTGGGGCGGGATGGAACGAAGTTCTTCTGACATGATTGTCCTTTCAAAAACGTGTCCCGGCGACCGTTACCATTCCGCCGGGCTCTGTATGCAAGGGCACATCATAGCGCGTAAATCCAACATTCACACCCTTTCCGCACCTAGTCATTGGGGACAGGCTTAAATGAGTGGCCTTAAACTAAGAACGTCCCCAAAGACTGGTCATTTATGTCTGTCCCCAATGAGTGATGACTGGTCATTTAAGTCTGTCCCCAATGAGTGGGTCGGTGCCCTTTGTGCGGAGGTCGCATTGTTGCTTTATACTGGTGCAGTTAGACATCCATCCTGCAATCGAGGAGATTTCCATGGCATCAGACGTTCGCGTCCGCTTTGCACCCTCACCGACGGGCAAGCTGCACATTGGCGGCGCCCGCACCGCTATCTATAACTGGGCTTTCGCCCGCTCAAACGGCGGCACGTTCATCCTGCGCATCGACGACACCGACCCCACCCGCTCCACCGACGAGAACACGCAGATCATTCTGCGCGCCATGCGCTGGCTTGGCCTGGACTGGGACGAGGGTCCCGAGGTGGGCGGCGACTATGGCCCCTACGCCCAGACCGAGCGCCTGGACCTGTACAAGCAGGCTGCCCAGAAGCTTTGGGACGAGGGCAAGGCCTATCCCTGCTTCTGCACCAAGGAGCAGCTCGACGCCGACCGTAAGGCCGCGCAGGAGCGCAAGGACCCCTTCCAGGGCTATCAGCGTCGTTGCCGCGATCTTGATCCCGAGGAGGCCCGTCGCCGCATTGAGGCCGGCGAGTCCTACGTCCTGCGCATCAAGGTGCCCGAGGACCGCGGCGACGTCGTCATCCACGACGCCGTCCACGGCGAGGTGACCTTCGATGCCAAGGAGCTCGACGACTTTGTCATCTTCCGTTCCGACGGCACGCCCACGTACAACTTCGCGACCGTCGTCGACGACGCCATGATGAAGATCACCCACGTCATCCGCGGCGACGATCACCTTTCCAATACCCCGCGCCAGGTTATGGTCTACGAGGCCCTCGGCGCGCCTGTGCCCACGTTCGCCCACATCTCTATGATCCTGGGCGCCGACGGCAAGAAGCTCTCCAAGCGTCACGGCGCCACCTCGGTGGAGGAGTACCGCGACGCCGGTTACCTGCCCGATGCCTTCGTCAACTATCTGGCACTGCTCGGCTGGTCGCTCGACGGCGAGACCACGATCATCCCGCGCGACGTCCTGGCCAGCAAGTTCTCGCTCGACCGCATCTCCAAAAACCCCGCGACCTTCGACCCCAAGAAGCTCGACTGGGTCAATGCCGAGTACATCAACGGCATGTCCGACGCGCAGTTTGCCGACGAGATCATGGTCCCCGAGCTGCACGAGGCAGGCCTCATCGAGGGTAACGTCGAGTATGGCGAGGACTGGATCGACGCGCTCGCTGCCATTGTCAAGCCGCGCACCAAGATGCCGGCCGACGCCGTTACCGTCGCCGCCCCTATCTTTGCCACGGCCGAGACGCTCGAGTATGACGAGAAATCCGTCAACAAGGGCCTGGCCAAGGAGGGCATGGGTGCCATTCTGGCCGCCGCCAAGGCCGCGCTTGAGGGTGTTACCGAGTGGACGGCCGCTAACATCGACGCTGCGCTTGAGCCGCTGCCCGAGCAGATGGACCTCAAGAAGCGTGTGGTGTTCCAGGCCGTGCGCGTCGCCGTTTGCGGCAACATGGTGAGCCCTCCGCTGGGCGAGACCATGGCGCTCGTCGGCCGCGACGACTGCCTGGCGCGTATCGATCGCGCCCGCACGATGGCGCTGTAATCGCTGCGCAAACGTATGTATCCGAGCCCCGTTCACCCCGAGCGGGGCTCTTGTTTCTGTATGTGTATGGGATTGGAGGTGCTGGGGCCATGGCCGAGCAACTTTCGCTGTTTGGTTCGCCGGAACCGGAGGAAGCTCCGAAGTCCGCGGCTCCTGCCGCCGCCCCGGCGCAGCCCGAGCCCGCACCTGAGCCCATCGCCGCCTATGCGAGCGTGGTTCTCGACATCCCGACGCGTGCGCTGTCCGAGCCGTTTGCCTATGGCATTCCTCAACCCCTTGCTAGCGAAGCGCAGATCGGATCCACGGTCCTGGTCCACTTTGGCAACCGTGCCGCCGCAGGCTATATCGTCGATATTGCGCCCGAACTGGGCGACTTGCAAGGCAACATTACCCTCGACACCGCGCGCATCAAGCCTATCGAGACCATCCTCAGCAAACCGCTCTTTGGCGCCGAGTCCGCCCGTATTGCACGTTGGATGAGCCGCGAGTATGTTGCGACGCTTTCCGAGTGCCTGCGCCTGTTCTTGCCTCCGGGCGGAAGCCCGCGCGTGGTCAAGGGCGATGACGGCGTGTGGACCGTTGAGCGCCCTGCCGTTAAACCCATCCAAAACCGCTGGGTCATGCTCACGCCCGAGGGTTTCGACTACACGCCGCCAAAGACCGCGGTCCGTCAGCGTCAGCTCATCGAGGCGCTCCAGTGCGGCCCGGTCACGACGCGCGACCTCAACCTGCTCTATAACAGTATGTCGGCGACCATCAAGGCGCTCGAAAAACGCGGCGTCGTGGTGGTGGAGGAGCGCCGTGCCTGGCGCGGTTGCAGCGAGCAGACCACGCTGTCCTCGGCAAGCGGCAAGGCGCCGGTCTCTCTTACCAACGGCCAGCAACAGGCACTCGCGCAGATTGAGCGCGCCCGTCTGGACGCTCATGGCGACGTGGTGCTGGTCGACGGCGTCACCGGCTCCGGCAAAACCGAGGTCTACCTCTCGGCGATTGAGCGCGTGCTGGCGACCGGCCGTTCGGCCTGCGTGCTCGTGCCCGAGATCTCGCTTACGGCCCAGACCGTCGGCCGCTTCCGTTCGCGCTTTGGCGAGACGGTCGCCGTGTTCCATTCGCGCCTTTCGGCCGGCGAGCGTCTGGACCAGTGGGATATGGTCGCCAGCGGTGCGGCCCGCGTGGTAGTCGGCGCCCGCTCGGCGCTCTTTTGCCCGCTCAGCGACCTTGGTCTCATCATCATCGACGAGGAGCACGAGACCAGCTACAAGCAGGGCTCTAGTCCGCGCTACCATGCGCGCGAGGTGGCGGCCGAGATGGCGCGGCGCTACCGCTGCCCGCTCGTGTTGGGCTCCGCCACGCCCTCGGCCGAGGCCCTCGACCGCTGCCGCCGTGGCACGTATAACGGTGCCACCTGGACGCGCGTCGAGATGCCCGAGCGCCCGGGACACGCCGTGCTGCCGACAGTCCGCATTGCCGACCTGCGCCGCGAGTTCTCGCACGGCAGCCGCTCTATGTTCTCAAAACCCTTGATGGAAGGTCTGGAGCGTGTGGTCGAGCGCCGCGAGAAGGCAGTGCTACTACATAACCGCCGTGGCTTTGCGCCGTTCCTGATGTGCCGCGAGTGCGGCTGCGTCCCAACCTGCAACCACTGCTCCACCGCGCTTACGTATCACGAGCGCACGCACACGCTGCAGTGTCACACCTGCGGATCGTCTTGGCGCGTGCAGCCGTATCCCGCGCCCACGAGTCGTTGCCCCAAATGCGGTAGCCGCTATCTGGCAAAAATGGGCCTGGGTACGCAGCAGATTGAGGACGCACTGCACCAGATGCTGCCCGACGACGTCGCCATCATTCGCATGGACGCCGATTCCACTCGTGGCAAGGACGCGCACAAAAAGCTGCTCGAGCAGTTCGATGCCGCCGATTGCGCGGTGCTGCTGGGTACCCAGATGATCGCCAAGGGCCTCGACTTTCCCGAGGTCACGCTCGTGGGCGTGGTCAATGCCGACTTTGCGCTGAAGCTGCCCGATTTCAGAGCAGGGGAGCGCGCCTACGATTTGCTGGAGCAGGTTGCGGGCCGCGCCGGCCGCGGCGATCGCCCCGGTGAGGTTATCATCCAGACCTACCTGCCCGAGGATCCGGTCATTCGCGCCGTCGCCGAGCACGACCGTTCGATCTTTACCGACTACGACCTGGACCAGCGCCGCGACGCCCTGTATCCGCCGTTTGTGCGCCTGGCCAACATCTTGGTATGGTCGACGAACGCGGATGACGCGCGGGACTACATCGGGCGCATCGCGAAGCTCCTCAAGCGTCGCTGGCATGCCGCCGCACCCGACTTTTTACGGGCGGGCAGCGCCGTGCCCCAGGTGCTTGGTCCGGCTTCGTGTGTAATCGAGAGAGCCAAGGACCGTTACCGCTTCCATCTGCTTGTAAAGTCGCCGGTAGGGTACCATGTCTCTGATGATATCGACGCCTGCCTCAAAGAGGTGGGCTCCGTGCGCGGCGTGAGCGTGAGCGTTGACGTCGACGCCTATGATTTGATGTAGCAACCCGAAAGGATGGCCATGGAAGCCAACGGAATCGTACTGTCGCCCGACCCTCGTCTGCGCCAGGAGTGCGCCGTCATCGAAGAGATTACCCCGGCGATCGAGGCGCTTGCCGAGAAGATGAAGAAGATGATGTTCGATAACGGCGGTTGCGGCTTGGCTGCCCCGCAGATCGGTGAGCTCATCCAGCTCGTTACCATCGACTGCGACTACAGTGACAAGAACGACTACGATCCGTACGTACTCATCAACCCTGTCATTGTTGAGCAGAGCGACCATCTGGTGCCGTTTAGCGAGGGCTGCCTTTCTATCCCTGGCATTAGCTGCGAAATCGAGCGTCCCGATCACGTTGTCGTCGAGGCGTATGACCTGGATGCCAACCTGATTCGCTATGAGGCCACGGGCGATCTGTTCTGCGTGTGCCTCCAGCATGAGATCGATCACCTGCACGGTAATACCATGTTTGAGCGGCTCAAACCTATGCAGCGCATCAAGGCCGTCAAGGAGTACCAGGACGCCCTGGCCCGCGGCGCTCGACCGGGCGAGACGGAGTAGGTCCCACCGTCCCCGGTGCTGAGCGCCCACATATCATCCCGTGCTCAAACATTCTCGCTGCGCTGCGAAACTGCGCGCGGGACGATATGTGGGCGCTCAGCACCGGGGACTGCGTTGTTCTGGCTCGGTTCGCCCGGGTGCCGTTGGGCCAGGGAGGGGCGTCTTCGCTGATAGGTGCTTTGTTGGGAGGGCTGCTTTTATGCGGCTCTTTCTTTGGTTTTGGGTATATTTGTCTTTGTTGAACTGTTCTTGCGGCTGGGTGCGCTTGCGACCTGGAACGCTTTTTTAGCCGTCTCGGCTTTGGTTGAGGGGAGACGTTCTTTATGCGTATTGTGTTTATGGGTACGCCTGATTTTGCTGTGCCTTCGCTGACTTCGCTTGTTGCGGCTGGCAATGAGATTGCGCTTGTTATTACTCGTCCCGATGCTGTTCGTGGGCGTGGTAAAAAGTTGGAGCCGTCTCCTGTTAAGGCTAAGGCGCTTGAGCTGGGGTTGCCCGTTGTTGAGGCCAATCGTATGACGCCTGAGGTTGTTGAGGCGCTTCAGGCTGCCCAGGCTGATATTTTCTGTGTGGCTGCCTATGGCTGCATTTTGCCCGATGAGGTGCTGCAAATGGCACCGCTTGGTATTGTGAATGTTCATGCTTCGCTGCTGCCTCGTTGGCGTGGCGCTGCTCCCATTCAGCGTGCCATTCTTGCTGGTGATGAGGTTGCTGGCGTTTCCATTATGCGCATTGGACATGGCGTGGATACGGGCGCTTATTGTGCCCAGGCCTCTACGTCGGTTGCCGGTAAGCATGCCGATGCGCTCACGATGGAGCTTGGTGAGCTTGGCGGTAAGTTGCTTGCCGATACGCTTCCCTCGCTTGCCGATGGCTCGGCTGTTTGGACTGAGCAGGATGAGTCGCTCGTCACTCATGCTGCCAAGATTTCCAAGCAGGAGATGCGTCTGGATCCGCAGATGGCGGCTCTCGATTGCGTGCGTCATGTGCTCGCTTCGTCCGACACCGCGCCCGCTCGTTGTGTGATCGCTGACAAGACGGTTCGCGTGCTCGATGCCGCGCCGGCTGATGTGTCGCTTGGCGAGGGTACTGTTGCCGTCAAGAGCAAGCGTGTTTACCTGGGCCTTTCCGATGGCGCGGTTGAACTGCTTGAGGTTAAGTCCGATGGCAAGCGTGCCATGACTGCTTCTGCCTGGGCTGCCGGCCTGCAGGGTGCCGATCTGACGTGGGGTGTTTTGTCATGAGCAAGCTTTCTCCCGCGCGCAAGCTTGCGCTCGATGTGTTGATGGAGGCCGATCGCCGCGGTATGTATGCGCGCGACGTGCTCTCGTCCCGCGCTTCCGCCAAGGCCATTGACCAGCGCGATTCCGCTTTTGCCGCTCGTTTGGCGCTCGGTGTTGCCGCCACGCAGGGTATTTTGGATGAGTTGCTCGATCAGTTTTTGGATAAGCCCAAAAAGGTCGCGCCGCGCGTTCGCATGGCGCTTCGCATCTCGGCCTTCGAGATGCTCTATCTGCATACGCCGGGCCGCGTTGCCGTGAGCCAGGGTGTTGAGCTGGTGCGCAGCGGTGCTAAGTCTGCCGCGGGCCTGGCTAACGCGGTGCTGCACAAGGTTGCGGACAACGTGGAGGATTTTGCCACGGCATCTGACGTGGATGAGTCCGAGCGCCGTTTGGTTCGCCTTTCGCGTTTGATGGGTCTTCCTCGTTGGCTGTGCGCTCGTATTATGGCCTCGTTCGATACGCCCGAGGGCGCGCTCAACTTTGCCGGTAATCTGGCCCCCGCGCCGCTTGCACTGCACGAGAATGCGTTTGCGACCAAGGCCGACCCGTATATCTCGCAGCTCGTTGCGCCTGTCTTCCCGGGCTGCCATGCTCCGGTCGATGCGCAGGTCACGGTTGCATCGGGCGTGTTTGAGCGTGCTGCCGCGGTTGCCTCGGACCTCAACGCTCAGCTTATCGCTACTGCCGCTACACGTCCCGGTCGTTGCCTGGAGATTGGAGCCGGTCGCGGCACCAAGACCTATGTGATGATGTGCCAGGCCAAGCGTGCCGGGTACGAGCGTCAGCATACCGCGCTCGATCTGCACGATCGCAAGTGCGATCAGAATCTCGCACGCCTGCATAAGGCGGGTATAACGGGTGTTCGTACGGTGTCGGGCGATGCCTGCGAGCTCAATGAGGTGCTCACGTCCTTTGACGCGATGCTCGGCGAGCCCGCCCTGTTCGACACGGTGTTTATCGATGCGCCGTGCTCTGGCACCGGCACCATGCGCCGTCATCCCGAGATACCGTGGCGTCTGACCGAGAACGACGTTACGACTGAGCTGCCCAAGCTACAGCTGACGATGCTCAAGGAAGCAGCCGCGCGCGTTGCCGCCGGCGGTGAGCTTATCTATGCCACCTGCTCGGTTTTTGATGAAGAGAACACGCAGGTCGTGGATGCCTTCCTGGCCTCTTCCGAGGGCGCCGGCTTTATCGTGGCACCGCTCTCCGAAGCCCAGATTCTGCAGCTCCCCGAGTACGACCACGCCAAGAGCCTCGTCACTCTCCGCCAAAACCCTCGAGGCCTCTTCCAAAGTGTCCCCGTAAACGCCGACTCCTACGACGGTCACTTCTGCGCCCGCCTGGTCCACAAGTAACTACTAAGTTGCGGTGAAATAGGGATTGAATAGCGGCATCTACCCGCCAAATAGTCCTTATTTCACCGCAACTCGTAAAGATGCCTGGGTAGCTAAAGAATCAGCCCCGCGATCGGTGTCGATCGCGGGGCTGTTTGGTTTCTAGTGGCTATGCGGGCAGTTGGCGCAGCAGCCGCTGGTGGCGCTGGTGCTGGAGCCGCCAGTGCGTTGGTCGGTGTTGTAGAAACCGCTGCCGTCGAACTTAATGCCGCTGGCCGAGAACGTCTTGGCCGCCGGGGCGCCGCAGTTGGGGCATACGACCTCGGGCGTCTCGGACATGGGGTGCTCAACCTCAAACACGTTGCCGCAGCTCGTGCACTTGTAATCGTAGCGCGCCATAATACTTCCTTTTCAGCACAAAGCGGGCAGATCGCTCTGCCCGCAAAAATTCAAACGTCTGTAACTGTACCCTATATCGGGGGTTTTATCACGCTTCGCCCCAGAATCTATGGGTGCTGCGCAGGAGCTTCGCAGTTTTCTCCTCGGCTGCCGCAACGTCGGCCTCCTCAGCCTGCCAGGTCCAGTTGCCCGTGGCCACGCCCGGCACGTTCATACGTGCATCGTCGCCCAGTCCTAGCACGTCCTGCAGCGGCATCATCACGAGCGGAGCATCGCTGGCCAGGGCGTTGCCCATGAGCTCGCTTGCCAGTTCAATGCCGCTCGGCTCGTCGCCGCCTGCAAAGGAGTGTGTGCACCATCCGGCAAGCGTCGAGGTGTCGTGCGTCGAGGTATACAGGATCTTGCCCGGTGTGGGATGAATTCCGCAACGAACGTCGTAGTCGCTAAACTCCAGCACGTCCATGCCGGGGAAACCGCAGGTCGATGCCATGGCGCGAACACCGGGCGTCAGATAGCCCAAGTCCTCAGCGATAAAGTTGAGCGGACCCAGCTCGTCGTAGGCGGTCTGGAACAGGTCCTTGCCCGGGCCTGCCAGCCAACGCCCGTCGGCGCATGCCTTACCCGCGGGAATGCTGAAATAGCTGTGGAAGCCCAGGAAGTGATCCAGGCGCACGCGGTCGTAGAGCGAAAACGCACGACGCAGGCGATCCATCCACCAGCTATAGCCGTTCTGCTTCATGTGGTCCCAGCGGAACGTTGGGTTGCCCCACACCTGGCCCTCGGGCGCAAAGTTGTCGGGCGGCGCACCGGAAATCTCAATCGCCTTGCCGGTATCGGACAGCCAGAAGTTCTCGGGTTCGCTCCACGCGTCTGCCGAATCGTCGGACACGTACATAGGAATATCCCCGATAACCTCGATGCCCTTCTTGTGCGCATAGTTCATGAGCTCGCACCAAGCGAGGTCAAAGCGGTACTGCATGTACGCCTGAAGCTCGGCCTCGTTGTGGAAGCGCTTGTCGTCGATCAGATGTTCGTTGTAGCGCGCGACATCTGCCGGCCAATCATGGCGCGACTCGCCCTCAAAGTACTTTTTAACGGCCATGTAGACGCAGTATTTCTCAAGCCAATCGGCATTGCGATGTTTAAACGCGGTGTACAGCGGATCGGCATCCTTGCCGCCGCGGGCCTTCCAGGTCTCAAAGTCGGCTGCCAGCTCTTCGTGACTCTCGGGTAGCAGATCAATATTGCCTGCAAAGGCCGAGGGGCCGGCGTAGGGGGAGCGGAAGAAGTCCGTGGGGTTGACGGGCAGGACTTGCCAGTAGCGCATGCCCATAGCGGCCAGATGGTCGATAAAGCGACGCGTGGGCGCACCGATTGTGCCGGGCTTGCCGTCATCGGTCGGCACCGAGGTGATGTGGCACACAACGCCCGCGCCATGATCGAGCGGCTCCTGCAGGCGCTTCTCGGCATGGTGATAGATGATCGAAGAGCCCAGCGGGTACAGGTCGAGCGTGACGGTACCGTTGTGGATCTCGCACTCGTGACCGCTGATCACGTCGCTCGCGCATTCGCCGAGCGCCGGAATCGTCACGCGGTGCGAATTGCGCAGACTGCGGTTGATGATAACCGTCGCGGCCTCGCCGTCTTTGCCCGTGCGGGTGTAAGCCAAGACTTCGTCGTTGAGCGCAAAGGCCTTGATCTCGCCATCGACCATAAAGGGCAGCGCACGGCGCACGGCAGACGCGTTCTTAACGATGGCCAGTGTGTCGAAGTCGTGGAGTTGGTCCTTGGTCGGCAGGGTACGGCGGTTGCCCGGATCGGTGAGGCCCTCCAAGCCGTATTCATCGCCGTAATAGATTGAGGGTACGCCCGGGAAGGTCATCTGCATGAGCGTCGCCAGCCAAAAACGGCTCTTGGCCAGACCCATCGAGTTCTCGTCCAGGCGCCATTTGCTGCGCTCGCTCTCGGGCAGCTGCGACTCGTCGGGGCCACCGCCGAGCACCGAGATGATGCGCGGACGGTCGTGGCTCGAAAGCAGATTGAGCGCGCAGGCCAGTGCCTCGCGCGGGTAGTTCTCGCGCAGGGTTTCGATATCCTCGGCTGCCTGGTAAGCGTTCTTGTAGCCCATCAAAAAGCCGATGACCATGTCGCGGAAGGGATAATCCATAGCAGAGTCCAGCTCGGAACCCTGCAGGTAGCGGCGCAGATGGCCGTAGCTAATCTTGTTGGAGGCGTCTTCCCAGACCTCGCCGAGTAACAGTGCATCGGGTTTTTCGGCAACTACGGCCTTTTTGATCTCGGCCAGGAAGTCGTCGGAAAGCTCGTCAGCGACGTCCAGGCGCCAACCATGGGCACCGGCGCGCAGCCATTTGCGGATCACGCCGTCCTTGCCCAGGAGCCTCTCGCGCACCAGCTCGGACTTCTCGTTGATGGCCGGCATATTGCCCACGCCCCACCAGCAGTCGTACGAGCCGTCCTCGTGGAAGGTAAACGCATCGCGCCACGGAGAATCCTCGCTCTGCCAGGCACCCACGCCCGGGTAGTTGCCGTAGCGGTTGAAATAGATCGAATCGTCGCCCGTGTGGTTGAACACACCGTCCAGGATGATGGAGATGCCCAGCTTCTTGGCTGCCTGGCACAGCTCGGTAAAGTCTTGCTCGGTGCCCAGGATCGGGTCGATCTTGGTGTAGTCGGCCGTGTCGTAGCGGTGGTTGCTCGCGGCTTCAAAGATGGGGTTGAGGTAGATGGCCGTAAAGCCCAGCTCGGCAATGCGGGGCAGGTCTTCCTGGATGCCCTTGAGCGAGCCGCCGTAGAAGTCCCAGGTCTTGATGGAGCCGTCCTCGGCGCGCTCGTACACGGGCGGCTCGTTCCAGTCCTCGACCATCCGGCGCTGAATGCCCTTGCGCGGTTTTTCGAGTTGGGCCATTGTGCGCTCGCGCCAATGCTCGTCACGGGCGTATCGGTCGGGGAAGATTTGGTAGACCATGCCGCGCTCGTACCAAGTGGGGCGGTTCTCGCGGTGCTTATAGACGGTAATCTGGAAGGACGGCACCTCGGCGTAGTCGTAGGTTACGCCCTCGCCGCCGGTGCGGCCCTGGGGCGCGCCCAGGCGAACCTCGGGCTGGCCCTCGATATTGCATATAAAGCTGTACCACACAAGACACGGTTCAGTGCATTTGAGCTCGCCTGTAAAAATGCCATCGCCTTCGTGCTCCATCGGAATCAGGGTCTCGCCGACTTCATCGACCCAGGTACGCAGGGTGAGTGTTGCCTGGTTGGGATCGGCATCCTCCAAAATAACCGAGAGTGCAACGGTAGTTCCTGTGGTCACAGCGCCAAACGGAGTGCGAAACTGCGGTAGGCGGCTGTTGTGTATCAATCTCATAGTACGATCCAGTTCAATAGAATCACGGCCTGCGGGCCATGGGCTTTACGCACAAGATATAAGTATATCTGTTGTACACAGGGTGTATAAACAACATCCGTTTACCATCGGCGAACGGTTGTCCTAGAAAATCGTTTTACCAACTATCTACAGAGAAGGGGCGCCCGGTTGGAGCGCCCCTTGTTTAGGGTTTTGATTAGGTTTTAGATCGTCTGCGGGCTAGCGGCGCTTGCGGGTGGCCGTTGCCTTGCGGACGGAGGTCTTCTTGGTCGGGGCCTTTTCCTCGGCCGGAGCGGCAGGGGAGACCGGGGCCTCCTTGGCGGGCTCGGTCTTTGCCGTAGCCTTCGGAGCGGTCTTGACCTCAGCGGCCTTCGGTGCCGGCTCGGCCTTTACTGCGGGCTTGTCCTCGGCTTTAGCCTCTGCCTTGGGGGCGGCTGTCTTGGTCGTGGTCTTTTTGGCCGTCGTCGTAGAGCGCTTGCGCGTGGTGGTCTTGGCGGCCGGCTTTGCCTCGACGGGTGTCTCCTCGACTTTGGCGGCCGGCTTTGCGGCTGCCTTGGTCGTGGCGGCCTTCGTGGTCGTCGACTTCGTTGCCGTGGACTTCTTGGCTGCCGTTGCCTTTTTGGTGGTCGCGGTCGTCTTCTTGGCAGTGGTCTTGGCCGGTGCCTTGACGGCGGGCTTGGCCTCGACGGCGGCTTCAGCCTTTACCTCGGGAGCGGCCTCGGCCTCGGCGGCCTTCTTTGCAGCGGCGGTCGTGCGCTTGCGCGTTGTCGTTGTCTTGGTAGCGGTGGTCTTGGTTGTCGTCGCCTTGGTCGTAGTGGCCTTCTTGGCCGTCGTCTTTCGCGTCGTGGTCTTCTTGGCGGCAGGCTTCGCAGCCGGCTTAGCCTCAGCCTTGGGCTCCTCAGCAGCAGGCACCTCAACAACCGGCTCGGCCTTGGACTCGGGCTCGACCGAAACCTCGGGCTCGACAGCAGTCTTCTCAGCCACAACCGCAGGCTCGTCGGCAACCGCCGCCGGCCTCTCAATCTCCGGGTGCATAAAGAAGTACAGGTCCAGATACTTGTCGGCCGAGCGCGTCCAGCTAAAGTCCTGGCTCATGGCCTGCGTGACTAGCTGGTTCCATGCCTCACGGTTATCCCAGAACAGGCGTGCTGCGCGGAACACCGCGTCGCCCATCTCGTCGCCGTTAAAGTTGGTAAACGAGAAGCCCGTGCCCTCGCCGGTAAACTCGTTATACGGGATCACGGTGTCCTTCAGGCCACCGGTCTCGCGCACGATGGGCAGGGTGCCGTAGCGCATGGCGATGATCTGCGACAGGCCGCAGGGCTCAAACTTCGAAGGCATCAGGAACATGTCGGCGGCAGCATACATGCGCTGTGACAGCGCCGGATCGAACTCGATGCGTGCGGCCATGGTGCCGGGGTACTTGTCCTGGAAGTAGCGCAGGCCGTCCTCGTAATCGCGGTCGCCGGTGCCCAGCACCGCCACCTGCACGCCGCCGGAAAGGATGCGGTCGAGTGCGTACATGACCAGGTCCAAGCCTTTCTGGCGCGTCAGGCGCGTGACCATCACCATGAGCGGACGGTCGTCGCGAACCTCGAGCCCCAGCTCTTCCTGCAGCTTGGCCTTGCACACGGCCTTGCCGGAGCGGTCCTCCACGGTGTAGTTGGCGGCAATGCGCTTGTCGGTCGCCGGGTCAAAGCCCGCGACGTCGATGCCATTCAAAATGCCCTGCAGCGCGTACGAACGCTCGCGCAGCACGCCGTCCAGGCCCTCGCCAAACTCGGGCGTCTGGATCTCGTTGGCATAGGTGGGGCTCACCGTAGTGATGGCATCGGCATAGCGCAGGGCGCCCAGCATGTAGTTGATGCTACAGGCATCGCAACGCAGCTGCGAGGCAGCCGCCGGAATATGCGCCACACCCAGGATGTCCTCCATCACGGTGTCGCTAAACTGGCCCTGGAACGCCACGTTGTGGATTGAGAACACGGTCTTGACGCGGTCGTACAGCGGCAGGCCCTGGTAGAACTCGCGCAGGAACACGGGCGCCAGCGCCGTCTGCCAGTCGTTGCAGTGCAGGATGTCGCACTCAAAGCCGGCCGGCAGGTGCTGCAGGCTCTCGGTGATGGCCTTGGAGAAGAACGCAAAACGCTCCCCGTCGTCAAAGAAGCCGTACGGATAGTCGCGCGCAAAGTAGCGCTCGTTGTCGATGAACATATAGGTGACGCCGTCGTGCTCGAGCTTCTCGAGTCCGCAGTACTCGTTACGCCATCCCAGGCTCACGTAAAAGTCGGAGAAGTGCTCCATCTGCGCCTTGTACTCGTCCTTGATGGTGGCGTACTTTGGCACCATCACGATGACCTCGGCGCCGGCGCGCACAAGCGCCGCGGGCAGCGAGCCCGCTACGTCGCCCAGACCACCGGTCTTCACAAACGGCGCGCACTCGGCCGAGGCAAACACGATCTGCATCTTTTTGCTGGAATCAGCCATATTGTCTCCCATGTTGTTATTCGAGAATAGCCGCCTGGCGCGAACCGGGCGGCTATTCTACATGTTACGAGCGATGTTGCGGTGCCAAAGCTAGCTCGCGTTGGTGATATCAGAAGTTAACGGGGCCTTTCCCAGCACCAGTATGTTCTCGGGCGTGCCGCGAAGCTCGGTGTTGGTGGGAACCACGTTGTTCTTGTCCAGGATGGCGTTCTCAACGCGGGCGCCGCTCTTGATGACGCAGCTCTGGTTGATGATCGAGTTGGTCACCGAAGCGCCTTCCTCGACCACGACGCCGCGCGACAGGATCGAGTTGCGCACGGTGCCCTTGATGATGCAGCCGGCCGAGATGATCGAGTTGCACGCGTGGCTGCCGGTCGCATAGCGCGAAGGCGGCACGTCGTGGGCCTTGGTCAGGATCGGACGCTCGGGGTCAAAGAGCTGGTCGGCCACGGTCTGGTCGAGCAGGTCCATGCTGCGGCGATACAGCGACTTCTCGCTAAACACGCCCACGACCTCGCCCTTGTACTCGTAGCTGCACACGTCGATGTTGCCAAAGTCGCCCTGGAGTGCCTCGAGCAGGTCCAGATAGTCGGCGGCCTGGTAGTGGTCGATGATCTCGAGCAGCGTCTCGCGGTTGACGATGCAGCAGTCCATAGAGGCGTTGTCGCCATACACGACGCCGGCGCTCACGCCCGTCAGGCGGCCGTTCTCGTTAATTTCGAGTTTGGTCTCGTCATCGACGTTGCGTGTAGCCTTGCAGTACACCACGGTCATCTGGGCGCCGGAGTTCTCGTGCGCGTCGATGATGGTGTTGAGGTCCATGTTAAAGATGATGTTGGTGCCCATCATCACAACGTAGGGCTTGTCCGAGCGCTGGAACAGCGTCTTGTTGGAGATGATGTCGCGCAGCAGGAAGCGCATGCCGCCCTTGGTGGTGCCATACGCGTTGCCGGGCACCATGAACAGGCCGCCCTTCTTGCGGTCCAGGCCCCAGTCCTTGCCCGAGCCCACGTGGTCGATCAGCGAGCGGTAGTTGCCCGGCATAACTACACCGACGGTCTTAATGCCGGCATTCATCATGTTGGACAGCGGGAAGTCGATCAGGCGGTAGCGGCCCAAAAACGGGACGGACGCGATGGGGCGATCCTTGAGCAGCACGCTGCCGTAGGTCGAAGAGTAGTTAGCGGTGATATAACCGATGGCCTTGCGATTGATCATCGGATCATTCCCCCTTCCCGATAACGACGTCATTTCCAACGACGGCCGTATCCTTGGTGGTATCGACAGAGCCGAGCTTCACGCCCTCTTCGACCGTGGAGTTCTCGCCCAAAATAGCGCGGCAGATGTGCGCGCCGCTCTTAACGTGCGCACCCGGCAGCAGCACGGAGTCCTCGACCACGGCGCGCTCCTCGATGATGACATCAGTCGAAAGGATCGAGTGGCGAGCGGTGCCGTAGATCTTGCAGCCGTTGGAGACCAGGCAGTCGTCCAGGCGACCATCCGGACCAATGTAGTGCGGCGGACGCGTGGTGATGTTGGACATGATGGGGAAGTTCTTGTCAAACAGATCGAACTCGGGGTTGTTGCCCAGCAGGTCCATCGAGGTCTCGTGGAAGCTGGCGATGGTGCCAACGTCCTTCCAAAAGCCGTGGAACTCGTAGCTGTACAGGCGCTTGCCCTCGCCGAGCAGCTTGGGGATGATGTCCTTGCCAAAGTCGTGGCTCGAGCGCTGGTCCAGAGCGTCTTCCTCGAGCGCCTCGATCAGCACGTCAGCCGAGAAGATGTAGATGCCCATGGACGCGAGGTTCGAATCGGGCTTCTCGGGCTTCTCGGTGAACTTGGTGATGCGGCCGTCCTCGGGGTCGGTGGTCAGGATGCCAAAGCGGCTAGCCTCCTCCCACGGCACGGGCATAACGCTCACCGTGAGGTCGGCGTTGTTTTCAATATGCGTCTTGAGCATCTTGCGGTAGTCCATGCGATACAGATGGTCGCCCGAAAGAATCAGGACGTACTTGGGGTCGTTGGCCTTGATGTAGTCGAGGTTCTGCGTAATGGCGTCGGCCGTGCCCGCATACCAGGCGCCGCCGGTCTGCGTCTCGTACGGCGGCAGGATCGACACGCCGCCGTCGCGGCTGTCCAGATCCCAAGCCTCGCCGGAGCCCACGTAGGCATGCAGCAGGTAGGGACGGTACTGCGTCAGAACGCCCACCGTGTCGATGCCCGAGTTGGAGCAGTTGGAGAGCGAAAAGTCGATAATGCGGAACTTGCCACCAAAGCTAACCGCCGGCTTAGCGATCTTTTGGGTGAGTGCCCCCAATCGGCTGCCCTGTCCTCCTGCGAGGAGCATCGCGATGCATTCTTTCTTACTCATCGATTTCTCCTTCTGTCATCGATGTTCTTAAACCCATTAGCGACGGGCGCGGCGCTCGGTCGCGCCCGTCGAGTAATGCCGTGCTGGCATAGGGGAGCTCGCGCGCCTTTACGCGTGCCAGATCTCGTCGCGGTACTCGCGAATGGTGCGGTCGCTCGAGAACCAGCCGGAGGAGGCGGTGTTGAGCAGCGCCTTGCGGTTCCAGGTCTCCTGGTCGCCGTAGCTGTTCGTGAGCTTCTCCCACGCATCCACGTAGCTGCGGAAATCGGCCATGACCAGGTCGGGGTCGTTGTTGTTCATGAGCTCGTTGTAGATGCTCTCGAAGTTGCCCGAAAGACCCGCAAAGGTGTTGTCCTTGAGCTCGTCCATCACGCGGCCCAGACGCTCGCGATCGCCGTTGAGGGTATCCCACGCAAAGTAGCTGTTCGACGCCCAGAGCTGCTCGACCTCGGGGGCGGTCAGACCAAAGATGGCCTCGTTCTCGCGGCCGGCCAGGTCGGCGATCTCGATGTTGGCGCCGTCGAGGGTGCCAAGCGTAATGGCGCCGTTCATCATGAGCTTCATGTTGGACGTGCCCGAGGCCTCCTTGCCGGCCGTGGAAATCTGCTCCGAGATCTCGGCGGCGGGGTAGATGAGCTGGGCGTTGCTCACGCGGAAGTTGGGGATAAAACAGACCTTCATGACCTCGTTCACGCGCGGGTCATTGTTTATGACGTCGGCCACGGAGTTAATGAGGCGGATGGTCTCCTTGGCAAAGGTGTAGCTCGAGGCGGCCTTGCCGCTAAAGATGAAGGTCGTCGGCGTCACGTGGAAATTGGGATCGGCGATGCGACGGTTGTAGATGTCCATCACCTTCATGATGTTCATGAGCTGGCGCTTGTAGGCATGGAAGCGCTTTACCTGCACATCGAAGACGGTGTTGGGGTCGATAACCAGACCGGTCTCGGCCTTAACGTAGGCGGCCAGGCGCTCCTTGTTGGCGCGCTTGGAGGCACCCACGGCCTTCAGGAACTCGGTGTCGTTCTGGAACTCTTTGAGTTTCTCCAGCTCAAAGGCGTCCTTCAGCCAGCCGTCGCCAATGGCCTCGGTCACGAGCTTGGCGTAGGTGGGGTTGGCCTCGGCAAAGAAGCGGCGGTGCGAGATGCCGTTGGTCTTGTTGTTGAACTTCTCGGGCGTCAGGGCATAGAAGTCCTTGAGCACGATGTTCTTGATGATGTCGGAGTGGATCTTGGCCACGCCGTTGACGCTGTGGCTGCAGATCACAGACAGGTTGGCCATGCGAATCTCACCGTCCCACAGGATGGCGGTCTGGCGCAGACGCTCCTGCCAGCCCTCCTGCGTGGTGTCGAACGACTCGTGCCAACGACGGCTGATCTCGTCGATGATCTGGTACACACGGGGGAGGAGCTTGGAGAACATGCCGATGGGCCACTTCTCCAGGGCCTCAGGCAGGATGGTGTGGTTGGTGTAGCTCACGACCTGCGTCACGATGTTCCAGGCGTCATCCCACTCGAGCTTCTTCTCGTCGATGAGGATACGCATGAGCTCGGGTCCGCACATGGCGGGGTGCGTGTCGTTGGTGTGGATGGCCACAAACTGCGGCAGCAGCTCCCAGTTCTCGCCGTGCTCCTTCTCAAAGGTGTCGAGCAGGCTGTAGATGCCGGCCGAGACAAACAGGTACTCCTGCTTCAGGCGCAGCAGACGGCCGTGCTCGCCGGCGTCGTTGGGGTAGAGGATGGCGCTGATGGCCTCGGCCTCGGCGCGCTCGGCATCGGCCAGGGCATAGTCGCCTCGGTTGAAGGCCTCAAGGTCAAAGTGCTCCTCGACCGGCTCGGCGGCCCAGACGCGCAGCTTGTTGACGGTCTCGCCGGCATAGCCCACGACGGGGATGTCATAAGGGACGGCCAGGATGTCCTGCGTGTCCACCGTGCGGTAGAACGTGCGACCGTTCTCCTCAAAGCCCTCAACGTGACCACCAAACTTGATGGTCACGGCCTTGTCCTGACGGCGGACCTCCCAGGGATAGCCGTGGGTAAGCCACTCGTCGGTGGCCTCGACCTGGCTGCCGTTGACGATCTCCTGCTTAAACAGGCCGTAGCGGTAGCGCATACCGTTGCCGTAGCCGGCAATGCCCTCGGCTGCCATCGAATCCAAAAAGCATGCGGCAAGACGGCCCAGGCCACCGTTGCCCAGCGCCGGATCGGGCTCCTGGTTTTCGATGACGGACAGGTCGAAACCCATGTCGTCGAGTGCCTCGGCGACCATGTCGCGCACGCCAAAGTTGAGCAGATAGTTGTCGAGCAGGCGGCCGATCAAAAACTCGATCGAGAAGTAGTACACGCGCTTTTTACCCTCGGCGGTCACGCGGGCGTCGCTCTTGGTGGCAACGGTGCGTGCCTTCTCGGCCACGAGCTTGGCCAAGGCGTTAAAGCGGTCGAGGTCGCTGGCGGCCTCGACGCTCTTGCCACTGATGCTCATGACGGCATCGCGATAGAGCTCGGTAAACTCCTGCTTGTTGTCGAAGATCTTATTCATACGTTCCTTTCCCCCGGGGATGTTTCTCCCGGAACGGTTATGACTTGTATCCTACGCCCTGTCGGGGCGGGTGATTACAGCTGTAACGGCTTTGTTACGCTTTCTTGGCAGGAGCCTTAACAGCAGCTGCCTTGGCCTTGGGAGCAGTCTTTTTGGTGACCGCCTTCTTGGCCGTGGTCTTGGAAGTGGTCTTAGCGGCGGATTTGGCAGCCTTCGCCTTGGCCGGAGCCTTCTTAACAGCCGCAGGCTTGGGCTTCACCGAGGATGCACGCTTGCGCGTCGCCTTCTTGGGCTTCTCGACCACGGGCGGCTTATAGCTGCTGGGGCCGCGGCGCTTAAGCACCACGCCTGCCAGGCCGGGCACCTTCATCTCGATGGAGTCCATCTGCCCGTTCCAGGGATAGGGCTCGCTCGAGCAGGTGTAGGGCTCCTCACCGGCATATCCGCTGCCGCCAAACTCGGGACGGTCGGAGTCAAAGATGACCTCCCAGTCGCCCTCGCGCGGCACGCCCACACGGAAGCTCTCGTAGCTCGCCGGATCAAAGTTGATCAGAATTACCAGGTCGTCATCGACGTCCTCGCCCTGGCGCACAAAGCTCACGATGGACTGCTTGGAGTTGTCCGCGTCGATCCAGGTAAAGCCGTCGTCGGTGTAGCCGCGCTCGTACAGAGCGGGCTCGGCGGTGTACAGGTGGTTAAGCGCCTTGATAAACGCCTGATGATGACGGTGAGTCTCGTACTCCTCGGTCAGGAACCACTGGATGGACTCGTAGTAGCGCCATTCAATAAACTGACCGATCTCGTTGCCCATAAAGTTGAGCTTGGCACCGGGATGCGTCATCTGGTAGAAGGCCAGCGTGCGCAGGCCGGCAAACTGGCGCCACCAGTCGCCCGGCATACGGCCGATGAGCGAGCACTTGCCGTGCACGACCTCGTCGTGGCTCAGCGGGCAGATGAAGTTCTCGGTAAAGGCGTACATGATGGAGAACGTGAGCAGACCGTGGTTGCCGGGGCGCCACGGAAAATCGGTCTGCATGTAGTGCAGGGTGTCGTTCATCCAGCCCATGTCCCACTTGTAGTGGAAGCCCAGGCCGCCGTCCTGCGGCGGATAGGTCACGAGCGGCCACGCGGTGGACTCCTCGGCCATCATCATCACGTCGGGGTAGTGCGCCTCTACAGCGCAGTTGACCTGACGGATAAACGCGCTGGCGTCCAGGTCCTCCTCGGTACCGTACTTGTTGAACTTCTTTTGGCCGGGGTCGTCGATGCCAAAGTTGAGGTACAGCATGCTGGACACGCCGTCCATGCGAATACCGTCCACGTGGAAGTTCTCGAGCCAGTACAGCACGTTGGAGACCAGGAAGGAGCGGACCTCTCCGCGGGCGAAGTCAAACTTGTGCGTGCCCCAGTTGGGGTGAATCTCGTGCTCAAACAGCATGTGGCCGTTAAAGGTGGCAAGGCCGTGGGCGTCGGCGCAAAAACCGCCAGGCACCCAGTCCATAATCACGCCGATGCCTGCCTCGTGGCATGCATCGATAAAGTGCATGAGCTGCTGAGGGTTGCCGTAGCGCGACGTGGCGGCAAAGTAGCCGGACGTCTGGTAGCCCCAGGAGCCATCGAAAGGATGCTCCATAAGCGGCATGACCTCGATATGCGTATAGCCCATGTCGTGCACGTAGTCCACGAGCTCCACCGACAGGTCATCGTAGGTATAGAACTCGCCGCGCTGCGCGGGGAAGGGATCCATGGGGCCGGGGTAGTTGCCGTACTCGTCGGGCTCGCCCTGCGGCGCGTCACCGTGGCGCTTCCACGACCCAATATGCACCTCGTAGATGTTAAGGGGCTGCGACATGTGGTTATGGCTGGCGCGGCGCTTGAGCCATGCGGCATCGTTCCACTTATAGCCGTCGAGGGTCCACAATACGCTTGCCGTGCCCGGAGGGCACTCTGCCTTAAAGGCATACGGATCGGCCTTGTAGAGCTTTTCGCCCTCGTTGGTCTCGATAAGGTACTTATAGAGCTGGCCCTGCTCGGCGCCAGGAATAAAGCCTTCCCAAATAGCGCTCGTATGCATGGGCACCAGCGGGTTTGCTTCTTCGTCCCAGTCGTTAAATTCGCCAATGACATGGACGCTCTTTACTTCGGGCGCCCAAACGCAAAAACGCCAGCCGCGCGTACGTTTCTGCGTGTCGGGATGAGCGCCCATCTTTTCCCAGCTGCGCTCCCACGTGCCGATGCCAAACAGGTAGACATCGTCTTTGGTGAGCTCCGGTGCGTGCGGGGCGGCTTTACGGGTGGCAGGCTTTTTGGTTGCTGGCTTTAGCTTTGTATCGCTCACGTTTGATCCCATCATGACGCGGCAGCGTGTTGCCTTGGTGACTAGATGCGAAAGGTCCAAGGCTGCACGAATCGAAGGGACGGCGATAGTTCTATGATTCGTTCCACCTCGCGTGCTCGGTGGAACTTTCGGCAGAAACTACGATAACACCTGTACGTTACTTTTATGAACGAAAGAGGATTTGCGAGTGCGTTTAATCGGTAAGCGCCATGTTTATACCACTTGCAGAATTGCTGTGGTAAAACTCTTGACAGTTTTACCAATTAGCGTTTCTAGATTGTTAGGTTGACGTTTGGTAAAACGTTTTTAGCAGGTTGTTTACCATTTGACATCGAAAGGCTCGTTTATGAACCACATCGCTGCCCCAAGTGTTGCTCTTATTTTCGATTGCGACGGCACACTGGTTAATAGCACCCCCGTTTGGGCCTACGCCCAGCCCGAGTTATTGCACCGCCACGGAGTTGACGTGACGGTAGACGAATTTGCCCAGTTTGAGCATCTTTCGCTCGAGGACGAATGCCAGGCCTACCACGACACGTGGGGCATTGGCGCGAATGGCGAGGAGCTGTATCGCGAGCTGGGTGAGATTTTGATCGATGGGTACTCCAAGGTGCCGCCGCGCGAGGGTCTCCTGGCATTTTTGGAGCAGGCGAAGGCGGCGGGTATTGCCATGTGCGTGGCTACGTCCACTCCGGCCGAGCTGGTTACGTCTGCGCTTGCGGGCGCCGGGCTCGATGCCTACATGGAGTTTGTGACCACCACGGGCGAGGCAGGTCGCTCCAAACAGTTCCCCGACGTATACGAGCTGGCGCTGCGCCGCCTGGAGGAGCGCCATGGGCACAAGTTTGAGCGCACATGGGTGTTTGAGGACGCCGTGTTTGGCCTTAAGAGCTCCGGCGCCGCCGGCTTTAAGCGTGTAGGTATTTATGACCCACACGGCCGCATGAAGCGCGACGACGTACGCGCCAACTGCGATATCTTTATCGACAGCTACGAGGAGCTGGACCTTGACTGTGTGCTTTCGTTTGAGGGCTAGGTGAGGGCCGTGGCTTGCAAAGTACTTGTAGTCTGCGGCTCGCCCGTGGTGGCGAGCGCGGATCTGTTGCGTAGGCTAGCGGGCGAGTGCGACCACGTTATCGCCGTGGACCGCGGGCTCGACGCACTGCTGGGCGCGGGACTGGGCTGCGATGTATACGTGGGAGATGCAGACACGGTGAGTGACGCGGGTCGCGCGCTGGTCAATGCCGCCACCGACTTTGAAGTTGAGCGCCACGACCCGTACAAGGACTATACCGATCTGGCGCTGGCGCTCGATTCCGTCCGCCGTCGCTGGCCGGGTGCCGAAGTGGTTGCGACCTGCGCCACCGGCGGCCGTCCGGACATGTCGCTTTCCGTACTGGGCCTGCTCGCGGGCTATGAGGATGCCCCCATCTGGATTGCCGAGGACAAGGTAGTCGCTCGTATCCTCCACGCAGGTGAGGCGTGGACCATCGAAGGAGCCGAGGGCAAGACGTTCTCCATCATCGCCATAGCCCCCAACACAAAGGTAAGCGAACACGGCCTAGAGTGGGAGTTAAATCGGAGCCTGCTGGGCTTGTTAGCTGACACGGGCATTAGCAACGTCGTCAGGTCTACAGCCACGATCCAAGTTCACACCGGCACGGCTATCGCTTACCTATATCAATAGGTATTTAGAGTCTGACCCAAAAAAGTCCTTGCACGTCGCGCCAACTTCCCCTATAGTTTTTCTTCGTCACGGGGGCGTAGCTCAGCTGGGAGAGCGCTTGACTGGCAGTCAAGAGGTCAGGGGTTCGATCCCCCTCGTCTCCACCATCGTGAATACAAGGCTACTCAATCGAGTGGTCTTTTTTATTTACATACGATATTTAGTAGTCCGAACTGCATTTTTGCAAATGGCCCGTCATGTCATTTCGGGTGAAGCTGCCGCGCGGCATAAACTCGTAGGGCACGCCTAGCGCGATGCCCACGGCCATGCCGTAAACGCAATCCCTCACCGTCCGCATTAAACCCACGGTACTCACCTAATTCTTGTTCATGCCGAACTTGCGCGATCCCAATACGTCCTTCCAATGACTCTCGCGCTCGCACACCTCTGCAGTGGTCATCTTTGTGTCGCATACCTCAAGGATGGAGTAGGTAAAGTTCTCGATGATGTATCCAGCCCCGTGCTCTGCCATGATGGCCTTGAATTCCTTGTTGCCGCCCGTAGGGTCCTCTGGGTTGGCATAGGAACGCCAACGCTGCCAGATTCCCAGGTCCGCGCCTGCGTCCTTCTTGCTGTCGCCCGAGGCCGAGCCCACGTAGAGCCTTCCCGTCGCGGTGTCGGTGATGCAGTAGACGCCCTTCACGTTGTCCAACGCCCAGTACCAGTCGGAGCCCACGCTAGCGATGACGGCCTGCAGTGTCTTGTGGTCGATGCGAACGTACTTATAACCGGGGAAGGGGCTCACGTTGCCCAGGCTCATCGAGTATTCGTATACAACGGGCTCAAAGTCTCGCATTGCTTTCTCGTAGAACTTGTTGTAGATATTGCGTCCGATCGGCTTCTTCAGCTTGATGATAAGTCGCTTGATGTAGGCCTCGTAGTCAGGAAGAAGCGTCAGCTTGTAGCCCACGCCGCCCAGCACCTCGGGCACCACCTTCTCCACTTTGTGCATGCCGCCGAAGATGAAGTACTCGGGCCCGTAAGTGTAGTACTGGGCGAACGAGAGCAGGTACTCTGCATGGTTGAGGTTGTTGTTCGCCTGCCCTGTCGCGCTCCTCCACGCGTTCATCTCGTACCATCGCGAGCCGCTATCGGTCCTCTCGGTGGTCGAGGTATCTTTTAGCAGCAGGTCGTACGCGCGTAGGCTCACATCGCCAGCGTTCATGTTGAACTTAACCTTGGTCTTCTCGGGGTGTGCCACCGGCATCAAGTCCCTGAGTGTTATCACGGGTTTTCCCATGCTTATTCCGCCGTTTCGATTCGAAAGCTTGTAGATCGAATCATATCACTCGTTTTCCAGGCGAATATTAGCGCCCATATACCTAGCCACTTCCCAAAAGTTGTCCAACAATCCGTCTCAAAATGCGTTGACTCTGTAGTCGGGCGTGCCCATTGTGTGATGAGCGCTCTCGCAGCGCATTGACCTTGCGTCTCGCAATCGTTACGCAACCTTGCCCATGACCTGCAGTAACGTATTATCGGTACAAAACAGCCTAACGAATGCAGCTTGCGCCTTATATGCTACAAACCAGAACCTAATACAGTCGTTCCCAAACGCTGTGCTAAACTGCTTTACATCACATGGTTTCAACTCCGCGTTGCTGTTTGTGCGGATGCGTTCTACGCATCAATATGAGCAACCACGCGAGCGCGCAGAGAGCATCCGGCCGTAACGGCGGTGCCCCTCCTGAGCAGAAACCCAATAAAGTCCGATGCCTTTTTCGCTGATTTAAACCAGCGAAATTGTTGTTTGTGTGCATGCCTTAGCTGTTTGCGTGCGGTCCAGTTTTGTACCCGCTTGACTGGGCTGCACGCAGTCAGCTGGGGACGTGGTCACTTTTGCGATACACGTCCGCGTCTCTAGCGGCTGCGCTTATACATACCGTTCACGGTTGGGTAGAGCCACGTGCTTGTCTAACTGGGCTCAGGGTTTGAATATGGAGCGCCTTCGCGCACAAGCGCCCTGGCGAAGCCATACCCAAACCCCGTGAGCCACACGTAAGACAGCAAGGGGGTGGTGCTCGTGTGGTATGTGATCCAGGTCATTAACGGTCGCGAAGATGTAATGCGCGAGCGCATAGAGCATGTGGTGCCACAGGGCGCCATGCAGGAGCTCTTTTATCCCCAATTTCAAACCGAGATCAAGGTACACGGCGAATGGGTCAACACGACCAAGCCGCTCTTTCCCGGATATCTTATCTGCGATACGGCAGATCCTCGCACCGTGCAACAGTATCTACTGCGCATGGACGACTTTGCCCGGGTGTTATCCCAGGACGGTCAGTTTGTGCCGCTGGCAAAAGAAGAGGTCCAGCTTATTGGCGGCTTTACGCATGTGGGAGACCGCGTAGTGCCCATGAGCGAGGCCCTAAAAGACGGCGACCAGGTCGTAGTGACGGCGGGTCCGCTGCTGGGCCACGAAGGCCTTATCAAAACCATTAACAGACGCAAGAGCACTGCTTATTTGGAGCTCGATCTGTGCGGCCGACGCGTAACTACGCGCGTTGGCCTCGCCGTGCTTTCAGCCGAGCAGCGCGCAATGCGAAACCTTAAAAAGGCGATCGCCTAAGTGCGGGCGGTCGCCACACAGTGCAGGGAGGATCCCCGAGCTGGGGACGTAGTGTTGGAAGAGAACGTGTCGGATAAAACTCAATATGCAACGGATGCACCCGCGGGGGCGGCACTGATCGCTCAGGCCATGGACCGGCGTGAGGGCGCCGGCCGCTACAGGGCTATGCAATCCATCATGGACTGGGACCGCTCGCGCCTGGCCTACAGGGCCGTCAAGCGCACGTTCGACATCGCGTTCAGCGGCTGCGTGCTGGCCGTCATCGCCGTGCCCAGCCTTGTGCTCGCCGCGGCCATCCGTCTGGAGAGCGAGGGCAACCCGTTCTACAGCCAGATCCGCGTGGGCCAGACCCGTCGCGACGGTAGCCTGTCCACCTTCCGCATGTGGAAGTTCCGATCCATGTATAAGGATGCCGACGAGCGCCTCGCCGAGCTCAAGGAGCAGAACGAGATCGCCGGCGCCATGTTCAAGATGAGGGAGGACCCCCGCGTCACCAAGATCGGAAAGTTCATCCGCAAGCACTCCATCGACGAGTTCCCGCAGTTCCTGAACGTGTTCCTGGGCCAGATGTCCGTCGTGGGCCCGCGCCCGCCGCTGCCGAACGAGGTGGCGGAGTACACCGAGTACGACCTGCAGCGCCTGGCCGTGAAGCCCGGGATCACCGGCTGGTGGCAGGTGACGGAGCGCAACTCGACCGGGTTCGATGGCATGGTCCGCCGCGATCTCGAGTACATCGCCAGCCGGGGCATTTTCACCGACCTCAAGATTGTAATCCTCACGGTTATTGAGGTCATCACCGGTAAGGGTGCGTGCTAATGCTCGGGGATTATTCGAAATACTCTGAGTTGAATCGCGTTCCCGTGATCGATGTTCCGATCACGGGAACAAACATGTCAGATTGCATCAATTTTCTAGCTGAACATATCGATGAACTCCATGGCGAGTACATTTGCGTCTCAAATGCCCATACGTCTGTTTTGGCTCATGATGACCCCTCATATTGGGATTGCCAGGCGGAATCAGTCATGTCCGTTCCCGACGGCAAGCCCTTATCAGTTGTAGGCCGTAAGTCATTTGAATCGATGGACCGCGTTACCGGTCCGGATTTGATGCGCGAGATTTTTGAGATTTCCAGTCAATACGGGTGGAGTCACTATTTCTACGGAAATGAACAGAAGAATCTTGACGCCCTCAGAGAATCGCTCAACAGGGATTTCCCCGGTTTAAAAATTGTGGGAATGGAACCGTCCGTTTTCCGTCCTTTGTCCGAAAACGAAAAGCATGAGCTTTCTAATCGCATCGCCAACTCAGGAGCTAACTTCGCATGGATTGCTCTTGGCGCGCCCCGTCAAGAAGTTCTTATGCACGAGCTCAAGGGAGGGCCACAACCGTTGATGATCGGTGTTGGCGGAGCGTTCAACGTTCTCGCCGGCGTGGTGCCAGAGGCGCCGATGTGGATGCAAAACCTGAGTCTCGAGTGGCTATACAGACTTATTCAAGAGCCGAAGCGGCTTTTCAAACGATACCTCGTAACTAATACGAAATTTCTCTTTTACCAGTTTACAAAAGCCAAACGTAAGGAAGGCAAATAGATGAACGATTCGACCACCTTTAAAGACAAGACCCTGATGATCACGGGCGGCACCGGCTCGTTCGGCAACACCGTGCTCAAGCACTTCATGAACACCGACCTGGCCGAGATCCGTATCTTCTCGCGTGACGAGAAGAAGCAGGACGACATGCGCCACCGCCTGCAGGAGAAGTCCCCGGAGCTCGCCTCCAAGGTCCGCTTCTTCATCGGCGACGTCCGCAACGCCCAGAGCGTGCGCGACGCCATGCACGGCGTGGACTACATCTTCCACGCCGCCGCCCTCAAGCAGGTGCCCTCCTGCGAGTTCTTCCCCATGGAGGCCGTGCGAACCAACGTCATCGGCACGGACAACGTCCTGCACGCAGCCATCGACGAGGGCGTCGACCGCGTCGTGTGCCTGTCCACCGACAAGGCTGCCTACCCCATCAACGCCATGGGCAAGTCCAAGGCCATGATGGAGTCCATCATCTACGCCAACGCCCGCAACGGCGCCGGCCGCACCACCATCTGCTGCACCCGCTACGGCAACGTCATGTGCTCGCGCGGCAGCGTCATCCCGCTGTTCATCGACCGCATCCGCAAGGGCGAGCCGCTCACGGTCACCGACCCCAACATGACCCGCTTCCTCATGAACCTCGATGAGGCCGTCGACCTGGTGCAGTTCGCCTTCGAGCACGCCAACCCCGGCGACCTGTTCATCCAGAAGGCCCCCGCCTCCACGATCGGCGACCTCGCCGAGGCCGTGCAGGAGGTCTTCGGCCGCGTTGGCACCCAGGTGATCGGCACCCGCCACGGCGAGAAGCTCTACGAGACCCTCATGACCCGCGAGGAGCGCCTGAGGTCCGAGGACATGGGCGGCTACTACCGCGTGGCCTGCGACTCGCGCGACCTGAACTACGACAAGTTCGTCGTGGACGGCGAGGTGGAGACCCAGGCCGACGAGTCCTACACCTCCCACAACACCGAGAGGCTCGACGTGGAGGGCACCATCGCCAAGATCAAGACCGCCGAGTACGTGCAGCTGGCACTCGAGGGTCGCGAGCACGAGGCGGTGCAGTAGGGTGCGCGTCCTCGTCACCGGCGCCAGGGGCTTCGTCGGCAGGAACCTCTGCTGCGCGCTGAAGAACATAAGGGACGGCAAGGACCGCCGCGCCAAATACCAGGCACTCCTTCCCCTCGAGGTCATGGAGTACGACATCGACTCGACGCCCGGGGAGCTGGAGGGCTACTGCTCCCGCGCCGACTTCGTCTTCAACCTGGCCGGCGTCAACCGCCCAAAGGAGCAATCCGAGTTCATGGAGGGCAACTTCGGGTTCGCCTCCACGCTGCTCGAGACGCTCGAGCGACACGGCAACAGGTGCCCCGTCATGCTCTCCAGCTCCGCGCAGGCGAGCCTGTCGGGCCGCTTCGAGGGCTCGGCCTACGGCGAGTCCAAGCTGGCGGGGGAGGGCCTGTTCCGCGAGTACTCGGAGCGCACCGGGGCGCCGGTGCTCATCTACCGCTTCCCCAACCTCTACGGCAAGTGGTGCCGCCCGCGCTACAACTCTGCCGTGGCGACCTTCTGCGACGCCATCGCCAACGGCCGCCCCTACACCGTCAACGACCCCTCCGTCGAGCTGGAGCTCCTCTACATCGACGACCTGGTCGACGAGATGCTGGGTGCGCTGCTGGGGCGTGAGCACCGCTGCGGATACGACGGGCTGGAGCGCGTCGACGGTGACGGGTTCTGCTACGTCCCGGAGACCGATGTGAAGACCCTGGGCGAGATCGTCTGCCTGCTCGACGGCTTCCGAGACAGCCGCGAGACGCTCTCGGTGCCCGACCTGACCGAGGGCTCCTTCTCCAAGAAGCTCTGGAGCACGTTCCTGTCCTACTACGAGCCGGGGAACTTCTCCTATGGCCTCAAGCCCAACGTGGACGCGCGCGGCTCGTTCACCGAGTTCCTGCGCACGCCCGAGCGCGGCCAGGTCTCGATCAACGTGTCCAGGCCCGGGATCACCAAGGGCAACCACTGGCACATGAGCAAGTGGGAGAGGTTCCTGGTGGTCTCCGGCACCGCGTCGATCAAGCTCAGGAAGGTGGGGGAGGATGCCGAGGGCAACCCGTTCCCCGTCGACGAGTACACCGTCTCCGGGTCTGACATGCGCGCCGTGGAGATGATCCCCGGCTACACGCACTCCATCACCAACCTTTCCGACACCGAGGACCTCGTGACGGTCATGTGGGCCAACGAGCCCTTCGACCCCGAGAACCCCGACACCTACTACGAGGAGGTCTAGCCGCATGGGCAAGGACTATTCCGATATCGAATTCAAAGACGACGGCCGCCTGAAGCTCCTGATCATCGTGGGCACCCGCCCCGAGGTCATCCGCCTGTCCGAGGTCATCAAGAAGTGCCGCCGCCACTTCGACTGCCTGCTGGCGCACACCGGCCAGAACTACGACTACACGCTCAACGGCATCTTCTTCCGCGACCTGTCGCTGGACGACCCCGACGTCTACCTGGACGCCGTGGGCGCCGACCTGGGCGAGACCGTGGGCAACATCATCGCCGCGAGCTACAGGCTCATGGTCCAGGTCCAGCCCGACGCCCTTCTCATCCTGGGCGACACCAACAGCTGCCTGTCCGCCATCGCGGCAAAGCGCCTGCACATCCCCATCTTCCACATGGAGGCGGGCAACCGCTGCAAGGACGAGTGCCTGCCCGAGGAGACCAACCGCCGCATCGTCGACGTGATCTCCGACGTCAACCTGGCCTACTCCGAGCACGCCCGCCGCTACCTCAAGGACACCGGCTGCGCGCCGGAGCGCACCTACGTCACGGGGTCTCCCATGGCCGAGGTCCTGCGCGCCAACCTTGAGAAGATCGAGGCCTCCGACGTCCTCTCCGAGCTCGGCCTGGAGCCCAAGCGCTACATGCTGCTTTCCGCCCACCGCGAGGAGAATATCGACACCGAGGCGAACTTCACGAGCCTGTTCACCGCCATCAACGCCCTGGCCGAGAAGTACGACATGCCGATCCTCTACTCCTGCCACCCGCGCTCCCGCAAGCGCCTGGAGGCCACCGGCTTCAAGCTCGACCCGCGCGTGCGCATGCACGAGCCCATGGGCTTTCACGACTACAACTGCCTGCAGATGAACGCCTTCGCGGTGGTCTCCGACTCCGGCACCCTGCCCGAGGAGTCCAGCTTCTTCGCCAGTATCGGCCGCCCGTTCCCGGCGGTGTGCATCCGCACCTCCACCGAGCGCCCGGAAGCCCTGGACAAGGCCTGCTTCACGCTGGCCGGCATCAGCGAGCGCGGCCTGCTCCAGGCCGTCCACACCGCCGTCGAGCTCGACGCGGAGGGATCGCTGCCCGAGGCTCCCGTGCCCGACTACGCCGATGAGACCGTGTCCACAAAGGTGGTCAAGATCATCCAGAGCTACACCGGCGTGGTGGACAAGATGGTGTGGAGGAAATCTTAGCCATGGGCGCTGGGTACAGATTGCTTGATGGCATCTCGCGAGCTTATAACAAATTGCTCTTGCTCCCTGCCCTACGTCGCTCCTTTGCATCATGCGGTAAAAACGTAACTATCGGTCGTCGTAGTGAAATTCAGGGGATTGAAAATATTTACATGGGTCATGATGTATATATTGGCCCAGGAGCAACGTTTCTGACGACCCGTGCGAAGATTCATATCGGCAATTACGTCATGAGCGGCCCTCATCTTACAATTATTACTGGAGACCATCGTACAGATGTTCTCGACCGACCCATGATGACGCTTGATGAGTCGGACAAGCTTCCAGAGAATGATCAAGATGTCGTCATCGGCAATGATGTATGGATTGGCAGCGGCGTAACGATTCTTAAGGGCGTTAGAATTGCCGACCATTGTGTGATTGCAGCCGGTACGGTAGTGACAAAAGACGTTGGCCCGGAGTTTTCAATCTGGGGGGGGGCTTCCAGCTCGCCGTCTAAGCTTTCGGTAAGAGGAAATCAATGACTAAAGGTTATCCGCACGTCCATGCAAAGGTGTTGATGGTCGGACCTGATCTCTCTCTTCACGGCGGAATCGTCTCAGTCGTGAAAGGTTATCTAGACGCAGGTCTCCCTGAGGCATGCGATGCCTTTGAGTACCTGGGGACGGGCATCGGTTCCTCAACGCTCGGTAAAACTGTCGCATTTTCCCGAGCGTTGATTCGCTATGCGATGATCATGCCATCCTATGACATTATTCATTTACATATTAGCGCCCGTGGCTCCTACAAACGTAAGTCAATTATGGCTCGTATGGCCCACAAAGCAGGCAAGTACGTAATACTCCACGACCACGATGGTGAGTTTAAGAAGGCCTTCGAAGAGGGTGGAGAATCCTACCGTCGTGATGTTAGAAAGACCTTTAGTATCGCCGACCGAGTTGTGGTTCTGTCGGAAGAGTGGCGCGACTATTTTTCAAAAAACGTTTGCGACCTGGAGAAGATTGACGTTGTTCATAACGGTGTCAAAGTTCCAGACCAGCCGTGCGCACCTTGTTCGCGTCAAGACGTCCTTTTTTTAGGACGTCTTGACGCGAACAAGAGCCCTGACGTGCTCTTGCGCGCGTCAAGAGAAATCCTGTCGCGTTTTCCCGACACCAAGGTCGTATTCGGCGGAGACGGAGAGGTCGAAAAGAATAAATCTCTTGCGGCAGAGCTCGGTATTGCCGACCGCTGCGAGTTCCACGGCTGGGTCGCGGGCGCAGAACGTGAGGAGCTCTTTGAGCGTGCCGCGGTGTACTGCCTCCCCTCCAAAAACGAGGGGCTCCCCATGAGCGTTCTTGAAGCCATGGCCAGAGGAATTCCAACTGTTGCCACTCCCGTTGGCGGAATTCCTCAAGTAATTAATGATGGTGTTAATGGCGTTCTGATTCCGGTAGATAACTATCAAGCCCTGGCCGTTGCATTGAATCATCTTCTCGAACCAAGCGAGCTTAGAAAAGAAATGGGAACTTTGGCCCGAAAAAAGATACTCAGTTCATTTGATATCAACTTGCTCTTGAGCGAAATACTCGGTATCTATTGCAATGCTGTCAGCGGTAATTAGAGGATTAAATTGAATTCAAAGAAGTTAGCACATGAAGCTGGGCACATTGTCTTTGTTCATCCTTCCTTGATGGGTGGCGGTGCCGAGCGCGTCTCTCTTGCGCTTGCATCGTACTTCGTTTCTCATGGTATTAGATTTACCTATTTCTTGACTAAAAGTAACGTTATTGAATATGAAGTGCCAGATGGAGTTGAAGTGTGTTCTGAGTTTGCAGACGCTTCGCTTAAGCCACTCGACCAGGTCAAGCTAATACGGCGTTTTGTTTCCGAACGGCCCAAAGCCACGGTGATTTCATTTTTGCCACATCAAAACATGTATACGCTTATCGCGACTATCGGACTTCCAAATAGGGTTATTGTTTCAGTGCGAAACGATCCGAGATATGATTTTCCTGGCAATAAGACCCTCCCATTCATTAGAAACATGTTGTATCGAAGGTCCGATGCAATTGTGTTTCAGACAAAAAGCCAGGCAAGTTTAATGCCGAGATGCCTTCAGGCGAATTCAAAAATCATCTTAAATCCAATATCTAGTGAACTTCCTGAACCGTATTCTGGGCTTAGAAGAAAAGCAATCGTCACAGCGGGACGGCTTGAACTTCAAAAAAATCACTCGATGACAATCAGGTCATTTGCGCTATTTCATAAAAAACACCCTGAATATATTCTTGAAATCTTTGGCAAGGGAAGCCTTCAATCAGAACTAGAAAACCTTGTTCATAGCCTTGACATGGATGATTCAATCAAATTTATGGGCTTTTCTTCTGACGCTCTTTTGCACATTAGAACTGCATCGGCTTTTGTAATGTCATCAAAGTTCGAGGGTCTATCTAATTCGATGCTTGAGTCCTTGTGCATGGGGGTTCCAACAATTTGCACCAAATGTGGCGGTGGTGGAGCAGAAGCAGTTATTCGGAATGGCGTGAACGGCATTTTGGTCGATATTGATGACGATCTTGCTGAGAGCGAAGCGTTCAACAGGATCGTTGAAGATCAATCATTCTCGAATCTACTGTCTAATAATGCCCTGATGTTAAGGCAGTCCCTATCTTTAGAAACTATTGGCAATGAATGGGCAAATCTTCTCTTTAAATAGAATCGCCCAAACGTCTCCAATAAGGAAAACAGAATTGCATTATCAGTTGAAACAATACAATCATAATAGAAGAATCACTGACCTGTTGTTAGCAATAGCAGTGATTTCCGGCCTCATGGTTCCCTTTCTTCGAGATTTGGGGTCATCATACTCACTTGCTACTGACTGGGAAGTTAACCGCTTTGCATTCAGTACTTCAAACGGACGCTTTGCTTCTTTATTTGATTTGATTCAACAGATCAGCTTTTCGATTCTCTTGTTGCGTGCAATTAGTAAATCACGAAAAGCTAATTGGCTCGTTATATCTTGTTCAGTTTTTGGACTAATAATTTATAGCTTAATGGCCGTAGTCAATAATGCGGGCGACTTAACCAGCGTGCTCTTTGGAAATGTTCCAACCACTGTATTTATCATTCCTCTATTCTACCTATTAACAGAGGATCCAAGAATCGAGCAGTTGATTAAAGAATGGGTCCCGCTGTTATCATTGATTTGTTTTATCGCCTCACTAGCATCAATTATTAAATTTAAATATCTTTGTGGCTTTGGATCTTATATCGGATGGTGTCCTGCGAGGGACTATTTTGCATTTGGCATCAGTTTATATTGGTCAACCGTGGTGCTTAAATCTAATGATGAACACGCCTATTTCATAACGATGGGCATAGGCATCCTGGCCTGCATCACCGCATTAATGCTGGCAACCAGAAGTTGGTTAATCCAACCAATGCTAGTCATGCTTGTTGCAACTTTTATGGCTAAAGGAATTGACAAAGTTTTTAAACGAACAGTAATTGTTATTTTTGCAACTGGAACGGCACTTTTGGCATTGTCGTTGATCTATCCTGAAGTTCTTGATTCGTTTTTAAACAGAATCGGAGAAGATACACGGTCTAACCAATATGATATTTTCTATAGCCAGGTTGAACCGGCATCGCTTATATTCGGCAACGGAATTAGCGCTGGATATAGATATGGCACGAATTCAAATTATCCTTTTTTCGATAATCAAATAATTTATTTGATGTTTCATTTTGGCGTTTTAGCCGTTGTTCCGCTTTTGTACGTCCTGTTGCGATGCCTATTTGGTTCTTCCAAAAATAGCCAGTGCAAATTTGTTGCCCTCTTTTATCTCATGGCGATTCTGGGATTATCAACTTACTACTCTTACACAATTAATGTCGGGGTCGTGCTTCTATTTTCATCCTTTGGTTTTGCCCTAAACAACATTGAACCAGAAAGATCTAATCGTATGCGCAATGCGGATGGTGAAAAATAATGGCTCCGAACAAGGCTGCAACCAGTATGTTTTGGGCAATAGGTGAGAGATTTGCCACGCAAGGTACCCTATTTGTTATTTCCCTAATTTTGGCGCGTTTGCTGTCCCCGAGTGATTACGGTACTCTTTCGCTGCTGCTTGTATTTACAAATTTGGCAGACGTGCTCGTCACAAATGGACTGGGCGAAGCGCTGATACAAAAGTCTGATATCAATCAAATTGACTACTCGACAATGTTGTCATGTTCAATTGCATTGTCGAGCATCTTATATGTATTGATATTTTTTGCGGCTCCAAGCATTGCAGACTTCTATGGAAATGCAAATATGTGTCTTTACCTAAGAGTTCTGGCATTACGTCTTCCTCTTTCGGCACTGAATGCAATTCAAAAGGCCTATATCGCAAAGAACTTTTTATTTAGATTGCAATTTTCTGCATCGTTCCTCAGCTCCTTGATCTCAGGATTAGCAGCTATCGTAGCTGCAATGTTGGGTTTTGGTATTTATGCGCTAATCATTCAGCAGATACTTACAGTTCTGATGACAACGGTACTAATGGCTTGGTTAACAAAATGGACGCCTAGACTAAAATTCGTGGTTGGTTCAGCAAGAGAGCTGTTGCCCCTTGGAATACAATTTACAAGTGCCAATCTTATTAATTCTATTTATACAGAAGGCCGTTCTTTAGTCATCGGCAAATTCTATTCCTCCGCAGACTTGGCTTTCTTTAATCGCGGCAACCAATTCCCGGCTTTAATTGTAGGCAACTTAAACACTCCAATTAGTAATGTAATGTTGCCTCTAATGGCTGAAAAGAAAGACAGCCAATACGCGCTCAAATCAGTTCTTAGAAAAGCGATGCAGCTTTCTGCCTATCTCGTTTTCCCCATGATGGGAATTTTGGCTGCGTGTGCGCATCCTCTAGTTCTTGTTCTTTTGGGTCAAAAATGGGCGGAATGCGTCCCGTATCTTCAAGTTGCGTGCTTGTTCTATCTATTTCAGCCCCTCCAATCTATGAATTGGCAGGCACTTAAAGCAGCAGGTCAAGGCGCCCTTTGTTTTAAGCTTGAGGTCATTAAGAAAGCTATTTCGTTCATCGTTTTAATTATGTCGATTCCTTTTGGTGTATTTGCGATCTCCCTTTCAAGTGCCTTTTGCGGATTTGTCTCAATGTTAATTAACATGACCCCGAATAAAAAAGTGCTCGGTTATGGCATATTTGAGCAGCTTATTGACGTTCTTAAGCCGTCAATTGCCACATTGTTTTCCGTGGTGATCGCATTATTATTAATCCACATTTCAAACGGGAATCTTATTTCGTTAATCGTTGCCCCTCTCGGATCCTTAGGGTGTTACATCGTGCTATCTAAGCTGATGAATATCGAAGGATTTAATTTGCTTATGGACAAATTGTCCCTTCGTCGGAATTAACCGTTTTTTGTTAACGGCATTAATGAATCGATCAGGAATGAACTACAGAATGAATAAACAGGTTTTATATTTAGTTCAATCAATTCCGGGGGATAATGCTCCTACAAAACATGCTTTCGCAATTTCCGATTTGCTGGTTAAATGTGGCTTCAACGTCCATTTTGTTCTTGCTGGAATAATTGAGCCGTCATCCAACGCCATAAGCAGTAATTACGACTATCCCTTTGATTTTCCGTTTGAGGTGAAATTCGGGCACCATCAAATAGCCAAAAAGTATTACGAGCGGATCTCTTCTTCCTTCAGCTTTAAAGCCTTCACTCGATGTTTCGATCAAATACAGCCCGACTTGGTTATTTATTACGGGATACAACATAAGCTTGCAAAACGGGTTTTAGATCATTGCCATGATTTTAACGTTCCCGTAATCGTTGATGAGACCGATTGGTTTACTCCGAAATTTACAGGAGATTTAGCTGCTTGGCTTGTGGAGAAATCTCGTTCTAAACGGGTGGCTGAAGTGGACAGATTGCTAGATGGAGTTATCGCAATCTCGCCCTTTTTTAAAAAACATTTCGATTCACTTTACTCCTCCCAAGGATATCCAAAGGTTTTTTATTTACCACCCTTAAATAGGGCCGGAGACTCTCTTAGCGACCCTTGCTCTCTAGAAGGATTGAAGCGGAGAACTATAACCAAGTTTGTCTATGCAGGTTCTCCCGCTGGGGGAAAAGACTCACTTACAGAGTTTATTTCGCTTATAAGTAATGACGCTATTCCTGCAATCACTCAACCAGTACTCGATGTAATTGGAATTGATTTAAACCAGGCAGTCAGTTTAATGGGAAACATTGCCAGATCTAATAAGGTTCATTTTCACGGTCGTGTTTCCCATGACAGCGTAATCAAAATGCTGCAAGAATCTGACTTTGGAATTCTATTTAGAACTCCTGATTTATATTCTCGCGCCGGATTTTCAACAAAATTCGCTGAGTGCATGTCGAACGGTGTTCCGATGTTATGCAACGCGGTCGGAGGAGCCGATCTTATTCTCGAGAATATGATTGATGGAATTGTTATCCCAGATTTAAGCAATCAAGCTCTTCTTGACGGAATTACAAGCGCATGCAATTTAACTGACCATGAGTTGACCAGCATGAAACGAGCTGCGCTAGAAAAGGCCTTAAAACTCTTTGAATCTGACAATTATATAGATTCATTTTCATCATTTCTCAATTCAGTACTTTCAATTCGCGACTAGTTATTTCGATCATCCAAAGGAGCGATATGTCAAATAAAATTCTCGTCACCGGAGCGGCCGGCTTCATCGGCGCGTTCCTCGTCAAGAAGCTACTCGAGGAGACCGATGACGCGATCGTCGGCCTCGACAACCTCAACAGCTACTACGACCCCGGCATCAAGGACGCGCGCCTGCGCATGCTGGCCGAGGCCGACGCCGACGGCCGCTTCACCTTCGTGCGCGGCGACCTGTGCGATGCCGCCCTCATCGAGCGCCTGTTCGCCCAGAACGGCTTCGATGTCGTGGTGAACCTCGCCGCCCAGGCGGGCGTCCGCTACTCCATCGAGAACCCGCGCGCCTACCTCGAGAGCAACCTCGTCGGATTCTTCAATGTGCTCGAGGCCTGCCGCCATCACCCGGTCAAGCACCTCGTCTACGCCAGCTCCAGCTCGGTCTACGGCGGCAACAAGAAGGTTCCGTTCTCCGAGGAGGACCGCGTCGACTCGCCGGTGTCGCTCTACGCAGCCACCAAGAAGTCCAACGAGCTCATGGCCGCCGCCTACTCCAAGCTCTACTCCATCCCGGCGACCGGACTGCGCTTCTTCACGGTGTATGGTCCCATGGGCAGGCCCGACATGGCCTACTTCGGCTTCACCGAGAAGCTGCGTCGCGGCGACACCATCAAGATCTTCAATATGGGCGACTGCCGCCGCGACTTCACCTACGTCGCCGACATTGTCGAGGGCGTGAGGCGCGTAATGGACGCCGCGCCCGAGGTGAAGATGGGCGAGGACGGTTTGCCTCTCGCCGCTCACTGCGTCTACAACATCGGCAACTCCCATCCCGAGAACCTGCTCGACTTCGTCGACACGCTGCAGCGCGTGCTGGTGGAGGAGGGCGTGCTGCCTGCGGACTACGACTTCGAGGCCCACAAGCAGCTCGTGCCGATGCAGCCCGGCGACGTTCCCGTCACCTACGCCGATACCACGGCGCTCCAGCGCGACCTGGGCTACAAGCCCGCGACGTCACTCGAGGACGGCCTGAGGGCCTTCGCCAAATGGTATAAGCGCTACTACAACATTTAGGAATTCATGGCCCTGTAACAGGGGCCATTTTTAATGCGGATTATTGTTCTTTGACAATTGGAGAATGACATGAAGATCGCTGTCGCCGGTACCGGCTACGTCGGCCTGTCCCTCGCCGTCCTGCTCTCGCAGCACAACGAGGTGCACGCCCTGGACATCGTGCCCGAGAAGGTCGAGAAGATCAACAACTACGAGTCGCCCATCCAGGACGACGAGATCGAGCGATTCCTGGCGGAATCCAAGGCGGGGGAGCGCCAGCTCGTCCTACACGCCACCGTCGACGTGGCGGAGGCCTATACGGGCGCCGACTACGCCGTCATCGCCACGCCCACCAACTACGACTCGGACAGGAACTTCTTCGATACGAGCTCCGTCGAGGCCGCCATCGCCGCCGTGCGCTCGGTGAACCCCGACGCCTGGATCGTCATCAAGTCGACGATCCCCGTCGGCTACACCGCGGGCCTGCGCGAGAGGCTGGGCGACGAGAAGATCTTCTTCAGCCCCGAGTTCCTGCGTGAGAGCAAGGCACTTTACGACAACCTGCACCCTAGCCGCATCGTGGTGGGAGCGCCGAAGGAAGACGCCGATGCCGTCGCCGCCGCCGAGCGCTTCGCACGCCTTCTCGCCCAAGGGGCGGACCCCGCCGAGCTGGAGCGCGTGAACGCCGACGGAACTATTGGCATCCCCGAGCTCGTGCTGGGCACCACCGAGGCCGAGGCCGTCAAGCTCTTCGCCAACACCTACCTGGCGCTGCGCGTTGCATACTTCAACGAGCTCGACACCTACTGCGAGGTGCGAGGCCTCAACACCCGCGACGTCATCGACGGCGTGTGCCTGGAGCCGCGCATCGGCAGCCACTACAACAACCCCAGCTTCGGCTACGGCGGCTACTGCCTGCCCAAGGACACCAAGCAGCTGCTGGCAAATTATAAAGACGTGCCGCAGAACCTGATCGAGGCCATCGTGGACGCCAACCGCACCCGCAAGGACTTCGTCGCCGACGAGGTGCTGCAGATGGTGTGGGACCGCGTGTACGAGGGCAAGCCGAAGCCGGTCGTGGGCGTGTACCGCCTGACGATGAAGTCCAACTCCGACAACTTCCGCGCGAGCTCCATCCAGGGCGTCATGAAGCGCGTGAAGGCCAAGGGCGTGCCCGTGGTGGTCTACGAGCCCACGCTGGACGCGCCGGAGTTCTTCGGCTCCGAGGTGACCCACGACCTGGAGGCCTTCAAGGCCGGCTGCGAC
>DXLW01000016.1:0-34224 GCA_019414505.1 Collinsella sp.
TCGGCCACGTCAAGGACGAGTTCTACAGGGGCCGCGAGTGGAAGACGTTCGAGGATTTCAAACGCGACCTGGAGGAATACATAGTCCACTGGAACACGAGCCGGAGGCAGGTAAGATTGAAGGGCCTGACCCCGGAGGAGTACCGGAATCAGGCCCTCGCGGCCTAGTCGCTATTTAGGGCGTCCAAGATTTGGGGCGCAGTTCAGTTCATGTAGATCTGCCAGCGGGCTTTGATGTGTTGGAGCTATTTTGCTCTGGCGTTTGCTACACGCGTGTGGCGTCCTTGGGGCTCATGGTCATACTCTGAAAACGGTTCTCCATATATTCGTTATCGAAATGCTTGTCATAGAACTGTGCGACGGGAATATTTCGAACGGTTCCGTTGACGCGCTGATACCAATAGTCGAGCGATTGCAACGTCATGACGCCGTCGATCAACATGACGGCGGTCAGGATGACGGTAGCAGAGTAGCGGCGTTTCCATGGAATCATATTGATGAGCTTAAGCAGGCGCGGCAGCAAGACCTTGATCCAGATGAGGCCACCCAGGCCCCACATGCAGGCAAACGGCGTGCATGTGCGTCCCCCGGTCAATACCGCGATGGGATCGGGCATGCCGAATAGCCTAATGTGTGAATAGCTCCACGACACCACGCCAAATGAGGTCTGCATAAACCAGCCTACAAACACCTCGAAAGCGCCCCCGATCAGGGCACTTACCAGGAAAATGATCAGAGGATTCTTTTTATAGAAGCGGTTGAGCGCCATGGTCATGAGCACCGCGCCAAATCCGTAGATGGGGCTAAAGGGGCCAAATAGCATACCGGCACGGTCCTGATAGACGCCGGGATCGACGACGACCATATGCCAGACTTCCTCGAGAATGAGACCTAACACGCTGCAGACGAAGAATACCCAGAACAGGTTGAAGTAGTTGAGCTTGATGTAGCCCTCGCCGGTTTCGTCGCGGCCGAGCATCCCCTCGGCGGCGGCATCGCGGTCGAGCATCTCTTGCAGACGGCGCTGCAGTTCGCGCTCCTGGCGTAGCGTGGGGTCGACGGTGGCCGACAGCGCAATGAGGATGACAAGCTGGACGGCGGGGCGCAGCAGGAAGGGTCCGATGCCCTGGAGCATCACGTCAACTAAAAGCTCCACGACGGTAAATGCGATGAGGACGTAAGACAGGCGGGCGGCATTGCGCCGCTGGTCCTTGATGAGGTCCAGGCCAAAGACGATCAAGATGATCGCGCTTGCTGCCGAGAGCATAATGCCGGCGACGATAAGGCCAACCGCGACTAGGGTGTTATCACCGAGCTTAGCGGCGACGTTGCCGTTAATGAGTGCGGTGATGACCTGCCACATAAAGACGGCGACTGACGGGAGCGTGCCCACGCCAGATAGGGTGCACAGGACTGCGTAGACCTTGATGATAAGGGGGATCTTCTTGGCCTCCGTGGCGCTGGGGACGCTGGGGTCGAGTTCGTTTCGATCCATACATAACCTTTCTCGTTTTGCTGTAGGTACAAGGATACGCCGCCGACCTGCCAAAAGACAGGACGAACGTCCCAATTGCAACAATGCAAGCCCCAACGGCGGGCGAGACGCGTCGCAACGGAAGTATGCGGGATCGTCGGCCCCGAGGCGCCTGCCCAATAAAATGTTTGGCTGCAAAACGGATTATAAGCTCGGTGGGCTTTTAAAAAGCGCTGTTCATGCGCGGGAGTGCTTGTCTTGCCGTGCGTATAATAGGGCAGGTAACGCCAAATAACGAGGCTCTGAGGGGATGCCATGTCTCAAGAAACCATCCGCGCGGCCGAGCGTGCCGCGGGACAGGTGAAGACCATGTCGACGTATGATCCGGACTCCGACCAGCTGCATGAGGAATGCGGCATTTTTGGTGTGTGGGCACCCGATCGCGATGTGGCTCGACTGACGTACTTTGGTCTGCGCGCGCTGCAGCATCGCGGCCAGGAATCGGCGGGAATCGCCGTGGGTGATGGCGGCACGGTTATGGTCCGCAAGGATCTGGGCCTGCTCGACCGCGTGTTCTCCAACGCCGACTTGTCGACGCTCTCCGGCCAGCTGGCCGTGGGCCACGTGCGCTATGGCACTGCCGGTGCCAAGAGCTGGGAAGCCTCGCAGCCGCATCTTTCTACCATCAACAGCGTCATTATCGCGCTCGGGCACAACGGTACCCTCGTCAACACCGACGAGCTGCGCCGCCAGCTGATCGAGCTGGGCGTGCCGTTCCTTTCCAATTCGGATTCCGAGGTCGCGACTAAGCTTATCGGCTACTTTACTCAGCGTACAGGCCATCTGCGCGAGGGCATTCGCAAGACCATGGAGCTCGTGCGCGGCGGCTACGCCATGACGCTCATCAACGAGCAGGCACTCTACGCATTCCGCGATCCGCACGGCATTCGCCCGCTCGTGCTGGGCAAGCTGGTGGACGAGGGCCTGGACCAGGCCGATGCCGCATCCGTTTCGCAGCTGCCGTCGCAGGACGGCGCCGCGACGGTCGACTCCACCGTCCGTGTCACGCGCGCCGGCGGCTGGGTCGTTGCTTCCGAGACCTGCGCACTCGACATCGTGGGTGCCGAGTACGTCCGTGACGTCCGTCCCGGCGAGATTTTGCGCATCAGCGCCGAGGGTCTGGTATCCGAGCAGGGCGTGCCTGCCGCCGAAGAGCCCGCAAACTGCATCTTTGAGCAGGTCTACTTTGCCCGCCCCGACTCCATCATGAACGGCAAGAGCGTCTATGCCTGCCGTTACGACATGGGTCGTCAGCTGGCACACGAGGAGCCCGTCGAGGCCGATCTGGTCATCGGCGTGCCCGACTCCGGCCTGCCGCCCGCGGAGGGGTATTCGCACGAGAGCGGTATTCCCTTTGGCGAGGGCCTTATCAAGAACCGCTACGTGGGCCGTACGTTTATCGAGCCCACGCAGGAGCTGCGCGCCATGGGCGTGCGTATGAAACTCAACCCGCTGCGCGACAACATCGAGGGCAAGCGCCTGGTCGTCATCGACGACTCCATCGTGCGCGGCACCACCATGGTGCAGCTCGTCAAGATGCTACGCAACGCTGGCGCCAAGGAGATTCATATCCGCATCAACTCGCCCGAGGTCATCTGGCCGTGCTTCTACGGCATCGATACCGACGTGCAGTCGCAGCTTATCAGCGCCAACAAGACGGTCGATGAGATTTGTGAGTATATCGGCGCCGATTCGCTGGCCTTCCTTTCGGTCGAGGGCCTGCTTAAGGTCATGCCCAAGGGCGGTTACTGCGATGCGTGCTTTACCGGCCGCTACCCCGTGGCGATTCCCGAGAGTTTTGGCCGCGACAAGTTTATGGAGGGCTTTAAGCCCCGCAACTTGGATAAGCCGCTGCACTTTGACGACGACGCCGTGGTCGAGAAATACGACGACCGCAGCTGGGAAGAGGAACACGGCGAGGCCTAAAACCTGCCATTTAGGGACAGGTTTATTTTGGTAGGTTTTACCTGCTGTTTTGTTGATTGAGCGGCGCGCGTTGTTATGGCGCGCGCCGAAATGAACGCAACTATGAGCACCGTTTGGCGCCCGGGCGGCGGACGGTAGCGGGAGAGGAAGGCTCAGATGAGCGACAGCAAGCATGTGACGTATGAGGATGCCGGCGTCGATACCGCCGAGGGCGGCCGCGCCGTCGACGCTATTAAGCAAATGGTTAAGGACACCAACCGCCCCGAGGTCATCGGCGGTATCGGTGGCTTCGGTGGCCTGTTCTCGGCCGCCGCGCTTAAGGATATGGAAGACCCGATTCTGATTAGCGGTACCGACGGCGTGGGCACCAAGCTCGTGCTCGCCCAGATCATGGACCGTCACGAGACGGTGGGCCAGGACCTGGTCGCCATGTGCGTCAACGATATCTTGGCTTCGGGCGCCGAGCCGCTGTTCTTCCTGGACTACGTTGCCATCGGCCACATCGAGGCCGAGCACATGGCAAAGATCATCAAGGGCGTGGCCGATGGCTGTAAGCTCGCGGGCTGCGCGCTCGTGGGCGGCGAGATGGCCGAGCACCCCGGCGTCATGGCTCCCGCCGACTACGACCTCGCTGGCTTTACCGTGGGCGTTGTCGACCGCCCCAAGATGCTCGACCCCGCGAATGTCCGCCCCGGCGACGTGATTCTGGGTCTGCCTTCCACCGGCGTGCACTCCAACGGCTACTCGCTTGTGCGTAAGGTCATCGGTGTCGACGGTATCAAGCCGGGCACGCCCGAGGCCGCCGCTAAGGCCGAGGAGCTGAGCCGCCCGCTCGAGGAGCTCGGCGGCGCATCGCTGGCCGACGCTCTGCTGGCCCCCACGCGCATCTACGTCAAGCCGATTCTGGAGCTGCTGCGCGGCGGCGCTCCGGTGCACGCCATTGCCCATATCACCGGCGGCGGCATCACCGAGAACCTCAACCGCGCGCTTGCCGACGACGTCGACGCCGTGGTCACCCGCAACGGCGCCGAGATGGGTTGGGACGTTCCGCCCGTCATCACCTACGTGTCGCGCCAGGCCGAGCTCGCGCCCAACGAGGCATGCAAGACCTTCAACATGGGCGTTGGCCTGTGCCTGATCGTCGCCCCCGAGGACGAGGCTGCCGTGACCGAGGCTCTGGTCGCGCTGGGCGAAAAGCCGTTCCGCGTGGGCGAGTGCGTCGAGGGTTCCGGTAAGGTTGTGTACTCCGATGAGCGCTAACGAGCAGATGGCTGCTGCCGAGGGCCTGGATTTTGTGCCCTATACCCGTCCGACCGGCACCGATACGGCCGAGCCGCTCAAGATCGGTGTGCTCATCAGCGGTTCGGGTACCAACCTGCAGGCGCTGATCGATCTGATCGCCGCCGGCAAGCTCAACGCTTCGATTGAGCTTGTGGTGTCGAGCCGTCCTTCGGCTAAGGGTTTGCAGCGCGCTGAGCGCGCGGGCATCCAGACGCTCACGCTGTCCAATGATGTCTATGCCGACCCTATTGCCGCCGACGAGATCATCTCGCACGAGCTTCTCGAGCGCGGCTGCGAGTATGTGGTCATGGCCGGCTACATGCGCATGGTGCACACGCCTCTGCTGGCGGCGTTTCCCAACCGCGTGGTCAATCTGCATCCGGCACTGCTGCCGAGCTTTACCGGTGCGCATGCGATTGACGATGCCTTTGCGCGCGGCGTCAAGGTGACCGGCGTGACCGTGCACTTTGCCAACGAGATTTACGACAACGGCCCCATCATCGCCCAGCGCGCGCTGGCTGTCGAGGAGGGCTGGGATGTCGACACGCTCGAGGAGCACATCCATGCGATTGAGCACGTGCTGTATCCCGAGGTCGTGCAAATGCTCGCCGACGGCCGCGTCCACGTGCTGGAGAGCGGCAAGGTCGCAATTGACGCGCCTTGCGGCTAGCGGCGCACAGTACAATTTAGCCGAGTAGTCAGGGTGGTCATTGGCGCCAAGGCGCACGTGGCCACCCTTTGTTTTGGGTAGTCACCTGCGACGTTCTTTAACGACTAGTCATTTAAGAACGTCCCCGATGGCTAGGTGAGAGAGGTGAGCGCATGGCGGATAACGAAGCGCTGTTTACGCCTGAGCTGGTGTTTTTTGATTGGGAGTGTGCGACGCCGGATGAGGTGTTTGCGCGGCTCGAGGGCGAGCTTGCACCACGTGGCTACATTGCCGACGGTTGGCTCGACGCCGTTCTCACGCGCGAGGATGCCTATCCCACGGGCCTTGCCATGCCGGCGGCAAACATTGCCATTCCGCATACCGATCCGGGGTTTGTGACCAAGCCCTATATCGCGGTGGTGAAGCCCACCGCGCCCGTGACATTTAACGCTATGGCTGGCATGGGTGCTCCGGTGCCGGCGCAGATCGTCATTAATCTGGGCATCGCCGAGCCGGGCGGCCAGGTCGAGGCCCTGCAGGCGCTCATGAACATCTTTATGGACGCCGATGCCGCAGCCGACGTGCTCGGCCAGACCACGTCCCAGGGCATGGTCGACGCCATCCGCCGCCATTTCTAGGATGGGGCTGAGCCGGCACTTGGGGACGTTCCTTTTCTGCCGGCAGTAAGGGACAGTCCCCAAGTGCCGGCATATAAAGAACGTCCCCAACTGCCAAGTGCCAGAGCTGTCCCCTTTGCACCAAAATGGTGCAGATTAACCTGTCCCCAATGCACCAAGCGTGTCGCGGGGGCCGCGTTGTGACACAATGGCGTTTGTTCGATTCGTTATGCGAAAGGCCAACTATGGCAAATAAGAAAAAGAACTCCGAGGCCGCGCCGACGCCCGAGCAGCAGGCCCGCGCTGCCTCCAGCTCTCGCAAGAAGCAGCGCAAGACGTACGTGTCTAAGACCGTCAAGATCGTTCTGGTGGTCATCGGCGTGCTGGCGATGCTGCTTTCCGTCTCGGCGATGGCGTGCTCCGGCCTTATGTCGCAGGCTGAGGACACCTCGGGCTACAAGCTGACCGGCGGTGTTGCTGCCACTATCAACGGCACCAACCTCACCGAGGACACCGTGACCAAGCAGATCATGAGCATGCGCACGTCCTACGGCTACACCAAGGACAAGGACTGGGCGCAGTACCTGGTCGACAACGACCTCACACCCAAGAAGTATCGCAAGCAGCTCATCGACTCCTACGCGCAGCAGATCCTGCTTCAGCAAGCGCAGAAGGAAAACGGCGTGACCGTCTCGGACGAGGAGGTCGAGAAGGCTTGGAAGGACGCCTGCAAGAGTGCCGGCGGCGCCAAAGCCTTTAAGAAGACGCTTAAGACCTACGGCTATACCGAGGACACCTACAAGGACTCGCTCAAGGAGAGCCTGGCGCAGCAGAAGCTCAAGGACGCCGTGGCACCCACCAGTAAGCCCAAGGACAGTGAGATCGTCGATTACATCAACGAGAACCTGTCTAACTACAACGATGCCCGCCGCTCTTCAAACATCCTGATCAAGGTTGATTCCGACGCTTCCGACGAGGACAAGGCTGCCGCCAAGGCCAAGGCACAGGAGTGCCTGGACAAGATCAAATCCGGCGAGCTGAGCTTCGAGGACGCCGTGGAGCAGTATTCCGACGACACCGGCTCCAAGGAGAAGAAGGGCGATGTGGGCTGGGATAAGCTCACCACCTTCGTCGACAGTTACCAGGCGGCGCTCGAGGGGCTCAACAAGGGCGATGTGAGTGACGTGGTTGAGTCGACGTATGGCTACCATGTCATCAAGTGCACCGACTACTTCCATGTCGATAACCAGGTCGATGACATCAAGCAGGTACCCAAGGACATTAAGAAGTATGTCTCTAACGTGGTGAAGACGCAGGCGGCAAGCACCGCGTACAGCGAGTGGCTGGAGCAGTACAAGAAGGACGCCGACATCACCGTTAACCCCATGCCCAAGGACGTGCCGTACAACGTCAGCCTGAAGGGCGTCACCAAGAGTTCGACCGACGATTCGTCGACGACTGAGTAATCATGGGGCGGTGCTCGCGCGAGTGCCGCCCACGCTATTAGAGAGGATTTGCAGATGACCAACGAAGAGCTGCAGAAGGAAATGATCGCGGCCATGAAGGCCAAGGACAAGGTTCGCCTGTCCATCATTCGCCAGGTTAAGGCCGAGGTGAAGAATATCGAGGTCAATGAGCGCCGCGATGTGACCGAGGAAGACGTCAACAGCATGATCAAGCGTCTGATCAAGCAGACGAGCGAGACGCTGGAGATGTCCATCAAGGCCGGCACCGACCAGGAGCGCACCGACAATCTGACCGAGCAGGTCAAGATTCTGGAGAGCCTGCTGCCCGCGCAGGTTTCGGGCGAGGAGCTCGAGGCCCTGATTGAGCAGGTCATCGCCGAGCTGGGCGCTACTTCCAAGAAGCAGATGGGCCAGGTTATGGGTGCCCTGGGCAAGGCCACCGGCGGCAACTTCGACAAGCCGGCAGCGGCAAAGATCGTCGGTGCAAAGCTTGCGTAATTTGTTACGCGGTTTTACCAAACCGCGTAACGGCTCGACGCTGCAAACCCGTACACACGGCAATCTGACGTTCAATTTCAAGGGCGCGACCATAAGGTCTGCGCCCTTTCATTTCACGTCACCTTGCTCGCGTGTACGGGTTTTCGCTGGCTTATGCTCAACAAGGGCGGTTGTATTATTTTCGGCGCTCATTGGGGACGGGCTTAAATGAGTGCCCAATGAGCAGGTACTCATTTAAGCCCGTCCCCAATGAGTGGGTGGAAGGTTGCGGGTTCTTTACGGGAATGTAGTGTGGGCTGCGGAAACGCGGTTCTTTCCGTACAATAGTTCAACTCGTGTAAACGCAGGGAAGGGACATTCATGGCAGACATGATCGAGATCAAGCATCTCAACAAGTACTTTGGCGACCTGCATGTGCTCAAAGATATCAATCTCACCGTCAAGCGCGGCGAGAAGCTCGTAATGATCGGGCCTTCCGGCTCGGGTAAGTCGACGCTCATCCGCTGTGTCGATTATCTTGAGGAGCCCACGTCGGGCGAGGTCGTCATCGACGGTACGCCGCTCACCAAAAAGAATCACCTGGAGATGGCTCGCAAGTATAGTTCCATGGTGTTTCAGCAGTTCAACCTGTATCCCAACATGACGGTGCTGGGCAACCTGACGCTCGCGCCCATCAAGCTGCAAAAGAAGAGCAAGGAGGAGGCGACCGAGATCGCCATCGCCGCGCTCAAGCGCGTCGGTATGGCGCATAAGGCCGGCGAGTATCCGCAGAATCTCTCGGGTGGTCAGCAGCAGCGCATCGCCATCGCCCGTGCCCTGTGCACCAAGCAGCCCATCATCCTGTTTGACGAGCCGACCTCGGCGCTCGACCCCGAGATGGTCCAGGAAGTTCTGGACGTTATGATTGAGCTTGCGCAGGAGGATATCACCATGATCTGCGTAACGCACGAGATGGGCTTTGCGCGCCAGGTGGCCGACCGCGTCATCTTTATGGAGGACGGCCGCATTCTGGAGGAGGGCACGCCCGAGCACTTCTTCGATAACCCCGAGAACCCGCGCTGCCGCGAGTTCCTGTCCAAGATTCTGCACTAGGCGCGGTGATGGACATGACGGATATGACGAGGGCGGCCGTGTCGCGCCGTCACTTTTTGCAGCTGGCTGGCGCCGGCATGCTCGCGCTGACGGGGACCACGCTTACCGGTTGCGGCAACTCCACCAGCGGCGAGGGCTCCGACGGGGGGTCCAAGCTTGCGGCCATCAAGTCGCGCGGCCATCTGAATGCCGGCGTTAAGAAGGACGTTCCCGGCTACGGTTATTACGACACCGCCAAGGGCCGCTTTGAGGGCATGGAAGTCGATTTGTGCTACCAGATCGCCGCTGCCGTCTTTGGTGTGAGCTACAAGAAGGCTCGTGCCCAGGAGCTTGTCGAGTTTACCGACGTAACGCCCAAGACGCGCGGCCCACTGATCGATAACGGCCAACTCGACGTGGTCGCGGCGACCTACACCATCACCGACGAGCGCAAGAAGAGCTGGGATTTCTCGACGCCGTACCGCACCGACTACGTGGGACTCATGGTCAAGAAGCGTTCGGGCTTTACCTCGATTGAGGATCTGGACGGCAAGGTCATTGGCGTGAGCCAGGGTGCCACCACGCAGGGCCTGATCGAGCAGATGATCAAGGACAACGGCTTTAGCTGCAAGCCCGAGTTTAGGGCCTTTAGCGGCTATCCCATCATCAAGAGTTCGCTCGACGCCGGCAATATCGACGTCTTTGCCATGGACCGCTCCACGCTGGCCGGTTACATGAACGAGACCGTTGAGCTGCTGCAGCCCGAGGTCAAGTTTGGCGAGCAGGGCTACGGCGTGGCGACCAAGAAGGGCTGCGACCTTTCGGCTGTGGTCGATCAGGTGGTTTGCGATCGCCTGGCCGATGGCTGGCTCGACCAAGAGGTCAAGACCTGGGGTCTTGTATAGGCGCATCGTCCAAGGAAGGAATCATATGCTCGAAGGATTGTTTGACGCCGACCGCTGGTCGACGACATTTCAAAACATGGGGCCCTTCTGGGAGGGCTTTGGCGTGACGCTGCAGGTGGTCGTTGCCGGCCTGCTGCTATCGCTGGTGCTGGGCACGCTGCTGGGCGTGTTCTCTACCACTCGTTCGCGCGTGCTGCGCGCCATAAGCCGCGTGTATGTGGAGTTTTACCAGAACACTCCGTTGCCCGTGCAGGTGCTCTTTATGTACATGGCCGGTCCGCAGTTTTTGCAGGCCATAACCGGTGCCGACCAGCCGGTGCGCATCGCGCCGTTCGTGCTGGGCTTCTTGGGCGTGGGCCTGTATCACGCGGCCTACATCTCGGAGGTCATCCGCACCGGTATCGAGGCGGTTCCGCGCGGTCAGATGGAGGCGGCCCAGAGCCAGGGCTTCACCCGTGCGCAGGCGTACTGGTACATCGTGCTGCCCCAGACGTTCAAGATCATTCTGCCGCCGCTGTGTAACCAGGCGCTCAACCTGGTCAAGAACACGTCGGTGCTGGCGCTTGTGGCCGGCGGCGACCTTATGTACCGTTCCGACAACTTTGTGAGTCTGTACGGTTACCTGCAGGGATACATCGTCTGCTGCCTTATGTACTTCATCATCTGCTTTCCGCTCGCCATGCTGGTGCAGTGGCTCGAGCGCCGCTCCAAGGAGCGTCCGCGCGGCGTGAGCCTGGCCGAGCTGGGGCTCGACAACGTAGAGGAGGCCTAGCGCATGGAAATCTTCAACGCGACCAACCTGCTCTACATTTGGGGCGGCTTTGTTAAGACGATCGAGATCTCGGCGCTGTCGATCTTTTTCTCGCTCATCTTTGGCACGGTGCTGGCGCTCGTTAAAAGCTATGCGCCCCGCCCGTTCCGTATTTTGGTGAGCGCCTATATCGAGCTGTTCCGTTGCACGCCGAACCTGCTGTGGATCCTGTTTATCTACTTTACGGTGCAGGGTTTGGACATTGTGATTTCGACCATCGCCTTTACGCTGTTTACCAGCGCTGTTATGGCCGAGATTGTGCGCGGCGGCCTCAACTCGATTCCGCGTGGCCAGTTTGAGGCAGCGCAGAGCCAGGGCTTCGGCTTCTTTGCCACCATGCGCTACATCATTCTGCCGCAGACGTTTAAGACGATCATTCCGGCGCTGTTTAGCCAGTGCACGACCGTCATTAAGGACAGCTCGTATCTTTCGGGCATTAACGTGGCCGAGCTCATGTACACGGCAAATGTCGTGATGGCCCACGCGATCGACCTGTCGCAGGTTCTTATGCTCTACGGCCTGGTGTTTGCGATGTACTTTGTGCTCAACTTTGGTATCTCGCTGCTGGTTCGCGCATATCAGAGGCGAATGGTGGCAGCGTAGAATGTGGCAAAGGGACAGCCCCTTTGTCACATAGAGAAAGGAATCGCGATGAGCGATCTGGAGAATAAGAAGAATCCTGTGGTCATTACCATCGCGCGCGACTTTGGCGCCGAGGGCCACGAGATTGGTCGCATGCTTGCCGACGAGTTGGGGATTCCGCTGTACGATAACGAGCTGCTGGTACGTGCTTCGCTGCGCACAGGCGAGTCGCTCGACAAGATGGCCGCTTACGACGAGCGCCTGGCCGTGGAGAACATGGCGTTTCTGCCCGACCGCTACGATGCGCGTTCGTACTCGGACAAGTTGTTCCAAAAGATGAGCCAGGTGATTTTGGATCTGGGCGAGACCGAGAGCTGCATTATCGAAGGCCGCCTGTCCGATTACCTGTTGCGTAACAACCCCAATCACATTGCCGTATTGGTGACCGCTCCCTTTGAGGACCGCGTCGAGATTGTGCGCAAGAAGCGTGGCCTTAACAAAAAGAAGGGCGCCAAGCTGGTCAAGCAGCAGCAGAAGGCGCGCGAGGCGTTCTATAAGCGCTACAGCGCCGGAAAGTGGAAGATGACGAGCGGTAAAGACATCGTCGTCAACCGCGCCAAGCTGGGCTGCGAAGGCTGCAAGGACGTCATCGCCGCGGCCTACCGCTACAAAGTAGCGCAGCTCGAAGTCTAACCGACCAAAATCGCCACAAAGGTGCCTGTCCCCTTTGCGGTGGTCGGTCGACTGGCATAGAAAAAGTCCCCGCCGGGCGTGTGCTCGACGGGGACTTTGCCGTTTGATGGCTAGCGCTGCAGGTGATTACTCGCCCAGCAGGCTCTTGGTGATCGAAGCGGCGGCCTTCTTGCCGGCGCCCATCGCCAGAATGACCGTAGCGGCACCGGTGACGATGTCGCCGCCGGCCCAGATGCGGGGATCGGTGGTCTGGCCGGTCTCCTCGTCGGCGACGATGTAGCCCCACTTGTTGAGCTCCATCTTGCCGCCGATCTTCTTTGCGAAGGGGTTGGCGTTGGTACCGATAGCCGAGATCGCGACGTCGCAGGGGATCTCCTCGATGGCGCCCTCGATGGGCACCGGGCGACGACGGCCGGACTCGTCAGGCTCGCCGAGCTCCATCTTCTGGACCTTGACGGCGCACACGGAGCCGTCCTCGCCAGCGACAAACTCGAGCGGGGAGACGAGCGGCAGAACCTCGACGCCCTCGGCCTTAGCATGGTGCAGCTCGGCGCGACGGCAGGGCATCTCGTCCTCGGTACGACGGTAGGCGATGATAGCGTGCTCGGCGCCCAGACGCTTGGCGGTACGGACGGCGTCCATAGCCACGTTGCCGCCACCAAAGACGACGACGTTCTTGCCGTGCTTGGTGGGGGTGTCGTACTCGGGGAACTTGTTGGCCTTCATCAGGTTCACGCGGGTGAGGTACTCGTTAGCGAAGAAGACGTTGGGCAGGTTCTCGCCGGGGACGTTGAGAAACTTGGGCAGGCCAGCGCCGGTCGCCACGTAGATGGCGTCGAAGCCCTGCTCGAACAGCTCCTCGGCCGTGGCCATGTTGCCCACGACGGAGTTGTACTCAAACTTGACGCCCATGTCCTCCAGGCCGTCGATCTCGCGCTTGACGACTGCCTTGGGCAGACGGAACTCGGGGATGCCGTAGACCAGCACGCCGCCGCCGGTGAAGAAGGCCTCGAAGACGGTGACGTCAAAGCCGTTACGGGCGAGCTCGCCAGCGCAGGTGATGCCGGACGGGCCAGAGCCCACGACGGCGACCTTCTTGCCGTTCTTGGGGGCCATCTTGGGCGTGGAGGCGAGCTCGGGGCGGTCACCCAGGAAGCGCTCGAGCTGGCCGATGGCCACGGGCTCGGACTTCTTACCACGGATGCACTTGCCTTCGCACTGGTTCTCCTGCGGGCAGACACGGCCGCAGATGGCGGGAAGCATGGAGTCCTCGCGGATGGTATCGAGAGCGCCGCCGAAGTCCTTCTCGCGGATCTGCTCGATAAAGCGGGGGATGTTGATGTTGACGGGGCAGCCCTCAACACAGAACGGCTTCTTGCAGTTGAGGCAGCGCTCGGCCTCGGCCAGCGCCATCTCCTCGGTGAAGCCCTTGTCGACGGGGCGGAAGTCGCAGGCGCGCTCGGCAGCCGGCTCCTCGTTATCGGGGGTACGGGGCGACTTCATATCGGCAACGAAACGACCGTTAACTAGTGGCATGCGCAGCTCTTTTCCTCATAGGCCTTGAGGGACTCGCCCTCTTCGGAACGGTAAGCGGCCTGGCGGGCACGAAGGTCATCCCAGTCGACCAGGGTGGCATCGAAGTCGGGGCCGTCGACGCAAGCGAACTTGGTCACGCCGCCCACCTCGACGCGGCAGCAGCCGCACATGCCGGTGCCGTCAACCATGATGGGGTTGAGCGACGCGGTGATGGGGGTGTCGTACTTCTGGGCGGTGAGGGTCGAGAACTTCATCATCGGAACGGGGCCGACGCAGAAGACCTGGCTCACGGCCTTGTCCTGCAGCAGGCGCTCCAGCGGAGCGGTGACAACGCCCTGCTCGCCGTAGGAGCCGTCGTCGGTGGTGATGTGGATGTGGTCCTCGTCGAGGAGCTCGCGGAACTGGTCCTCCATGAGCAGGAGGTCCTTGGTGCGAGCGCCCATGATGGCGTGGACCTCATGACCGGTCTCGACCAGGTGCTTGGCGACCGGGAAGGCAATTGCCAGGCCGACGCCGCCGCCAATGACGGCGCAGGGGCCCTCGGCCATCTCGGTGGGAACGCCCAGCGGGCCTACGACGTCGCGCAGCGACTCGCCGGCCTCGTATGTGGACAGCATCTCGGTGGTCTTGCCGATCACCATGAAGATGAACTCGACCCAGCCCTCGTCACCGTTCCAGCCGGCCAGGGTAAACGGGACACGCTCGCCCGTCTCATTGGCGCGAACCATGAGGAACTGTCCAGCGTGCGCATGCTTGGCGATTGCGGGCGCCTCGATGCGGAACTTGAACACCTTCTCCGAGAACTGCGTCTTCTCCAGGATCTTATACATAGAACCCCTCTCTTGTTAGGGCCGCCGAACCGTGCCTCCACGGAAATGGACGGTAGCCCGAATAAAACCGTACGCGCACAGGCGTTGTGCAGACATACGGTGCAAATTATACCCTCATGGACATGCTGTTTACGTGTATCTTTGGCAGGCGGGAGCAGGGTTTATCCACTTTGGCCTGCCAAATAGGGACAGGTTTATTTTGGCAGGTTTTATCAGGCAAAACAGCAAAGGGGGCCGGCCTCGCACATCGGTGAGACCGGCCCCCTTTGGAGCGCTGCATATGTATGGCGGCACAGGGTTTATTGCGGTGCGGCCGCTGCGGTGTTTCCACATATAGAACCTGTCAAAATAAACCTGTCCCTAAATAGTAGGTTCTAGTGCTTGCCGTTGGCGGAGGCGGCACCGTTGACGTGGTCGCGGGCATAGATCACGCCGTGGACGATTGCCAGGCCGGCGGCGTCGGCGGCGCGAGCGCAGGTGTCCTGGAAGTCCTCGGCCTCGCGGGCGCGCAGCTGCTTTAGCACATAGTCGGCGACGGCCATCTTGCCGGGAGGGTTGCCGATGCCGGTGCGGATACGGCTGAAGTCGCGGCTGCCCATCTTGTCGATGATGGAGCGCAGGCCATTGTGACCGGCGTGGCCGCCGCCTACCTTAACACGTACGTCGCCGGCGGGAATGTCGAGCTCATCGTGGATCACGAGCAGCTCCTCGGCCTTGATTTTGTACTCGCGGCAAAGCTTGGAGATGGGACCGCCCGAGGTGTTCATGTACGACTGCGGCTTGACCAGCACAATCTGGCGCTTGCCACCCTCTTCCTCGGGATCGTTGATGTTGATGAGCGCGACCTCGGCGCCCGCCTGGTTTTTCCAGTACGTGACGCCGGCCTGACGGGCCAGCTCGTCGATCGCTTTGAAGCCAGCGTTGTGGCGGGTCTCGGCATATTCCTCGCCAGGGTTGCCAAGTCCGGCAACCATGCGAATCTTAAGCGGCTGTGCAGCTGCCATGTTCATCCTTTCGTTGATTTGTCGCCTGCTATGGTGAGCGACCCTGTTGCCGCTGTCAAATGGAGGGCAATTGAGGTTATTTGAGGGCGTTTGGACGGCCGTCGAAATCGAGGTGGACAGTTAGTTCGGATACGTATAAGTTCTGAGAACTCGAATTGCTCGATTCAATGCCGATACGTTGTTTTGGAGCTTTAGTTAGTCCATATGACGCTGTTTTGAAGTCTACCCTGCCTTCAAATCGGGCGAATGGTATAGAGATAACTGCAAAACAGCCTAATTCAATGTGTCCATTTATACGTATTTGAACTAACTGTCCAGCCCTGCTCGACGGTGCACGGGTGATTCGCCGTTTAGACCGGCGCAAGGCCGATTCCGGCCCGCAGGGCGTTGAGCCAAGCGGCCTGACGCTTGCGATAGCCCTTGATACGGTATCGGAATCGGACTCTCGCGAGTCGATGCATCGTTTGGGCGAAGGCTTCGAGTGCAACAAGGTCTTTCATTTGGTCGCGATTGATAACCAGGACGTGGATGCCCATTGCCTTGAGGCCATTATTTCGATTGCCATCGTGGATGCGAGCGTTTTGAAGCTCATGCCCAATTCCGTTGTATTCGTTGTCGACTCCGGCGGCCGGGCAATATAGGTCGCAGATGGCGTAAGGGATGCCGGAGGACATGTTGACCGCAAGAGTGTCGAAGTCGATTCGATAGTTGAGTAGCAGGCCTCCCATGGGCAGGCTGCAACACCCGAATCCGCCAAAGCGCATGGGCGCTCCGAGAACGGCAAACATTAGGGATTCGGCTGGGGATGCAGATCCAGGTCGGGCAAGTTTGACTGCCGTGCGAAACGATGTGTATGAGCTACTTTTGGCGAAGCGTGCAACCGCCTCAAGCTCTTTGATAGTTGTGGCGGGCTCGCATTTGTAGTGTGCCTGTTCATAGCGGGTTTCGTTCTGTTGCTCGACCACCGACTGGTTGCCCAAGCAATCAAGATCGCCCGTCGCTGCGCAGCCATCGCCCTTGGGCCAGATGTCGTCATGGGCAATGGGGTATGTTGCCCCGGGAGGAAGGGAGTAGGTTCCGAGCAGTTCCATGAGAAGCATCAAGGTTTTGGCGACTGATTCATTTTTGGAACAAAGCATGGCTGTCACGGCAGGAGACGTTGCGTAGATGTCGGCCTCGACGTGCATAATTGCACCTTCAGGAAGCGGAGCGGTGAGAATATGCTGAAGAAGCCGCTTGTCGGGGCGTCTGTTGTCTTCGTCTGAAACGAGAAGATCGAGTAGTTCGGAATCATCTTCATTCCAGGCGTCGAGTATCGAAAGTGCGCCAAAGTCTATCGCGTCATTATTGGGAATGCAGCTAGCCAAGGCCTGTGCTTGCTGTTCACTATCAACGGAGTCCCAGGGTAGGGCAGAGTACGCCCGTCGTGCGCGACGAATTGCGCGGAGGGCGGAGAGATGTGAAATCACGGTCGTCATAGCTATAACGTACTAAGTTGGCGGCAGAATGCGACCGCCATACCGTTCTTTTCGCTCAGCGGGGCGCTGCGCGCCATGAACGGCTGGGTGTTATGAAATCGGTGGAATCGGTTGAGGGGATTGCAGGAAATTGAGCTCTGCCGCGAAGGTTGACGATAGCTACTGGACAGTTAGTTCAGATACGTATAAGACGGCGGGCGTTCGAGGCGTTTCTAAGGGCTTTCGAGGGCGATTTGAGGGTAAATATGCGGCGGTCGTACTCGAAAACGATGAACTTTGGGCAGTATGGCGTTCGCCGGGGAGCTCAGAAGGCTCCGAACGGCCTTTGGAGCTTTAAAAAAATACGTATCTGAACTAATTGTCCAGGGAAGGTTGTCGAGGGGTAGAAAAAGGGTCGGAAGCGAGCTTCCGACCCTTTAAAAACACCAAAGATGATGAGATGCACGCTGGATTACAGCGCGAAGTCGCCGCCGACGAGCGTGGAGACGGGCTCCTCGTGGTAAACGGCGGAGATGGCCTGAGCGAACTCCTCGGCGACCGAGATGGTCTTGATTTTGCCGCCGACCTCGACGGGAATGGCGTCGGTGACGAGGCACTCGACGATCGGGGCGTCGTTCAGACGCTCGATGGCCGGACCGGAGAAGATGCCGTGGGTGGCGCAGACGTAGATGTCGCCAGCGCCCATAGCCTTGAGCTCCTTGACGTTGGCGCACAGGGTGCCAGCGGTGTCGATCATGTCGTCGTTGATGATGCAGGTCTTGCCCTTGATGTCACCGATGATGCCCATGACCTCGGCGGCGTTGTGGCGCGGACGGCCCTTGTGGGCGATGGCCAGGTCGCAGCCGAGCATGTCGGACAGCTTCTTGGCGGCCTTGGCGCGGCCCACATCGGGGGAGACGACAACCAGGTTGTCGGTGTCGAAGTGCATGTCGTTGTAGTACTGGCCAAACAGCGGCAGCGCGGACAGGTGGTTAACCGGGATATCAAAGAAGCCCTGGATCTGGCCCTGGTGCAGGTCGAGGGTGATGATGCGATTGACGCCGGCGCGCTCGAGCAGGTTGGCGACGAGGCGGGCGGTGATGGGCTCGCGCGGGCCGGCCTTGCGGTCCTGGCGGGCATAGCCGTAGTGGGTGATAACGGCGGTGATGGAGCGGGCGGATGCGCGCTTGGCAGCGTCGGTGGCGATGAGCAGCTCCATGAGCATGTCGTTGACGTTGCCGCCGGCCACGGACTGAATCAGGAAGACGTCGGCGCCGCGGACGGTCTCGTCGTAGCGGGCGTAAATCTCACCATTGGCGAACTGCTTTAGCGTAAGGCCCGAAAGCTCGACCCCAAGGTACTCAGCAATCTTCTGAGCGAGGGGACGGTTGGAGGAACCGGAATACACGCGGATGGACTTGCGCATATTCTCCGACTTCTCGGGATCATTAATCGGCATTACCCTTCTCCTTTATATATCGAATGCCATATAGATGCCTTTTTGCATTGTAACCGCGCGACGGGGTTTATCGAGTCTTGATAACGTCTTTACCGTCAACGGACACGAACCGACCACTCATCCGGTTGCGCAGGTCACGATAGAAAAAGGAGCCGCCCCCATGGGAACAGCTCCTTAGATGCTTGGTAAAACGTTATACCTCGTCGTCCTCGTGCAGACGGCGGCGATAATCGGCGGCCCAGCCCTCAATGTTTACCTGACGGGCACGACCCAGGCCGAGTGCGTCTGCCGGGACCGGCTCGGTGATGACGGAGCCGGCGGCCACGAGCGCGCCGTCGCCGATCTGGGCGGGCGCGACCATCATGGTGTCGGAACCGATGAAGGCGTCCTTGCCGATGACGGTCTTGTGCTTGTGCACGCCGTCGTAGTTGCAGGTGATGGAGCCTGCGCCCACGTTGACGCCGGAGCCCATGGTAGTGTCGCCGATGTAGGACAGGTGCGGCACCTTGGAGCCCTCGCCGATCGTGGACTTCTTGATCTCCACGTGCGTGCCGGCCTTGGAGCCGTCGAGCATGTGGGTGCCCGGGCGCAGGTAGGCGCGCGGGCCGCAGTCGACGCCGTTCTCGATGACGGCCTCGATGGCGATAGTCTCATCGATGGTGCAGCCGCTGCCGACGGTGGTGTCGGTGAGGCGGCTGTTGGGGCCGAGCTGGCACTCCTCGCCCACGGTGACGTGGCCGATCAGGTGCGTCTGCGGCCACACGACGGTGTCGCGGCCGATGGTGGCATCGGGGCCGATCCAGGCCTGCGTGGGATCGATGAACGTGACGCCCTCGGCCATCCAGTGCTCGTTGATGCGGTCGCGCGCGATAGCGGTGAGCTGCGCGAGCTGAATGCGGCTGTTGACGCCCAGGCCGTCGCGGTAGTCATCGCAGTGGAAGATGGAGACCGCCTGGCCGTGACCCTTGAGGATTTCGAGCATGTCGGGCAGGTAGTACTCGGACTGCGCGTTGTCGTTGCCGATCTCGTTAATGTGGGCGGCGAGCTGCGCGCCGTCAAAGGCGTAGCAGCCGGCGTTGCACTCCAGCAGCGTGGCGGCCTGCTCGGGCGTGCAGTCCTTCTGCTCGATGATGCGCTCGATCTGGCCGTCGGCGCCCAGCTTGATGCGGCCGTAGCCGAAGGGGTCGGGCGGGGTCATGGTCATGACGGTGCAGGCGAGCTCGCCGGTAGCGACGGTCTGTGCGAACTTGGCGACGGTGTCGGCGGTGATGAGCGGCAGGTCGCCGTTGAGCACGACGACGGGGCCTTGCGTGATGCCGCAGGCCTCGAGCGCGACCTTCACGGCGTGACCGGTGCCCAGGCGCTCGGTCTGCTCGACGCACTCGACCTTGGTAGCGCTATTGGCATAGGCACCGTCGATGAGGGCGCGCATCTCGTCGGCGTGGCTGCCGATGACGACCACGACGCGGCTGCAGCCGGCCTTGATGGTGGCGTCGACGATCCACTGGACCATGGGCTTGCCCAGGATCTTGTGCGAAACCTTGCAGTGGTTCGACTTCATGCGCGTGCCCTCGCCGGCAGCGAGGATAATTGCGGTTGCGTCCATGTGATCTCCTGTTACGTTATAGAGACGTGTGTTTGGAAACGATACACGGCGCAATATGATACCGCAGGCATATGTTGAGCGCGTAGCGATTGGTTTGCGGCGGTTGAGGCTTGCGCCGCCGGCGTGGCGTTTGCGCTGCTTGCGTGCGGCGTTGGCGGTGCTGCGGAGCTGTCGTTTGAGCGAGGGGACGGGGGTGCCCGTGGACAACATACGAGAGGAGTTTGGCGGCGAGCCCGTCGCGGCATTCTCGATGTCGCATCCGGCTGTGCCGGCACTCTATATAGTGCTGACGCTGGGGCTCACCATGTTCTCGATGCAACCGGTGCTGATCGCGCTGTCGCTTGCGGGCGGGCTGGCGTACGGGCTTGCGACGCGTGGGGCTGCCCGCACGCTGGGCGCACTTCGCTGGCAGCTGCCGGTGATTTTGATTATCGCGCTGGTCAATCCACTGTTTAGCGCCTCGGGTTCGACGGAGCTGTTCCGTATTGGCATGCGCGCGGTGTATCTGGAGAGCATGGTATATGGCCTGTGCATGGGCGGGCTGTTTGTGGCGAGCGTGCTGTGGTTTGAGGCCGCGGCGTCGATGCTCGAATACGACAAGGTACTCGCACTGTTAGGCAACGCCGCGCCGGTGATTGCGCTCATGATCTCGATGTGCATGAGGCTTATCCCGCAGTTTTTGCGCCGCGGCCGCACGGTGCTGGCGGTGCAGGACGCGATTGATGTACCGGGGCGTGCGCCGGCCGACCCCGTGCGCTCGCGCTTGCGGGCATCGAGTGTGTTGATGGGCTGGGGCATGGAAGATTCGCTGGAGCGCGCGGACGCGATGCGCTCGCGCGGGTGGGGTGCCGCGACGCGTCGTACGACGTATGCGCGGTATCGGCTGGAGCGCAGTGACGTTGCCGCGCTGGCCGGGCTCGTACTGTTTGGCGCTGCCGCGGTGGCGGTGGCGTGGACCGCGACGACGCAGTATTCGTTTTATCCGCAGCTCTCGGTGCCGGCGCCGTGGCCAGGCTATGTCGTGTACGCCGCCTGGATGGTGTTGCCTTGCGCGTTGCACGCGATTGATGAGAAGAGGTTTGGCTGATGGCTCGGTTTGATAGGAGCTCGGCGGCGGGTGTGGCATATGGCTCGGCCGCGCCGGCGATTGAGGTGCGAGGCCTTAGTTTTGCCTATCCCGGGGTCAAGGCACCGGTGCTCGAGGGGCTTGATTGGCGTGTCTCCCAAGGTGCGTTTGCACTGCTTGTTGGCGGTACCGGTTCGGGCAAGTCGACGCTGCTGTCGCTGCTCAAGCCCGAGATCGCGCCGGCGGGTACGCGCTCCGGCGAGCTGCGCGTGCTGGGCGAGCCCGTCGCCGACATGGATGTGCGGGCATCGGCGGAGCGCGTGGGCTATGTGTTCCAGGATCCCGAGAACCAGATCGTGTGCGAAACCGTGTGGCACGAGATGGCGTTTGGCCTGGAAAACTTGGGGCTAGCACGTGATGAGATGCGTCGCCGTGTTGCCGAGACCAGCTATTTCTTTGGTCTGGAGGACTGGCTTCATCGCGATACCGATACGCTTTCGGGTGGCCGCAAGCAGTTGCTGTCGCTTGCCGCCGTCTTAGCGCTGCGTCCGCGTGTGCTGCTACTCGACGAGCCCACGTCTCAGCTCGATCCCGTTGCCGAGAAGAATTTTCTGCACGCGCTGTTTCGCGTGAACCGTGAGCTGGGCTGCACGGTTGTTGTGGCTACGCATCAACCGCGGCCGATGCTCGAATATGCGACGCGTGCGTACCGGATTGAGGGCGGTTGCGTGCGCGAGGTGGCGGATATGGCTTCTTTGGGACGCCGAGAATTGCTGTTTTCCGATGACGTGTTGGGGTGGGGTGCCATCCGATGTGCAAAAAGCGGAGTATTCAGCAGGCGTGAGGACAATTTGGGCTCTCTGGAGCCGCCCGGGGACGTATCGAGCGCGAAAAAAAGTTCGGAATTGGACAAATCGTCCGAATTTGTGGCGCAAACGTCGCTCAAGAACGGCTCGGAAGCCTTCCCGCGCACGGATGGAAGCAGAATACTCCAAAAAATGCACGGTGGGTCGGCTACCACCCTGTCGGAGGGCTGGTTTCGCTACGATCGAGCGTCCGGCTGGGTGTTGCGTGGGCTCGATGCGTCGTTTTCGGCCGGTGCGGTGCATGCGGTTGTTGGCGGTAACGGCTGCGGCAAGTCGACGATGCTCTCGGTGCTGGCGAAGACCGCCAAGCTGCAGCGCGGCCGCATGGTGCGCGGAGCGGCCTCGGCGGCGCTGCTGCCTCAGAATCCCAAAGCATTGCTGGTTGCCGAGACGGTTCGCGATGAGCTGATGGAATGGGCCTCGACCTGCGGATATGACGAGAACTTGGCGCGGGAGCGTGCGGCGAGCTTGGGGTTGTCGGGTCTGGATGGACGCCATCCGTACGATCTTTCGGGCGGGCAGCGTCAACTGCTTGCATTGGCAAAACTGCTGCTAATCGGCCCCGAACTGCTATTGCTCGATGAGCCCACCAAGGGTCTAGACCTGTTCAGCCGCCGCATCATCGCCCGCGCCCTGCGTGACCATGCGAAGGCTGGCGGCACCGTCATCATGGCTACGCACGATTTGGACTTTGCCGAGCAGGTAGCCGACGACGTCGCCATGATGTTTGACGGCGAGATTGCCTGCATGGAGCCGCCGGCCGACTTCTTTGCCGACAACGTGTTCTATAGGGCGTGATGGGATGACGGACTGTCGTTTCTCGCGCTTGCTTGCAAAACTGGAGATCCCGCTGTTGTTGGCGGTGCCGGCGGTGATGGCTGCGGCGTTGCTGGCGGGCGTTGAGCAGGCCGCGCTCGCCATGCTTGCCGTGGTGGCGCTGGTGCTTGCGCTGTTCTTTGCAGGCTACGAGGCGTCGCGCCCGGGCCTGCGCCAGATCATGCCCACGCTGGTGCTGGCGGCGCTGGCGGCGGCGGGGCGCATCCTGTTTGGGCCCATTCCCGACTTTAAACCGGTGAGCGCCATCGCCATTATCGCGGGGGCGACGCTTGGTCGCCGCAATGGTTTTATGGTTGGCGCGCTGGCGGCGCTGACCAGCAATTTCTTTTTTGGACAGGGCATGTGGACGCCGTGGCAGATGTATGCCTGGGGGCTCGTGGGATACGTTGGCGGTGCGCTGGCGTATGCGGGTGCGTTCGACCGCGCTGACGGCACCGTGCGTATGCCGGCGCTGCTGGCGTACGGCTTTGCGTCGGGCTTGCTCTATGGCGTCGTGATCAACGCGTATGACATCATTGGGTTTGTACAGCCGCTTACTTGGGCGGGCGCCGTGGCGCGTCTTGCCACGGCAGTGCCGTTCGATATTACGCACGGCCTTGCGACCTGCGTGTTTTTGGCCGCCTTGTACAAGCCTTGGTGCTGTCGCATCAACCGAGTCGTCGTGAAATACGGACTGTAGGGCATTTCGCGTTCCCACACGAACTTGCGGTGGAATAGTTCTCGTTTTTGGCTATTTGCTGCCCAAACAGGAACTATTCCACCGCAACTTATAGGGGGAGAGGGGCCACATGATCTGTTTTCCTCTGTCCCCCAGGAATTACTTGGCGCTAGAGCTCTAGCGCGAGGGTGACGGGGCAGTGGTCGCTGCCGAAGATGTCGCCGCGGATGCCCGTGTCGCGAACGTTGGCGGCGATTGAGTCACTTACCAGGAAGTAATCGATGCGCCATCCTGCGTTGTTCTTGCGGGCATTAAAGCGATAGCTCCACCAGCTGTAGACGCCCTCGACGTCGGGGTTTGCCGCGCGCCAGGTATCGGTAAAACCGGCGTCGAGCAGCTCGGTAAACTTACCACGCTCTTCGTCCGAAAAGCCTGCGTTGCCGCGGTTGGACTTGGGGTTCTTAAGGTCGATCTCTTCGTGCGCCACGTTAAAGTCGCCGCAGGTCACCACGGGCTTGCCGGTCTCGCGCTCAAGCGCGCTCAAAAAGCCGCGATAGGCATCGTCCCAGGCCATGCGCACATCGATGCGGGCGAGTTCGTTTTGCGCGTTGGGAGTGTAGACATCCACAAACCAGAACTTGTCGAACTCCAGCGCGCAGACGCGGCCCTCGGTTGCGGCTTGGGCGACGAGCTCGGCCGCCTCGCCCTCGCCGGTGTGGGGTAACAGCGCGTCGGCGTGCAGCACGCGCAGCGGTTCCTGGCGGCTAAAGACCGCAGTGCCCGAATAGCCTTTACGCTCGGCGTAGCTCCAGGTTTGGTGATAGCCGGGCAGGTCAATATCAACCTGGCCTTCTTGCAGCTTGGTCTCTTGCAGCGCCAGGATATCGACGTCGAGTTCTTGCGCGATCTGGATAAAGCTCGGGTCCTTTTTGAGCACGGCGCGCAGGCCGTTGACGTTCCACGAGGCGAAAGTGTAAGTCTGAGGCATGGTGTCCTTTCGACGGGGTTGGCAGGCTTAAGATTAGCGCAACAGGGGCGGGGTGGGCTCCGCGCATGCTGACTTAAAGGTCGCATGCTGGGGCGTCGCTCAACGCTGCCCGACTAGCAAGGACGGAGGACTCATATGACGCAGGCAATATCGGACCCCAGGCAGGCCTCCGCCGCGCTGGCGGATCTGTTTGACACCCACAAGCGCGTGGTCTTCTTTGGCGGCGCGGGTGTTTCCACGGCAAGTGGCATCCCCGATTTCCGCAGCGTGGACGGCCTGTATCACCAGCAGTTTGCCTATCCGCCCGAGACCATGCTGTCGCATAGCTTTTACGAGGCGCATCCGGCCGAGTTCTTCGACTTCTACCGCACCAAGATGATCGCGCTTGGCGCCAAGCCCAATCGCTGCCACACCAAGCTGGCCGAGCTGGAGCGCGCCGGCAAGCTAAATGCCGTGGTGACGCAAAATATCGACGGCCTGCATCAGATGGCCGGCTCACGGCGTGTGTTTGAGCTGCACGGATCGGTCCATCGCAACATTTGCCAGTCGTGCGGCGCGGTCTATAGCGCCGAGTGGATTTGCTCGCACGAGCACGAGGACGCCGCGGGCGTGCCTGCGTGCCCCGCGTGCGGCGGCCGCATCAAGCCCGATGTAGTGCTCTACGAGGAGCCACTCGACGAGCATGTGTTGACCGGTGCCGTTGCCGCCATCGCCGCGGCCGATGCCCTCATCGTGGGCGGGACCTCGCTCGTGGTGTATCCGGCGGCGGGCCTTACGCGTTACTTTACCGGCGATACGCTGGCCATTTGCAACCTTGCTCCCACCGATCAGGATGCAAATGCCGACCTGCTGATTTCTTGCGACATCGCGGCCGCGTTTGCGTTCTAGCCCGCGCGCGCGGATACAATAGAAAGACTGAGTGCAAAGCGACCCCGCCGCCAGCTCCCCAAGCTCGGCGGCGTGGGCATTTTAGGAGGATGTTCATGGCGAACGACAGCAAGACATGGCGGTGCGGAAAGTACGAGCTCAGCTTTGACCGTCCGCGCATCATGGGCGTCCTCAACGTGACGCCCGATTCGTTTAGCGATGGCGGGGAGCACTTCGACCCGGATGCCGCCATCGAGTACGGCCTGGCGATGCTCGACGCCGGCGCCGACATCATCGACGTGGGCGGCGAGTCCACGCGCCCCGGCTTTACCCCGGTCAACCCCGACGAGGAGGCTCGCCGCGTGCTGCCCGTGGTGCGCGCGCTGGCCAAGGAGGGCGCCATCGTCTCGATCGACACGCGTCATGTGGCGGTTGCCAGGGCGGCCGTGCGCTGCGGCGCCTCGATCGTCAACGACGTGACCGGCTTCACTGATCCCAAGATGGTCGAGTTTGTTAAGACGAGCACCTGCGGCGTCATCGTGATGCATGCCGGCGAGGTCGCCGCGCCCACCCGCACGCACGCAACGGTGCAGCTCGATACCTCGGCAGCGGCGTTTGTTGCCGAGAAGGCGCGCGAGGCGGCTGCCGAGGCCGCGCGTGAGGCCGAGAAGCCGGCTCGCCGCCGTCGCGGCAAGCTGCTGGGTGAGCCCAAGGTTGAGGCCAAGCTTCCGGGCGGCGTGGTGCAGCCCTCGTTGCCGTTTGGCGAACCGGAGCCCACGTCCGAGCCCGCAACCGAGCTGGGGCAGGAGACGCCGGCCGCCGAGCAGGTTGCTGCCGCCGAGACCGTCGCGCCCGCGCCCGAGGCCGCGCCCGCAGCCACCGAGGTCGCATCGGAGTCCAATGACCACCTGGCAGCCATGATGCGCCGCAGCGCCCGCCGCGAGGAAGCCTACGTGCCCACCTCGCAGCTCCGCCGCTTCACCCTGCCCGATTCGGCGCCCATCATGCGCCGCGTCATGGGCTTTCTGTCCGACCAGGCCCGCACACTCATCCATGCCGGCGTGTCGCGCGACCGCATCTGCATCGATCCTGGCCCGGGCTTTGGTAAGTCGGCTAACGAGGACATCGTCATCCAGCGCGAGACTGCCAAGATGGCGTCACTGGGCTATCCGCTCATGTGCGCCGTGTCGCGCAAGCGCTTTGTGGGCGCCGTCTCGGGCGTGACCGAGGCCGCCGAGCGCGATGCCGCTACGTTTGGCGTGTGCCTGGGCGCCATCCAGGCCGGTGCCAACATCGTGCGCGTGCACGACGCCGCGGGTTTTGCGCAGTTCCTAAACGGCTACTGGGCGGTTGCCAAGCCACAGCCGCGCCGCGCGTTTGTGGCCGTGGGCTCCAACCTGGGGCATCGCTGCGACAACATCCGCGCCGCACGCGAGATGATCGCCGAGATTCCACTCACCTGCGTGTCTAACTCCTCCAAGATTTACGAGAGCGAGCCTGCCTACGAGACGCGCCAGGACGCGTTTGCCAACGCCGTCATCGAGATCAAGACCGAGCTGGCGCCGTTGGTGCTGCTCGACGAGCTTATGAAGATCGAGGCCGAGCTGGGGCGCGACCGCTCCAAAAAGGCCAAGGCCAACGGTCCGCGCACCATCGACCTGGACCTGCTGTGGATGGACGGCGAGACCCACGGCGGCAAAAAGCTGCGCCTGCCGCATCCGCTGATCGGCGAACGCGACTTTGTGCTGGTGCCGCTCGAGGACCTGATGCACGACCCGGCGCGGTTCTTCCGCTACAACGGCGTCGAGGTCAAGGAGCCCGAGGACCGCGTGGGCCATATCGTGGGCGAATTGGGGCGTATGTAGATGATCGAGATGAATGCTGTTGCCGCCGGCACCGAGCTCGACGCGGCGCGTGACGCGGGCCGCGAGGGCGTGTCCGCGGGCTGGTGCGCGTGGAGCGCGGGCGATGTTTCGCTGACGTTTTCGCTGGTCGTGCGTCCGGATGTGAACATGCATGCCTTCCATGGCCTGCCGTTTGTGGCGGCGATGGGCATGATGGATGCGCTTGTGGGCACGGCTTCGACGCCGGGGTTGGGCCTTGCCGGTAAGGTGGGTATCCAGTGGCCGAGCGATATCGTGTGCGGTGCGCCTGCGTTTGAGACGTCGCTCGCGCGTGTTGCCGTGAACGGCGGTGCCGGTGCTGCGGGCATGTTTGCCGCGGTGACGGTTGATATTGAGCATTCGGCGTTGAGCGAGCTTGGTGTGGACGTGGCTGACGAAGCGCTGGTCGAGGCGCTGGCCGCCGCCGTGCTGGCCCGCGTGGACGCCTGGGCGGTTGTTGCCAACACGCCGCAAGGCGCCGCAGGGCCGCTGGCTCCCGTGCTGGGCGAGTACTTCGACATGGTGCCGCTGCTGGGCCGCCAAGTTGCGGCGGTGTCGCCCAACGGTTTGCCGCTTGCGGTCGGTGTGTTTGCGGGCCTGGATATCTGGGGTCGTGCGACTATCAAGACCGATGCCGGCGAGCAAGAGTTTCCGCCCGAGGCTGTACGAATTCGCGGACTGTAACGCGTAGCGCCCGCACTCAAAGATAACGATGACAACGAAGCCCTCTTCGGCCTGTGCCGGGGAGGGCTTTCGCGTGACTGCGGGGTAGCACCTCGGACCTATTCCTCAAAACTGAAAATTTTTCGATTTTGAGGAATAGGATTAAGGCAGCTCGGTCTTTCGCGAGGTATATTCGCTATAGAGCCTATTCCTCAAAACTGAAAATTTTTCAATTTTGAGGAATAGCGATAAAAGACCGCGAGGAGGCCCCAATGAAACTCATCAATAGAACGTCATATATGGACACGTTGACGAGCCTTATTGGCGTGCCGGACATCAAGGTCATCACGGGCATCCGTCGTAGCGGTAAATCAAAATTGCTCGAGGCCCTCCGCGATTACGTGGAGGCAAATCTGTCCAATTCGAATGTCATCCATATCAACTACAACCTCGATGAGTTCGAGAATCTGCTCGAGTATCACGCGCTGCTCGCCTATGTAAAAGAGCATCGAGTGTCCGGCAAACAAAACTTTCTGCTTATCGATGAAGTTCAGATGTGCGACGGTTTTGAGCGTGCGATCAACAGCCTCCACGCATCCGAGCAGTACGACATATTCATTACCGGATCGAATGCCTTTTTGCTGTCGAGCGATCTGTCGACGCTCTTTACGGGGCGTACGTTTGAGATCGAGGTTTTCCCATTCTCGTTTGAGGAGTATCGACTCTATGGCGACGAGGGCGAGGTCGACCGCGACTTCGATGAGTACGCGAGAACCGGCGGTATGTCCGGCTCCTACCCTTATCCACTGCAGGAGCAGCGTTATCAATATCTCTCCAATGTCTTTAAGACGCTCATCGTGAGAGATATCGTGCAGCGGCATAACGTGAGAAACGAATCGGCGCTGCTGCGCATTGCCGATTACATGATGGACAACGTATCCAACATAACGTCGGCACGTAACATTACGGATATTTTGAACGCGGATGGGCTAAAGATAACGAACAAGACGGTCGGCACGTACATGGGGTACCTGTGCGATGCGTTTGCCTTCTATAAAGTTCGTCGGTACGACATCCACGGCAAAAAATACCTTAAGAGCGGCGAGAAGTATTACCTGGCAGACCACGCGTTCAAATACGCGCTGCTCGGTACACGTGATATGGATTGGGGACGCGTATACGAGAACATGGTGGCAATCGAGCTGCTGCGCCGCGGATACGAGGTATACGTCGGCGTGCTCTATAAAAAGGAAATAGACTTTGTAGCAATCAAGCGAAGCGAGAAGCTCTACATTCAGGTGAGCGACGACATCAGCTCGGATAAGACATTTGAACGCGAGATTTCACCACTGCTGAGCATTGGCGACGCGTACCCCAAGATGATTCTCGCCCGCACGCATCACGAGGCCACGGACCGCAATGGAGTGCAGATCGTGGACCTGGCGAGGTGGCTGTGCGACGAGGCCTAGCAGAAAGCCCTATTCCTCAAAACTGAAAATCTTTCGATTTTGAGGAATAGGGCCGATGCGTTGCCTAGTTCGCCGCTCGCGCTCGTGCTCGACTTAAGCCCCTGTCCTATCCCAGCTCCTGCATGCGGCGGTAGATTTCGCAGATACCCTTGATGGTGAGCTGTCCGTCGACCACGTCGAAGGCATCGGTCGAATCGGCGACGATGCTGGCGAGACCGCCCGTGGCGATAACGGCGGCATCCTCGCGGCCCAGCTCGCGCTTCATGCGCGCGACCAGGCCCTCAGCCATGGCGGCGGCGCCCGTTACGGCGCCGACCTTGATGCACTCCTCGGTATCGCGGCCGATGGCGTGCTCGGGCGCCTCGAGCGGCACGCTGGCGAGCTTGGCGGCACGGGCGGCAAGCGCGTCCATGGAGATGCGGATGCCCGGCGCGATCGCTCCGCCAATGTAATAACCGTCCTCATCGATGACGTCGATATTGGTCGCGGTGCCAAAGTCCACCACGATTGCCGGCGCGCCGTAGAAAGTCTCGGCCGCAACGGCGTTGGCGACGCGATCGGCACCTACGGCCTGGGGGCGCGCCGCGCGCAGCTTGGTCACCGCGGCCGTCTGCGGCCCGATGACGATGGCGTCCGCGGCAATGCGGTCGGCCACGGCGTGCCACTCGCGCGAGAGCTGCGGCACCACGCCCGCAAAGGCGATTGCGTCGACCGCATCGAGCGAAAGGCCGTACATCTTAAAGAAACCCATCAGGCGCACGTGGATCTCGTCGGCGGTATAGGAGCGGTCGGTGGGCATACGCCACGACTGCACCAGCTCGTCTCCGTCAAACAGGCCCATGGCCGTCTGCGTGTTTCCCATATCGATAGCGAGCAGCATGTCTACTCCCAGTGTTGGCATAAAAGGACGCGCACCATTGTATACGCGCCGCCGACGGCGCTCGGCTGCGATTCGTTTACGGTGATAGGGGCTGAGGGGTTTTAAATATGAAGGAATTATGCTCTACGAGATTTTCCTTGCCGCTTACCGAACTCCCGCGTAATATTCTTTCTTGCGCACATGAAGCGCCCAGACATTGCGGGGTGGAGCAGTCTGGTAGCTCGCCGGGCTCATAACCCGGAGGTCGTAGGTTCAAATCCTGCCCCCGCGACCAAGAACTTGCAGCTCGGAAGCATAATTGCTTCCGAGCTTTTTCTTTATTGGTTTTCTTTGCGGGTGAATTGCGGGTGAATCCTGTGGCAATTTATTTTGTGAAGCATATAAACCATTGATAATCGCGGGCCGGTCGGCTTGACTTGTCGACCGATAAACTCCAATTAGAAAGAGTTCCGGCGGTCCTTAGCTAAAATAGTGACGTCTGAATAACAACAAAGGAGTCGCTATATGAAGACCGTCTACGATGCCCTTGACCCTATCGTCAACGGGTCGGCAACGACCAAGGAGAAGGGTGACAAGTACGAGGCGGCCTGCGTCTACTATCTCAAGAACGACCCCTTCTACGCGCTGTTCTTCTCTCGTGTCGGGACGATAGCCCAGGCACTCGAATGGGACGATTGCCCCGTCCACGACACCCAAGACAACGGAATCGACCTCATGGCCCAGACCGCCGAGGCGGGGGAATGGTGGGCAATCCAATGCAAGTGCTATGACGGCGAGAAAGACCTCCCCAAGGGCATCTGCGACTCCTTCTTCGCCCATGCGGCATTTATCGACGGCGTCGACTCCCTGATGGTCATGACGACGGCGAAGGGCCCGGGAAAGAACCTCCAGAAGCAAATCGACGCCAGCGGGTCCATGTACATCGATACCGCCAAGATGGCGGCCTCCAATATCGACTGGGCCCCGTTTATCGAAGGTGTTCCCGCCGGCGAGCGGGTGACCTACGACCTCCGCCCTCATCAGGAGCGCGCGGTCGCGGCGATCGAGGAGAAGTGGGCGGAGTTCGACCGTTGCAAGGCGATCATGGCGTGCGACACGGGAAAGACCCTCATGTCCCTCCGCCTCGTCGAGGACTGGATCGGCCCCGCCGCCGGCACAATCCTCTTCTGCGCGCCGTCGATCTCCCTTGTCGGACAGTCCATGCGCGAGTGGATGGGCCAGAGCCGCGTGCCCATGTCCTCGCTCGTCGTCTGCTCGGACTCGAAGGCGTCGCGCAAGGACGACGTCATCCCGATGACGCTCGATTCATTCGAGTATCCCGCGACGACGAATCCCGAGAGCCTGTACCGCTCGTTCAAGCGTTGCAGGCGCTCAAACCCCGACGGCCTGGTCGTCATCTTCTCGACCTACCAATCCATCGGCGTCATCCATGACGCGCAGGCGCTCGGCATGCCCGAGTTCGATGTCGTCGTGTGCGACGAGGCCCACCGCACGACCGGCAACGCGCTCCCCGGCGTCTCCAAGACTGAGGCTTCGGCCTTCATGAAGATCCACTTCAACGAGAACGTTGCCGCCAAGAAACGCCTGTACATGACTGCGACCCCGCGCATTTACGGCGAGACCGCCAAGCGCAAAGGCGCCGAGGAGGACTACACCATCGCCTCCATGGACGACGAGTCCATCTACGGTCCCACCGCCTACCAGATCAAGTTCGGCGAGGCCGTGGAGCAGAAGCTGCTCACCGACTACAAGGTCGTCGTCCTCACCGTCCAGGAGGATGCCATCGGGGACCGCCTGCCCTCCCTGGAGAGCGACCAGGGCGTCAACGCAATGAGCCTCGAGCCCTCGGACATCGGCAAGATTATCGGCTGCTGGAAGGGCCTCGTCGATCACGGCGAGGGTGCGCCCGACGACGCGACCGGCCTCGGTGGCATGCTCGTCGTCGATGACGTCGAGACCATGGTGACCGATTGCAAGCCGCTACACCGCGCCGTCGGCTTCTGCTCGACCATCAATGCATCGAAGACCATCACGGAGGCCTTCTCGCAAATCGTCGAGAAGTTTGCCGAAGACGAGCACGAGGAGCTCCCGCTCAAGTGCGAGCTGCGCCACGTCGACGGCAACATGCCGTCCGACCAGCGCACGAGAAACATCACCTGGCTCGGAGGGGACGTCGCCGAGGACGAGTGCCGCATTCTCACCAACGCACGCTGCCTCGCCGAGGGCATCGACGTGCCCAACCTCGACGCCGTCATCTTCTTCAATGCCAAGAACTCGACGGTGGACGTCGTCCAGGCCGTCGGCCGCGTCATGAGGCGCGCCGAGGGTAAGGACTTCGGCTATATCATCTTGCCCATTTTCGTTCCAGCCGGCATGACGCCGGAGGAGGCGCTCGACGACAGCAAGGTGTTCGCGAACGTCTGGAGCATCCTCCAGGCCCTCCGCTCGCACGACGAGCGAATTGAGGCAAAGGTCAACGCGCTCGCCCTCCAGCAGGAGGCCGAGAAGAACAAGGTTGTCGGATCAGCCAACCAGAAGGGGTGGGATGCTGGCGACCTCAAGCTCAAGCAGGAGGAGGAGAGCCAGAAGGCGGCGGAGATCACGCAGGGCGTGCAGATGAGGCTTACCTTCTTCCCGGTCGAGCGCTGGGAGAAGGCCGTCAAGACCACGCTGGTAAAGAAGTGCGGCACGCGTATCTACTGGGACGAGTGGGCCGAGGACGTGGCGAAGATCGCTCAGCGCCATATAGAGCGTATCGGCAAACTTGTTCGCGAGAACGACGAGGTGTCCGGTAGCTTCAAGATGTTCCTGCACGGCCTTCAGGACTCGCTAAACCCCAGCATCACCGAGCAGGATGCGGTCGAGATGATCGCCCAGCACATCATCACCGTCCCGGTGTTCGACGCCCTGTTCGGAGACTTCGAGTTTGCGAAGTCGAACCCCGTGTCCGTCGCCATCGAACGTTTCCTGGGCGTACTCGAAGAGCATAAGATTGAGGAGGCATCGGATTCCGAGGTCCTCGATGACGTGTATGCGAGCGTGCGCCGCCGCGCTGCCGCCATCCAGTCGGACGCGGCGCGCCAGCAGCTTATCCGCGACCTCTACGAGAAGTTCTTCAAGGTCGCGTTCAAGGCGACCTCGGACAAGATGGGCGTCGTCTACACCCCGACCGAAATCATCGACTACATCCTCCGCGAGACCGACCGCGTTCTCAAGCACGAGTTTGGCCAGTCGCTGGCCGACGATCGCGTGCATATCCTGGACCCCTTCGCGGGCACGGGCTCGTTCATGGCGCACCTCATCGAGAGCGACCTCATCCCCGACGAGAAACTCAAGCGCAAGTACACCCGCGAGATTCACTCCAACGAGATTCTGTTGCTCGCGTACTACATCATGACGGTGAACATCGAGTACGCCTACCACGCACGCATGGGGGGAGACTACCAGCCGTTCGAGGGCGCGGTGCTCACCGATACGTTCCAGATGACCGAGGAGTCCAACACGCTCGACGACGAGGTGTTCTACGACAACACCGACCGCGTGCGTATCCAGAACGCGCTGCCCATCCGGGTGATCGTGGGCAATCCACCTTACTCGGTCGGGCAGAAAAGCGAGAACGATGACAATCGAAACGAGTCTTATCCGACTCTCGATAGACGTATCAAAGAGACGTATGCCGCCAAGAGCGATGCTGGTCTGAAAAAGGGCCTATATGATTCCTATATCAGAGCGTTTAGATGGGCCAGTGATCGTATCGAAGACAAGGGAATCATTTGCTTCGTGAGCAACGGCGGCTGGGTCGACGGATCTTCTTCCAATGGTTTCCGTCGATCGCTCGTGGAGGAGTTCAACAGCATCTACGTTTTCAACCTTAAGGGAAACCAGAACACTTCAGATTGGAAGCGTGAGGGTGGCAAGGTGTTTGATGCCGGTGCGAAAATCGGCGTCGCTATAACCATGTTGGTAAAAAACCCGGACTCAAAATGAACTGCCTCCCATTTCTTGGACATGAGAAATGGGAGGCTTTCTTTATGCGCGTTGATTTGAGGGTGAAGCATGATATCGAGGCCAGGAAGGCGGCCATAGGGCTCTTCGAGCTCGGGCACGGGTATAAATCTGCCGC
>DXLW01000017.1:0-123141 GCA_019414505.1 Collinsella sp.
GACCTGGAGGAATACATAGTCCACTGGAACACGAGCCGGAGGCAGGTAAGATTGAAGGGCCTGACCCCGGAGGAGTTCCGGAATCAGGCCCTCGCGGCCTAGTCGCTATTTAGGGCGTCCAAGATTTGGGGCGCAGTTCAGACCTCTGCAAAGGGGTCCTTTTCTTTTATGTGGACCCGCGGAAAGCGCATCCCATTATTGAGCGAAAGAATGGAATGCGCTTTCCGGCGCCTGCCCTCGGCGTGTATGCGCATCTCGGTACGTCATCTTGACCCCGCTCGCCCCAGACATTCCTCCCGCTTTTGCGCCACTTTACAGACCGTTCGGTCGTCTGTCCGCACGCGCGGGTATACTCAAAACGATACTTTTCCTATGCAATACGATGCAGGTTTGGCCTGCACGATCCGAAGGGGGCAGTGATGGAGAGGATACTCGGCGTTAATCTCTCTGGCTGGTTTATTCCCGAGCCTTGGGTGACCCCGTCGCTATACGCGGCGACCGGTGCATCCAACGCGGCCGAGCTGCAGGAGGCCATGGGCACCGCCGCCTATAACGAGCGCATGCGCCGTCATTACGAGACGTTTGTGAGCGAGGACGATTTCCGTCGCATGGCGCAGATCGGTCTCAATGCCGTGCGTCTGCCGGTGCCCTGGTATGCCTTTGGCTCGCAGGAGTCCGATGCGTCCTACATCTCGGTTGTCGACTACATCGACCGTGCAATTGAGTGGGCTGCCAAGTACGACATCCGCGTGCTGCTCGATCTGGCAACTGTGCCCGGTGGCCAGGGCGATTCCAACGATTCGCCCGCCACGCCAGAGGCTGTTGCCGAATGGCATTCGTCCACCAACGGTCGTCATGTCGCACTCGACGTGCTCGAGCGCTTGGCCGAGCGTTACGGCGAGGCCGAGAGCCTGCTGGGTATTGAGCTGCTGGATACGCCGCAGATGAGTGTCCGCAAGAGCCTCTTCACCATGACGGATGGCATTCCGGCGCACTACCTGCGCAACTTCTATCGCGATGCCTATGAGCTTGTCCGTTCGTATATGCCCGAGGATAAGATCGTCGTCTTCTCGTCTTCGGGGCATCCCAGCGAGTGGAAGCATTTTATGCGCGGCGCTAAGTACAAGAACGTCTACATGGACCTTCACCTGTACCATTACCGCGACGAACATGCGCTCGACATCACGAGCCCCCGCGGGCTGACGACGGCGATTTCGCGCAACAAGCGCGAGCTTAAAGAGGCGATTTCGACTGGGTTCCCCGTGCTGGTGGGCGAATGGTCGGGCGCGGCGATCTTTGCCAACTCGTCGGTTACGCCCGAGGGCCGCAATGCCTACGAGCGCGTGTTTATCGCCAACCAGCTGGCTTCGTTTGCGCCGGCTGCCGGTTGGTTCTTCCAAACGTGGAAGACCGAGAAGCGCATTACAGCATGGGACGCCCGCGCGGCGCTCGGTACGCTCGAGCGCGGCATGATTGAATAGGTTGATATGACGCAAAACAGCGCCCATACGGGCAAACTCTATGTGGTCGGAACGCCCATCGGCAACTTGGGCGACCTGTCCCCGCGCGTTGGCGAGGCCTTTGCCGCCGCCGATGCCATCTGCTGCGAAGACACGCGTGTGACGTCAAAGCTGCTGATGCACCTGGGCATTTCCAAGCCGCTTGTCCGTTGCGACGAGAATGTGATCGCCAGCCGCGCCGCCGGCCTGGTCGACCGTCTGCTGGCGGGGGAGACCCTCGCCTTTGCCTCGGACGCCGGCATGCCGAGCGTGTCCGATCCCGGCCAGGCGCTGGTCGAGGCGGCGCGTGAGGCCGATGTGCCCGTAGAAGTTATCCCCGGGCCCTCCGCTTGCGTCACGGCGCTCGTTTCGTCCGGCATTCCCTGCGAGCATTTTTTCTTTGAGGGCTTTTTGGGCCGAAAGCACGGCGACCGCGTGCGCCGTTTGCAGCGCCTTGCCGTGGTGCCCGGCGCACTCATCTTCTACGAGTCTCCACATCGCATCGTGACGACGCTCGAGGCCGTGGCAGAGGTTTTTCCCCAGCGTGAGGTTGCCGTCTGCCGCGAACTCACCAAGCTGCACGAGGAAGTCTTGCGCGGGCCCGCTGCCCAGCTCGCCGAGGAGCTGCGTGCTCGCGGCGAGGTAAAGGGCGAGATTGCGCTGGTCATCGCGCCGCCGAGCGAGGATGAGGAGGCCGGTGCCGTGCCGGTTGGCGCCGCGGCAGCGGATCCCGACGAGGCCCTGCGCGAGGATATCCGCGCCGCGCTCGAGGAGGGGGAGCCCGCGTCTGCGGTGGCCAAGCGCCTGTCTCAGAAGTATTCGCGTCGCAAGCGCGATGTCTATGCCATGGTGCTCGATATGCAATAGATGGAGGATATCCAGCCCTTGCGCTAGAATCATCCCCTGTATGCAACGTTTTTCTGGAGGACAAACCCCATGGATCAAAGCAAGCCTTCGTTCTTTATCACGACGCCCATCTACTACGTCAACGCCGATCCGCACCTGGGCACGGCCTATTCCACCATCATCGCCGACGTTCAGGCCCGTTATCGTCGCTCCGCCGGCTATAACGTCAAGTTCCTGACCGGCATGGACGAGCACGGCGAGAAGGTCGCCGAGGCCGCAGCCAAGCATGGCATGACGCCGCAGGAGTGGACCGACAGCCAGGCCCCGCACTTCAAGGAGCTTTGGAGCAAGCTCGAGATTTCCAACGACGACTTCATCCGCACCACCGAGCCGCGCCAGCATCATGCCGTGCAGTACCTGTGGGAGCGCATGAAGGAGTCCGGCTACCTGTATAAGGGCAGCTACGACGGTTGGTATTGCGTGCCTGACGAGACCTACTTCACTGATACGCAGGTCCAGAAGGGCGACGAGGAGTACGGCAGCGTCGGCCAGCACCTGTGCCCCGACTGCCACCGTCCGCTTGAGCGCGTGCAGGAGGAGTCCTACTTCTTTAAGCTTTCCGCCTTCCAGGACAAGCTGCTCAAGCTCTATGACGAGCACCCCGACTTTGTCGAGCCTGCGTTCCGCATGAACGAGGTTCACAGCTTTGTCGAGGGCGGCCTCAACGATCTTTCCGTGAGCCGCACGAGCTTTGACTGGGGCATCCAGGTCCCGTTTGACGAGGGCCATGTGACCTATGTATGGTTCGACGCGCTGCTCAACTATATGACGGCCGTCGGCTACGGTGTCGACACCGACGAGGCGCGTGCCGAGCTGGCCTATCGCTGGCCCGCGCAGTTCCACATCGTGGGTAAGGACATCATCCGCTTCCACTGCGTCATTTGGCCCGCCATGCTCATGGCCATCGGCGAGGCCCTGCCCGAGCACGTCTTTGCCCACGGCTTCCTGACCGTGCGCAATGCCGAGACTGGCAAGGCCGAGAAGATGTCCAAGAGCCGCGGCAACGCCATCGCTCCGCAGGACGTTATCGACATGCTGGGCGTCGAGGGCTATCGCTACTACTTCATGACCGACGTCGTTCCCGGTACCGACGGCGCCATCAGCTTCGATCGCATGGAGCAGGTCTACAACGCCGACCTGGCCAACAGCTGGGGCAATCTCATCTCACGTTCGCTCAACATGAGCGCAAAGTACTTTGATGGTTGCGCGCCCGCCAAGCCCGCATCGTTCGATGCGTTCGACAACCCGCTAGCAAAGATCGCCGACGGTCTGGTCGAGCGCTACATGGCCAAGATGGACGTGCTCGATTACGGCGGAGCTAAGGACGAGGTCATGGAGCTCATCCACGCCGCCAACCACTACATCGAGGACTCTGAGCCCTGGGCGCTTGCCAAGGACGAGGCCAAGGCTGACGAACTGGCATTTGTGATCTACAACCTGCTCGAGGCCATCCGCATTGCCGCTCACCTGCTGATGCCGCTCATGCCCCAGACTTCTGCCGAGGCCCTGCGCCGTCTGTCCTGTGAGGGCGAGGCCGCGAGCGACGACCTCAAGGGCATTTGCGCTTGGGGCCTGCTTGCCGGTGGTCAGCCCGTTGAGAAGGGTGAGCCGCTGTTCCCGCGTCTGGGCTAAGACGCCGCGCCATATCGGCAATTTGCTGTTTAGCTGTAAGGGCATGGCCGCCACGGTCCATGCCCTTTTGTTTCAAGACGCCGCCATCATGCTAAGGAGGCAACTATGACAACTTCGCCTTTGGCAAACCCCACGGCCACCAGGGAGCTGCTGGAGGAGTTTGGCCTTGCGACCAAGCATCGCCTGGGCCAGAACTTTCTAATCGACAATCATGTGATCGAGCGTATCTGCGAGCTTGCCGAGCTCACGGGCGATGAGCGCGTGCTCGAGGTTGGCCCGGGCGTTGGTACGCTCACGCTTGCGCTGCTGCAGGAGGCGGCGTGCGTCACGTCGATCGAGGCCGACCCCGAGCTCGAGCCGGTGCTCGATGCTCACGCCGCCGACTATGCCAACTTCCGCTTTATCATGGGCGACGCGCTCAGGGTGACGCCGGAGCAGATTGAACAGACCGCGGGCGGTGAGCCGACGGTGTTTGTCGCGAACCTGCCCTATAACGTGGCGGCGACGATCATCCTGCAGTTCTTCCAGACGATGCCGGCGCTCAAGCGTGCCGTCGTCATGGTGCAAAAGGAGGTTGCCGATCGCATTGCCGCAGCGCCGGGCAACAAGACCTATGGCGGCTATACGGCAAAGCTCGGCCTGTACGCGCAGGTGACGGGTCGCTTTGAGGTGCCGCCGCGTTGCTTTATGCCGGCGCCGCACGTGGACTCGGCCGTCGTGCGTATCGACCGTGTTGACGGCGTGGTGCCCGAAGGACTCGATCGCGAATTTGTGGCCCGCGTGATTGATGCTGCATTTGCTCAGCGTCGCAAGACCATCCGCAATTCCATGAGCGCCAACGGTTTTGCCAAGGACGTGCTCGATGCCGCTTTTGAGGTTTGCGGTATCGCACCCACCACGCGCGCCGAGACGCTCGATGTTGCCGACTTTGTCCGTCTGGCCCGGGAGCTAATCCATGACGCCTAATGCCGAACGCGTGACGTTTACCAAGAAAAAGAAGACGGTTGCTTGTCCCGTGCCCTTGGCGCCGCTTGCCGACACGCATGCACATCTGCTTTCGTTTTGGGGCAAGGATGTGCCCGAGACGCTCGTGCGCGCCAAAGCCGCGGGCGTCGACCTGTTGGTGACGATGTTCGACCCCATTGCTGACAAGCGCATCGTGGCGGACTATAGCGACTGGCTGGTGCGCGAGATTCTTCCGATGCAGGATATCCCGCAGATCAAGTATCTTGCCGGCGTGCATCCGTATGGCGCGCCGGACTATACCGACGACGTTCATGCACAGGTCGTTGCGGCACTTGATGACCCCTTATGCGCCGGTATTGGCGAAATCGGCCTGGACTACCACATGGACTATGACGACGATATCGCGCCGGCACCCCATAACGTGCAGATTGATTGCATGGCGCGCCAGCTCGAGCTTGCCGTGCGCCGCAATGTGCCGGTGGAGCTGCACCTGCGTCACGAGGACTCGGATGGGGAGCGCACCTCGCACGTTGATGCGTACAACGTACTGCGCGAGGTGGGTGTGCCCCAGGCTGGTTGTGTGCTGCACTGTTTTGGCGAGGACCGCGCCACGATGGAGCGCTTTGTGGATTTGGGCTGCTATATCGCCTATGGCGGTGCGGCCACCTTTAAGCGCAACGACGATGTGCGCGAGGCATTTGCGGCAACTCCACTCGATCGAATTTTGTTCGAGACGGATTGCCCGTATATGGCTCCGGAGCCCATCCGCGGTCTTGAATGCGAGCCCGCAATGATCTCCATTACGGCAAACACGCTGGTCAACGACCGTGTCGATCGCACGGGTGAGGACGCCGAAACAATCGTGCAAGCCGCTTGGGAGAATGCCTGCAAACTTTTTCAAAAATAGTTCTTGCGTTCGTGGTGGCGCTCCGTTATTCTAATTCCTGCACGCGGGCGTGGCGGAATTGGCAGACGCGTACGGTTCAGGTCCGTATGGGGGCAACCCCATGAAGGTTCAAGTCCTTTCGCCCGCACCATTAAATGAAAGAGCTCCCAGCAATGGGAGCTTTTTTGTTATGGGCCCATCACAGGGACTTGAACCTGTGAAGGAGCGAGCGTAAAGAAAACGCGGAGCGTTTTTAGCGAGCTGGCGAGGACGCCGGCAGGCGGCCGAAGCCGGTGCGGATCCGCGAAGCGGATACGCGGACGTCCTTTCGCCCGCACCATTGATTGAAAGAGCTCCCAGCAATGGGAGCTTTTTGTTATGGGCCTCTTGTTGATGTCACGTTGCTGCTTCGTGCGGGTATCCTAGTGCCAACGTGTGCCTATCAGAGGAGAGACCATGCTGTTGTCCGGTATCATCGCCGCCCTTACCAGCCTTTTGATTCCCATCATCATTTTGTTGTTACTGCTTCCCAACGCCTGCTATGTCGTTGAACAGCAGCATGCCGTGATCATCGAGCGTCTGGGCAAGTTTAACCGCATCGTCAACGCGGGCTTCCACATGAAGGTGCCCGTGATTGACCGCAAAGCCGCCACGGTGAGTCTGCGCACCATGAAAAACGGTTTTGGCATCGACGTTAAGACCCAGGACAACGTGACCATCGGCCTTGAGGTCTCTGCTCAGTACCACGTGAGCTATGACATGGGCGCCGGCCCGGCAGATTCGGGTATCTACAAGAGCTACTACATGCTGCAGGAGCCCGTCGACCAGATGCGTGACTTCATCACCGACGCCCTGCGCTCTTCGATTCCCGTCTACACACTCGACGAGGTCTTTGCCAAGAAGGATGACATCGCCAAGGATGTCAACGCTACCGTTTCCGAGCAGATGGCCGCCTACGGCTTCACCCTCGTGTCGACGCTCATCACCAAAATCGCACTGCCGACCGAGGTTGAGAACTCCATGAACGACATCAACGCCGCCCAGCGCAAGCGCGCTGCGGCACAGGAGCTCGCCGAGGCCGACCGCATCAAGCGCGTCACCGAGGCGACCGCCGAGGCCGAGGCTATGGAAAAGGCGGGCGAGGGCATCGCCAACCAGCGCAAGGCCATCGCGCTGGGTATCAAAGATTCGCTCGAGATCATCCAGGAGACGGGTGTCGGCAATGACGAGGCCAACCAACTGTTCATGTTTACGCAGTGGTCCGAGATGATGACGGAGTTCGCTCGCACGGGTAAAACTTCGACGGTCGTACTGCCGAGCGATTTCTCGCAGTCGGCCTCGATGTTCGAGCAGATGCTGACCGCCGGCAAAGTTCAAAACGGTTCGAAGGAGTAGGCGCGCGTGAAATACACCGTCGTTTGCGTCGGTAAGCTCAAGGAGCGCTTTTGGAAGGACGCGTGCGCTGAGTACACCAAGCGCTTAGGTGCCTATGCCAAGGTGGATATCCGCGAGGTGGCCGATATCGACCCGGCTAAGGCGGGCGGCGTGGATGCCGCGCGCGACAAGGAGGGGGCGGCAATTCTTGCTGCATTGCCGTCTCGGGCGCATGTGATCCTGCTGGCTATCGAGGGCAAGGAGCGTTCGAGTGAGGAGCTCTCGGCGCGGCTCGACGATCTTATGCTGCGAGGCAGCAGCGACATTGCCTTTGTAATCGGCGGTTCGGACGGCGTGAGTGATGAGGTGCGCGCCCGCGCCGACGAGATGCTCAGCTTTGGACGCATTACCTTGCCGCATAACCTGGCGCGTGTGGTGCTGCTAGAGCAGATTTACCGTGCCTGCAAGATCAGCCGTGGCGAGCCGTATCACAAATAGGTCGGCAATACGAAACAATGGCGTGGGACAATACCTTTCGTTTTGAGGAATGTGTCTGAAAGGACTATGAGATATGAAGATTGGATTTGTCGGTTTTGGCAATATGGCGAGCGCTATGGCCGATGGCTGGATCGCTGCCGGTGTAGCTGCGAGCGACATGTGCGCCTGCGCGGGTCGCTACGACGCACTGGTTGAGCGCTGCGAGGCGCGCGGCATGGTCGCCTGCCACGATGCCGCCGAGGTTGTCGCCGCATCCGATATCGTGGTCGCTGCGGTCAAACCGTACATGATCGAGAAGGTATTCGCCCCGCTCAAGGATGCTCTTGCCAAAAAGGTCGTTCTGTCGGTTGCCTGGACCTGGGACAGTGCCAAGTGGGAGCAGGTCCTGCCGGGCGTCGCGCATATCTCGACGGTGCCCAACACACCGGTTTCGGTGGGCGAGGGCGTCATCGCTTGCGAGAAGGCTTCCACGCTTAGTGATGAGCAGAGCGCCGTGGTGCTTGATCTGCTTGGCAAACTCGGTGCGGTGGTCGAGCTCGATACGAGCCTGCTGTTTGTGGGAGGCACGGTGGGTGGTTGCGCTCCGGCATTTGTCGCCATGGCAATCGAGGCCCTGGGCGATGCGGCGGTCAAGCACGGTATCCCGCGTGCCGATGCCTATCGCATTGTGAGCCAGATGGTGCTAGGTACGGCAAAGCTGCAGCTTGCAACTGGCCAGCATCCTGCGGCGATGAAGGATGCCGTATGCTCGCCCGGTGGTGCCACCATCAAGGGCGTCGTTGCGCTCGAGGACGCCGGCATGCGCAGCGCCCTGGTCAAGGCAATCGACGCAACTCTCCAGTAAAACCGACCAAAAAAAGGACGGGTTTATTTTTGGCAGGTATTTTCTGCGGTTTTGTCCTTTTAGCGAAAAGCGCCCCGCAACTGGCTCAATTCCAGTTGCGGGGCGCTTGCGTTTGCCCAGATAAAACAGACCAAAATAAACGGCTCTTCGGGGGTTTGTGTGGGTTAGCCGCCCGGTAAAAGTGCCCGCCTAGCGGCGGCGGCGCGCCTCGCGTATCGTTGTTTTCCGACCAAAGAAAAAATGAACGCGCGAAGGAACGCCGCCATGCTGAACAGTCTACTCAAAAGGGCGCTCGGGCTCGAGCGCACCGTAATCGAGGGAGCGAGAATCGAGGGCGATTCCATAATCGTCTCCGTGAGGCCCAGGAGGGCCGCGCCGAGGTGCCCGGTGTGCGGGCGGCGCTGCGCCGCCTACGACAGGCTCGGGCCCAGGCGCTGGAGGGCGCCCGACCTCGGCGCCGCCCGCTGCTATCTGGAGCACGCCCCCGTCAGGGCCAGCTGCCCGAAGCACGGCGTGCGCACCGCGCCCGTCCCCTGGGCGAGGTGCGCCTCGAGCAGGTTCGCCTCGGCCTTCGAGGACTGGGTCGCGTGGCTCGCGCTGCACATGTGCCGCAGCGCCCTGGCCGAGCTGGCGCGCGTCGACTGGCACACCGTCGGGGGCATCTGCGCGCGCGTCGAGGCGTCGCTGGAGGAGGCCGACGGGCGCGGCAGGCTCGACGGGCTTCGCCGGATCGGCGTCGACGAGACGAGCTACAAGAAGGGCCAGAGGTACATGACCGTCGTGGTGGACCACGACCGCGGGAGGGTCGTGTGGGCCTGCAGGGGCCACGGGAAGGACAGGCTCAACGAGTTCCTCGACCTGCTGACGGATGAGCAGAGGGATGCGATCGAGGTGGTCACGGCCGACGGGGCGCGCTGGATAGCCGACGCCGTGGCCGAGCGGCTGCCGCGCGCCGAGCTCGCGGTCGACCCGTTCCACGCGGTCTCCTGGGCGACCGAGGCCCTCGACGCCCTCAGGCGCGAGGTGTGGAACGGCCTGCGCTCGGCGCCGCGGCCGAGGCGGCGGGGCGGGCGCCCGAGGGCCGGGGAGGCCGCGCCGCCCGACCCCGCCGCGGCGGTGAAGGGGCTGAGGTTCCCGCTGCTCAAGAACCCCGAGGACCTCACCGGCCGCCAGGCGTCGGCGCTCGAGGGGCTCAGGCGCACCGGCTCGGCGCTGTGGCGGGCCTACCTGCTCAAGGAGGGCCTGCGGGCGGTCTTCCGGGCGGGGCCGGGCGAGGCCGCCGACGAGCTGGACGGCTGGCTCGCGTGGGCATGCCGCAGCCGGATACCCCGCTTCGTGGAGCTGTCCCGCAAGGTCCGCAGGAAGCGCCGGGGCATACTCAGGTCGATAGAGCTCGGCGTCTCCAACGCGAGGGTCGAGGCGGTGAACAACAAGATCAAGGTGGCCATCAGGCAGGGCTACGGCTTCCGCAACATCGACAACCTGATCGCCCTCGTGATGCTCAGGTGCTCGGACCTGAAGCCGGCCCTGCCGGGGCGCGAGGCGTAGGGACTACCCACACGAACTCACGAAGGCTCTTTATTTTGGTAGGTTTTATCTGGGCAAACGTAAAGGGCCGACCGCGGAGATGCGCGATCGGCCCTTTTTAGTTGCTTGGCTGCAACAGAGGTTATGAGAAGCGGGCGCTTACAGACGGTCCTTGTTCTCGGCCTTAACGGCGTGTGCCTGCTGAACAAAGAACAGGTCGTAGACCACGATGACAAAGGCGATGATATTGACGGAGCTGCCGCCGAGTGCGGGAAGCGTGAGCACGGCCTGGACGAGCGTGGCTGCCGCGGCAACAATACCGAGCTTAAACGCGCCGTCTACCTGCGAAGGCTTGTTGGCGCCCTTGATACCGGCGACGCCTGCGGCAAGGTCGACGAGGCCCTTAACAATCACCACAACAGCGGCGAGCGTGGCGTTCGATCCGTAAGCGGATCCAAAATTGCCGGTAACAATGCCGGCAATTCCGATGACGAGGCTGGCGATGCCCAGAACAAAATAAATCAGGGCAAGGATTTTGAGTGTCTTGCGAGCAGCGCTCATAGCTGGTCCTTTCGATGCGGGCGCGGAGAATCTGTCGCGCCCAGGTTACGGCACATATCGTGAAGCACATTGTAGTTCAACGGGACGATGCATGCGTTTGAAAGCGTCTCTTGCCTGTACGGTCCAACCTTTCAAAAAGGAAAGCTGGACGTAAGCCAAATCGATGGCAGCTCATGTGTGGCGCTGAGATGATGAGGTCGTAACAAGGAGCTGGTCTCAAGGAGGAGCCATGATGTACGGAGCAGAGCAAGTGCGTGAGCCGCAGTCGTTGGGAAGGCGCATGGGTGATTCTGTGATCGCTGCCGTGTGCACGGGATTGATGGCGGTGCTTTGCATTGGGATGCTGTGGGCCATGTCGCATGTGGGACAATAGCGGACGGTTGGGTGCCGACATGAACGGCGCCCCACGTATTCGTTTTACATGCTAAGGAGTGCCCATGGGCGTTGCCGATCCCTTTTCTGTTGCTCGGGCCGCGGGGCTTGAGCTGACCGGGAAGCCCGAGGGCCTCACGCTCACCGACGGCACGATGGAGCTGCGCGCCGATTTTACCCGCATGCTTCCACGGCTCAAGCAGGGCCGTCTGCAGCAAGAGCTGCTGGTAAAGGCTGCGCGCGCAAAAGGCATCGAGCGTCCATGGGCGATTGATGCCACGGCAGGCTTTGGCGAGGATTCGCTGCTGTTGGCGGCCGCGGGCTTTACCGTCGATCTGTATGAGCAGGATTGCGTGATCGCGGCGCTCCTCAAGGATGCCTTGGATCGCGCGGCGGATGATCCGGCGCTTGCGGCTGCCGTGTCGCGCATGCGCTTACATGCGGGCGAGGACAGCATTGCCGGCCTTCGCCATACAGCTGAGCTGATCGAGCAGGGCGATCTCACCGCTCCCGATGTGGTGTATCTGGATCCCATGTTTCCCGGGCGCACCAAGAGCGCGGCGGTTAAAAAGAAGTTCCAACTCTTGCACCATCTGGAACAGCCGTGCGCCGATGAGGAGTCGCTGGTCGAAGCTGCGCTTGCGGTGCACCCGCGCAAGGTGGTTATCAAGCGGCCGGTGAAGGGGCCACTGCTTGCCGGCGTTAAGCCGAGCTATCAACTTGCGGGCAAGGCCGTTCGTTACGATGTGTTGGTGCCGCCGCGCCCGTAGCTTGCGTGCGATGGTTGGCGCTCCGTCAGTGCCGTGCCGATGCGGGGTCTATTTCCAAGGGTGCGACGTCAGGTGCCAGCCGCCGCAGTATTCGCATTTGTAGCAGGCCAAACCGCGCCGCCCGCGGTTTTCGCAGTCGGCCATAACGGCCTCGGCCTCGGCGCGCGTGTCGTAACGGTTTTTGCGCTCGCACGACTTGTAGCGCCAGGCTTCATCGCGCTCGGCGTTCAGGGCGTCGCGGCGCTCGTCTTCGCGCGCAAACAGGTCACTCATATCGCCGCCCGTAGCAGCGCCCAAAAACTCGCTTTTGGCCTTTGACCAGGCGGCTCGCTTTTTGCTCCCCATCTGCTTCGCGCCCTTCTCCAAACGTTGGTATCATTGCTCAATCAAAGTGATACCAATAAACGTGAGGTCGCCGCGTGATGATCAGAAAAACCCTCGATACCGACATTCCAGCCGTCATGGCTATCTATGACGCGGCCCGCGCCTTTATGCGCGCACATGGCAACGCCACGCAGTGGCCCGAGGGCACGCCTTCTGCCGAGCAACTGGCTGCCGATATTGCCGCTGGTGGCAGCTATGTGTGTGAAGTCGACCGTCGCGTGGTGGCGACGTTTGCCTTTTTACCGGGCCCGGATGAGTGCTATGACGTAATTGAGGATGGTCAATGGCGCAGCGACACTCCGTACGCCGTGCTGCACCGTGTGGCATCCGACGGCACCGTGCACGGTATCGCGGCCGCGATGTTTGCCTTTGCCAAGGAGCGTGCCGACCACCTGCGTATCGACACGCATCAGGATAACCTGCCCATGCAGGGTGCGAGTATTAAGGCGGGATTTGAGCGTGCCGGCGTCGTGTATGTGTCGGACGGTACGCCGCGTGTTGCGTTTGACTGGCTGCGCGAGGCGTAAGAGCGACGCCTCATATCAATAATTCATGCGAACGAAAATGGCCTCGGGTGGGGCCATTTTCGTTCGCTGCACTGTTTTGCAAGCCGGCTTTCGCAAGGCGCGAACCTACGAAAATCGCCGCGCGGCAACGCGGGGCGATGAGCTCGGTCGGGGGATAGGGCCCGCTTCGCCCGCCGGCCCGTAAATTGTATCATCCAGTGTGGAGCGTGAACGCCCGTCGCCGCGTGCGATGGGCTTGTAATAAGAGGAGAGCCATGTCGAAGCAAGCGGTCGTTGGAATCTTGGCGCATGTCGACGCCGGCAAGACCACGCTGGCCGAGGCCATGCTGTTCAACGCGGGTCGCATTCGCAAGCGCGGCCGCGTGGACGATGGCGATTCGCATCTGGACACTAACACGATCGAGCGTGAGCGCGGCATTACGATCTTCTCGTCACAGGCCGTGCTCGACCATGGCGATACCCGCGTCATGCTCGTGGATGCGCCGGGGCATGTCGATTTTTCTGCCGAGGCGGAGCGCACACTGCGCGCACTCGACTATGCGATTTTGGTTGTGGGCGCCAACGACGGCGTGCAGGGGCACACCGAAACCCTGTGGCGCCTGCTTGCACGCTATGACATCCCGACGTTCATCTATATCAACAAAATCGATTTGGAGAATCCCGGCCGCAATGTTTTGCTGGCACAACTTGGGCAGCGTCTTTCCGAGGGCTGCCTGGATGCCAGCGAACTGCTGGTGGGCGGCGCCGTTCAGGAGGACGCTGCTGCGTTGGACGAGGCGGCGCTCGAGGAGTTTCTCGACGCGGGGGAGCTTTCGACTGCCACGCTTTCGCGGCTGGTCGCGGAGCGCAAGCTTTTTCCCTGCTTTGCGGGCTCGGCGCTCAAGGACCAGGGTGTGGCAGAGCTACTCGACGGCATATGCGCGCTGATGCGCGAGCGAGCATGGCCCCAGGAGTTCGCCGCGCGTGTCTACCGCGTGAGTCGTGGAGACCGTGGCGAGCGTCTTGCCTGGGTCAAGGTGACGGGCGGTGTGCTGCGTGCAAAGCAAGCTGTCGAGGGATGCTCTGGCGCCTCCACTTGGGAGCAGAAGGTCGATCAGGTACGCATCTATAACGGCGATAAGTATGAGCTTGCCCAAGAAGTTGCTGCTGGCGGCATTTGTGCCGTGACGGGTCTTGCGCACGTTCGCCCGGGGGACGCCCTGGGCGCGGAGCCCGCGGGCGATGCGCCCGTCATTGCGCCGGTCCTCACCTATACGGTGCTGCCGGGCGAACACGACGTCCATACGGTGTTCCAAGCGCTGGCCGAGCTTGCCGACGAGGATCCCATGCTCGGCGTAAGCTGGAACACGCATCTTGAACAAATACATCTGCAGCTCATGGGAGCGGTGCAGCTCGAGGTCGTGCAGCGCGTGCTGGCCGATCGTTTTGGCCTTGCGATCGAGTTTGAGCCCGGCGGCATCCTCTATAAGGAGACTATTTCGCAGCCGGTCGAGGGCGTGGGTCACTTTGAGCCACTGCGCCACTATGCTGAGGTGCATCTGAGCCTGGAGCCGTTGCCAGCGGGTTCGGGCGTGCAGTTTGGCACCGTGGCCTCGACCGACGAGCTCGATCTTAACTGGCAGCGTTTGGCACTCACCAACGCCATGGAGCGCGATCACCTGGGCGTGCTGACCGGCTCTCCCATCACCGATATTCGCATTACGCTCACGGGCGGTCGTGCGCATGCCAAGCACACCGAGGGCGGCGATTTTCGCCAGGCAACGTACCGCGCGATTCGCCAGGGCTTGATGCAGGCGCGTGAGGCCGGCGCGGCGGTGCTGTTGGAGCCGTGGTATCGCTTTGAGCTCGAGGTACCGGGGGAGTGCGTGGGTCGGGCGCTCTCGGATGCCACGCGCATGGGTGCCGAGTACGAGCCGCCGACGATGGCGGGAGACCGGGCGAAGCTTGTGGGTCGCGTGCCGGCATCCGAGGTGCAGGATTACGCGCTGGAGGTGGCTGCCTACACGAGTGGTCGCGGACATCTGTACCTAGAGTTCGCCGGCTATTCGGCTTGCCATGATGCCGAGCGCGTAATCGAGACGGCCGCCTATGGGCCCGAGGCCGATCTGCCCAACACGCCCGATTCGGTCTTTTGCTCTCACGGCGCCGGTTACACGGTCAAATGGTACGACGTACCCGCCGCGGCGCACGTAAAGATCGATCCCGCCACCTTCCGCCCCTGGCGAGCAGCAGACGCCGAGTTTTTCGGCCACATGTGACAAAGGGACAGCTCCTTTGTCATATGCTATTGGTATAACTCGGTATAAGTTGGTATAACTATTGCCAGGGTTTGCCAATCCGAGGAGGCCGACATGAATCCAAATCCCTTTAAGCCCACGGCTGGCAAGCGGCCTCCGATACTCATCGGCCGCGAGTCGGTCATCGAAGATTTCGAGGAAGGGCTCGATAACGGCGCCGGAGCGCCGGGTAGGCTCATGCTCATTACGGGAAACCGCGGCTGCGGCAAGACGGTTCTCCTACGGGAGCTGCAACGTCTAGCCAATGAGCGCGGATGGGCGGTTGTCTCCGATTCCGCTTCGCTTGGCTTATGCGACCGCTTGGCCGACGCGCTTCGCTCGAATAAACCCGTTGTGACGTCAATGGAGTTCGGTCCGTCGTTTGGCCGGATGTCGGTCGAGGCGGCGCGGGCAAAGGGCGAGACGTTGCGAGGGCTGGTCAACGAGCGCCTCAAGAGGCTCGGTCCAGGCAAGGGCATACTGTTTGCGATTGATGAGGCGCAATCGGCGTCTATCGAGGAACTGGCGGCTCTTGCCGTTCTCTATCAGCAGGTGCTCGGAGACCAGGATGCCACGGGCTTGCCCGATAGCGACCAGCGCGGTCTTGCGCTGGCGTTCGCCGGCTTGCCCAGTATGGTTGACGATCTGCTCGAAGAGCCGAGCGTGACGTTTTTGCGGCGTGCCCAGCAGCGTACGTTGGGGGCGATATCTTTGCCCAAGGTGCGCGATTCGTATATCCAGACGGTCAAAGACGCTGGTCTTTACGTTGACGCGGAGACGGCGGACCTTGCGGCGCGCAAGAGCATGGGGCATCCCTACATGGTTCAGCTGGTGGGATATTACATGTGGCGGTCTGCTGTCCGGCGTGGCTCGCAGGTCATCGAAAGGCGCGATGTCGAGGATGGCCATGCGGATGCCGTCTCCGAGTTCTACGAAGCGGTTGACGCGCCTCTGTATTACGGGCTGCGCAGTCCACAGCGCCTCTTTATCGAGGCCATGGCTGCTGACGAGGGTGAGCCGACGCGCATGGCGGATATCATCGAGCGCTGCGACCGTACTCAGAGTTGGGCGAGTAAATATCGCGCAAGTCTGATTCGCGAGCGCGTCATCGAGGCTGCCGGATACGGTCTCGTCCGGTTTACCGTGCCCATGCTGGGCGAGTACATCAGCGATCGAGTTTTATGGCATGAGTAGGGTGATAAAGGTGACGGAACAGAAGATGAGCCCGCAGGCTATCGAGGTGCGTGGCGCGCGTGTCCATAACCTTAAGGACATCGATATTGATATCCCGCTGGGAAAGCTCGTGGGTATTGCCGGCGTATCGGGTTCGGGCAAGAGCTCGCTGGCGCTGGGGGTTCTTTATGCCGAGGGCTCGCGTCGCTACTTGGAGGCGCTCAGCACCTATACTCGACGTCGCCTGACGCAGGCCGAGCACGCTCAGGTGGATGAGGTATTGCACGTACCGGCGGCGCTCGCGCTACACCAGCGTCCGAGCGTGCCGGGTGTGCGTTCCACATTTGGCACCATGACCGAGCTCAACAATAGCCTGCGTCTACTCTTTAGCCGCTGCGCCCATCACGTGTGCCCGCATTGCGGGGCGCGTGTGGAGCCGAGCCTTAACGTGGCTGCGGGCCTGTCGCTCACGTGCCCCGCATGCGGCCGCGAGTTCTACGCGCCGGGTGCCGAGGACCTTGCCTTTAACAGCGGCGGTGCGTGCTCTACCTGCGGCGGCACTGGTGTCATGCGCGAGGTGGACGAGGCGAGCCTGGTGCCCGACGAGTCAAAGACCATCAACGAAGGCGCGGTGCTTCCCTGGGGTACGCTCATGTGGGATCTGATGAAGCAGGTAGCCGGCGAGATGGGCGTGCGCACCGACGTGCCGTTTAACCAGCTCACGCCTCAAGAGCGCGACATCGTGTTTCATGGTCCGGCGGTTAAGAAGCACATTCTCTACGTCCCCAAAAACGGTGAGGGCGCCACGCCACTCGACTTTACCTACTACAACGCCGTCTATACCGTCGAGAATGCGCTCGCCAAGGTTAAGGACGACAAGGGCCTCAAACGCGTTGCGCGCTTTTTGCGCGAGGGGCCATGCCGCGACTGTGGTGGTACGCGTCTTTCCGAGGCTGCGCGCCAGCCCCAAGTGCGCGGTATCAATCTGGCGCAGGCCGCGGCCATGACGCTAGGCGAGGCGATTGAGTGGGTGCGCGGGGTGCCCGCATCCTTGCCGTCCGAGATGCGGCCCATGGCGGCGGATATCTGCGATTCGTTTTTGAGCGCGGCCCGTCGTCTGGTCGACCTGGGTCTCGATTACCTTTCACTCGACCGCGCTGGTGCCACGCTCTCCACGGGTGAGCGCCAGCGTGTGCAGCTCGCTCGCGTGGTGCGCAACCGATCGACGGGCGTGCTCTATGTGCTGGACGAGCCCTCGATTGGCTTGCATCCTGCCAATGTCGACGGCCTGGTGGGCGTGATGCGCGATCTGGTGGATGACGGCAACACCGTGGTTGTTGTCGACCACGATACGCGCGTACTGGCGGAAGCCGACTATCTTGTCGAGATGGGCCCCGTTGCCGGAGCGGGCGGCGGTAACGTGATCGCTGCCGGTACGGTAGACGAGGTCGAGCAATCGCAGAGCAGTCGCATCGCGCCGTTTTTGCGCGCAGACCCCAAGCGCTTGCGCCCGCAGGTGACTGACGAGGAGATGTTCGACCAGGGCCACATCCGCATGGCAACCGATGCCATCCATACCGTAAAACCGCTCGAAGTCGATATCCCGCGCGGCCGCTTGGTCGCGGTGACGGGCGTTTCGGGTTCGGGTAAGACGACGTTGGTGCTCGAGACGCTCATTCCGGCACTCAAGGCGCAAGCAGATGGCGAGCGTCTGCCGGGGCACGTGCGTTGGGTCGATGCCGAGGGTATTGCCCGCGCAAACCTGATTGACGCTACGCCCATCGGCGCCAACGTGCGCTCGACGGTAGCGACTTATGCCGACATCCATGATGAGCTGCGCCGCGCCTTCGCCCGTACGCCCGAGGCCAAGGCAGCCGGCTACAAGGCGGGCGCCTTTAGCTACAACACCGGCGCCTTGCGCTGCCCTACGTGTGACGGCACGGGCTCGATATCGCTCGACGTGCAGTTTTTGCCCGACGTCGAGATCATCTGCCCGGCATGCCGTGGTTCGCGCTACGCCGAGGCCGCCTCGCATATCCATCGCGAGGGCAAGGACGGGAGCTTGCTTACGTTGCCGCAGCTCATGGACATGAGTGTGGACGAGGCCATCGACGCCACACTGGGACTCAAGAAGGTTCAGACGCGTTTGCAGACCTTGCACGACCTGGGCCTGGGTTATCTCACGCTTGGCGAGCCCACACCGGCGCTTTCGGGCGGTGAGGCACAGCGCCTTAAGCTCGCGAGCGAGATGGGCCGCGTGCAGGATGATGCCGTATTCGTATTTGACGAGCCCACGATCGGCCTGCATCCGCTCGATGTTCAGGTACTGTTGAACGTGTTTGACGGTCTCGTTGCCAAGGGCGCCACGGTTATCGTGATCGAACACGATCTCGACCTTATTCGCAATGCCGATTACGTGATCGACATGGGCCCGGGCGGTGGCGATGCGGGCGGACAAATCGTCTGCGCCGGCACGCCGAGCGACATCGCGTCCTGCCCCGCAAGCATCACCGGCCGCTATCTATAGACAATGAGGCAAAGGGACAGCCTCTTTGCCTCATTGATGCCTATTTCACGCATTGAGCCGCGAGATAGTCGCGGAAGAACGGCAATTCAAAAGCGACGATTCCGCGCCCGCGTTCTCCAATGATGCCGGCATCTATCATGCGGCGTCGGTAGCGGGAGACCTGCTGCGGCGAACGCTTAAGGCGCTCGACAAGGTCGGCGGTGGTGGACTCTTCCTTGTCATCGAGCATGGCGATGAGGAATCGCTTGTCCTCTGCCGTGAGTTCCCGATAGGTTGCCGCGAGGATTCGGTCGTCCATCTCGTCGCGCGCGATTTTGATTCCCAGGTCAAAGTCGCGTGACGAGATTTCCTTCGAATCGCTTGTGAGATCCCAGGCACGGTAGCCTACGAGTTGCAATAGGAAGGGAAAACCAGAGATCGAGCGAACGGCTCTATCGATTCCCTCAGCATCTGCCAGGCGATCGTTTTCCTGGATCGTGCGAATCAAGGCCTCGCGTACGTCATAGTCGGCAATGCGACCCAGATGATATTGTTGGGCGCGGCGAAGGAACGAGACCGTCTTGTGGTTCAGTAGCGTCGATACGTTGTTGGGAAGTCCCGCCATGAGCAGAGCGACGCGTTTCCCATCGGTCACAAAGTGCTGATACGTCGCTGCGAGCTGAATCATCTCGTCGAGTGTCGGGTCCACCTCGTCAACCGTGACGAGCAGACCGGTGCCCGCCTCGTTGAGCCGGTCGATGATGTCGCTCATGCGATAACGCCAGGTTGAGGCATCGTGGACACGATTGACCTCGATACTGCCGAGCGGTGCAATTCCGAGGCCGGTGACTTCGAAGTGGTTGGACGAGTCGATAAGATGGCCGGCAGCACGTTTCGCCCCGAACTCGATTTCCTCAAGCATTCCCGAGAGCGCGGTCGTCTTTACGGCAATCCAGCCGTGGGATTCCGCCCTTGTCGCGAGCGACGACATGAGAGCGGTTTTACCGGTTCCACGCGCGCCTGAGAAGATCGAGGTCAATTCTGGGCGCCTGCGCTGGCTCAAGAAGGCACGGTCCAAATCCCGAATAATCTGTTGTCTGCCAGCGAGATGGGCAGGAACCTCACCAAAACTGGGGGTAAACGGGTTCTCGAGATATTTCACAAGGCTCTCCTTTCACACCGCCGTTTAACTTCATTTTACTTTAGTTAATTCTGATTAAAAGTGAGGGCTCTTTATCTAGAGCATCAATTAGGCGTGTGTGCCATCGACGTGGCGCTCGAATGTGACAAAAGGATAGTCCCTTTGTCACATTCCCGGAAAGCCTGCCTGGCGCAGGGCCTCGTAGAGGACGATGGCGGCGCTGTTGGAGAGGTTGAGTGCGCTGATGCGGTAGTCGTCGGGATTGACGAAGTTGCCGCAGATGTCCTGTTGAAGGATGACCTCGTGGCTGTCCTCGGTATGCCCCAGCGATTCCTCGTGAGCTTCCCATGCCTCGGCGTTGTCAAGCGAATCGCAATCGCGCAGCATCGGGATGCGCTCGCAGCGCTCGGGCGCCGTGGCAAGCAGTGGCTCGGGAATACCCGAGCTCTCGCTGCCAAAGACCAAATAGTCACCGTCGCGGTAGGTACTTTGCGCATAGGTCCTGCGCGCCTTTTTGGTCAGCAGATGCAGACGCTCGTCGGTAGGGGAGAGGCCGTTACGCGCAAGGAAATCCTCCCAGCTGGCATAGGTCGTCACGTCCAAGTTTTGCCAGTAGCCCAGGCCGGCGCGACGCACCGTCTTGTCGTCGAGCGAAAACCCCAGCGGCTCCACCAGATGCAGGCGGGCGCCGGTAACCACGCAGGTGCGGCCGATATTGCCCGTATTGGCCGGAATCTCGGGCGCATACAGCACAATGTTGAACATGAATCTCCTTGGCTCAGAACGAAAAACCACCACGAAGGGCACCTTCGTGGTGGTTTGGCGGTTACGTAAGCGGAAAAATACCCGCTTGGATAAACCTAGGCGCGGTGCCAGTCGGTCAGGCAGGCATCGAGGGAGGCGATGAGCGCATCCTTGTCCATGTGACGGCCGATGATGCACAGGCTCGTCATACGGTCGCCCGTCTCGTCGTCCCAAATCTGCATGATCTCGGGGTTCTCGTCGATGATCTTCTGTTTCTCGCCCTCGGGCGCCGAGTCGACAAACAGACCGTTCTCCATCAGGCGCATCTGGTGGCCGGCCTGCTCAAACATGTAGCACATGTCCGGATCGCCGGTCTGCCACAGCGGGCCTTTGACGCGAATGACCTCGTCGGGCCACTCCTGCTCAACAAAATCGGTGAACTTCTGCAGGTCAAACGGCTTACGGCGCGAGTACACAAAGGTCTCGATGTCGTACTCGAGCACCTCGGGGTCGTCGTGCTCCTCGGGATGCTCCATGGCCTCGATCCAGGCGGCGGAGTTGTAGGCGCGCATAAAGTCGAAGCGGTCGGTGTCGAGCAGCTCCTCCATAGGAACCTCGCCGTTTTGAGCCTCGACGATCACGGCGTCCTTCTGCAGGCTGCGCACGATGGCCTTGAGCTCGGCGATTTGCTCAGGGCTCACGGTATCGGTCTTGTTGAGGATCAGCGTGGAGCAGAACTCGATCTGCTGGATGAGCAGGCTCTCGATGTCGTCCTCGTCGATATCCTCGGCCAGCAGGTCGCGGCCGCCGTTGAACTCGTCATACATGCGGGCGCAATCGACCACGGCCACGATGTTGTCGAGCGCGAGCTTGGGTTCGCCGCCCACCTTGGCCTCGTCGCAGAAGCTCGAGATGGTATAGGCGATGGGGATGGGCTCGCAAATGCCCGAGGCCTCGATGATGATGTAGTCGAAGTCGCCCGAATCGGCGATGCCCTGCAGCTGGTTGGCCAGGTCATCCGAAAGCGTGCAGCAGATGCAGCCGTTGGTGAGCGGGATGAGGTCGTCGGTCTCGGAAAGGCCACCGTCGGCGATGAGGCTGGCGTCGACATTGATCTCGCCGATGTCGTTGACGATCACGGCGGCGCGGATGCCGCCGTCGTTAGCGAGGATGTGGTTGAGCAGCGTGGTCTTGCCGGCACCGAGGTATCCGGTAAGCATGATGATCTTCACGGGTTTGTTGGGCATGTGCCCTCCTTTGTTAGACATGGCTTACAGTTGAATCTTATGCCAAACGCCTGCTCTTATACCCACGCGCCGGCAAATAACACAAGCTACTCCCAGGCTCCCCATACATCGGGGCAATAACCGACGGTGGCTTTTTTGCCGTTACGCACGATGGGCTCGGCCAAGACCTGCTGGTTCTCGAGCAGCTTGTCGAAGCGCTGACTGGGGGTAAGGTGCTGAATGAGTGCGAGTGTCTCCTCGTCCTTGGCCTTGGGGTTGAGCAGTTTGTCGATGCCGCCGACCGCCTGCATCACGCTCGTGAGCTCGCCCTTGCTCATCTCCTTTTCCTTAAGGTCGATAAACTGCACCTTAATGCGGCGCTCCTTAAAATAACGCTGCGCCTTCTTGGTGTCGAAAGACTTTTTGGTGCCAAAAATCTGGATATTCATGTTCCGCCGTTCTACCTGATGAAGTTGGTGCGCTCGCGATCGGCTTCGGGCGCGTTGATGCCGGCGGCCTGTCCTGCCTCGATGCAACGAAGGAGCCAGGCCATGTTCTTGCCGATGTTGCGCATGGTGGCTAGGCCCTCAGCGTCCTGGGCGGCCTCGCCCGGCATGGCGCCAAACACGTTGTTCCAGTACGTTGAGGCAACCACGGGCATCTGGTTGATGGTGAAGTACTTGTTGAGCACGTCGAAGGTCGTCGACGTACCGCCGCGACGGGCGACGGCGACGGCAGCGCCTGGCTTGTGCGCAAAGGCCTTGCTGCCGGCATAGAAGGCGCGATCGAGGGCCGAAAGGATGCGGCCGCTGGGGTGCGCATAGTAGACGGGCGAGCCAAAAACAAAGCCGTCTGCCTGCTCGGCGGCAGCGATGAGCTCGTTCACCACGTCGTCGTCAAAGGTGCAGCGACCGCCAAGCTTGCCGCACTGGCCGCAACCGATGCAATCGCGAATGGGCTTGGCGCCCAGCTGAAACACCTCGGTATCAATGCCTTCGGTATTGAGCTGCTCGGCGACCTCGGCGAGTGCGCGGGCAGTGTTGCCGTTTGCCTTGGGGCTGCCATTGACCAAAAGAACCTTCATCACAAACTCCCTCTGCTTTTGGTGACTTCTGCAGAGGATTATCGCACGATAGGGAGGCGGCGCGGGCGCGGCGCTAATCCAGTTTGGTGCCTGGCACCTGCACGGCTTTCCCGAGCAACGCTTTGAGCTCGTTCAAAATGGAAACGGGCTGACGGTCGACGCCGTCCAGATGGAGCGTGGCCACGCGAATGGGTGGCTGATATTCAAATGGGCCAAAGAGCACGGGCGAACCCAGGAACCGCTCGATTTCCTCTGCAATCGCATCGGTTTCTTCGGGATCAAAGTCGTCGAAAAGAGCCACGAACATCGGCCCCGTCGAGCGGAACATACGACCCTTACCGCGCGAGCATTCCACCAGACAGGCGGCACATTCTGCCAAAACGCGGTCGCCCGCATCAAAGCCAAAGCGGGCATTGACCTGAGCGATATCGTCGATTTTGATGGCGATCAAACCAGCCTTGCGCGCCACACGACGCATTTCGCCAATGGCGTTGACCAGGGCGTGAATATCGCCCAAGCCGGTCACGGAATCGGTCGTATCTGCCAAGCTTCGGTTGATGATAATGCCCACATACATGCCGGGCTCGGTATCGGTGCCGTCCAAGCGGTAGCCCGTGCAGTCGCAAAGCACGTATTTTCCGGTGGCATCCATTACGCGATACTGCATGTAGTGGAAGTGCCACGTGCCGTTTATCACCATGTCGAGCTCGGCACGTACGTTGTCGCGGTCTTCGGGATGAACGCGGGCGAGCCACATGTCGAGTGAGTTAAAAGGGTGCTGGGAGGGCAGGTCAAAATCGCGCACGGCGTTAACCGACCATTGCGATTCTCCCGTATCGAGATTGAGGATAAACGGATAGCGCGTCTCGGAGCTCATGGAGATCGCTTGGAACACCCGGTCGTTGCAGGGAAGCTGATCGACGATTGGACGTTGCGGCGCGTCATCGTCTTTCGGTTGCTGCACACGATGCATAAGCTTATAGCGATACATCTTGCGATCGGCATCCATCGTCATCTGGCGACGCGTGTCGCCAGCAAGTGGATCGACGCGTGAGCAGCCAAAGCTAAAGCTGCCGATCATGGGCGCCTTGCCACCTGAGCTCGCCTCGATCAGCCTGGTACGTACCTGCTCCAAGCGCTGCTCGAGTTCAATCTCGTTTGCGGAGAGCGAGATAAGCACAAACTCGTCTCCACCGATACGGAACAGCATCTCATCGTTCTCCATGGTTTCGGAGAGCGTGCGGCAGATGCTCAGAATATAGCGATTGCCTTCGGCGTGGCCAAACCTATCATTGCAATGTTTGAGATGGTCGATGTCAATATAGGCGCAGGTGAAGGGGTCGCCTTTGCGCCAGAGTTGCTCGACGTGACGGTCGAATCCGTTGCGGTTGCCCAAGTTGGTGAGCGGATCGATATAGGCGTTGCGCTCAAGCAGCTGGCGCTCTTGTTGCAGGATGGCATGCGTCTTTTGCAGTTGCTCGCCAACGGCGCGTAGCTCAGCAGGCAGCGCGGCAACATCGAGTTCGGCGGTCGAGACGCCGTTCGCAAGTCGCTGAAGATAGGCAATAATCGATTGCTCGCCCAGGCGATATGACTCGTTCATGATGGATAACCTCCTTGGGCGGAACAATGGTTTGTATCATATCCCCAATTCGGTTTGAATTGGGGATATAAGTTAGCTAATGGAGACAAATATCCCCTTCGACGGTGGCGTTTTGCGCGCGAGCGTATCAGTTGTTATTGCCACCATCGAGCAATGCCTCAAAATCCTTCGCCGGCATGGGGCGGTAGTAGAGGAAGCCCTGAGCGTAGCGGGCGCCCATTTGTCGTAGCATGTTCGCCTGCTCATTTGTCTCGACGCCTTCGACCACGACGGGCAGATGGAGCGACTGCGCCATTTCGAGCATCGATGAAATGATTTGCGTGCTGCGGCCTTGATCGCGGTCGGTGGGCACAAAGGTGCGGTCGAGCTTGATGACGTCGACGTTGACGTTCTTGAGCATCGCGAGCGTGGACTGACCGGTGCCAAAATCGTCCATATAGGTCGAGAAGCCGCGGGTGTGCAGATCTGCGGTCAGCTTATCCACGGCCTCGGATTCTCCGGTATAGGCGGTCTCGGTGATCTCGATGTGCATGAGTTCGGGCGGCAGGTTGTACTGGGCGGCGAGCGACCCCATATGCTCGGCGACATCGCAGGCAAGAATGTCTACGCGCGACACATTGAGGGAAATCGGAACCACGCGAAGTCCTCGATTGAGGCGCTCGCGGAGCCACATGGCGACGCCCTGCCAAACATATTTGTCGAGCGTCACTACAAAGCCGCTTTCCTCGAGTGCGGGGATAAACGTTGCGGGCGAAATGAGAGAGCCGTCCTTGTTAATCCAGCGGGTGAGTGCTTCGGCGCCAATAATCTCGCCGGTTTCCATATCGACCTGGGGCTGAAGATAGTACGTGATGCGACCATTTGACAGCGCGTACTGGAATTCGGTCAGCGTGCGGTTGAACACGATTTCGCGCTTGTACTCCTCGGGGCAAAAAATGGCAATGCGCTCCTTAAAGTCGTTTTTTGCGCGCCGATTGGTAAACATGGCCTTTGCCTGCGCATCGATGGTGATCTCCTCATTGGAATCGATGGGGTAAACGCCCATGGACGGCCAAAAACCTACGCCGCCATCATGCCTGGCTACTGCCTCGCGAACGCGGTTGTAGATTTGATGGACGGTGATGTGCTTAAAGGGGATGAGTACGCAAAAGTCATCTTGGCCCCAGTACCCTGCGACGCCCATATCGGCATTCTCGATGTCCTTGAGGACCGTGCCCACATCGGCAAGCAGGCGGTCGCCTTCGGCCTGTCCATACCATTCATTAAACAGGCGCATGTGGCCCATGTCGATCGTGGCGATGCACCAGGTGCCGTTGCGCCTTGCCTCGAGAAATGCGTTGGCGCGCCGCATAAACTCGCTGGGTCGATAGAGACCCGTGAGCGAGTCGATACGTTCGGCTATGGCGCTTTTGCGCTCCGCCTCGGGTATGGGGAGGCTGTCGTTGGGAACAAGCCCGCCGGCCGTGCGAAGGCGACGGTCGAGTTCGCCTAAAACGGCGGTCGCTTGATGGGTTAAGTGCTCGTAAAAGGCCGGGACGACAAGGCAGACGGGAGTAATGGTGTCGCCTGCGATTCGAACAGGAGCGAAAACGGCCTCTTTAAGGTGGCGGGTCAGTTGCTCGAATGCCTCGTGGTCTAGGTCGTTGCTGAGCACGACGAACTGAACGCTTCGTGAACGGTAGACCCGGCTCCTGCCGCGAGTGATCGACAGCATACGGCCTGCGTATTCGGCAAGCATGTTGTCGACGGCCTCGGCCCCGTAGAGCTCGTTGAGCTTTGTCGTGCCACGAACGCGCACCGCTATAAGCCCTGTCTCGCAACGATCGCGGCGGCAGGCGTCGATGGCGTTGGCCAGCATGCGCTGCGTTCCGAGGCCTGTGGCGGCGTCGACGGTTTCGGCAAGTGAGTGGTTGACGAGCTCGCCGACATAGAGCGAGGGGACATTTCCGTCGCCGTCGATACGAAACCCGCGAGCACGGCAAAGGACGTAGTCGCCGACGGCGTTGCGCACACGATACTGCATGACGCGACGGTGCTTGGTGCCGTTGTAGACTTGGTCGATGTCGTTGATGCAGGCCTCAAGGTCGTCGGGATGGACGCGCGTTTTCCAGTAATCGCGACAGTTGTCTATGTGCTCCGAGGGAAGGCCAAGATCGCGCAAGGCACCTTGTGACCAAAGGGTGCGATGTTTGTCCAAGTTCTCGATAAAGAAATAACGGCCCTCGTTGAGCATCGAAAAGGCGTCAAAAATACGATCGCTTATTTCGAAGTCGTCGGCGTGAACTTGCGTGATATTGCGTCGATCGAGGTGCATGGCATGACGTAGCTTGTAGTCGTACATGCGATGGTCGGCATCGAGCGTCATGCGATTGGAAGCTTCGCCCAGGGCGGGGTCGGCATGTGACACTCCGTAGCTAAACGAGCGGGGCATCTCGGAATCGTTGTTTTTGAGCAGAACCGTTCGGCAGTGTTTCAGACGTTCGGCGAGGTCGTCCTCGGTTGCAATCGTAGATAGGATGGCAAACTCGTCGCCGCCTATGCGAAACGCCGCTTCGCCCACCTTCATATACAGCTTAAGATAGAGACTTACCTGCAAGATATAGCGGTTGCCCTCGTCATGTCCAAAGACGTCGTTGCAGTGCTTGAGATTGTCGATATCGATGAACGCCATGGTAACGGGGGCGTCCTGCTCCCAGAGCTCCTCGAGGGAACGGGCAAAGCCGCCACGGTTGCCAAGCCCGGTAAGCTGGTCGGTAAAGGCGGTCCTGATCAGATCCTCCTGCCGCTCGAGAAGGTCGCGGACGGTCTTTTCGAGCGTTTCGGTGTAATTGCTGACAGTTTCCATGTTCTAAGTGGCTTTCTGAGGTCGGGGCGGATTGCGTCGGGCGAGCTCGTTGTGTACACGTGTCGTTGCTCAGCGCTTTGCATGTATCCAGGCCCCCGCCTTGCCGCGTTGTTGAGTTAATTTGCCGGCTAATGTTCGCTGTTGATAACAGCTGAGTAGTGTAAACAATAGTGCACAATTATATATGGGTGCACATGCTGTGGGCGGCTATTATTCGACAGGCGGTAGCGCGACGATGCGATGTTCGATGAAAATGCGACTGAGACGATATATGTTGACGGGTATACTTGTTCCGTTTGAATTTGTGGGGACGGAGATGGTCGCATGGCACAGTCAAATACGATGCGCACGGTGGGGCTGGCACTCGAGGGAGGCGGCTACCGCGGTATGTATACGGCGGGCGTGCTCGACGTTTGGATGGAGCACGGCTTAACTTGCGACCATATGGTGGGTGTCTCGGCGGGCGCGGCGTTTGGCTACAATTTTAAATCGCGCCAGATCGGCCGCGCCATTCGCTACAACAAGGCCTATTGCGCCGACAAACGCTATGCGAGCGTGACCAGCTGGCTGCGAACCGGCGATATGTTCAATGCCGATTTTGCCTATCACGAGGTGCCTATCGAGCGCGATCCCATCGACTTGGAGGCGTACCGCGCCTGCCCCATGCGATTTACGTGCGTGTGTACCGATATCGAGACGGGCAAGGCCGTCTATCACGACCTGCCCTATGGCGATGAGCGCGATATCGAGTGGATCCGGGCGTCATCGGCAATTCCCGTGGCGACGCGTCCTGTCGCCATTGAGGGCCGCAAGTACCTGGATGGCGGCGTGGCTGACTCTATTCCCAGCGCTTGGCTGTTTGCGCAGGGGTATGACCGCAATATCGTGGTACTCACGCAGCCGGCGGGCTTTGTGAAGCAGCCCAACAGCGTGATGCCCATGCTGCGTCGCGTGTTCCGTCACTATCCGGAGTTTGTCGCAGCGCTTGAGCATCGGCATGAGGTCTACAATGCCACGCTCGATGATTTGGCGCGTCGTGAGGCCGCCGGCGATATCTTTGTGGTGCGTCCGAGCGAATCGGTGAAGGTGCCGTCGCTGTGTCGTGAGCCCGATGAACTTGAGCGCATCTACCAGATTGGTCGCCGCGATGCGGAGGCGACTTTGCCGGCGTTGGAAGCGTATCTGGCGGGGTAAGGGTCGCATGTGGAAAGCGCATCCCGGAATGGAGATCCAAACTGGGATGCGCTTTCCATTGCTGAAGATATGAGGCTGCGAATCAGTTGCTCGGTCTATGCCTATGCCTGCTGCCAGGTGTCTACGAGCTCCTTGGCCGCGGCGTAGGGGTCATCGGCGCTGCAGACGGCACTCACCACAAAGAAGCCGTCGACGCCGGTGGTCTTGAGCTGCGGCAGGTCGGCCGTCTTGACGCCGCCGCCCACCACGATGGGCACGGGGCTTGCCGCGTGGAGTGCGGCCAGGTCCTCAAAGCTCTTGGTGATGATAGAGCCGTCGGCCGCGCGTCCGCAGTCGCGCTTGGTCTCGGTCTCGTGGAGTGGGCCGATGCCCAGGTAGTCGACTAGGCTCATGTCGGCGGTCTTGACGTACTCGAGCATCTCCTCGCAACGGGCCGAAAGGCCCACGATGGCGTCGGGACCCAAAAGTTTGCGGCAGACCTGGACGGGAATATCGCTTTGGCCCACGTGCACGCCGTCGACAGCAATACCCTGCTCGCGTGCGGCAAGCACACAGTCCAGACGGTCGTCGATCAGCAAGGCGACCTGACCGGTCTTGCCGGCCTGAGCGATTGCCTGCGCGGCGTCGCCGGTCAGCGCAATGATCTCGCGGGCGCTTGCCACCTTGGAGCGCACCTGGATGCAGGTAAAGCCGGCATCGAGTGCCTGGGCCACCACATCGCCCACGGGGCGCCCGAGCGTGTTTTCGGGGCCGAGTACCAGATAGGCCGAGATATCAAGGTTGTCGCGGATGCTCATCGTGCTTCCTCCTGCTTTTTGATCTGTGCTTCCATGCGCTCGAGTTTGCCGGTCATGGTGTCGGTAAATCCGGGTCGAATATCGGCTTTGAGCACGACTTCGGTGCGGATGCCCTTGCTCGCCAACACAAAGGTTGCGTCGCGCACGACCTGCATGACCTCGTCCCAGTCGCCCTCGATTTCGGTGAACATCGAGGTGGTGCGGTTGGGAAGGCCGCTCTCGCGAATGACGCGCACGACCTCGGCGACCTCGGCGGATAGCTCATCGCCGGTGCCGCATGGGGCGATGGCCACAGCGACGAGCGTGTTCATGCCGGCATTGGTTGCGGGCTCGGACATGGCTTATGCCTCCTCGAGCTCGAGTGGGTTATCGGCGATGTCCTGGGCGCTCGCGCGGTAGAGCTCGTCGATAAAGGCGACCTTAAAGCTCGCCGGGGCATCGACGACGGCGGCAGCACGCGTGCCAGCGACGTTGTAGACGGCGGTACCGCAGACGGCTGCCGTAAACGGATCGGCGGCGCAGGCATACACGGCCAGCACGCCGCCCTGCGAGCAGCCGCAGCCGGTGATCTTGGACATGAGCGGGCTGCCGCCGTGGGACTTGGCCACGGTCGTGCCGTCGGTGATCAGGTCGACTTCGCCCGAGACGACTACGGCGCCACCGGTGTAGCGGGCGAGCGCCACCGCGGCATTGCGGGCGGCGTCTACCGTGTCGGTGGTATCGACACCGCGTACGCGGCTCAGATCGGCCGCCTCGCCCTCAAGACCCCATAGGCCGGCGAGCGCGATAATCTCGGAGGCGTTGCCGCGCACGATGGCGGGCTTATACTGCTTGAGCTCGCTTACCAACTGGGTGCGCAGGCTACCGATGCCCAGGCCCACCGGATCGAGCACCCAGGGCTTGTCGGCGTCGTGTGCCGCCTTCGCCGCGCGGGGAATCGTCTGCTCGTAGATGGGGAAGAGCGTGCCCATGTTGAGATAGATGGCGCCGCCGCCGGCAACGAGCGCCTCGCCCTCGTCGGGCAGATAGACCATGGCGGCCGATCCGCCCACGGCGAGCTGCGCGTTGGCGACAAAGTCGATCGTCACCGTGTTGGTGATGGAGCCTGCCATCGGATTGGTGGCGCGAATCTCCTCCACGGCCTTGACCACATTTTGCTTAAGCTGTTCCGAATCAATCACTGCACATGCCTCCTTGGCATAGAAAAGGGGCGCTGTGCATAGACAGCGCCCCTGTAAAGGCGGCATGCTCCCTACGCCAGCATTAACTGACAGGTTCAAAGGATTGGGCCCCATGCCCTCTCAGCCTTGTGGTTTGCACCGCCGGCACTCCCGCATCGAATCTGTTGTTCCCTATACTAGCGCACCGTTACAATGGTTGCGGTGAAAATGACTGGGGGACTCTATGATCAAACTTGTGCTGACCGATATGGACGATACGCTGATTCCAGCCGGGCATGACGGCGCCAGCGACTACGCCATTGAGGGTATTCATGCCATGCAGGCGGCGGGTCTGCACTTTGGGCCGGTTTCGGGTCGTCAGCCGTCCGCGATGGGCTGGATGTTCAAAAACCGTTCCGAGTGTTTTTCGACCGGTGCGTTCTGTAACGGCCAGGTGATGTTTGTCGACGGCGAAGTAGTCGCTTCGCGCGCAATCGACAACGATGCTCTGATACGTTTGGCTGACTATCTGGAGCAAGAAACCGACGATACATTTCTAAAAGTCTACAGCCTGGGTGACGACTTTTGGGATAACGATGCCTACTGCGTGACGAGCGATCCCGAGCGCGTTCGTCGCGCCATGGAGTCGGGCGGTAATGCGTGGCTCAAAGGCGAAGAGGCCCCGTGCCGTCCTGTTGTCGATGGCGCGCCGGTGTTTAAGGCGAATATCTGGAGTGCCCGTTCGCGTGAGGAGCTCGCGGAGCTACGCGAGCGCGTTGCCGTTGAGGTACCGGAACTTTCGCTTGTGTTTCCCAACAACCGAGTGCGCCTGTTCGACATCCTTCCGGATGGTTGGGACAAGGGCTGCGCTGCGCTGGAGCTGGCGCGCGCCTTGGGCCTGACGCCCGACGAGGTGGCTGTATTTGGCGATTCCGATAACGATCTGCCCATGATCGATGCCGTTCCCAACTCCGTTGCAGTCGCCAATGCCAACGAGGCCGTCACGGCTGCCGCGCGCTGGCATATCGGCGCCGCGGCAGATGATGCGGTCGCCGGGGCTTTGCATCAGATTGCCGCCTGCGCCGCGACGGGGGAGATGCCGCCGTTTATGCGCCTGCCGGGTACTGCCGACGCGAATCTCGCGAACAGCTAAGGAGACAGCCATGAAGCTCCAGCAGCTCAGATATGTCGTCAAAGTTGCCGAATGCGGCAGCATTACCGAGGCCTCGCGCCGGCTCTTTGTATCGCAGCCTTCGATTACCGCGTCGATCCGCGATCTCGAAAACGAGATGGGCGTGCATATCTTTGAGCGCACCAACAAGGGCGTCATTGTGTCCGAGGAAGGCGAGACCTTCTTGGGCTATGCGCGCCAGGTACTCGACCAGGCCGACCTGCTCGAGGGCAAGTACAAGGGCGCATCCGAGCAGGTGCCGCACTTTAGTGTGAGTTGCCAGCATTATTCCTTTGCCGTTAACGCGTTTGTTGACGTGATCCGCGAGTTCGATGCCGCGCGTTACGACTTCACCCTGCGCGAGGAGCAGACTCACGAGATTATCGAGGATGTCGCGCATATGAAAAGCGAGCTCGGCATCCTGTATCTGTCGGAGCACAATCGCGAGGTCATCGAGCGCATGCTGGTGGCCAACGAGCTCGTGTTCGAAGGACTCTTCTGCGCCGCGCCGCATGTCTTCGTGTGCGCCGACCATCCGCTGGCGGGTCGCTCGAGTGTGACGCTCGAGGACTTGGAAGACTACCCATTCCTGTCCTATGAGCAGGGCAGCTATAACTCGTTTTATTATTCTGAGGAGCTGACCTCGACCTTTGAGCGCCGCAAGAATATCCGCGTGCGCGACCGTGCGACGCTGTTCAACCTGGCTATGGGCCTTAACGGTTACACTGTGTGTTCGGGCGTGATCAGCCATGAACTTAACGGCCCCGGTATTATCTCGATTCCGCTCGATGTGGACGAATACATGGAGATTGGCATTATCACGCGCAAAAATACGACGCTCACGCGCTACGGTCGGGCCTATATCGACGCGATTCGTCAGCATATCTAGGCTGCTGTGCTCCGCACAGTTCAAGTCTCTTTATGGCAGTCCAGACTGATATAGGAAGCATCTATATCAAACTGTTATAAACGTATATTTTACGATGGCCATATGAACGCTCATACTCTGTCCCAGTAAAGCAACCAATGCAAAGGGAGATATCTATGAGCACTTCGATTCAACCGAACGCGCCGTTTCGTGCCGATATCGTCGGCAGTTTTCTTCGTCCGCAGGCTGTAAAGGACGCCCGTGCCGCCTATGTCGCGGGTAAACTCGACGCTTCCGGCCTTAAGGCCGTCGAGGACGAGGCCATCCGCGACTTAGTGGCCAAGCAGAAGGCTGCCGGCTTGCAGGTGATTACCGATGGCGAGTTCCGCCGCAGCTACTGGCACCTCGATTTTATGTGGGGACTCAACGGCATTGAGCGCCGTACCTCACGCACGGGTTATATGTTCCATGACGAGGAGACGACGGCCGACACCGCTGTGGTTACCGGTCCCATTAGCGGCGAGAACCACCCGTTCGTCGAGCATTTTAAGTTCGTCAAGGCGCTTGAGGGGGAGGGCCAGGTCGCACGCCAGACCATTCCGGCGCCGATCCAGACGTTCTCTGAGGTCACGCTCGATCGCTGCGACGGCCAGCAGGAGAGCCTGCGCGCTGTCTATAAGACCGATGAGGAACTTGCCGACGCCATTGCGGCCGCTTATCGCACGGTGATCGCCGACCTGTACGCAGCAGGCTGCCGCAACATCCAGTTTGATGACTGCACCTGGGGCATCTACTGCGATACCGATTTTGTCGCCAAAACCGGCATGAGCCCGGTTGACCTGCAAAAGGTGAGCGAGCTGGGCGTGGCGCTCAACAACGCCGCCATCGAGGGCAAGCCCGACGATCTGGTTATCAACACGCACGTGTGCCGCGGCAACTACCACTCCACCTATGCCTTTGAGGGCGGCTACGATCCCATCGCGCCGTACCTGTTCGCACATGAGAATGTCGATGCGTTCTATCTGGAGTTCGACACGCCGCGCGCCGGCGGCTTTGAGCCGCTCAAGTACGTCGCTCCCGGCAAGAAGGTCGTGCTGGGCTTGGTAACCACCAAGGCGGCTGAGCTTGAGGACGAAGACGTTATCGTCGAACGTATCCACGAGGCCGCTAAGTATGTGCCGCTCGAGAATCTGTACCTGTCGCCCCAGTGCGGCTTTGCCAGCTGCGAGATTGGCAACAAGCTGACCGAGGACGAGCAATGGGCGAAGATCGCGCTGGTCAAGCGCATTGCCGAGCGCGTTTGGAAGTAACGCTAGCGTTTGCAGGTGGCGGCGCGTGCGAGGCATTGCGTATCGCGTACAATGGTTCGGATCGTATCGTTCGGGCAGGTTATCCGATATGTCCGATCGCCCTTCCATTCGAAAGGACATCCATGTCCCAGTCCTCGATGCCCACCGTATCTGAACTCGAGGAGACTGTCGAATAGTAGCTGCGTTCAGCCAAATTAAAAATGGCGTCCATGCGTGTGTACGCGTGGACGCCATTTTTAATGCGTCAGTATCCAGTGGATGCCGCGCGCCATGCGCAGGTCAGTTTGGGCAAAATGATTGCCGGGGTTGAGCTCCAGCGTTGTTGGGATGTCGCGCTCGATAAACAGCTCTTCCATCGCGCGCGTATCGTCGAGTACGTGCCGCATCATGCGGTTGGGCGTCTTGGTTTCCTTTTTACCGAGCGACAGATAGGCGGCGTCGGGCGTAGCCGTCATCGTGCGCTCGCGCGCGTAGTCGATAAAGCTGGGGAACCACAGCGACCCCGATGCACTCGCTGTGCGCTCAAAGACATCTGTTTGCCAAAGTGCCCACAGTGCAAAAAGACCCGCCAACGAGTAGCCGGCAACGCCGCGCCAGGCGGGCGGTTGCGGGAGCGATGATTCGGCCTGGGGGATTATCTGCTTCAACAACTCGTCAAGAAAACCAGCAGCCTGTCCGCCAAAGGGCTCGGCATCTCGTATAGTTCCGTCGCATTCCCAGGGGCTCAGCTCGCGATTCCAATCGAGCCCTCCAATGGCGACAAGAGTAAAAGGCGGACAGTTGAGCTCTCGGCAGCGGTCATAAACATCACTACCGTCGCCCATGACCACGGGGAGGTAGATGACGGGCGCGCCTTCCGCACACTCTGAATGAACGGTTATCTGCTTTTGATGCGCTTCCAAGGCAGGCTTCTCTCGGTGTAGTGATATCGACAGCCTCAATTGTCGCACGCTGGCACGGGGGCAGACGCTAAAAGAAAGGCGCGGAGCCGCTCGATGCGACTCCGCGCCTTGTTGCTTTGCTTTAGCAGGCTATGCCGTTACGCCACGAAGAAGTAGACGAGGAAGGCAAGGGCTGCGATCCACATGAGCGGCTTGATCTTGGAGGCCTCGCCCTTAAAGAGCGCGACGACCACGTAGGCGATAAAGCCCAGGCCAATGCCGGCAGAGATGGAGTAGGTGAAGGGCACGCCGGCGACAATCATGAACGCCGGGAAACCCTGAGACACGTCGGACCAGTCGATCTCGGAGGCCTCGCTCATCATGAGGTAGCCGACGTAGACCAGAGCACCGCAGGTGGCGGCGCTGGAAACGATGGTGACGATGGGGGAGAAGAACGCGGCGAGAATGAACAGTACGCCGGTGGTGACGGAGGTGAGGCCCGTGCGGCCACCGTCGGCAGCGCCAGAGGTGGACTCGACGAAGGTGGTGATGGAGGAGACGCCCATGAAACCGCCCACAGCAGCGGCGGCGGAGTCGACGATCAGGATCTCCTTGATATTCTCGACGTTGCCGTCGTCGGTGAGGAACTCGCCCTGCTTGGCCACGGCCATCGCGGTGCCCATGGTGTCGAAGAAGTCACTCATGAGCAGCGAGAACGAGATGACGAGGAGCGCGGGGTCGGTAAGGACCTTGACGATGGCGGGCACGCCGCCGGCGTCGGCGATGGGGCCACCGATGCTCGAGAAGTCGAGCGGGGCGATGATACCGGTCGGAGCCTGGGTCACACCTAGGGGGATACCGGCGATGACGGCGACGACGATGCCGATGAGCAGCGAGCCGGGGACGTTGCGGCAGGCGAGGGCGACCGTCACCAGGATGGAGATGATGCCGACGATGAAGGTGGGGGAGGTGATGTCGCCCAGACCGACGAGTGTACCGGCGCCAGCGGTGATAATGCCGGCATCGCATAGGCCAATCATGGCGATGAACAGGCCCAGACCCACCGAGATGGCGTGACGCAGGACAACCGGGATGGCGTCCATGATGGCCTCGCGCAGGCCACAAAGCACGAGCAGCAAGATGACGACGCCCTCAAGGAAGATGACGCTCATGGCCACATGCCAGTCACCGCCGCAGACGGTGGTGGTGATTCCGGCGATCATCGCGTTGACGCCTAAGCCCGACGCGCAGGCGAGCGGGCGGTTGGCGAAGATGCCCATGCAGATGGTCATGATGCCGGCGCCCAGGCAGGTGGCGCAGGCGAGCGCTCCCGCATCGATGCCGGCGCCCGAGAGCACCGCGGGGTTGACGGCGATGATGTAGGCCATCGCCAGGAATGTTGTCAGTCCAGCGCGGAGTTCGGTCCCGATTGTGGACTTGCGCTCGCTGACGTGAAATAGTTCGTCCATGCATACCCTTTCCTTGTTCGGCCCCGAGTTTAGGCCGATTGACACGAACTCACCCACTATAGCCCCTTTACGACGCTGTTGTTCCTCGCATGTTGATGTTCGGCGCTTTGTAGCAGACGGACGGTATTTTTCGCATGAAAATGTGTGGGTACCGTATACTTAAGCAGTTACAACGACCCCTATGGAGGAACGTATGATTAAAGAGCTCTGCCACGACGAGGCTATTCTGTCCCAGCGTTGCGAGGTCGCGACCGTCGAGGACGAGTCGGTGGCACAGGACCTGATCGATACCATCAAGTCGCTCGACGATGCCGGCTGCCTTGCCGCCAACCAGATCGGCGTCACCAAGAAGGTCTGCGTCTATCTGGACGACGCCGGCGAGCCCCATGTGCTCTACAACCCCCGTCTGGTGTTTGGCCTGGGTGCCAGCAAGATGGAGGAGAGCTGCCTGACGCACGAGGAGGTCACCAAGTCCACGCGCTACATCAAGTGCAAGGTTGCCTTTGACCGGATCGTCGACGGCAAGATGAAGGAGTGCCGCCGCGACTACGCGGGCTTTGAGGCGCAGATGATCCAGCATATGATCGACCACTGCCAAGGTAAACTTGTCTAGGGTGACTACAGCACTGCACTTCGTCTCTTTTGGCCCGGGCATGACATTGTTGTCATGTCCGGGCTTTTGTGTTTAGCGCCTTTTTGTTTGGTGACAATAACCTTAGCAGGAACGTAAAGCTAGGAGGCGCTATGTGTACGAGCATTCGATTTACCGATAATTCTGGCCACATGTATCTAGGCCGCAACCTCGACTGGAGCTTTGACTACGGCCAACAGGTTCGCGTGATGCCGCGCGGGTTCCACATTCCGTATTCGTTTATCGACGACGCGACAGCGGCACACGCGGTGATCGGTATGTGCATCGATTACAAGAACTATCCCATGTTTTTCGATTGCGGTAACGATGCGGGTCTGGCTGTGGCGGGGCTCAACTTTCCCGGCTATGCCGAGTATGCCGAGGGCCCGGTTGATGGAAAGACCAATATCGCGGCCTATGAGTTTCCCCTGTGGGTGGCAGCGACGTTCTCGACGGTCGATGAGGTCGAGGCCGCGCTGCGCGACACGGTGATTGTCGCCAAATCTGCCGGAGAGGGGCTGGGCGTATCGCTGCTCCATTGGATTATCGGCGACAGCCAGCGCAGCATTGTGGTCGAGATGATGGCTGACGGCCTGCATGTATACGATGATCCGGTTGACACCCTTGCCAACCAGCCGACCTTCCCGTGGCACATGGAAAACCTGCGCACCTATATCACCGCCACAAGCGATTTTCCGCAGACGGCGACATGGCGTGGCGCCGAGCTCAAGCCCTATGGCGCGGGCGCCGGCATGCGCGGCATTCCGGGCGATTGCTATTCGCCGAGCCGTTTTGTAAAGGCGGCGTACCTCAATGCCAATTACCCGCAAAAGGAGAGCGAGACCGAAAACGTCGTTCGCATGTTCCGCTCGCTCGAGGGCGTGGTGATGATCGAGGGAGCGTCCAGGATGGGCGATGGCAAGTTCGAGAAGACTATCTACACCGGATGCTTTAGCGCGCGCACGGGCAATTATTACTACGCGATGTATGGGGATCCGTCGATTCGCTACGTGAGCCTGATGGATGCCGAGGGCGCGAGCCCCGATAGGCTCGTGGTTCCCGAGCCGCGCCGTTCGTAGCCGATAGCTTTCCTGCAATGCAAAACGGCCCTGCATCTCCCGTGAGGTGCAGGGCCGCTTTCGTTGATTTGTGACGTCGCTAGAAGTTGGCGTCGTTGAGTTGTTCACTTTCGAGGCCGTCGAGCTGTTGCTGTTCGGGCGCATCGGCGACGCTCTCGAGCAGCTCGGTGGGATCGACGTTCATGTCCCTACCGGCCTCGTTGCCGTTGACCAAGTCGTCCGAGAAGATGTCGACTTCCATTTCCTCGGCCTCTTCAATCTGAACCTCGAGCGGCACCTGGGTGCGCACGAGCTTAACGGCCGGGCGCATGCGGGCAAACAGCGGCACGTACTCGATGATGATGGCAGAGTTCTCGAGACCGTACCAGCGCGCCGGGCTTCCGCAAGCGCGGCGGACGGCGTACTTGATGGCCATCACGCGGTGGTCATTGCGGTTGATGTCCGTTTCGGGGGCAAGCATCTTGCGCAGCATGCAAAAACGGAAGTCGCCCACGTTGCCGCGCGTCTCGTAGATGGAGTAGGTGTGGTGCTGCGGCGGCAACTCACCCGAGGCCATCAGGTCGCCAACGATCTGGCGCAGGTAGGCGTTGATGCGCTGATTGACCTTAAAGCCCAGGTCCAAGCGCACGCGGAACAGGAAGTCTGTGCCAAAGGTCTCAACGGAATACTCGTGCGTATAGGGCTCGTCGGTAACGTGTACGTTGATGAACCAATATGCCTTGGCGCGCTTGGGGTGCTTGTCCAGGATGGAATAGAGCACGTCGCGGTCGAGCGTGAGCGGGTCGGGGCTGTTGGTGAGGAACACCAGATTGTCGGCGAGCACGGGGTAGGTCTCGTCATTGCGCAGGCGGTTGAGCTGGTCGATGTACTTGGAGACGGGCAGCAGAATCGTCTGCGTGCGCTCGATGGCGGTGCCGCGACGCCACACATACATAAGGCCGAACAGCAGTGCGGCCAGGAAGATCATGACGTAGCCGCCGTCAAAGAACATGGTGAGGCACGAAGCGAAGAAGCACAGCTCAATGGCACCAAAGAGCAGGGCAAAGATGCAGGCGCCCAGCTTGTGCTTGAGGATGCCGGCGATATAGCTCGTCAGCAGCGTGGTGGTCATGAGCATGGTCACGGTGATGGCGAGGCCATAGGCGCTCTCCATGCGCTCGGAGTTCTGGAACAGCAGCACGATGAAGATGCAGCCGACCCACATGATGTTGTTGACGAGCGGAATATAGAGCTGACCCTTGGTGTCGCTGGGGTAGTGGATGCGCAGGTGCGGCATAAGGTTGAGGCGCGTTGCCTCGGATACCAGCGAGAACGAGCCGGTGATGAGCGCCTGCGAGGCGATGATGGCCGCCACGGCCGAAAGCACAATGGCAAAGGGGCGCAGGGGCTCGGGAAGCATCATATAGAACGGGTTAACGATATCCATCGCGAGCATCTGGGGGTTGGAGTTATTGGCGAGTAGCCAAGCTCCCTGACCCAGATAGTTGAGGATAAGGGCCGCCTTAACAAATGGCCAGGATGCATAGATGTTTGCCTTGCCCACGTGGCCCATGTCCGAGTAGAGTGCCTCGGCACCGGTTGTCGACAGGAAGACAAAGCCGAGCACCATAATGCCCGAATGGTTGATGGGCGAGAACAGGAACATAATGCCGCGGATGGGGTTGAGCGCGCGCAAGATGGACAGGTTGCCGAGCATGTTGAACAGACCGGCGCCTGCCAGGAACAGGAACCACAGCGTCATGAGCGGGCCGAAGAGCTTGCCGATTGACGAGGTGCCGGCGCGCTGCATGGCAAATAGGCCGCAGATAATGATGATTGTGATGATGATGACGTTGGTCTGGCCGTCACCCAAAAGCGCATGGCCCCATTCGATGGTGCGCAGACCCTCGATGGCTGTGGTGACCGTGACGGCGGGGGTGAGGATGCCGTCGGCAAGCAGTGCCGCACCGCCGATCATGGCGGGGAGAATCAGCCATGGTGCCACCTTGCGTACGAGGCTGAACAGGGCGAAGATGCCGCCTTCGTTGTGGTTGTCGGCCTTCATGGCGATTACCACATACTTGACCGTGGTCACGAGCGTCATGGTCCAGATGACGAGCGAAAGCGCGCCCAGGATCATGTCCTCGCTGACGGTACCGATGCCGCCGTTGTTGGCGACGATTGATTTCATGGTGTACATGGGGCTCGTGCCGATGTCACCATAGACGACGCCGAGCGTTACGAGCAGCATGCCAGCGGAGAGGGGGATGGCTCCGTGCCCGCCTTGCCCGTGCTGGTCTTGGAGGTTTGCCTCCAGTTTATTGTGTGCCACGAGGACTCCCTTAGACATCCGGTTATCTGTCTAGGACAAAAAACTTTATGCCGTCTTTATACATACAAGAGCAGTTTGGCACATCGGGTTATTTTAGACAATAATCCTCAGCTGGGGATTATTTATCTACGCAGGTAGTATTTCAAAGCAGGGGCTTTTAAGCACGTACTGTCTGGGCGATGCCAGCCTTGACGTTTGCGCGTTTGCCGGCGAGTTCGCAAAAAATCGCGCCGCCGATGATAAGCGCGGCGCCCATCAGGCGGACCGGTGTTATGGCTTCGCCCAAAAGGACGGCCGAGAACACGACGGCCGAAAGCGGCTCGAGGTAGCCGACGACCGCGACGGTCTGGACGGGCAGCTTGGCGACGGCACTAAAGTAGAGCAGGCAACCGATGCCGGTGTTGACGACGCCGAGCATGACGACGGCGCGCCAATCAATGCTGGCGGCGACACCGGCGGACAGGAATGAGGGAGCGCCCTGCGTGATGAGCGTGAGGACCAGCGCGGTCACAAAAGCGGCGCTCACCTGGAGCGCGGAGTTCTCGAGACCTTCGATGTGCGGCGCACCCTTGCTAGCGATGACCATCAGCGCATAGCAAAATGCCGAGGCGATACCGCAGACGATACCCGCAATGGGCATATTGCCGCCTAGACCTTGTGCTGCAATGAGAAAAGCACCGCAGGCGACGGCGATAAACCCGGCGATTTTGCTGCCGGTCAGTTTTTCACCAAAGATGAGTGGGGAGAGCGCCATGACAATGATGGGGCCACAGTAGTACAGCAGCGAGGATACGCCGACGCCGATCGTCTGGTAGGCGCGGAATAGAAAAATCCAGCTGGCGCCCAGCGCGGCTCCCGAGAGAAGGAGTGCTGCGGCTTCGCGGGGACGAGATGGCGCCTGCAGTTTATGGCGTTGGGTGATGGCAAGGATAGTGACAAGCGAGAGGGCGCCCAAAAACGTGCGCAGTAGCACGATATCGGAGCTCGGCAGTGCGATGGCGGCGGCGATGATGCCGTTGGAGCCAAACAATAGCAATGCTGCTAAGTACGTAAACAGTCCGTTGTTCATGCGCTGACATCCCCTCTATATCCGAACATGTTCACTATGGGTGAACTGGTTTTAGAAGAAAAGCGAATATAATGCATAGATAACATGACAAAAACTCATGTAAAGGTGGAGGGGCGCCGTGGAAACGAATATTCAAAAGATGCAGGTGCTGCTGGAGACGGTGCGCGCCGGAAGCTTTACGCGTGCTGCCGAGCGCCTGAGCTATTCGCAGTCGGGCGTGAGCCGCATGGTGGGCGACCTTGAGGCAGACTGGGGTTTTAAGGTGCTTGATCGCAGCCGCGAGGGCGTGGTGCTTTCTGCCGACGGGCGGCAGGTCATGCCGGCAGTCGAGGCGTTATGCGAAGAGTTTGGCCGCCTGCAGCGACGCGTGGACGAGATGCGAGGGCTCATGCGTGGCAAGATCTGTATCGGTACGTTTTCGAGTGTGGCGACCCACGTGCTGCCGCCGGTGATTGCGCGCTTTCGCGCCGATCACCCGGACGTCGATTACGAGCTGCTGATGGGTGATTACTCAGAGATTGAACAATGGGTGGCGGAAGGGCGCTGCGATCTGGGCTTTATCCCGCGTGAGCCCCGAGAAAACGGCATGACATCGCGGTCTTTGGTGCGCGACGAGTTGATGGCGGTAGTGCCGGCAGACTCTTTGCTTGCCACGGCGGAGACTATCTCTCTAGCCGAGTTGGCCAACGAGCAGTTTATTCTGCTAGAACGAGGCACCGATGACGAGATAACGCCGCTGTTTCGTCGGGCGGGACTGGCAGTGCGCTCAAAACTGTCGACCTGGGATGATTATGCGATTATGGCCATGGTCGAGGACGGTCTGGGCGTGAGCATTCTTCCCGCGCTCATCTTGCGCCGCTGTCAGTTCGATGTTGCCGTGCGTTCGCTCGAGGGACATCCCCATCGGCAGATCAATGCGATATATCGCACGGCTGATATTTCGCTTGCCGCCGCTCGATTCCTTGAATACCTCTAAACGTGTGCACGTCATTGTCTGCTTTGGGCAAATCTCGGAGTTCGGTACGTTTTCTTGTGAAATTGAACTTCCCGATAATGCGCCGCGCTATACTGCTGCCTAAATTGAACTCAGGTTCAATTCGTGTTCTATAAATTGAACTTTGCCAGCAAGGAGGTTCTAGTGGCCCAAGAGACGTTTAGCGATCGCCTGCGACAGACTATGTCCAATCGCGACGTTCGCCAGTCGGACGTAATCCGCGCATCGGAGATGCTCGGCAAAAAACTCGGCAAGAGTCAGATGAGCCAATATGTGAGCGGCAAGACGATCCCGCGGCGCGATGTGGCTGAGCTGCTCGCCCGTATTTTGGAGGTCGATGTTACCTGGCTGCTCGCCGGCGACGCCGATCAAGGCGAGGCATCATCACCCCGCAACGATTCCAAGCCCGAACCCCATCCCTCAGCTCAAATTGCAAGGAGCACCACCATGCGTACTTTTTCTAAATCCACCAAACTCGACAACGTCCTGTATGACGTGCGCGGTCCCGTCGTCGACGAGGCCGCCCGTATGGAGGACGAGGGCGAGCGCATCCTCAAGCTCAATATCGGCAACCCGGCGCCCTTCGGTTTCCGCACACCCGATGAGGTCATCAAGGACATGCGCCAGCAGTTGCCCGACTGCGAAGGCTATTCCAACTCGCGTGGCCTGTTCTCCGCGCGCAAGGCGATCATGCAGTATTCGCAGATCAAGGGCCTGCCCAATGTTCAGATGGAGCACATCTACACGGGCAACGGCGTGTCCGAGCTCATTCAGCTTTCGATGAACGCGTTGCTCGACAATGGCGACGAAATCCTGATCCCCAGCCCCGACTATCCGCTCTGGACGGCGTGCGCAACTCTTGCCGGCGGTCATCCCGTACATTATCTGTGTGATGAGCAGGCGGATTGGTATCCCGACCTGGAGGATATGGAGTCCAAGATCACGAGCGCGACCAAAGCCCTCGTCATCATCAACCCCAACAACCCCACGGGTTCTGTCTATCCGCGCGAGGTGCTCGAGGGCATCGTCGAGATTGCACGCAGGCATCAGCTGATGATCTTTGCCGATGAGATCTACGACCGCCTGTGCATGGACGGCTACGAGCACGTCTCGATTGCCTCGCTCGCTCCCGACCTGCCCTGCGTCACCTTTAGCGGTCTGTCCAAGTCGCACATGATCGCGGGCTATCGTATTGGCTGGATGGTGCTTTCGGGCAACCAGCGCTGCATGAGCGACTTCATCATGGGCGTCAACATGCTCTCTAACATGCGCCTGTGCTCCAACGTGCCGGCTCAGTCGATCGTTCAGACGGCACTTGGTGGTCATCAGTCCGTTAACGACTACATCCGTCCCGGCGGCCGTGTCTACGAGCAGCGCAACTTTGTGTATGAGGCGCTCAACAAGATTGACGGCATCTCGGTGGTTAAGCCGCGTGCGGCGTTCTACATCTTCCCCAAGATGGATGTTAAAAAGTTCAACATCACCGATGACGAGCAATTCGCCCTTGACCTGCTGCACGAGAAGAAGATCCTGATTACGCGCGGCGGCGGCTTCAACTGGGCTGAGCCCGACCACTTCCGTATCGTGTACCTGCCGCGCATGGAAGTGCTCAAAGAGTCCCTCGAAGACCTCGCCGATTTCTTTGACCATTACCGCCAGTCGTAGGGGATAGAAACTCCGCACTATGAAAAGCTCCCTGCAGTTGTTTTGCTGCAGGGAGCTTTCTTGAATCGGCGGAACTAAATAACGATTCCGCAGCAATGGTCGATTTCGTGCTGGATGATTTCGGCGGTGTAGCCCGAGAAGTTTTTGATGCGGTGGACGAAGTTCTCGTCCAAATACTCCACCTTAATGCGGCGATAGCGGGTGCATGGACGCTCGCCGATCAGCGAGAGACATCCTTCGCTCGTCTGATAGGCATTGACCTGCTCAAGAATTTGAGGGTTGTACATCAGGAGCGTCCTGTTGCCGTCCTTTACGCAGATGATGCGTTTGCGCACGCCGATCATGTTGGCGGCGAGGCCCACGCACTCGTGCTCATGCTCGTGGAGCGTATCCAGGAGATCCTGCCCGGTCGCGGCATCGTCGGGTCCCGCGTCTTCGGAAGGCAGACGCAAAAAGAACTCGGATTTCATGATGGGCTTAATCATGGCGGGCTCCTCATGTCTCATGCTTTCGTGGACTTTTAATAATAGCGCGGAAGGAAAGCTGCGCGTTCGCGTTACAATTTTTCGACGTTGGACCATGTTGCCAGACTCGTCGTGTACGGCGTCTGGCGTAAGTCTAGGGCTCATTTTCGCCCTGGACTGTTCCTCTGGGGCGATGCGACTGTCGTTCCAAGAGGAAGGAAATGCATGGGGAGCAAATCTCAGCAACAAGTTCAAGCACCGCCATCGGCCACTGCGGCAATTCTCGTCGTAATGTATATTGCAGCCTTTGTTGCCGCGTTTAACGAGAACATCATTAACGTGGCGTTGCGCGACATTATGGCGGCCTTTTCGGTGAGTGCCACCACGGCGCAGTGGCTCGTTTCGGGCTACATGATCGTGACGTCGATCTTTACGGCCATCATGGCCTTCCTGTCCGGCCGTTTCTCGACGCGCAAGCTGCTGTTTTTCGCATGCGGATGCATGGTCGCCGGCGAAGTCCTGTGCCTGTTCGCTCCGTCGTTTAGCGTTTTGCTGCCAAGCCGTATTTTGCAGGCTGCGGGATCGGGCATCTTGTTCCCGCTCATGATGAACGTGGTGCTGTCTTGCGCCCCGCGCGAGAAGCTCGGTCTGTATCTGAGCCTAGGCGGTGCCTGCATTACGCTAGGGCCGGCGTTTGGACCCGTGATCAGCGGTCTTATGTGCACGTTGTTTGGCTGGAGGGCGGTGTTCGTAGTACCGCTGGTGGGCGGTATTGTGGTCGCTGCGGCGGGCGTAAAGCATGTTCAGAATGTCGGAGAGCGCTCGAACACCACGCTTGATATTCTGTCGGTTGTTTTGCTCGCCGCCGGCATTACGGCATTTGTGTATTCCGTAGGCGAGTTCTCGACCAATCTGATTGCCGGTATCGCGGCGCTTTTCGCCGCCATTGTGCTGCTCGGCCTGTTTGCGGCCCGCCAGCTCAAGCTCGAGCATCCGGTGCTTAACGTGCATCCCATGGCGAGCATTCGCTTTTGGCCGGCGTGTCTGCTCGTCGTTGTGTCGATGATGACAACGTTCTCGATGAGTGTTTTGTTGCCGCTCTATTTTGAGGGCGCATACGGCATGACCGCACTTGTTGCGGGCCTGCTCATTTTGCCGGCAATTGCCTGCAACGCCGTGACCTCGATTGTGGGCGGACGCGTGATGGACGCCCGTGGCGCATGGCCGCTGCTGCCGGTCGGCTTTGCCCTGATTGCCGTGGGGCAGACTGCCATCTCGATGACGGCGGCAAGCATGAACATCGGCGTCGTCGTGGCGCTGACCGTTGTGGTGTATGCCGGAGTCGGTTTGGTGCTGAGCCCCTCGCAAACGGCCGGCTTGGAGACGCTACCCGCCGCTGAACATCCTCACGGAACGGCATTGCTTAACACGTGGAATATGATTGCCGCATCGTTTGGCCCGTCGCTGTTTATCGGTCTGCTCTCGAGTTCTGCTGCGACCGCCGGCGCCGCTGGCGCTGCGACAGACGTTGCCCAGGCGATTGGATTTGCAGCTGCCGTGCGTGTAGCGGCTGTAATTGCCGTGGTCGGGTTCGTGGCGTCGCTGGTGTACGCTCGTCGCGAGTCACACATGTCGCATTAATGTGTGCACATAGATTCTGCAGCTAGATTGGATGGCGACACCATAAACTAATGGACGTTTTGCCGAGAGGCATGATTGTTTAAAGCGCAAAGAGTGCGCGACGGGCCCCGCGAATGGGGCGATGATGCCCGAGAGGGCCAAGAAGGAGTCTCATGTCCGAGAACGAAGAGATCATGAACGAGACCGAGAACGAGACCATGGCTGCCGAGGTCGAGGCAGTCGAGACCGTGGAGACCGAAGCTGCCGAGGTTGAGGTTGCTGACGAGGTTTCCGCCGAGGAGGAGGCCGAGGTTGTCGAGGCCGCCGTTGATTACGATGACGAGGAGCTGATGGACAAGATGCAGAAGGCCGCCCGCCTGCTGCGTAGCCGTCGCTTTGCTATTTCCAAGGAGGAGGAGGCCAAGGCCGAGCGCATGGCGAACATCGAGCGCGCCATCAAGCTTCTTGACCTCAAGCCCAAGATGGAGCAGAAGGAAATGTCCGACCTGCTGGGCATGCGCCTCCGTGAGCTTGATGGCCTGATGGCCGAGGCCGAGGCTGCCGATCTGGTCGGCCGCATCGACGACGCCGAGGGCGATATGCGCAAGATCGTCGTCTTCGCCGCCGAGGATGCCGCTGAGGGCCTGGTCGAGCTTGCCAACAAGAAGGAGAAGCTCCTGCCCGAGCTTTCTTACGAGGAGGCCACCGAGCTGATGGCCGCCCTCGATAAGGTTATCGCTCCGCTCGTCGCCATGGGCCTGGACGAGGATCGCGGTCCTCGCGGCGGCCGTGACGACCGTGGTGGCCGTGGCGGCGACCGTGGCGGTCGCGGCGGCTTTGGCGATCGTGGTGGCCGTGGCGGCGACCGTGGCGGTCGCGGTGGCGATCGTGGCGGCCGTGGCGGTTTTGGTGACCGTGGCGGCGACCGTGGCGGTCGCGGCGGCTTTGGCGGCAACCGTGGTGGCTATGGCGATCGCGGTGGCAACCGTGGCGGCTTCGGCGGCAACCGTGGTAACGACCGCGGCGGTCGCGGTGGCGGCCGCAACGGCGGCGGCTTCCGCGGTAACCGTTTTTAGTTACGGCGTTTTACCAAACGCCGTAACGGGCCGACGCTGCGCGGGCCGCATTTGGACAATCTGACGTTCAACTTCAAGGGCGCGACCAGAAGGTCAGCGCCCTCTCGTTTCACGTCACCTTGCCTCAAATGCGACCCGCTCGCTGTCCGTCCTCTACCTGCGGCGCTGTCTTGCTCCGGATGCGGCAGTTAGAGACGTTCCTTTTCTGCCGGCAGTTTGGGACACTCCTTGTAGTCATTGGGGACGTTCTTAAATGACTAGTCGTTGGGGACGTTCTTGTTTGACTAGTCATTCAAGAACGTCCCCAACGACTACATAGCATGAGAGTGGATAATCTCCCAGTTTGGGCTCGCATTCAGGCTCAAAGTGGGAGATTATCCACTCTCGTTTCTGTTCTGCCTACATTTGTAGGAACAGTTCGTGGAGGCGGGTGTCTTCGTCGAGTTCGGGGTGGAAGGTTACGCCGAGCTGGTTGTCTTGGCGGGCGGCGACGATGCGGCCATCGACTTCGGCCAGGGCCTCGGCATCGCCGTGGACCTCGACGATGCGGGGCGCGCGGATAAACGTCAGCGGCACTTCACCGTCGATGCCGGCTAGCTGCCCCTTGGTTCGAAAGCTGCCGAGCTGCCTGCCGTAGGCATTGCGCTCGACAAGTACATCCATGGTTGCCAGGCGCGGCGTGCCCTTATCGTCATGGGCGGCAAGGTCGTGAGCCAGCAGAATCAGGCCGGCGCAGGTGCCCAGGACGGGCATGCCTTCAACAATGCGGGTGCGAAGCTCCTCGAGCATGCCCAACTCATCAAGCAGCTTCCCTTGAACGGTAGACTCGCCGCCGGGAAGTACCAGACGGTCAAAGTCCGGCTTCAAATCAGCCGCCTGCCTCAGCTCAATACAGCGCGCGCCCAGCTCGGATAGTCTTGCCTCGTGCTCGGCAAATGCGCCTTGGACCGCCAGCACGGCGACCGTTTGGTCTGCATAATCGCTCATGTGCGATCCTTTCTGCCGGACTAGCGTCCGCGCTCCTCCATGATGATTTCGATCTCGTCGGCGTTGATGCCCACCATGGCCTCGCCCAGGTCCTCCGAAAGCTCGGCGATGAGCTTGGCATCGGTGAAGTTTGCCACGGCCTTGACGATGGCGGCGGCGCGCTTGGCGGGGTCGCCGCTCTTAAAGATGCCCGAGCCGACAAAGACGCCCTCGGCGCCCAGTTGCATCATCAGCGCGGCGTCGGCAGGGGTCGCTACGCCGCCGGCGGCAAAGTTCACAACGGGAAGCTTGCCCGTGGCATGGACCTCGCGCACCAGCTCGACCGGAACCTGCAGTTGCTTGGCTGCCTCAAAGAGCTCGTCGTCGCGCAGAGCAACAACGTCACGGATCTGCTTTTGGATCTTGCGCATGTGGCGTACAGCCTGGACGACGTCGCCCGTGCCCGGCTCGCCCTTGGTGCGGATCATCGTGGCGCCCTCGGCAACACGGCGCAGCGCCTCGCCCAGATCGCGGGCGCCGCAGACAAACGGCACGTCAAACTGGGTCTTGTCGATGTGATAGACGTCATCGGCAGGGGAGAGAACCTCGGACTCATCGATGTAGTCGATCTCGATGGCCTGAAGGACCTGCGCCTCGACGATGTGACCGATGCGGCACTTGGCCATGACGGGGATGGAGACGGCCTCCTGGATGCCCTTGATCATCTTGGGGTCGCTCATGCGCGAGACGCCGCCTGCGGCACGGATGTCGGCCGGAATGCGCTCGAGTGCCATGACGGCGCAGGTGCCCGCCTCTTCGGCGACGCGTGCCTGCTCGGGCGTGGTGACGTCCATGATGACGCCGCCCTTGAGCATCTGCGCGAGCTCGCGATTGAGTTTGACGCGATCGGCCTTGCTGGTCTGTTCTGGCATGGTTGCTCCCTTGGTTGGCATGTGCATTGCTTGACGGAACATCCTATCTGGGAGCTGGGTATGGCGAAATACTCAGTTTTCGAGATAATAATAAGGTCAGACTAATACCAGATTGAACAGCTCGATAAGATCAGGTGGCAAACTCATGCTTGACTACAATTTGGAAAAACGCGGCGAAGCATCGCTCTATGAGTATGTTTACCAGCAAATTCGAGATGATATCGTAGCTGGACGCATTGTGGCGGGGGAGCATTTGCCGTCTAAGCGCGCCTTTGCCAGTCATCTGGGAATCAGTGTCATTACTATCGAGAATGCATATAGCCAGCTACTTGCCGAGGGCTATATTTGCTCAAAGCCGCGGCGTGGCTACTACGCTTGCAAGCTTCCGGATGCACCGGTTTTGCCTTTGGCTTCGGAGGGCATCGACCGAGATGCCGTCTCTGTTGACCCCAGCGCGCATGATGTCCGCGGGCGGGTCGAGCAATTCGACGCACTTTCTCCTTCCGCTTTGGAGGCGGCGCGGCTTTGGCAAAGCGCACTGCGGGCGACGCTGGCATCCGAAGACGAGCGCGAGATCTTTTCGCCCGCACCGGTACAGGGCACCGTTCGGCTACGATGCGCAATTGCTCATCATCTGCGCGGGACGAGGGGTATGAATGTCGACCCCGACAACATTGTTATCGGTGCGGGCGCCCAGCTGCTCGATACCATGTTGGTTCAGCTGCTTGGCGCGGACAAGGTGTATGCGGTTGAGGATCCGGGCTATTTGCGTCTGACGCGCATCTATCAGGCTATGGGTTGCAAAGTTCGACATATCCTGTTGGATGATGACGGCGTGGACCTGAGCGCTCTGCAGAAAACTGGGACCGATATCCTTCACCTTATGCCGTCGCATCAGTATCCCACCGGTCTTGTGACGAGCATTGCGCGTCGCTATGCGCTGCTGAGCTGGGCCGCCGAACGGCCGGGTCGATATCTCATCGAAGATGATTTTGATTGTGAGTTTCGCCTTGCCGGCAAGCCGATTCCCGCGCTCGCATCGATCGATGCCGCCCAGTCGGTTATTTACACCAACACGTTTTCGAAGAGCCTGTCATCGGCGTTGCGTCTAGCGTACATGGTGTTGCCCGATGAACTAATGGAGCGGTTTAGGCGCAACCTTGGTTTTTACGCCTCGTCGGTGAGCTCTGTTGACCAGGTTGCTTTGGCGCGTTTACTGGAATCGGGTGATTACGAGCGACATGTGAACCGCGTGCGCGTGCGCGCTCGCGAGGCGCGCGATGGCCTGGCGGCGCTTGTGCGGAAGGCGTTTCCGGCAGGGGAAGTCTCGATCGAGCATGCAGACGCGGGTCTTTACTGCACTGTGGTTGCGGAGCGTGGAACGGGCGGAAGCTCTTTTGCGCAGGCTCTCGCGCGCTCGAGCATCCCTTTTGTCGATATCAGTGACTGTTATTGGTGTGCCGATGGCGCATCTGTCCCTGAAAACTCAACTCAAATTCTTGTCCAGTATGACGATCTGAGTCCAAAAGTGCTAACTACCTTGGAATTGCAGCTAATGGGGGGGCACTCTGCAACCTAAGTGAGTAGACTTTTAGCACTTTGGCGACCAGGAAGTTTTGTAACAAGCTATCTACCTGCGGTTTTGAAAAGCAGGATGACCGGCCTGCTCGGGATGTTCAAAAAAGTCTACTCACTTGCCGCGCAAAGCTCCTGCATGAGAAAAAAATGGGGTTTTCAACAGGGCTTCGTCCAGCTCTTGGCAAGCTTTTGGCCAGTTGGGGAGGGCTGTTGAAAACTTTGCAGTCCGTTCGGCGCCATTTTTGGTGCGTTCGCGCCAATGCGTGACTGACTGGGTTGAAATTCGTGTTTTCCTGTGCCTATGAAGGATCTACTTTGTGACATATCGGCTTTTAGGTACTGGCGTTTGCCTCCTCAAGTCCGCGCTTTGTGTCCGCCGCTTCCACGACCGGAAGAAGACCGGCAGCGATATGATCTCGCCCGCAACCCGACGGCTGCGGTCGCGCTCGGTTTTCCGTTGTATACATTGGTTCGGACGAGAAACAAACGGACTTGTCCTGCCAGCATTAGGCAGCGGCTGTTTCTTGGTGAGCTCCCCAGGGAATCCGTGCTGGAAACGGAGCATGGGTTTTTGGTTACATCTCCTCTACTGACGACATTCATCATGTCGCGGCATCTGACGGATCTTCAGCTTCTTTTGGTATTGGCGGAGATGTGTGGCTTGTTTGCGGTGTGTGCCCTGCCGGCGGCACTTGAGGCGGAGCTTTCGCGTGCAATTGATTCGGGCGCGATTTCGACAACGTTCGGTTGGGTGCGCTGCCCGTCCGAGGACGGCATCGCCTCAAATTTATGGCGTCGAGACGCTTTGGTTTTGGGCGGAGACCTTGACCGTTTTTGTTCAGATGTTTGCGGGATGCGTTGCGGCAATAGATTTATGGCGGTATCGCAACTCGTTCCATTGGGTGCCGCGTCGCCTTTTGAGGTCGAGGCGTATTTGTTGCTTGGACTGCCGCGAGCCCTGGGAGGCGAAGGTTTTTGCGGCATAGAGCTTAATGTTGAAGTGATGCTAAGCACAAGTGCTCGAGCGATTGTGGGAAAGTCCCGTGTATATATCGACATACTTCTGTCTTCGCCGGACGGCAGGCGACAGGTGGCCATTGAATGTCAGGGAAAGGCCTCGCACGGACGCGCAGGGGATGGCTTGCGTGACGCTGACCGCATGACGGCCCTTCAGGCCATGGGCTACGATGTGCTTCTCCTGACACACAGACAGATATCGGATGAGGATAGATTCCGCGCGATCGTTAAGGCCGTATGCAGGATGCTCGATGCTGAATATCGTGATAAAAGCTCAGATGAGCAAAGGGCTGAGACATTACTCAGGTCTGAACTATTCGTTGACTGGACAAAATTGGGAGTAATCGACGGAAAGATGCCCGTTAGACACAAAATGGCTCGATCGTGGACGGCTGCGAATCTAAGTGAGTAGACTTTTGGCACTTTGGCGACTAGGTCGTTTTGCAACAAGGCATTTACCTGCGGCTTTATAAAGTGATATGGATGGTCTGCTCGGCAAGTTCCAAAAAGTCTACTCACTTAGTTTTTGACGAGAAGCCGATGCCGAAGGCGGTCCTATTTCAGGTAGTTAACAAGTTTGTGAGGCACGAAAAAGGCCCGAACCATGCGGTCCGGGCCTCATCGAGCTAGAGGTTATGTCTCAGGTTGCTGGCTTAGCCGAAGTAGCGCTTGAGCAGGCCGGCGAAAGCCTTGCCGTGGCGAGCCTCGTCGCGAGCCATCTCGTGCACGGTGTCGTGGATGGCATCGAGGCCAGCGGCCTTGGCGCGCTTAGCAAGATCGGTCTTGCCGGCGGTGGCGCCGTTCTCGGCCTCAACGCGCATCTCGAGGTTCTTCTTGGTGGAGTCGGTTACGACCTCGCCCAGGAGCTCAGCGAACTTGGCAGCGTGCTCGGCCTCCTCGTGGGCAGCCTTCTCCCAGTACAGGCCGATCTCGGGATAGCCCTCGCGATGAGCGACGCGCGCCATGGCCAGGTACATACCGACCTCAGAGCACTCGCCCTCAAAGTTGGCGCGCAGGTCGGCAACGATGTCCTCAGAGACACCCTCCATCTTGGCGACGCCCACGACGTGCTCGGCGGCCCACTCGAGCTGGCCCTCCTCCTGCTTCAGGAAACGAGAACCGGGAACGCCGCACTGGGGGCACTTAAAATCCTCGGGCAGCTGGTCGCCGTCGAACTCTTCCACATAACCGCAAACGGGGCAAACAAACTTCATGATTCGATCCTTTCGATCGATGGCGATTGCGCGCTCGTCCGGTCCCGTAAGGGCCCTCTCCGGACGTGCGTCTTGACGAGTTCTATTATCCATAAATGCAACCAAATGTGAAGCCTATTAGGAATGATTTTTAATAAAACAATTTTGAGATATGAAGATGTTGATTGATTAACGATTGGCAGGCCGTCTTTGACCGCCGCTGAGTACAATCGGGCGAGCAAATGTTGACCTATCAACAAATGAAGGAGTTTCCTTTATGCATCTAGCCCGTCGTGCCTGGTGCCGAACATATCAGACGGTTTTTCGCATTGCATTGCCGATCCTGCCCTATACCGAGCCGCGCATTTTAGAGCATGCCGAGGATGTGCCCGCGGTGCTTCAAAAGCGCTCGATCCAGAAGGTCCTTATCGTGACGGATCCCGGCATTGCCCGTCTGGGGCTCACGGCACCGCTCGAGACGGCGCTCGCATGCAGGGGGATTGGCGTTACGGTCTATGCCGAAACGCGTGCAAACCCCACGGTTTCAAACGTGGAAGAAGCGGCGTCCCTGTATCGAGAGAGCGCCTGCCAGGCCATTATCGGCTTTGGCGGTGGCTCGGCCATGGACTGTGCCAAGGGCGTGGGCGCACGCATTGCGCAGCCAAACAAGCCCATCAACAAGATGCGCGGCCTGCTGCGGATTCATCGTCGCCTGCCGCTGCTCATCGCCGTTCCCACTACCGCCGGTACGGGAAGCGAAGTCACGCTTGCGGCGGTAATTACCGATGACGGGACGCACTACAAATACCCCATTAACGACTTTGTGCTCATCCCGCGTTTTGCAGTCCACGACCCCGAGTTTACGTGCGGCTTGCCCGCTTCCATTACGGGGCAGACGGGCATGGACGCCCTGACGCATGCCGTTGAGGCCTTTATCGGGCGAAGCACCACGCCCTATACGCGCAAGATGGCGCGACAGGCGGTGCAGCTTATCCACGACAATTTGCTCGAGGCCTATGAGCATGGTGACGACATGCGCGCTCGTCGCAATATGCTTTCGGCGGCGTATAAGGCGGGCGTTGCGTTTACCCGCTCCTATGTCGGATATGTGCATGCCATCGCGCACAGTCTGGGCGGCCGATACGGAATTCCGCACGGTTTGGCCAACGCGATCATCCTGCCGCACATGCTTCGCGCTTATGGTGACGCCGCCGCCCCCAAGCTTGCCGATCTTGCTCGCATGGCGGGCATTGCGCCGGCTACCGCGCAGGATAGTCTTGCGGCCGAGGCCTTTATCGATTGGGTCGACCGCATGAACGAGATCCTGGGAATCCCCAAATATGTCTCGGGCATTCGCCGCTCCGACATTCCCGAGATGGCGGCGCATGCCGATGCCGAGGCCAATCCGCTGTACCCCGTTCCGCTTTTGATGGACCGCTTGGAGCTCGAGCGTATGTACGAGGTCGTCGCGGGTGGTATGTTTGAGGACGAGAACTAGGAGGGTGCCATGAACACCGAGGAAATTGCGCGCATCGTCGGCGATCAGCGCACTTACTTTAAAACGCACGCTACGTTTGATGTTGATGCCCGACGTCGCGCGCTCGTGAGTTTACGCGATGCGGTACGGGCGCACGAGGCCGATATTGCCCATGCACTCAAGACCGATTTGGGAAAGTCGCATGACGAGGCATATATGTGCGAGATCGGCACGTCGCTTTCCGAGATTCGTCATCAGATCGCTCACGTGGCTCGATGGAGTCGTCCGCGCCTGCGTCCGTGTGACCTTGCCAACGCCGTGAGCGCGTGCAAAACGCAAGCCGTGCCCTATGGCGTCACGCTCATCATGGCTCCGTGGAACTACCCGTTTTTGCTAACACTCGAGCCGCTCGCCGGCGCCCTTGCCGCGGGCAATACCGTGGTCATCAAGCCGAGTGCCTATGCTCCGGCATCGAGCGCGGTGCTCAAGCAAATCTGTGAAGAGGCATTTGATCCGCGCCTGGTGACGGTTGTCGAGGGCGGGCGCGCCGAGAACGAAGCGTTGCTCGATGAGTGCTGGGACAAGATCTTCTTTACCGGTAGCGTTCCGGTCGGCAAGCTCGTCATGGAGCGCGCGAGTAAAAACCTCACGCCCGTGACGCTTGAGCTGGGCGGCAAGAGCCCCTGCATCGTGGATGCGACGGCAAACTTGAAGGTCGCGGCACGGCGTATCGCCTTTGGCAAATGGCTCAACGTAGGGCAGACCTGCGTGGCGCCCGACTACCTGCTGGTCGATACGCGCGTGCACGACGAGCTGCTGGGCCTCATCAAGGAAGAGGTCCGCCGTATGTTTGGCGAGCATCCGCTCGATAACGAGGATTACGGGCATATCGTCAATGCTAAGCATTTTGCGCGCGTGCGCGGGCTGATCGATCCCGATAAGGTCGTGCTGGGAGGCACGGCGCGCGAGTCGTCGCTCAAGATTGAGCCGACGATCCTAGACGGCGTGACCCCCGATGACGCCGTGATGCAGGAGGAGATCTTCGGTCCCATCTTGCCGGTGCTGACGTTTGAGAGCCTAGACGAGGCCGAAGCGTTTATTACGGATCGTCCGACGCCGCTGGCCCTGTATATCTTTAGTCAGGATCGCGCAGTTCAGCAGCGCTTCGTGCGTTACGTGCCCTTTGGCGGTGGCTGTGTCAACGACACGATCATGCACTTGGCTACGAGCCATATGGGCTTTGGCGGCATGGGCGCGAGCGGTATGGGGCAGTACCATGGACGCGAGAGCTTCGATACGTTTAGCCACAAGAAGAGTATCGTGAACAAGGCAACTTGGCTGGACGTGCCGTTTCGGTATGCGCCCTACGCAAGCTGGAAGCACAAGTTCGTGCGCATGTTTGTGCATTAGAAAAGGGCGCAGATAATACGAACAAGTGTTCCTATTACCTGCATTTTGCGTTAGACTACTGTTATGGAGCACGGATGGGCCAACTCCCTTTAGAAGGGATTTGGTATGAACGTAAGCGATGTTATTTCGTTATTGGCGTTGTTGATTGCGGCTATCGAACTCGGTCTGTTTATCGGCCGAATGAAATAGCCGCCCCCGCGTAAGCGAAGACGGCCACTTCTCACGATGAAAACGTGTATCGGAGTTGGCAAGACCCGCGGCAACGGGTGCCATCCGTGTTCCTATCTTATCTGCAAGCGTTCTGTCGCGCAAGCGTTGAGGCAAACGATTGAAGGACGCAGACAGGATGTATTTGTGTCCGCACGGACCCGTAGACTTCTCAATAAGGTTAAACACCGGTTTATCCGGCCGTTAGGGGAGTTGCTATGTACGAGCCTTCACGTGTTCTTCTGTCGTTTCACATCGCGGGATTTCAGTATGCCGACGGTGCCTTGGTCCTGGGCGATCTTAAGGTTGGCGATAAGCTGAAACTGTGTGCCGAGCGCGATAACCCTCATGATCCCGAGGCGGTTGCGATCTACTTCGGCAACACCAAGCTCGGCTATGTTCCGGGAAACGGGGTCGGCCCGCTATCCGTGATGATGCATTATGGACACGAGGGTGTATTTGAGGCGCGCGTGCAGCAGGTTGCCCCCGAGCGTAGCCCGTGGCACCAGGTGCGCGTTGGCCTCTACGTGGTGGATGCTCGCTAGTCGGTAAGGGAGGCTGCCATGTTTGATGACGATGGCCTGTTCGATCTGACGGATGACCCGTTTGAGTGGGATATGCTGCTCGACGATGATGAGCTGGAGCAGGACCGTAAGAAGCGGCAGGACAAGAAAACTCAGGGTGACGCTTCGAAAAAGCAAGACAAGCGCCGCCGCGGACTGTTCGGCGGGCTCTTTGGATAACCGCCGCATCGCTGCGTCTGTATACTTAGCACGAGTTGAACACGTTGCGAAATGAGGACAGAGACGATGATGTGGTTTACCGCCGACCTGCACCTGGGCGACACGAATATCCTGCACGACATGGACCGGCCATTTGGCTCGGTCGAGGAGATGAACCGCAAGGTCATCGATGCCGTGAATGAGTGCGTGGCGGCGGACGACCGTCTCTATATCTTGGGAGACTTTACCTATCGTTTGCCCCTGGCGGATGCTGTGCGCCTGCGCGAGCGCATCGAATGTCAGAACGTAACGCTCATCCGTGGCAACCATGACGGTGACTGGGAAGATCCAGCTGCGCCCCAAATCTGGGAAGACGTGCGTGATTACCTGGAGATTGCTCCCGGCTATGCCAAGGGCCATCGCCTGGTGTTGAGCCATTACCCCATGCTCAGCTGGAATGGCAAGGCGCGTGGCGCCATCATGCTGCACGGGCATATCCACAGCAGGGGAGACCGCACCAACGCGCGCAACCGCGATCGCGAGCGCCCTATCTTTCGCTACGATGTCGGTCTCGATGCCAACGATTACAAGCCCGTAAGCCGCGATCAGATTCTTAGCTTCTTTAGGCTGTAGCCCTCAAACCACCACAAGGGGGGGCAGGTGGCTTTGTGGTGGTTTTGGCGCCGTTGCCATTATGGCGGCGGCGCCTTTTTTGTCCGTGCGGCGCGGTAGAGTGTAGTCGGTTGAAATTTGCGTCCATCGAGGAGCTGCTATGAACGAGATTAAGTGCCCGCATTGCGGCGAAGTTTTTAAGGTCGATGCGTCCGGCTATGCGGATATCGTCAAACAAGTGCGCGATGCTGAGTTTTCGCGCGACCTGGATGAGCGTGTGAAGGCAGTCCAGCGCGAGGGCGAGCAGGCACTGGAGCTTGAGCGCTCGCGCTCGACGGCTGCTCTGCAGGAGGCGGAGTCTCAGCGCAACGCTCAGCTCGTTGAGCAGAAAAACGCCGCGGCTCAGGAACTGGCGCAGGAGGTTGCCAGGCGCGATGCCGAGCTTGCCGAGCTGCGCGCCAAGCTCGAGGGTGCTGCCGCGGAGCGTGAGAGCGCAAGCCAGCGAGCGGCGGTTGAGGCTCGCGCCGATGCTCAGAAGGAGAACGCCGAGCTCCAGCGTGAGATTGACAGCCTGCGTGCACAGCTTGGACGCAAGGACGACGAAGCAAAGCTTGCCGAGTCGGCGGCGCGTAACGCTGCTCAAAACGATTTAGCTGCACGCGACGCTCAGATTGCCGAGCTGCAGGCCAGGCTTGCCGCGGCGGACAAGGCCCAGGAGATGGCGCTTGCCGCTGCCGCGGCAGAGTCGCAGCGTGAGCTCGATGCCGCTCGCAGCGAGGCCGAGCGCGCGCTTGCTGACTATCGCGCGAAGGTGCAAGAGAAGTTTTCTGCCGCAAAGGCTCAGTCCGAGCAAGAGGCCGAGGGCCTGCGTGCCCAGCTGCGCGAGCAGGAACTGATGGCAAAAATGAACCTGTCAGAGGCGGTCGCCGCGGCGGAACGAGAGCGCGATGAGGCACGTGCCAAGCTGACGAGCGAGCTGGCGGTGCGCGATTCTCGCGAGGAGCAAGCCAAGGCAGCACACGAGCTCGAGCTTGCGCAGGCCAAGCGCGCGAGCGATGACCTGATTCGCTACAAGGATGAAGAGATTGAGCGTCTTAAGGACATGAAGGTCCGCCTGTCTACCAAGATGGTGGGCGAGTCGCTCGAGCAGCACTGCGAGACCGAGTTTAACCGTCTGCGCATGACGGCGTTTCCCAACGCGTACTTCGAGAAAGATAACGATGCGTCCGAGGGTACCAAGGGCGACTTTATCTTCCGCGAGTGCGACGCGAGCGGCAACGAGGTCATTTCGATTATGTTCGAGATGAAAAACGAGAACGACGAGACTGCGACCAAGCACAAAAACGAGGACTTCTTTAAGAAACTCGATCACGATCGTCGCCAGAAAGGTTGTGAGTACGCGGTGCTCTGCACCCTGCTGGAGCCCGAGAGCGAGCTCTATAACGCAGGGATAGTCGACGTGAGCTATCGCTACGAGAAGATGTACGTGATTCGCCCACAGTTCTTTATTCCCATGATCACGCTTCTTCGCAACGCCGCCATGGGTTCGCTGCGCTATAAGCAGGAACTGGCGGAGTACAAACAGCAGAATATCGACGTCACGAACTTCGAAGCCAAGATGGAGAAGTTCAAGAACGATTTCGGTCGCAACTACGAGATCGCGAGCCGCAAGTTCCAAACGGCGATCGATGAGATCGACAAGACGATTAGCCACCTGCAGAAAACCAAGGAGGCGTTGCTGTCCTCCGAGAACAATCTGCGCCTAGCCAACAAGAAGGCGGACGATCTTACCATTCGCAAGCTCACGTGGGGCAACAAGACCATGAAGGCCGCGTTTGACGAGGCGCGCGGGGCTGCGACAGAGACAAACGATGAGCCAGCCGAGGCGGATTCGTATGAGGTCGAGGGTGCCGAGTAAGGCATAGCGTATAGCGCAAAAGCGGGGCCGCTGGCGATGTTGCCAGCGGCCCCGCTTCGTTTCGTTCCAGTATGTTCGGCTAGTCCTCGAGCAGGTCCTCGATAAAGCCGACGCGGTAGTTTTTGAAGATGACCTCGCCGCCGTCTTGCGTGGCGTCCAGATCGACATCGCCCATGATGCCAAAATCGTGGTCGCCATCCTCGTCGGCAAAGATCTGGTGCACGTGCCATACGTGCGCGGTCTTCTCGTCGGACTCGTCAATGGAAAACATCGCGGCGCTGCGGGCATCTCCGTCGGTGAGGATTTCCTCGTGCTGCTCGTGGTAAGCGTCGAGTGCTTTTTGCCAGCGGATCTCGCTCATGCCCCGGTCCTCGTCGAGTTCGCCCAGGTCGCGAACGTGCTCGCGGGCGGCAAGGGTCACGCGGCGGAAGAGCGCGTTGCGCACCAACAACGTGCAGCCGCGGCGGTCCGCCACGACCTCGTCGATGCCCTGCGGCGGCGCGGCGTCGAGGGCTGCCGGGTTGCCGGCGTTCTCCCACTCGTCCACCAGGCTCGAGTCCACCGAGCGCACCACAAAGCCCAGCCACGAGATAATGTCGCGTAGGCGCTCGTCGCGCTTCTCGATGGGCACGGTACGGTCGAGCGAACGGTAGGCCTCTGCCAGGTAGCGAAGCAAAATGCCCTCGGAGCGGGCGATGCCGAGCTTTTGAATGTAACCCTTAAAATCGCTCGCGCTTTCCAGCATGTCGCGCAGGACGCTCTTGGGAGAGAGCTGGTAGTCGTTTGCCCAGGGCACTTCCTGGCAGTACTTGTCAAAAGCGGCGTCGAGCAAATCCTCGAGCGGCTTTTCATACGTGACGTCTTGGATGTGCTCCAAGCGCTCCTCATACTCGACGCCGTCAGCCTTCATTTCGGCCATCGCGCGGTCGCGCGCGGCGCGCTCCTGTGCGCGCAGCACCTGCTTGGGATCCTCGAGCGTTGCCTCGACCATCGAGATCAGATCCATGGTATAGGTCTCGCTCTCGGGGTCGAGCAGCTCCAACGCGGCAAGCAAGAACGGCGAGAGCGGCTGATCGAGTGCGAAGTCCTCGGGCAGATCGACCGTCAGCGCGTAGTCGGTGTCTGGTGCGGCGTCAGCCGGGGCGTCAGGTGCGGGCGGCACCTCGGTGCGAACGACGACGCCGGAATCGATGAGCGTGGCGAAGATTTCGTCGGCGCGAACCTCGAGCTTGGCCTTTTCCTCGGAGGTCTGCAGGCTTGTCTCGATGAGGTCGTGTACACGGGCTCGGGCATCGCCGCCCTGCTCGACCACGCTAATCACCATGGAGTGTGTGATGCGCAGGCGCGGTTTGAGTGTCTCGGGCTGCGTCTCGATCAGACGCTCAAAGGTCTGCTTGTTCCAGGTGACAAAGCCCTCGGGGGCCTTTTTCTTTTTAATTTTACGGAGCTTCTTGGGGTCGTCGCCCGCCTTGGCCATGAGCTTGGCGTTCTCGATCTCGTGCTCCGGGGCCTCGGCAATCACCATGCCCTCGGTATCGAAGCCCGAGCGGCCGGCGCGACCGGCAATCTGATGGAACTCGCGGGCGCGCAGACGACGCATCTTGTAGCCATCGAACTTGGTGAGCGCGGTGAGCACTACGGTGTGGATGGGTACGTTGATGCCGACGCCGAGCGTATCGGTGCCGCAGATGACGGGCAGCAGACCCTGCTGCGCCAAGCGCTCGACCAGCAGGCGATAGCGCGGCAACATGCCAGCATGGTGCACGCCGACGCCGCATCCAAGCAGGCGCTTGAGAATCTTGCCAAAGGCCGTCGAGAAGCTCGTTCCCTTGGCAGCTTCCTTAATGGCCTCGCGCTGCTCCTTGCTGGCGATGCCAAAATTGGCGAGCGACTGTGCCGTCGCAAGGGCGGCATCCTGGCTAAAGTGCACGATATAGAGCGGGGCCTCGCCGCGGCGCATGGCGAGCTCGACCGTGCCCTCGAGGGAGGTCGTCACATAGTCGTAGCTCAGCGGAACGGGACGCGGGGCATCGACAACCAAGTCGCAAGCAGCGCCGGTGTGCTCCTCGAGCGAGGCGGCGATCGCGGTGACATCGCCGAGCGTGGCGCTCATGAGCATGAATTGCGTGTGGGGCAGGGTGAGCAGCGGCACCTGCCAGGCCCAACCGCGGTCGGGGTCGGCAAAGTAGTGAAACTCGTCCATGGCGACGCAGCCCACGTCGGCGTCCTCACCCTCGCGCAGCGCATCGTTGGCAAGGATTTCGGCCGTGCAGCAGATGACGGGCGCCTTGGTGTTGATATGCGTGTCGCCGGTGATCATGCCGACGTTATCGCGGCCGAGCACCTGTACCAGATCGAAGAACTTTTCGCTGACCAGGGCCTTGATAGGGGCCGTGTAATAACAGCGTTTGCCCTGTGCCATGCCCATAAAGAGCATGCCTAATGCGACGAGCGATTTACCCGATCCGGTCGGTGTTCCCAAAATGACGTGATCTCCGGCGGCTAGGTCCATGAGGGCCTCTTCCTGGTGGTCCCACAGCTCAATGCCGCGATCGCTCGTCCATTCAAAGAAGCGTTCGAAGGCCCGATCGGGCGTGAGCCATGGTTCGGGCTCGCTGCCGTCCTCGGGCTCCCACCAGGTGGGGGAGAGCGCGCCGAGCGAGCCGAACTCGGCTTCGGTTCCCGTGCCGCCCGAGAACGAGCTGGCGGCCCCGGCGCCGGAGACGGTGCCGGCGGCGGTATCTGTCGTGGTCTGTGCCATATGGTTGCTTTCTCTCGCGATTGTCCGCCAACTATTATGGCGTAGCGTCGCATCGATGCGTTCGCAGGCAAGAAAATGCAGGAAATGGGCGTTCTGCCCAGCCGTTTAGTGTAGTCGCTAGCTAAGTGAGTAGACTTTTTGCGATATTGCGAGCACATGGCTTTTGCACAAGGGATCTACCTGCGGTTTTATGTTTCGCTATGCGGGCTGTGCTTGGCTATTGCAAAAAAGTCTACTCACTTAGGCTTGAGGGCCGTTCGCTAGCGCCTATTTGCGCTTGTTTGCCGATGCCGCGACCATCAGAAGCCCCTAGGACTCTTGCGGCAGGCGCTTCTTGCCTTTGCGGGCGCGGTTTCTAAAGTTCTCGACGGCCTCTTCCATGCCCAGAGGTACATAGGTGAGCGCATCGAGGTTTTCGGGCAGGTAGCAGGCAAGGCTTTGCTCCTGCTCGTGGCCCGCCGCGAGCTGTTCATCGCTAGGCCGCGCGTCGGGTGTGGCGCAAATGCCATAGACGACGGCACCCATCTCGCGCGTGCGGCATTCATATTCGGTCTCGGGATGCTCGGGATGGTCGCGGCGGACGTCGTCACTTACCCAAAGCGTGTCGTAGCCTGCCGCGGCAAACTGTCCCAGGGCGTAATCGCGCAACGGCTTGCTGTCGGTGCGCAGCGTGACGGTAGCGCCGGCTGAAAAGAGCGGGCGGTAGAGCATCAGATGGTCGACATGGACGAGTCGTTTTTTGGCGTACTTGGCCTTGGGCTGTGGCGTGGGAAAGTTAATGGTGATGGCATCGAGCTCGCCTGCGGCAAACAGCTGCGGCAGCGATTTGGCGCCTCGGGGCAGGACGAGTGCGTTGGACAGCTCCTGCTCGCAGATTTTCTGTGCGGCATAGGCGATGCAGATGGGCTCCTGGTCCATACCGATAAAGAGCGTGTTTGGCTCGTGGGCCGCGCGCTCTACAAGGTACGTTCCCTTGCCACAGCCAAGATCCAGGTGAAGGTGTTCGAAGGGCTTGCCGCCTGCGGGCGCACAGGCCTCGCGCCAATCTCCGGCATAGGCCTCGGGGTTCGTCTCAATCGCATCGGCGTAGCGCTCCAGGCGCTCCTCGAGCACAAAGTTCTTAGGCGTGCGAACGTGGACGGCTCCCATGAGGCTCCTTGGTCATAAGTGTGGAACGCATAGCTGCACGTTCCGTCAATGGGTTGAAAAAGGGTGGGCATAGTTTGCCCGAAAGATGCGGTGCGGCTCGGCGGCGAGTCGTCGGTGCCTACAGACGCTTGAGAATCACATAGCGATTGAGCTCTCCGCTGCGACCGTCGGCATGGAAGCGCTCAAGCTCGCGCACGGGGACCTCGCCGCTCTTGTAGAACGTACGGACGCCGCGCACCAGGTCGGTGATCTGCTGATCGTCAAAGTGATGGCAATAGCGGTAGGCGTGGCGGTCGTTTTGCCAGCCAATGAGGTGGTCGCCGGCTTCAAACTGGGCGGAATCGTAACCCTCAAACGGCGGGGTGAGCTCGGCGCGGGCTTCGGCGCGAACAGCCTTGCGCGCCATGCGCTCGTCGTTCATAAACTCCCAAAAGCTGATGGCGATGATGCCGCCCGGGCGCGTCTGGCGCACCAGGGCGTCGAGCACGCGTACACGGTACTCGCACGACGGCACATGGTGCATAAAGCCAAAGCAGACCGAGATGTCGGCGAGCGGGGCGTCGAAAAGCACGTCGGGCGTCTCGGCGGGGTTGAGCTTCATAAGGGCGTCGAGCACGTCGAGTTCCTGGAAGTGCAGGTTGGGAATGCGCAGCGCGTGGCCATGTGCATCGATGGCCAGGTCTTGGCACGAGTCGACACCATAGAACTCAAACGGGCAGCTGGCATCTGCCGAGGGGTTTGCGCCATCGACGCCCTTGGCGGCAAGTGCGCCGCCGGCGGCAAAGTTCTCGAATCGCATATTGCCACAGGCAAGATCGAAGACGCGGACGGGATGCTCGATCGTGGCGACGTCGAGCTGTTCGAGCGCGATATCCATGGTGCGTACCCAGCCGGGCCACGGGGCCTGGCGCGTATCGGAAAAGGAAGCGGAGTGCTCGCGATAGAACGTGTTGTTGAGCTGGATGAGCGATGAGGCGAAATCGCGGTTCACGGCGCGGAACTCCCTCCGTTGGCGGTGCGGAATAAACAGTACGACCATACTACCGTTAACGCCGCAACGGGGACAACCAAGCTACGGGTCATTGCTTTGTTTGGACACATTTCCGCAGCTCATATGCGCCCGCAACCGCCGGTTGTCAAAAATCTCACTAGAATAGGTGGCATGCTTTTGGCGGTGGCGGATAGATTTTTAACTGTGCAAGGCGCCTTAAGAACAAAAGCGGTCCGGCGGTACGGCTGGCATCACATAGGAGGAACTATGAATGTAGAAACTGCGCAGCGGCTCGCCGACCTTCGCCGCAGCAAAGGCTTTAGTCAAGAAGGACTGGCACGAAAGCTGGGACTGTCGCGCCAGGCGGTCAGTAAATGGGAGCGCGCGGAGAGCTCGCCCGATACCGAGAACCTGATCTCGCTCGCCAAACTCTATGGTGTGAGCCTGGACGAGCTGCTCAATCCGAGCGACGAGATCGAGGACGATATCGAGTTTGAGAACGAGGACCGCGCTCGTCAGCGCGAGGCCGAGGCGGCAGAGCGCGCACGCACCCATGAGGCGGCGGCACGAGCTACCGAGGCGGCAACACAGGCGAGTGACGCCGCCGCCAAGGCGGCGCAGGCGGCAAGCTGGAGTGCGCAGGCTGCCAATGCGGCGACGGCTCAGGTGACGGGTACCGGTGCGGCTGGTCCGACTCCGGTGAAGGGTCCGTTCCAGTCATTCCCGTATTGGGCCGTGTGCTGGCTGCTGTTCTTTTTACTGATGTTCCTGTTTGGTGCCGGCCCCTTTGCTGCGCTGATCTTCTTCACGATTCCCATCTATCACTGGGTGGCGCGTGCACTCGATGGCGATTGGGCGCGCGGGGATATTCAGGTTGGTCCGGCACCGGTGGCGGTCAGGGCCCAGGGGAAGGATACTTCTGCGGAACCTGATGCTGACGTGGCTACCGCGGCCACCGCTGAGCCATGTGCCAAAGAAGGTGACGAATGATGAAGCTTTCGCATGAATCCAAGCTGCGCCTGGGCGTCGGCATCGGAGCGTTTGTACTGATTATCGGGCTTGTTTTTGGCGTTTCGCGGACTTTGATTCATTTTGATGGCCCGTGGGATCTCGACGATGTTATACCCGGCTTGTCCGGTATGGACGATGTGGTTGATGACGACGATTTTATGAACGATGGCGGTAACTATTCCGCTCGGCCTCAGCAGCTTTCGTGTACGACCTTTGATGCCGATGAGTTTCGCTACCTCGATTTCGATATCGATGCGGCTACGGTGGACGTCAAGGTTATTGATGGTAACAAGGCTCGCGTTATCGAGCGGGGACGCGTTGCCAATGGTATGGATGCCTCCAAGGCCGCGACGCAGAACATCGCATCCGTCGAGGACTCGACGCTCAAGGTTTCCCAGTTTGGAAGTGATGACGGTAAGGCAATCGATCGCTCAGTTACGGTCGAGCTGCCGCGCCGTGTTGCCGAACATCTGAAGGGAGTCAACGCGCACGTGGGCTCGGGTGATCTGCAGATTGCCGGTGTCGCCTGTGATGGTTTCGACCTTTTCCTGGGTGCGGGAGATGTAGAGTTTGCGGGCAGCGTGACTGGTGCGCTCAGTGCTGAGGTCGGTTCGGGCGATGTGACGTTCGAGCTCTACCAGGCCCCCGCGAAGTCGATGGACGTGAGTGTGGGCTCGGGCGATGTGGAGATGATGGTTCCGAACTCGACGGGCTTTAAGGCGAGCCTTACCTTGGGCAGCGGCGACTTCGAGAGCGATTTCCTTCCGCTTGGCTACGACGGCGAGACCATTTTGAATCTTGAATTCGATAACGGCGATAAGTCTGCCACGTATCGTTTTGAAGTCGATTCGGGCGACATGTCGTTTGATTCGGAGTAGTGAGGCAGACGAAAGCCTAGGCGAAGACATAGCTGCGCTGTTTGATGAAGGCGCCGAAGCCGAGATCGGCTCCGGCGCCTTTACCTTTACAATGGGGACATGGAACAGATTATCTTGAACATACTCGAGGCTCTGCGTCGCGGCGAGACCGTGGACGACAAAGCGCTCGTCAAACTGATACATGCCGAGGCGCGCCGTGAGGGTGCTGACAAACGCGATTTGGCCAAGCGCCGTCTGCTGCCGTTCTACCAGCGGGTAAAACGTGAGGAGCCGGCTCGTTGGGCTGGGTGGAATGTCGATGCCGAGCTGGAACGTCGACTGTTGCAGGTGCTGCGTATGAAGCCTCGTCGCACGGCCTCGGGCGTGGCGACCATTACCGTCATCACCAAGCCCTGGCCGTGCTCGGGCGATTGCCTGTTTTGCCCCAACGATCTGCGCATGCCTAAAAGCTATCTGCATGCCGAGCCGGCGTGTGCCCGTGCGGAGCAAAATTGCTTTGATCCGTATTTGCAGGTGAGTGCTCGTTTGACCGCGCTTTCGCAAATGGGGCATGCAACCGACAAGATCGAGCTTATCGTTCTTGGCGGTACTTGGAGCGACTATCCGGAAGGCTATCAGGCATGGTTTATGTCGGAGCTCTTCCGGGCGCTCAATGATGATGCGGTGGCGAGCGTGGCGGCAAACCCCATGTTGGCGCGTCCGGGCATCAGCCGTGCCGAGGCAGAGCGCCTGCTCGATGACGCGCCCGCCGATGCGCTGCCGCCGGTGGTGGCGGAGCGCCGCGAGCGCTATCGGGCCGCCGGCATTGCGACAGACGAGGTCGAGCTTGCTGCCGGCGTTGCCGACGAGCAGGGGCGTGTGGATGCTGCCGTGGGCGGCTATAACCGTGCGGTGCGTCGTCTGTACGGTCCCGGTACGCCGTGGGGCGAGGTCACTGAGTGGCAGACGGCAACGATGGAGGAGCTCGAGCGTCAGCAGCGCATCAACGAGACGGCGAAGCATCGCGTGGTGGGGCTCGTTATCGAGACGCGCCCCGATGCCGTAACGCCGCAGGCCCTCACGCTCATCCGCCGCCTGGGCTGCACCAAGATTCAGATGGGTATCCAGAGTCTCGACCAGCACCTGCTCGATATCAACGAGCGTCGCATTTCGGTGGCTCAGATCGAGCGGGCGTTTTCGCTTGCACGATTGTTTGGCTTTAAGATCCATGCGCATTTTATGCTTAACCTGCTGGGCGCCACGCCCGAGGGGGACAAGCGCGACTACGAGCGCTTTATGACCGAAGGGGCCTTTATGCCCGACGAGGTCAAGGTCTACCCGTGTGCGCTCATCGAGGGCTCGCGTCTGGTGGGCTGCTACGAGCTCGGCGAGTGGCGCCCCTATACCGAGGAGGAGCTGCTCGACGTGCTGGCCGATGACATCGTGGTGACGCCGGCGTTCTGCCGTATCAGTCGCATGATCCGCGACTTTAGTTCCGACGACATTATGGTGGGCAACAAGAAACCCAACCTGCGTCAGCTCGTTGAGAACCGCCTGGCTGCTCGGGGTGACGGTGCGACGGTGCGCGAGATTCGCTATCGCGAGATCAGTACGGCGGGTGCCGACTTGGATGAGCTTTCTCTTGATGAGGAGGTGGCGTACGAGACGCCGGTGTCGCACGAGCGCTTTTTGCAGTGGGTGACGCCGCAGGGCAAGATCGCGGGCTTTTTGCGGTTGTCGCTGCCCGACCATTCGTTTGTTGCCGCGCATGCGGACGAGTTGCCGACGTCGCCGGACGAGGCGATGATTCGCGAGGTACACGTGTATGGCATGGCGGCACGCGTGGGCGACCAGGGCCAGGCGGCGCAGCATCACGGGTTGGGGCGTTTACTCGTAGAGCGTGCGTCCGAGATTGCCCGGGATGCCGGCTATGCGCGCGTCAACGTGATCAGCGCGATTGGTACGCGCGAGTACTATCGCCATTTGGGTTTTTACGATCATGGACTCTATCTGCAAAAGGAGCTCTAGATGAACAAGCCGAGTGTTTCTGCCGGCGTCGTTGCCGGCGTTGCTCTGGGAGCCGCGGCGCTTGGTGCGGCCGCTGTCGCTGTTCGTGCTGCCTGTCTGCAAGTTGCGCGAACCCGCAATGGGTTGGCGCGTGTGAAACGCGTGCACGACGAGAGCGGTGACGAAGTCCGCGTATTGGTGCAAGGCGGCGTCTACCAAAGCGCGAGTTACGTTGGCGAGCGCTGGGCGGAGCCCGTCTTTGCGTACTATCGCGCGTTTGACGACGTGTTTGAGGCCGAGGATGCGATGCGCGACGCTTATGGTCACGGTATCAACCGTATGCTGATGCTGGGCGGCGGCGGGTTTGCCTATCCCAAGTTCGCGCTGATGTCGCACGAGGGCTTGCGCATGGACGTCATCGAGTATGACGGAGAGATTACGCGCCTGGCGCGCCGTTGGTTCTATCTGGACGAGCTGGAGCGCACGGTGGGCGACCGCTTGCGGGTGATTACTGCTGAGGCTCGCTCGTATCTGGGTGTGACGAGTGTGGGCCATCGTCGCTACGACGTGGTCGTGAGCGATTGCTTTGGCGGTGCCGAGCCCGTACGCGAGCTGGCGACGGTTGAAGCGTTGCGTTTGGTGCGGGGCAGCCTAAATTTCGGTGGCGTCTACGTTGCCAATATCGTGAGCGCAAGCGAGGGGAGCGATGTGACGTTCCTGCGCGATTGCGCTGCCACGGCACTCGAGGTATTCGCCCACGCCTGGGTGGTCCCATGTGGCGATGCGAAGTTCGGCGGCGAGGAAAACTACCTGCTCATCGCCAGCGACGGCAACTACGCCTTTGCCGAAGCCGTGCCCTTCGACACCGACTTTCTCGGCACCGTCCTTCACGACAAGTAAGTCTCCCCGTCCCAAAAAGACTGGTCTTAGGCGTGGTCGCGCCAGCCGAGAACGCGCTGCTTCATGCCCTCGATGTCGAGCACGCCTTCGGCGAAGCCCTTGCGCACGAGCTCTTCGGGAACAAACTCGTCGTAGCGATCAAAATAAGGCACCTCGCCGGGATAGACGAGCTCGATGGGATCGAAGTCCTTTTCGGCCTCGGCTGCGAGTACCTCAAAGAACGTCTCCTCGTCGGCCTTCATCTTAAACTGCATAAAGTACGGGCGTGATGGGTCGAGTCCGCGAAGGCCCAGCTCCGCGGCGCATTTAATCTTGAGCATGCGCTCGAGCGCCAAAAAGGCGTAGCTGCCCAGCCAGGGGAAGAGCACCCAGGTGTCGCCGCCCAGGTTAATGAGCGGCTTGGCCCCCGCGCCCGAAATCTCGGCCGTATGGCGAGCCTGCGCCAAGCGGGCCCGTGCGTTACCCATAAGGTACGGATATGCCGCGTGCTCGTTAAGCGCCTTGCGCATGCGCTCGAGCACATGCGTATTGATGTCACCGGGGCAGTCGCCAAAGTAGGCCGGCACACGGCCCTTGACCTGCGTGGCAAAGACGGTGTGGCGCTTCCAGTCCACTTCCTCGACAATCCAGCAGTGTCCGGCGATGGCGATGCGCTCACCGGGCGGAGGGGGATTGACGATCGTGCCCAACTCGGCCGACTCGCTGCGAACGGTGAACCCCTCGTTTTCCTGGAACACGGCGTAGAACTTAAAGTTGTTGATGATGCGCTCGCCCGCGAGGCCCACGATGAGCCCACCGCCCTCGGTGACCTGGATGTGGTCGATCTTGATGAGGTGACGCAGCAGCACGCGATAGTCATCGGCCGAGACGCGATGGAAATAGCTGAGCGTGAGCACGCGCTGGGCAAGTTCGGCCGGCGTGAGCTCTCCGGTGCTGGCGAGGGTCGACATGGTCTGGTGATAGAGCAGGCTGTAAGGGAGTCGATCGAGCTCGGGCGGTTCGACCCACTTTTCCTCGCGATAGAGTTGTACGAGCGCGATGCCTTGCAGGAGCTTCCACGGAATGGTCTCGGGCATCATCGTGCGCGGCTCGGGTTCTTCCTCGCGCATGACAAACCACATCTCGGGCGGAAGGTCGCGACGGCCTGTGCGCCCCATGCGCTGCAAAAAGGAGCTGACGGTAAACGGCGCGTCAATCTGGAAGGCGCGCTCCAGGCGGCCGATATCGATACCGAGCTCCAGCGTAGAGGTGGTGACGGTTGTCTGCGCCTGCTCCTCGTCGCGCATGAGCTCCTCGGCCGTCTCGCGCAGCGATGCCGAAAGATTGCCGTGATGGATTAGAAAGCGGTCGGGCTCGTGTCGACTTTCGCAGTAGCTGCGCAGCATGGAGCACACGGCCTCTGCCTCCTCGCGCGAGTTGGCAAAGACCAAGCACTTTCGGCCGCGCGTGTGCTCAAAGATATATCCCATACCGGGATCGGCGTTGTCTGGCGCCGTGTCGGTGGGGTTGAGGAGTGCCTGTTCGGTCGCTCGCGGGATGTCGACTTCGCCCTCGGGGGCCGAGGAAGTGCGACGGTCTTTGGGAGCGTCCTTGCCCCGCGCCTGCTCGCGACGTTGACGACGTTCCGCCTGTGTGAGCTGTCCGCTGTGACGCATGTCTTGTCCGGATGCGGGCAGTGCCGCGGGTGCCGCTGCCTCAATGCGCTCGCATGCGAGCACCTCAGCTTCCTGCGGACCTGTACTCGCGAATCCTCGCTGCTGCGCCTGGGGACCCGAGTTGTAGAAGTGCTCCATGGAGATGCGCCACACGCGGCGCGGCTCCTCAAAACGGGGGATGACGCAGTTGCGTCCCGTCCCCTGCGACAGGAAGGCGCCCGTGCGCTCGGGGTCGCCGATGGTTGCCGACAGACCGATGCGGCGGGGTTGTACGCCGGCCATGCGCGACAGGCGCTCAATAAGGCAGAGCGTCTGCCCGCCTCGATCGCCGCGCATGAGAGAGTGGACCTCGTCGATGACCACATAGCGCAGGTCGCAGAACATACGCGGGATTGCCATGTGCTTGTGGATCAGGAGTGCCTCGAGTGATTCGGGCGTAATCTGTAGGATACCGCTCGGCTTTTTGATGAGCTTAGCCTTGTGCGACTGCGAGACATCGCCATGCCAGTGCCAGACGGGGAGGTCGGCTTCTTCGCACAGGTCATTGAGACGGACGAACTGATCATTGATGAGTGCCTTGAGGGGGCCGATGTAGAGGGCGCCAACGCTTGCGGGCGGGTTCTCCCAAAAATCGGTCAGGATGGGAAAGAAGGCCGCTTCGGTTTTGCCGGAAGCCGTGGATGCCGTCAGGAGCACATTATCTTGCGTGTTAAAGATGGCATCAGCTGCCGCAACCTGGATAGAGCGCAAGCTCTCCCAATCGTGGGAGTAGATGAAGTCTTGGATAAACGGGGCGTAGCGGTCAAAGGCGTTCACGGGGCCTCCTTTCAAAAGCGAATCTCTCAACGCGGCGGGCAGTGGCTTGCTGCATTACTGCTTCAACGTTTGCCCAGATAGAGCCTGCCAAAATAAACCTGTCCCTTTTTGGCAGGTTAGATGGTGAATTCGGCGAAGTTACGGTCGCCGCCTGCGGTGCCGGTGTCGCCTGTTGCTGCTGCCGGCGCCAGCGCGTCGCCGCCGACGCTTTGCAGCAGCTCGGCCACGTTGGCGTCGGGGTTTTGGCATAGGATGTCGAGCAGCTCGATAAAGTCACGAATGACTTCACGCGGCGTCAGATGCGTGTCGGCTCCCACGCGACCGAACTCGATCTTGAGGAAGTTGACCAAGTCGTTCTCGGTAAGCGTGGGCGTCCAGCCAAAGTAGCCGGCGTGAATTTGCATGAGTTTTTCGATCAGCACCAGCAGCTCCTCGTAGGTGAGTGGCTGCAGACGGATGATGGGCGCGAGCATGTCCTTAAGGTCCTCGCGCGCAAAGCGACCCTGAGCGAGTCGGCTGCGCAGAGCCTCGTAGGAGAACACGCCGCGGCGGCGGTCTTCGATGGAGGTTGGCGTGCCGCCCATGATCATGCCCAGGTACTGCGCCTTGCCCTGGAGCGTGTCGTTGTACATGGTCAGGATCTTCTCGTAGTTGTATTGGCGTGTGATGGCGTTGGGAATCTTATACAGATTCACGAGCTCGTCGATGAGCACCAGCATACCCTTGTAGCCGCTGCAGACCAAAAAGCGCGCAATGAGCTTAACGTAGTCGTACCAGTCGTCATCGCTGATGATGGTCGAGGAGCCCAGCTCGGCGCGAGCCTCGCTCTTGGTACGGTATTCGCCGCGGATCCATTTGGTCACGCGGCTCATGGCTTCCTCGTCGCCCTCGGATGCGGCCGTGCGATAGCGGCGAAGCATGCGGGTGAAGTCGAAGCCGTGGACCATCTCCTCGAGCGGGGCCAGTTGGGCATTGACGACCGACTCGTCGACGTCGGCACACGAGGCAACCCAGCGATCCAGAATAAGGTTGAGCGCACCGCCCTCGGGGCGCGTCTTGGTCGATATATTGCGTATGAGCTCGCGGTAGGTGGCAAGGCCCTGCCCCTGCCCGCCCTGCAGACGGCGCTCGGGGGATAAGTCTGCATCGGCGACGACGAATCCCTCGCCCATGGCATGCGTTCGGATGGTTTGGAGCAAAAAGCTCTTGCCGGCGCCGTAGCGACCGACCAGAAAGCGGAAGCTTGCGCCGCCGTCGGCGATGAGACTCAAATCGGTGAGCAGGGCGCGAATCTCGACCTCGCGTCCCACGGTGATATAGGGAAGGCCGATGCGCGGGACCACGCCGCCCTTGAGCGAGTTGAGAATGACGGCAGCGACGCGCTTGGGCACGCGGGGTGCTGCGGGTGCGGTATCACTCATGGTCTAGGTATCCTCTCACGTCTGCTTCGTAGTCCTCGATAATTTGCGGTCCTGCCGCGCCAAATTCAATGACGGTGTCACCCACCAGGTCAAAGAGCGCCTCGTTGATGGTATCGACGAGCATGTCCTCGCTCTTGCCCGAGTGCGCCACTGCCGATGTCGCTTGCGCTGCGTTTTGCTCGAGCAGTGCACGCAGATACGCGGTTGCGGCAGGCGCGAGTTTGTTCGCGGCTTCGGCGGGCGCGGGCGTTACGGGCGCGGGTACAGACACGAGGAGCGGTGCCACGACGCCAAACTCTTCGGTGGAGACAGTCGGCTCGTCGGGTTCGTCTTGCTGTATGGCCATCTCGCCAGGTTCGGCAGCCATGCCGGGCGCAGACTCGGTGTTCGGTTGCTCGATAAGCGTCGCCTCGACTTCCACAGGCGCGCTGTCCTCGCGCTCTTCGTCGATCAAAAGCGCTTCGCGCGTTTGCGCAGCGGCGCTCCGAATGTGCCCCAGCTGACTCAGATCGATATCGATCTTGACGGGCTGGTGTGCGGCGTCCCATGAAAGCCATGCCACAATCTCGTCATCGATAATCTTGGCCAGATATTTGGGGACCTTTTCTTCCTTAAGGGGATGGGCGGGGTCCAGCGCCAGGCGCAGGCGTTGGTCGCAGGCGCGCATCATTTCACCGAGCTTGCTGCTCTTTTGCCTACTACCGTGGATACGCATGCATTCCCAAAAGCCGTTTTGGCAACGGTAGATATGGATAGGATCCAGGCGGTATTCGCAGTCCTCGTGGCGCTCGGGCGCAAAGAATACGGCCGAGGCAAACATGGTGTAGGGCATGGCCGTCTCCTCCCCAAATAAACTCGCCACGATGCCTGTCTTTCGGTGCGTGTCATAGTAGCGCGCCATGCGGACATACACGGCGCATGCCACGTGGCGCAGATCGCGGTGGTGGCTGCGGTCGAGCCGCGAGTTACTTAGGTTGTACGTGGAGAGGGCGTTGATGGCGGCCATGAGTCGCTCCTCGCGCACCTCATCGGGCGGAAGGGGGAGCGTGGGCTCGGAGGTTTTGCGACGCTTGGGGGTCTGGCCGGACGGTGCCGGTGCTGGTACAAGGTCTCGTGCCGCGCGCCGCAGCTCGATAAGGGCGTTGTCGAACATGACGGTTTTAGAATCACGAAGCAGCTTGGGGTCGAGCCCGTGGAACACGGCGTAGTCCTGCAACCACACACGTGCAAACCGGTCGATGCCGGGCTCAAAGGCGCGGTAGGCATCCCAAAAGGCCTTGATCTTGTTAAAACCATCGAGCGGATTATCTACGCCGATGCCGCAAATCAGCTCATAGAGATACAGAAAGGCAAAGGACGTAGACGTTTCCTCGACGGTCCCGCGGCGCACTTGGGCGCGCCAGGTAAAGTAGCCGCGCAGCTGCCGGTCGCTCATGGCGTTGTAGGTGGGAAAGTACGACTTAAAGGTGCCGTTGTAGGGACAGTCATCCTCAAAGTCGGCCATCAGCAGGCCCTGGCGGTAAAAAAGCTCGGCTTCCGAAAGCCAACGTCCCGCGCCGCCCTTGGGGTCATCCTGCCAGCGCGATATCTCGCGCATCTTGCGGTACTGGTCGGGAAGGAAATTCTGCATCTGACGACCGGTTTTGAGAATCGGCTCGTCAGCATAGATTTCGTTTGAGAAGCGGGCGGACTGATGGGTTCGGGCCTCGGCCATAATGCGCTCGATGAGCATCTTGATGTCCTGGTCGGCCACCGCTCCTCCTCTCGAACGCAGCTACGGTGACCTCATATCATAGCACAGCATCAAACAGATGTTCGAGATATCGCTGCGTAGATAGATTTAGAACAGGAGGGCGTAGATGACGGCTATGACAACGGAGGGGAGCATATTGGCCGTGCGGAAGGTCTGAGGACGGATGAGGTTGACGCCGACGCAGAAGATGAGCATGGAGCCTACGAGCGAAAGGCTGTCGAGGGCTGCCGTGGTCATGATGGGGGAGAGTGCGCCGGCAAACAGCGTGATCGTCCCCTGGAACACGGCGACGGGCAGGGCGGAGAAAATGCAGCCGCGGCCGAGCGACGCCGTCATGGTGCAGACGATGATGCAGTCCAGTGCGCCCTTGAGGGCAAGCGTTGACCAGTCGCCGAGCAGGCCGTCCTGGATCGATCCCACAATGGCCATGGCGCCGATGCACACGGTAAGTGAAGTCGAGACAAAAGCGTTGGTGAACCCGTTATCGCCCTCACTGCCAGTCTTGCGCTTGAGCCATTCGCCAAGGTTCTCGATGGCGGCCTCCAAGTTGACGGCCTCGCCGATGAGCGAGCCGAGGGCGAACGAGACGATGAGCATGGTGGTACCGGTGGTCGCTAGTGCCTTTCCATCGATGATGAGCATCTTTTGCATGGTGCCGCCCAGGCCGATAAACAGGACGCACAGCCCCGATGCTTTCATGAGCGTGTCTTGGATGCGCGGTGTAATGAAGCGACCGCCCGCTAATCCCAAAAGACCGCCCGCAATCAAAAGCACAACGTTGATGATTGTTCCCAAGCCCGGCATGAGCCCTCCCGTATTGATGCCAACGTGGCAATCGTAGCAGAGTGGAATGCGAGGTACATCGCGACTCATCTAATACGTTATATAAGTGGCATTAGCAACGACGCGCAGCATTTAAGTCTCAGGTGGTTGTCGGGACATAGGGATAGTATTCAAAGCGCAGTGTCATAAGCCGCTGTGGGGATTCAATAGCCGCGGCAATGATATTGGCATCGCGGGCACGATCAAACCCTTCGAGCTCGATCTGGTACGAGACGTCTTGCATAATGTCCAGACGTCGCCAGGCTAGGAGTGTGTCACCATCGAATTCCAAGGTCTTGCCTCCGTCTGGAGCAACGGCGTATAGACGCAGCTTGGCGGTGGTTGCAGGGTCAACAACTGTGACCTTTTTAATTTCGTTTCGAGTATTCTTGGCGCCCAACAAGGTGAGCAGTGTTGGGGCCACGACCTCGCCCGATGGCAAAAAGACGACTTCGATGGATTCAGGAAATGCGATGATGGCTGACTTGCGGACGGGCTGATTGGCGGCGGCAACTTCGATGTTCGCAGCGTCGATGACCTCTGTGTGGTCGAGCGCGGCAAGCACGCAGCAGTTACCTTCATCTATCTCTTGAGGATCAGCAAGCCCCAGACTGTCCGCGAGCTCGGTATCGTTTGGATCGGTAGCGGGCTCATTCGGTGCTTCGAAAGAAGCTGGGACGCTGTTTGTCGGCGGCGGCGTGTCGCCCGCATCTGCTTCTTTGTCCGCGCCCTCTTCTTGTATGGTTGCGTTAATGGGTTCGTCGTTTGAGGGGAGCGTCTTGGCGTCAAACGCGGAGGGGAGAATTCCGATGGCTCCGGATCCGTTCCACTCCATTTCGAGAAGCGCCGGGTCGGCAAGAATGCGTTGCCTGCTTTGCGCGTGGGCATCGATTTCAATAGGGCCTGCCTCTATCCCTCGTGTAAGGCTGAGTGATCCGGCTGGCTTCTCGAAATGAGCGTCTGTGTCTTTGGCGCTGACGGCGTAGAACAGCAGGGACGCTTCTCCCGCCGCGATGGCATCGGTACCGGCTTTGGTCAGCCGCAACGATGCCGTGAATGAGAGGGTGGGCTGCGTGTCGTCTGCATTCGCGGCGGCGCAGCCCAGACATATACCGCCTCCTTTCTCAAAAAACGTACCGTCGAAGGCGACCTTCGCTCCGTTCGCCGAGTCATCGACCGAAGCGATGTCGATGCGCAGCTCTAAATTGCATGGATCGCCATCTGCATCGAGCACAACCGAGCGCCACGTGCAGACGGCGCACCCCGCCTGGGAGCCGTTTGCCTTGTTCGAACGATTGATATCCACGACTATCGAGCCGTCCGTATTACGACGAAGGCATCCCGAGGTCGAGATTGCGGCCTGTGCGATCGAAAAATGCTTGCACGCAATGGCGCTCGACGGATTTGGTGCGGAGCTTAGGGCTGCTGGTAAGGAGTCTGCCATGGCGGGAGTCGCCCAAGCGGCGACAGGCGTTCCGGTTGCGAGCGCGCCGCAGAGTGCGACGACGGGCAAAAGGTTCTTCGATGCCATGGGGTCTCCTTAGATAATTTAGTGCGGCCTGTCCGTGTTTTGTTTCTGGCTGCGTTTGATGTGTAGACCGAGGCCGGCGGTTCCCGCGCCTGCTGCTGTGGCGCCTGCCGCCAAGAGCCATCGTCTGTCGCCTGTCTGCGCCAACGGTTCCTCGCGGTCGCCGCGGTCGAGCTCCGAGAGGTCGACCGTCACTTGTGTGGCGGCCTGCGCTTGTTCTTGCTGGGCAAAGGCCATGGCTGGCCCAAACGCTAGGATGCCGACGGCGGCGGCCAGGGCGACGGCCTTATGCCGTGTGCGCACCGGGCTCGACCGTCCAGGTGATCGTTGCAACCTGATCGCCTTCGCCGGTTACGCGGAAGATGTCGCGCGTGACGCGGGCGACGTTTCCGCTTGTCTTGAGCTTAATTTTGTCCGTGCCGCCGGCAATGCCCTGGTAGCCCATGTCGAAGGCTGCATTCTTGGAAAGATCGAGGCCCGTCCCCTGCATTGCGGCGCTGGCGTTCTGGAGTGCGCCGTCGGGGCCGACCTTAAAGTCGATGGAGTTCTGTGCGGTTCCGGCCTTGGCGTCGGCAGCAATGGTCCAGGTGTTCATGGCGTCGATCTTCATGTTGGTGACATGGATGCCGTAGGCCGAATGATTGTCGATGGTGGTCGCGTCTTCAGAGGGGCCCTGAAGCGTGCCGTCGGCCTTGGCGACGAAGGGAATAACCGTCGGAACTTTGAACTCAACGTTGTCGATCTCGGTCCTGACCATTACTTTCGTGGTTCCAACGCGCCCGGCTGCCATAGCTGGCGTCGGGGCGACGCCCATTGCGAGCGCGAGCGCGAGCCCTGCGCCCACGACGAGCGCTCTGGCTCCGTTCATGTTCCTGGTGATGTCCATGGTCGTTCCTTTCTATTCGCCGCGGGCCGTCCCCGCGATGATTGGACGAATGCTGGTGAATTGCGTGCGGTGCCGCGTCGGCCGGAAAGCTAGTTCTCGGCTTGCTCAACCCGTACCTTGACACGTGTCGGATTGCCGTGGCTGTCGAGGGTCTTGGCATCGAGTGCCTGGATCTCGATGTACGCCTCGCCTTCTTTGATGTCGCCGGCGGGGCACGTCTCGATTGTCTTGCCGGTCTCGACCACACCGGATTCGTACATGGTCTCGTCGTTTTGGATGACGCGGAATCGCTGGGGAAATTTATTGTCTTGGACGTTTTGCACGTTGACGCGCAGCTTGCCGTCCTCCTGCAACTGAGCGACCGGCGCGACCGAAATCGTCATCATGTTGTCGCGGACGATGGCGTCGAGCTCATCTTGGATTTCCTGGCGCGTTTTGCCCTCGGCCGTCGTAACCGAAGCGCCCGCCTCGGGTACGGGCTGCGACTGCCAAGCGTATAGTCCTACGGCGACAAAGGCGCAGACGATGGCCAGGCAGGCAACGATGAGCTTCTTGTGATGCCCCAGGCCTGCAAAGTGGGGTGGCTTCTTCACGCTCATGCGGCATCCTTGGCGGTATAGACACGCGCAAAGGTGGACGGATCCGCTCCAAAGAGCATGTGAAGCATCAGGCGGCGCGAGTAGACGAGCTCTTCGAAGTCGGGAGGGAGCTCGATGTCGTGGATATGCGCGATGTGGTGGGCGAGCGCCGAGAACGACTCGGGGTCGCAGATCACATCGGTGGTAACGTGGTAGACCGCCGTATCGGGGAATGCCTCTTCGTCGAAAGGCAGGAGATGGGGATCGTCGTCGACTTCGATGGCGATGCCGTACTGGGGCCAGTAATATGCCATGGGAACCTCCCTGCTTCTGGGCCAAAACTTCTATCGGTTTTGGCTGTCGACGCCGACCGTATCAGCCGCTACTTGACCAATTTCTGACCAAATGCTTGACGGATTGGCGTCTTCGCAGATAAAAGGCGGCAAAAAATACTTCAACTTTTTTCGAGCGACAATCGAGCGATCGGCGACGGCAGGGAGATATGTGTCAAAAGCATCGTCTGTCGAGGAAATCCAGCCGCTCACCGAATTACACGAACGTAAAAAACGCCAATTATGGAGACGGTCTCGAACACGTCGACGAAACGATGCGGTAACATCTCCCTGCAAACACTGTAGTTAGCTAAAGGGGGAGTTCGCGTGTCTGCAACCATTAAACCCTTCACCGACGAGTTCGAAGAGTATGGTCGCGATGAGTCTCGCGCATCGGGCGAGGCCTCGAGCATCTCGTTTCCGACAACGGAAGACGAGGTCCGTGCCATTTTGGAAAAGCTCCATGCCGAGCGTGTCCCGGTAACGGTTCAGGGCGCCCGAACCGGCCTTGCCGCCGGTGCCGTGCCCCACGGCGGGCATATCCTCAATACTTCCCGTATGAATCGCTACTTGGGCCTTCGTCGCGATGAACAAGGCCAATTTCTGCTGCGCGTGGAGCCGGGCGTTGTGCTCTCGGAGCTGCGCAAGCAGCTGAGCAAGAAGGTGCTGCCGACTGCTGGTTGGGACCAGGCATCGCTTGAGGCCTACGAGGAGTTCCAAGAGGCCCCCGAGCAGTTCTTTCCCACCGATCCCACCGAGACGTCTGCCTGTCTGGGCGGCATGGCGGCATGCAACGCCTCCGGCGCCCGCAGCTACGCTTACGGCCCCATGCGCCCACATATCACGGGACTCCACGTCGCGCTGGCTGATGGCGATTTGCTTGAGCTTCAGCGCGGCGAGGCTTTTGCCCAGGGCCGCCACCTGTCGCTCGTGACGGCAGCGGGCCGTGCACTCGAACTCGATCTTCCCGGATATACCATGCCCAAGACAAAAAATGCCTCAGGCTATTTCGTTGCGGACGAAATGGACGCCATCGACCTCTTTATCGGTGCTTGCGGCACGCTCGGCGTTATCACCGAGCTCGAGATTGCCCTGCAGGCGGCGCCTGCGGTCGTTTGGGGTGTGAGCTGCTTTTTCGATAGCGAAGACAAGGCCGTGTCCTTTACCGATTCTGTGCGTCCCGTCCTGTCCCACGCGGCTGCCATCGAATATTTCGATGCGGGCGCCCTGGATATCCTGCGTCGTCAGCGTGAGCAGTCGACCGCGTTCGCCTCGCTGCCGTCGCTCGACAAAGAGGCCAAGGTCTGTGTCTACGTGGAGCTCGACTGCGATGACGAGGCCCAGGCGACCGAGGAACTGTACCACCTGGGATGGGTGCTCGAGTTTGCGGGTGGCCGCGACGATGCGACATGGGTCGCGCGCACCGAGGTCGATCGCGAGTGCCAGCGGTTCTTCCGCCACGCGGTGCCCGAGAGCGTCAACATGCTCATCGACGAGCGTCGCCGTACGGATCCCACCATCACCAAACTGGGCTCGGACATGTCGGTGCCCAACGCGCGCCTGGCCGATGTCGTGGCCCTCTATCGCCGTACGCTGGCCGAAAGCGGGCTTGAGTCTGCCGCCTGGGGACATATCGGCAACAACCATCTGCATGTGAACATCCTGCCGCGCGATGCACAGGATTACCGTCGCGGTGGCGAGTTGTTTGCCCAGTGGGCTTCCGAGGTCACGGCCATGGGCGGTGCCGTTTCTGCCGAGCATGGCGTCGGCAAGATCAAGGCGGGCTTCTTGGAGACGATGTACGGTCACGAGGCCATGGTCGAGTCGGCGCGGCTCAAGCTCCAGCTCGATCCCGACGGGCAGCTGGGTCGCGGTAACCTGTTTTCGGAGAAGCTCTTGGATGAGCTCGTCCAGAAAGGGGGCGCGTGAAGATGAGCGATTTCCATATGGTGGTGTGCGTCAAGGCGGTGCCGGGCAGCACCGAGGTCAAGATGGACCCCAAGACCAATACCATCGTGCGCGATGGCAAGCAGGCGGTCATTAATCCCTTCGATGCAAGTGCCCTAGAATGCGCGCTGGCGCTGAAGGACGACTTTATCGGCTTTGGCATGGACGTGCGCGTGACGGTGGTGTCGATGGGCATCCCCGCGACCGAATCGCTGCTGCGCGACTGCATCGCTCGAGGCGCCGATGACGCGCTGCTGCTGACCGATCGCGCCTTTGCAGGTGCCGATACCCTGGCGACCACCTATGCTCTCAAATGCGGCATCGAGGCGCTCGACGAGGACTTCGACCTGCTCATCTGCGGCAAGATGGCGGTGGATGGCGATACGGCCCAGATTGGTCCCGAGCTTGCCGGTGCCTTTGAGATTCCCTGCGTGACCGACGTGAGTTGCGTGCAGAGCGCGGGCTTTACGACCTGTGGCTCGCTGGCGCTCGTTCACGGATGCGATGCCGGCGAGGAGACGGTGCATCTTGAGATGCCGTGCGCGATGACGACCGCCAAGGAGATTGGCCAGTTGCGTATGCCGAGTATTGCCGGTATTCGTGCGGCAGAGGAGGCGGACGTGCGCGTGATCAGTGCCGCCGACGTGAACGCCGATCCCTCGCGTTGTGGCCTTGCCGGATCACCGACGCAGGTCGTGCGCTCGTTTGTGCCCGACCGTGATCAAACGTGCGAGGCCGTTGAGGGAACGGCGTCCGAGCAGGCGGTAAAACTTGCCAAGATTATCGAGGGGATGGCATAGATGAGCGGACTGATTATCGATAGCGAAGCCTGTATCGGCTGCGGTCGCTGCGTTCGCGCCTGTGCCTCGGGCGGCATTGTAGTGGAAGGCGAGCGGCCCAACCGTTGCGCCCGCGTAACCGACGGCTGTATCCTGTGCGGTGGGTGCGTCGACGCCTGCCCCGTCATCGCCATCTCGATTGAGCGTGACGAGGCTGCTGGCGCGGTGGACCTTGATGCATATCGAGACATTTGGGTATTCGTGCAGACCGACGAGCACGATACGGTGACTCCCGTTGCCTATGAGCTCATGGGCAAGGGCCGCGAGCTTGCCGATGCTCGTGGTTGCCGTCTGGTGGCATTGGTCGGCATGAGCCCCGAGAGCTCTCTCGGTGACCTGGAGCATCTGGTTTGCGCCGGTGCAGACGAGGTCCTGGTCTGTCGCGACGAGCGCCTGCGCCAGAACGATGCGGAGGTTTACGCCCGGCTGATCTGCGATTTGGTGGCAGAGCGCAAGCCCGAGGCCATTCTGTACGGTGCGACCGCCTTTGGCCGCGAATTGGCACCCGGCGTTGCCGTGCGTTTGCAGACGGGCCTTACGGCTGACTGCACCGTACTTTCGATGGATACGGAGACGGGGCTGCTGCAACAGACGCGTCCGGCGTTTGGCGGCAACCTGATGGCCACCATCGTCTGCCCCAATCATCGTCCTCAGATGGCAACGGTGCGTCCCGGCATCTTTAAGGCGCCCGACTTTGACTACGGCCGCTCCGGCACGATCACCCAGATATCGCTTGCGGATGATGCTAAGGCTCGTGTCGAGATCTCGATTCCCGCCGAGGAGTGGGGGCAGCAGGCATCAATTGCCGATGCCGAGCGCCTGGTCGTGGTGGGTCGCGGTATTGGTTCCAAGAAAAACCTGCCGCTGATGCGAAGGCTCGCCGAGGCTCTGGGTGCCGAGCTTGGCTGCACGCGACCTGTCGTGGAGGCCGGCTGGTTGGAGTATCGCCACCAGATTGGCCAGACGGGCGTATCGGTTTCGCCCAAGCTTCTCGTGAGTATCGGTGTTTCGGGCGCCATCCAGCATCTTGCCGGCATCGGTGGGGCGGAGTGCATTATCGCCATCAACGAGGACCCGGATGCCCCCATCTTTGGTGCTGCCCAGTATAAGGTTGTCGGCGATGCCGTCGAGGTCGCCGAGGAGCTGCTGGCCCAGCTTGAGCGCTAGGCGCGCGCCAGCCAGTAGCGCATCTCGTCCTTTAGGCGTTCCCAGGTCGCTTGCGTGGCGGGATCGGTAAAGGGGCACGTAATGCCAAAGGGCGCGTCGAGCAGGCGGTAGATATCGCCCTGCTCGCGCGCCAGCGTGCGGCTCGCTGGATAGACGAGCTCAAACATAAAGCAGATGAGCCCCACCAGGTAGTCTGCGGGCTCGTCGCGTTCATCGCGTGCGACGCAGCGGCGCTCGTCAAAGGCAGCCAGCGTCGGTGCCGAGAAGTGGCTGGCAAGAAATGCGTCCTCGTCCACCTTGAGGATAGTGTCGACGGTGCTGTCGGCGATGGTGCGCATAATGTCGATCTTGTCGCCATCGCGCACGATATCGCAGAAGCGCCGTGTACGCTCGTCGAGTTGTGCCGGCAGGCGAAAGTCGCTGTGATAGGCGATGCTCGCGCGGATGAGCTCATCTTCTGCCGGGTCATCGATAAAGTCGCGGATGCTCGTTACGGCGGGCGCATCGGCGGGGTTCTCGCCAAAGAGGACCCCGACGCCCAATGCTGCGTGGCTCATACTCTCGGCGTCCTTAAAGGTGTCCCAGCGCCGCAACTGTTCAAAGCGTCCCATATCGTGTAACAGGCCGCAAAGCCAGGCCAGGTCAATATCCTCTGTCGACCAGCTCTGCTCGCGCGCCACGGCATCGCATGCCTCGGCAACGTGGTACGTATGCTCGATTTTGAGCGCGATACGTGGATTGGCGGCATCGTAAGCATCGGTATAGCGTTTGAAGGCCGCGGTCGCCCGGCCCCGATCGATAACTGTCATAATGACTTCCTAAAAAGCTGTGTCTTTCGATCCGGTGGCAATTGTAGGTGAACTCGGTTGCCACCGGGCGATGATTCTGCCGCGTCGTTGAATGCGGCTCGGAAATCTTGTCGGGACGAGGAACGCTATGGTGCTCAAAATCGTTAAAACCGTCTGGCCGGTGATGCTTACCTATGTTGCGATAGGCGCGCCGTGCGGAATGATTATGGCGCAGACGGGAATGGAGCCCTGGATGGTTTTTGCTCTGAGCAGCACGTTTGTGACGGGTAGCGGCCAGTTTATGGTCTGCAATCTGTGGCTGGCAGGTGTGCCTGCGGCATCGATTGTCGCAAGTGTGGCCGCAATCTCCTCGCGCTTTGCACTTTATTCGGCATCAATCGCGCCCCATCTGAGGGGTGCCTCGAAGCGTCAGACGCTGGCTGTTGCCGCGACGCTTACCGAGGAGGCATATGGCATCTCGCTTGCCAAGTTGGTTGAAGGGGAGGATTGGGGCCCGCGCGAGTCCTTTGCGCTCAACGCGATCCTCATCGCGACATGGGGCGTTTCGTGCACGATGGGCGCCGTTGTAGGCGCCGTTGTCGATGTCCCCACCGCTATTGCTGGCTTTGTCTGCACCTCGCTCTTTATCTGCCTGCTCTTTTCGCAGAGGCTGTCGCGCGGCAATGTCGTGGCTGCCGTTATGGCTGCGGTGTCTGTCGCCATATGCAAGTTCTTGGGGTGGACGAATATCGCCGTGCCGGCAAGCGTGCTCGTCGGTGTTGCCGCGGCGCTTGCGTGCGATGCTTTCGCCGAAGGAAGGGGCGCTCGCGATGCCCGTTAATGAGTTTTTGGTCCTGTGGCTGTCGTCATGGGCGGCTATCGCGTTTTTCCGCATTGCCCCGGCGTTTGCCTTGCGCGGGAGAACGCTGTCGCCCCGCGTTACCGAGGCCTTGGGTTATATTCCGCCCGCCGCCTTTGCGGCGCTGGTCGCTAACGATTTGATAAGCCCTGGCGCTTTCGACGCCGGCTTGTGGCAGGGCTTGATTTCCTGGATTGCGGCTGCCGGTGTCGTGGCGGTGGCAATCAAGACAAAGTCGATGTTGTGGTGCTGCGTCTCGGGCATCGTGTTCTATATCGTTTTAATCCTTGTATAAAAGCAAGGGCGCGCTTAGCGTCCCGGCCCAACGAATCGAATTTCTCACCGAGCCGGTCTGCTTCTTCTGGTACCATGGTCAAACTTTACTGTAGCAAAGCGTGACGTGGGCTTTTGTTCTGCGTCAGCGGAAATGGGAGTTTCATGGCACAGGAAGCGACCGCCAACGAGCAAAAGAAATTCAAGGTACCGCGTATCCCGGGCGACATCATGATCTATCCCATGATTGTTGGCCTTTTGCTCAACACTTTCTGTCCGCAGGTCTTTGAGATCGGCGGCTTCTTTACGGCTGCCTGCCGCGGCGGCTCCAATACCATCGTCGCTGCGATCCTGCTCTTCGTGGGTGCCGGCATCAGCTTTAAGTCCACGCCGGGCGCCATCAAGACCGGCATCGTCGTACTGATCCCCAAGCTTGTTGTTGCGGCCGCCCTTGGCTTGGGTGTGGCATATTTCTTTAACGACAACTTCCTGGGCCTGAGCTCGGTCTCAATCATCGGCGGCATTACGTTTTGCAACATGGCGCTCTATACGGGCATCATGGGCGAGTTCGGCGACGAGTCCGAGCAGGGCGCCGTCGGTATCCTGTTCTTTACGGCCGGCCCCGCCGTCACCATGATCATCCTCGGTGTCTCGGGTCTCGCCAACATCCCCGTCGGCACCATCGTCGGCTCCATCCTGCCGCTTGTTATCGGCATGGTTCTGGGCAACCTCTTCCCGTTCATCAAGAACCTGCTGGTCCCCGGCGCCAATCCCGCGATCGCTGTCATCGGTTTTCAGCTCGGTGCATCCATGAGCCTTTCGAGCTTTATCACCGGCGGTATTTCGGGCATCCTGCTGGGCCTCATCACGCTCTTTATCGTCGGCCCCATCACCTTTGCGTTCGAGCGCCTGTGCGGTGGTAACGGCAAGGCGGCCGTTGCCTGCTCCACTATCGCCGGCACGGCTATGACCACGCCGGTCGCCCTCGCCGAGGTCGCACCGCGCTACGCCGAACTTGCGCCCACCGCGTACGCCCAGATCGCCACCGCCGTCATCATCACGGCAATCATGGCTCCGATCCTGACCGGCTGGGTCGATAAGAAGTTCTGCCACGGCAAAGAGGATCTGTCGGTCGAAGGCGTCGAGGCTATTGAGGAGGCCGTCGCGACCGACATCGACGGCGAGTAATCGTCGACGCGAGTCAATCAAGCCGGCGTGTGCAATTCGCGCCGTTTGAGCGCCCGAACGAAAGCTGTCTTGCAGTGGCGTTCGGGCGCTCTGCTATTATTCCCCTTACCCCTGCGGAGTAGGGGGTGTTTGTTGCCCAGACTCGAATCGGGCGATTCTGACCACTTGAGTATTGAAGGGATGGCGTCTAGTGGTTAAGGCACTCAAGATTGAGATATTCCTGCTATGCATGATAGTTCTTATCGGGCTTGCCGCGCGAAGCCGTCGCTCCTTGTTCTCGAGTACCCAGCAGCTCTTGTTTAGCATGCTCGGCTACACCTCTGCTGCCTACATTTTCTTCGATATGATCTGGACGCTCTCGGACGGCGTGAGCGCTCCTGTAGGCATCACGGCCAACTGGATTTCCAACGCGGTCTCGTTTTCGCTGTTCGCCATCGCGTGCCTCATTTGGTTTTTCTATTCCGAGACAGTGCAGGGCTCTCGCCTTTTGACCGCGCGCTATAGGGTTGCGATCGTGACGTTGCCAACCGTATTGGTGGTCGTGCTGGCATTTACCAGCTACTGGACGCACACTATGTTCTATATCGATGCGCAGGGCGTATATCGTCGCGGAGCGCTTTATATGATTCAACCTATCGTGAGCTACTGCTACATCATATATACGTCCTTGCATGCCTTTACTCAGGCTCGAAAAGTCGAAAGCCTGCAAAAGAAGGCCATTTATCGCACCCTCGCCTTTTTTGCGGTTCCCGCTCTGGTGGGCGGTACCTTCCAGGTTTTGTTTTCGGTACCGGGCCTTTGCGTCGGTATAACGCTGAGCATCCTGCTGCTCTACATCATCTACCAGGAGCAGCTGATCTCGACCGACCCGTTGACTGGCCTTAACAATCGCAACCGTTTTGAGACCTATATGCTGTCGCTCTTCTCAAATGTGGATCAGGCCGAAGATGTGTATCTGCTTATGATGGATGCCGACGGCTTTAAGCAGATTAACGACCGGTATGGACATGTGGAGGGCGACCATGCTCTCCAGGTCATATCTGCTACGCTCAAAGAGGTCTGCTCGGCGTCTGGTGGCTTTATCGCACGTTATGGCGGCGATGAGTTCGTGGTGCTTCAAAAGGCGGCAGCGGAACAGGACATCATAGACCTGTGTTCGGCGATTAACGACGAGCTCGCTCGTGCCGAGGTTCCGTATCTGTTGCGGATGTCCATCGGCTATGCACGGGTCGGTGATGGTGTCGATACCTGGCAAGACTTGCTTCGCGCTGCCGATGCGGAGCTCTACCGCGTCAAGGCCGAGAAAAAGAAAGCCGGCGTCCAGATACGCTAGAAAAAGGGCGCACGACTGTTGCGATGGTCGTGCGCTCTTTTTGCGTTTGCGGGGGCCACCGGCCATAACGCCCAGGCGCGGTGCGGCAAGACGAGCGTCTGCCGCCGCGGCTCGGTACGAAATCAACGAGAACCAGTGTGCTCCATTAAGCTGAAGTGTGCGAACGCCCTCTCTAAAAAGGTGAGCTCGCTAGGCCTTTTTGGGCCTGTTGACGATGATGATGCCGGCGCAGACCAACAGCAGGGCAACGATGACGGTAACGGGGCTCGTGCCAGCGCCCTCGCCGAGCAGCAGCGCGCTCAGCACCACACCAAAGACGGGGTTCATAAACCCAAAGACCGAGACGCGGCTGACGGGGTTGACGGCAAGCAGGCGCGACCACAGCGAGTAGGCGACCGCGGAGATAAGCGCCATGTAGATGATGAGCGCGATGGCAGGGACGATCGCAGTAGGGTAGAGCGCACCGCCCATCAAAAAGCCGATGGCGGTGAGGACCAGGCCGCCGACTAAAAACTGCCAGCCGGCAAGCAAAACACCGTCGTGCTTGCGCGAGAAGATGCCGATCAGGCAGGTCGAAAGAGCACCCGCAACAGTGGAGGCTAGGATAAAGCCCTCGCCATCGAGTCTGAAACCAAAGGTGCCATCTGCGCCCGAGAGGTTGACGAGCGCGACGCCGGCAAAGCCCAGCGCACAGCCAAGCACCTTGGCCGTATTGAGCTTCTCGGTGTGAAATGCCAGGGCGGCAAAGAGGATTGCGAGGAAGTTGGCGCTGGCCTCGATGATGGAGCTCGACATGGCGCTGGCGCGCGAGAGGCCCAGATAGAAAAAGAAGTACTGCCCGATAGTCTGGAAGAGCGACAAGACAAAGATGGGCTTGATGTCGCGAGCCTGCGGAATGAGGGGGCGGCGTTGGGCCGCGCTCATCCCAACGATAACCAGGGCGCCGGCAAGCGTGAAGCGCAAGCCCGCAAAGAGCAGCTGCGAGGCGCCGTCGTGCGTTGGGATACCAAAGAGTGCGTAGCCGATTTTGATACAGGGGAAGGCCGACCCCCAGAGTGCACAGCAAACAAGGCAGCCCAGGATGAGTCCGGGCAGGGTGGCGAGATACGGCTTGCGGCTTTGCATGATGTCCTTCCTGTATGCGCGAAGCAAAAAAAGAACCCGCCACCGGGGGTGCCGGTGGCGGGTGTTGTTACCCGAGGGGATTGTACCCGATGGGAAAGCTTTAGGCGAAGTAGGCTACGCCGCTCTCAAAGATCGGCATGAACTTGTCGCCGGGGACATGCTCGGGCACGTTGCGGTACAGGTTGTCGCCGCGACGCTCGGCATGGCCCATCTTGCCCAGGACACGGCCGTCGGGGCTCGTGATGCCTTCGATGGCGAGTGCAGAGCCGTTGGGGTTGACGGAGAGATCCATGCTGGGCTTGCCGTCCTCGCCCACGTACTGCGTGGCGACCTGGCCGTTGGCGATCAGCTGGGCGAGTACCTCGTCATTGGCGACAAAGCGGCCCTCGCCGTGGCTGATGGCGACGGTGTAGGGGTCGTCCAGGCTGCACTGCGACAGCCACGGGGACAAGTTGGACGAGATGCGGGTGCGCACCAGACGGCTCTGGTGGCGACCGATGGTGTTGAACGTCAACGTGGGCGCATCGGGCGTGGCGTCGACGATGTCGCCGTAGGGCACCAGACCGAGCTTGATCAGGGCCTGGAAGCCGTTGCAGATGCCCAGCATCAGGCCATCGCGGGCCTTGAGCAGGTCGCGGACTGCCTCGGTGACCTCGGGAGCGCGGAAGAACGCCGTGATGAACTTGGCGGAGCCGTCGGGCTCGTCGCCGCCCGAGAAGCCGCCGGGGATCATGACGATCTGGCTTGCACGGATGCGGCGGGCAAGCTCGTGGGTGCTCTCGGCGACGGCCTCGGGCGTGAGGTTGTTGATCACGAAGGTGTCGGCCTCGGCACCGGCGGCACGGAAGGCGCGGGCGCTGTCGTACTCGCAGTTGTTGCCGGGGAACACGGGGATGATCACGCGCGGACGGGCGATCTTGGCGCCGCCGTACACGTGGATATCCTTGGCGCGGAAGTCGATGGTCTCGACCTCGGGGGTCTCGCCGGCGCTGCGGTAGGCGAAGACGCCCTCGATGCCGCTCTCCCATGCCTCCTGGAGCTCGGCGAGCTCGATGACCTCGGAGCCGGTGTCGATGACATAGCCCTCGACGGTGGTGCCCAGGGGCTCGACGACAACGCCGTCGGCGACCTCGGGCAGCTCGGCGTCCTCGGCGAGCTCGACGATAAAGCTGCCGTAAAGCGGGGTGAAGAGGCTCTCCACGTCTACATCCTCGGCAAGCTCGATACCGATCTGGTTACCGACGCACATCTTAAAGAGGCTCTCGGCACCGCAGCCGTAGCCGGGCGTGGAGACGGCCAGGGCGTTACCGGTGGCGGTGAGCGCCTCGACGGCGTCAAACGCGGCGAGCAGCTGCTGAGCGTCGGGGCGGTAGTCCTCGCCATAGGTGGCGGGGGCGATGCGCACGACGCGATGCGTCAGGCCCTTGAACTCGGGCGAGACGGCACGGGCGGCCTTGCCCACGGCAACAGCGAAGCTGATCAGAGTCGGCGGAACATTGAGCTCGCCGGCCTCGTCCTCAAACGAGCCGCTCATGGAGTCCTTGCCGCCGATGGCACCGGCACCCAGGTCGACCTGGGCCATGAGGGCGCCCAGGACGGCGGCCATGGGCTTGCCCCAGCGCTCTGCCTCGGTGCGCAGGCGCTCGAAATACTCCTGGAAGGAGAGGTAGGCGCGCCTGTGCTCAAAGCCGGCGGCCACGAGCTTGGCGATGGACTCGACCACGGACAGGTAGGCGCCCGCAAACTGGTCGGCTTCCATCAGGTATGGGTTGAAGCCCCATGCCATAGCGCTCGCCGTGGTGGTCTCGCCGTCCACGGGGAACTTGGCGACCATGGCCGAGCTGGGGGTGAGTTGCGTCTTGCCACCAAAGGGCATAAGCACGGTTGCGGCACCGATGGTGGAGTCGAAGCGCTCGGAAAGGCCCTTGTTGGAGGCAACGTTGAGGTCGGTGACAAGCGAGGTCATGCGCTCGGCAAGCGTGGTGCCGGCCCAGCTGGGCTGCCATACGCTGCGGGCGCACACATGGGCGACCTGGTGCTTGGGTGCACCGTTGGAGTTGAGGAACTCGCGGGACAGGTCGACGATGGCGACACCGTTCCAGGCCATGCGCATGCGCGGCTCGGCGGTAACCTCGGCGATAACGGTCGCCTCCAGGTTCTCCTCGGCGGCGTAGCCCATGAACTCTTCGACGTCACCGTCGGCGACGGCGCAGGCCATACGCTCCTGGGATTCGGAAATAGCGAGCTCGGTGCCGTCCAGGCCGTCGTACTTCTTGGTCACGGTGTCCAGGTCGACATACAGGCCGTCGGCAAGTTCGCCTACGGCGACCGAGACGCCGCCGGCGCCAAAGTCGTTGCAACGCTTGATCAGGCGGCAGGCGTCGCCGCGGCGGAAGAGGCGCTGCAGCTTGCGCTCGACCGGGGCGTTGCCCTTCTGGACCTCGGCGCCCGAGGTCTCGATGGACTCAGTATTCTGGGTCTTGGAGGAGCCGGTGGCACCGCCGATGCCGTCACGGCCGGTGCGGCCGCCCAGCAGGATGATCTTGTCGGTGGGGGCGGGGCACTCGCGGCGCACGTGGTTTGCCGGGGTAGCGCCCACGACGGCGCCGACCTCCATGCGCTTGGCCACGTAGCCGGGGTGATAGAGCTCGTTGACCTGGCCGGTGGCAAGGCCGATCTGGTTGCCGTAGCTGGAGTAGCCGGCGGCAGCGGTGGTTACGAGCTTGCGCTGCGGCAGCTTGCCCTCGAGCGTCTCGGACACGGGGACGGTGGGGTCGCCGGCGCCGGTGACACGCATGGCCTGGTACACGTAGCTGCGGCCCGAGAGCGGGTCGCGGATGGCGCCGCCCACGCAGGTGGCGGCACCGCCGAAGGGCTCGATCTCGGTCGGGTGGTTGTGGGTCTCGTTCTTAAACAGGAACAGCCAGTCCTGGTCCTCGCCGTCGACATCGACCTTCACCTTGACGGTGCAGGCGTTGATCTCCTCGGACTCGTCGACATCGGTCATGACGCCGGTCTTCTTAAGGTATTTGGCGCCGATGGTGCCCATGTCCATGAGGCAGACGGGCTTGGCGTCGCGACCGAGCTCGTGGCGCATCTCCATGTAGCGGTCGAAGGCCTGCTGCACCACGGCGTCGTCGATCGTCACGTCATCCAGGACGGTGCCGAAGGTGGTGTGACGGCAGTGGTCGGACCAGTAGGTGTCGATCACGCGGATCTCGGTGATGGTGGGGTCGCGGTCCTCATCGCGGAAGTACTGCTGGCAGAAGGCGATGTCCGCCTCGTCCATGGCAAGGCCGCGATCGGCGATAAAGGCGGCAAGGCCGGTCTCATCGAGCTCGCGGAAGCCGTCGAGCACTTCGACGGGCTGGGGCTCGGGGGTCTCCATGTGCAGCGTCTCGGGCAGGTCGAGCGAGGCGATGCGCGCCTCGACGGGGTTCACCACGTAGTGCTTGATGGCCTCGATGGCGGCTTCGTCCAGAGCACCCGAGATCATATAGACCTTGGCGGAGCGCACGGCGGGGCGCTCGCCCTGGCTGATGAGCTGCACGCACTCGCTGGCGGAGTCGGCGCGCTGGTCAAACTGGCCAGGCAGGAATTCGACGGCAAAGACGGCGCCATCGCTTGCGGGGAGCTCGTCGTAGGTCACATCGACCTGGGGCTCGCTAAAGACGGTCGGCACGCAGGAGCGGAAAAGCTCCTCGTCGATGCCCTCGACGTCGTAGCGGTTGATGATCCTCAGGGCCTCGATGCCCTTGATGCCGAGAATTTCGGTCAGCTCGCCCTTGAGCTGCTGAGCCTCGACGTCGAACCCGGGTTTCTTCTCCACGTAGATACGAGAGACCATTGGTTCCTGCCTTCCTGATCGGTTGGGCGTACGGTACGGTATGCGGCAGCGGTCGGTTTGCGGGGTCTGCCCTGCGGTCGCCTTGAGCCACATGTTTGTAAACCTCACTATGATACGACAGCTCGTGGCGCGTTGAGGACGGCGAGGGTGCTACAGTGAAGCGCAAACAAGAGAAAGGCATCACATGGCATTCGTTTCACTCGCCATCATCGCGCTCGTGGCCTTTGCAAGCCCCTTCATCGCTTCGGCGATCCCCGGAAAACCCGTTCCCGAGACCGTCTTTTTGCTTGTGCTCGGCGCGGTGCTGGGACCCCATATGCTCGGCGTCATCCATGTAGATGCCGAGGTCTCGCTTGTGTCCGAGCTCGGTCTGGCCTTTTTGTTCCTGCTTGCCGGCTTTGAGATCGACCCCAAGAGCATCACGGGCGTCGAGGGGCGCTACGGCTTGGCGACGTGGGTCGTCACGTTTGGTATCGCCTGGCTTGCCGTGCGCTTTACCCCGTGGTTCTCGGTCAGTCATTTCGACGGTATCGCCGTGACGCTTGCCCTCACTTCTACGGCGCTCGGCACGCTCGTGCCCATCATGCGCGAGCGCTCGCTCACCGGCACGCGTGTTGGTGACTCGATTCTCGCGTATGGCACTTGGGGCGAGCTCGGTCCCGTGCTCGCCATGTCGGTGCTGCTGTCTGCTCGCACTGGCATCCAAACGCTCGTAATCCTTGGCTTGTTTGCGGTGGTTTGCGTGTTGCTGGCCGTGGTCCCAAGCCGCTCCAAGCGCGTCGGCAGCCGCTTCTTTGCGTTTGTCGAGGAGCGCGCCGACACCACGTCGCAGACCTTCGTGCGCCTGACGGTGCTCATCCTGGTCACGCTCGTGGCGTTCTCGGCCGTCTTTGATCTCGACATCGTGTTGGGTTCTTTTGCCGCCGGCTTTGTCCTGCGCTATATCATCCCCGAGGGCAACCATACGCTCGAGACCAAGCTCGACGGCCTGGCCTACGGCTTTTTGATTCCGGTGTTCTTTACCGTATCGGGCGCAAAGATCGACCTGACGGCCGTAGCGTCGCGCCCCGGGCTGCTCGCGGGCTTTATCGTGGCGTTGCTGATCATTCGCGCCGTGCCCATTCTCATCTCTATGAGCATTTGTCCTGCGACGCGCGACGTTTCGGCGTATGGTCGCATAACCGTGGCCCTGTACTGCACCACGGCGCTGCCGATTATCGTTGCCGTGACGAGCGTTGCCGTCAACGCGGGCGCGCTGTCGCAAGATATTGCGTCGGTCATGGTTGCCGCCGGCGCCATCACAGTGTTCTTGATGCCATTGCTCGCGCAGCTCTTCTACCGCGTGGTCGACGCTGCACCGGTCGCTGCCGTGGCAGAGGTTGCCGTGCATCCATCCGATGCGCTCGACATCCTGCGCGCCCATCACGATTTGGCGAGCCTGCTCGCACGCGAGCACGAGCTGCTGACCTCGCATGGACATGGTCGCGTATCCGAGGGCCTGCCTACGCTCGATACGATTGCCGAGCGTCTTTCCGCAGAGGCAGCGAGCGGCCACATCGATGCCCGCATCGTGGACGCGGCGCACCTGCTTGCCGATAAGACCTATGGAGACGAGATTGACCCGTCCGAGCTGACTCCGCGTGAACGCCGCCGCCTGGAGCGCGCCAAGCTCGCCGTGCACGAATACCGCCGCCGCATGCTGGAGCTCTATGCAAGAGAAGAAGCCGAGGACGACGACGGCAAGTAGTCGATACTCTCTCGGGGAAGCCGCGTCCCGCTTTGAAGGCTCGGAACGGGATGTGGTTTCCGAAACGGGGGCCGTTGGGAAACTGTGTCCCGGAATGGGCGCTCAGAGTGGGATGCAGTTTCCGCGAGAGACCCGTTGCGGAAACGGTATCCCAGAATCGGCGTTCAAAACGGGACGCAGTTTCCGCAAGGAGGTCCTGGGGAAAACCGTGCCCCGTTCTGATCCGAAATACTGGGACATAGTTTCCCTTTCATAACAAGAGAAAGCGCGCTGCCTGCGGTTGATGCAGACGGCGCGCCTTTTTGGTTGAGCTATGTTGAGGCTTGAAGCCAAAGCTTGTGGCTCCCTAGGAGCGGGCGGCTCCGTCGACGGGGAGCACGGCGCCCGTGACGTAGGAGGACATGTCGCTCGCCAGGAAAACAAAGGCGTTGGCGACATCCTCGGGCTCGCCCATGCGACCCAGCGGAATGGTGGCGACGATGGGCTTAATAACCTCTTCGGGCAGGTTGGCGACCATATCGGTTTTGGTTACGCCAGGTGCGACAGCATTGACGCGAATACCCATGGGGGCGAGCTCGCGCGAGAGCGACTGGACCATGCCGTTGACGGCAAACTTGGACGTGGGGTAACCGACGCCAGAGGGCTGACCGTACTTGGCGACCATTGAGCTCGTGGTGGTGATGGTGCCGCCGTGGCCAGCCTCGGTCATAATCTTAGCGGCTGCCCGGTGGCCGTTAAAGACGGCGACGACGTTGAGGTCCATAACTTTGGCGAACTCCTCGGCCGTGTAGTCCAAGAGGGGTGAACGCTGGGAAATACCGGCATTGTTGACGACCGTGTCCAAGCCGCCCATGTCGGCTGCAGCCTGGGTAAAGGCCTCAGTCACGGCTTCGAGTGAGGTGAGGTCGCAGGAGCGGCCCCAGACCTTGGCGTCGGGATAGGCGGCTGTCAGCTTCTCAACGGCCGCATCGGCGGTCTCTTGACGCGAGCCAAAGACGGTGACGGCGGCGCCCTCCTCGATAAAACGGCAGGCGATGGCATAGCCGATGCCGCGCGTGCCTCCGGTGATGATTGCTTTCTTACCCTCGAGCAACATGGTGCCTCCATTCTTCGGGGGTGGACATACGCAGCACAGCATAACGGCGCGCAAAATCAACTTCGTTCGCATATCGGTAAACGGCACCCTCGGTTGTCAGCGAATGGCCAAGTTGTTCAAACTTTTGCTTGATGAACGTCAAACAAAGGGGCTCCCATCCAAACGGACGGGAGCCCCTCAGGTGCTATGTTGTGTGCCAAGGACTGGACTAGTTCGCCATAACGCCTTCGGTCCAAGCCTCAACGTCCTCAATGCGCAGGACGTTGGCGACCTCGGCCACGCAGTCGACGCTGGCAAGCTCGGCGGCGGCAGCCTGGACATTCTTCTCGAGCGCGCGGTGCGTCAGGAAGATGACCGAGCAGGCATCGCTGACGCCCGACTTGCCGTCCTCGACCTGGTTGATGAGCGAGATCGAGATGCTGTGCTTGGCAAAGATGTCGACCGTCTCGGACAGGGCGCCCACGCGGTCGGCGACCTTCAGGCGCACATAGTACTTGGTCTGGAGCTCGTCCATGGGCTTAAAGGCGAGATTGTGACCATAGGGCTCAATCTCGGGCAGCGGAGCCACGCCGCGGCTGATCTGCTCGGAGAGCGACAGGATATCGCCCACGACGGCGCTCGCGGTGGGGAAGGAGCCTGCGCCGGCACCGTAGAACATGGTCTCGCCCACGGCGTCGCCTACCACGTAGACAGCGTTCATGGCGCCGTTGACCTTGGCGAGCATGTGATCGGCAGGGATCAGCGTGGGGTGCACGCGAACGTCGACGCCGGCGTCGGTGTTGCGGGCGATGCCGAGCAGCTTAATGGTGTAGCCGAGCTCGCGGGCCTGGGCGATGTCCTCGGCGCCGATGGTACGGATACCCTGCTGGTACACATCATCGGTGGTCACGCGGGTGCCAAAGCCGATGGAGGCGAGGATCGCCGTCTTGCTGGCGGCGTCGAAGCCGTCGACGTCGGCGGACGGGTCGGCCTCGGCATAGCCCTTGGCCTGCGCGTCGGCAAGCACGTCGGCGTAATCGGCGCCCTCGGCGTCCATGCGCGACAGGATATAGTTGGTGGTACCGTTGAGAATGCCGGCGATGGTCAGGATCTTGTTGCCCACCAGGTCGTGCTCGAGCGTGCTCACGATGGGGATGCCGCCGCCGCAGCTGGCCTCGCACTTAATCTGCACGCCGCACGCGCGCGCCTTCTCGGCAAGCGTCTCGACGTGACGGCCCAGCAGGGCCTTGTTGGCAGAGACGACGTGCTTGCCGTGCTCAAAGGCAGTGGTGAAGATTTCGGTTGCGGGATGCTCGCCACCGATCAGCTCGACGACGATGTCGACGGCGGGGTCGGTGACGACGTCGTGCCAGTCGCTCGTAAAGGCCTCACGCTCAATACCGGCTGCCTCGGCCTGCTCCCAAGCAAGCGCGCAGGCGCGGGTCAGCTTAAGGTCGATGCCGTAGGCTGCCAGGTACTCATCGTGGTGGCTCTTGATCAGACGGGCCACGCCGCCGCCGACGGTTCCCAGACCGATCAGACCGACGTTCACGGTGCGCAGGGGTTCGCTCATAGATAGCTCCTTCGTGCATCTTATGGATGGATTAACCGCTTAAAGGTTGAGTGCATTCTAGCGTGAACCGAGGGCGCGTGCTCGCCAGGCAACAGGAGTCGCATAAAACAGCACCCCCGAAACGCTGCGGAAACATTGGAAACACGCTCGCTACAATCGAACTTCCGTAACAAATTGTCAACGTTTGCACCATAAGGTTTGCCCTGTACCGCAAGACGGCCGCACCACGGCCAGCGAAAAGGGGGACACCATGTTTAGCATCAACAACGTTCTTAACCGCAGGAGTTTCTTGGCTGGCGCTGCGGCGCTCGGTAGCACCGCAGCACTCGCTGGTTGCTCGTCGGGTGGCTCGGACGGCGGCTCCGCCGATGACGGCAAGACCTTCAAGATCGGTGTCATCGGCCCTTTGACCGGCGCCGCGGCAACCTATGGTGTCTCGGCCGAGAAGGGTGCCAAGCTCGCCGCCAAGGATTTCTCGACCAAGGACCTCAAGCTCTCGCTTAAGTCCGAGGATGACGTCGCTGACGGCGAGAAGGCCATCAACGCCTTCAATACCCTGTGCGACTGGGGCATGCAGGCTCTCGTCGGCCCCGTCACGACTGGTGCCGCCGTTGCCGTCTCGGGCGAGATTGCCGACGACATGCTTATGGTCACGCCTTCGGCCTCGTCGCTCGACGTCACCAAGGACAAGACCACGGTTTTCCAGGTTTGCTTCACCGATCCCACCATGGGCGCCAGCGCCGCAAAGTTCTTGGCCGAGAAGTACGCGGATGCCAAGATCGCCCTGTTCTACAACTCCGGCGATACGTATAGCTCGGGCGTTGCCGACGCTTTTGCCGAGCAGGCCAAGGCGTCCAAGCTCGACATCGTCGATACCGAGACCTTTAAGGACGACTCTTCCACGAGCTTTACCAACCAGCTCACCAAGGCCAAGGAGTCCGGCGCCACGTTCATCTTTGCGCCGATCTACTACACGCCGGCGTCCGTTTTGCTCAAGAACGCCAAGGACATGGGCTACGACATGACCCTCATGGGTACCGACGGCATGGACGGCCTGCTCTCTGTGGAAGGCTTCGATACCTCTCTTGCCGAGGGCGTACTGCTCGTGACCCCGTTTTCGGCTGACGATGAGAAGAATGCCGACTTCGTCAAGGCCTATAAGGATGCCTACGACGAGACGCCCAACCAGTTTGCCGCCGACGCCTACGATTGCGTCCACGCCATCGCCGAGGCCATCGACAAAGCGGGCATCGACATTACGGCCGACGGCGCCGACATTGCCGGCGACCTTGCCCGTGCCATGCGCAAGATCAAGATCGAGGGCCTGACGGGCGAGCTGACGTGGAATGACAAGGGCCAGGTCGAAAAGCCTGCTACGGCCTATGTGATTCAGGACGGTAAGTACATCGCCGCCTAAGTGCATATACATCGAGACCGGCGGGCCGTTTTATTCAGGGCAAGGACGCCTGTAACAGAACGGAAACATTACTTTCACACAATAAAGTGGCTAAACTGCATAAACCGACAGGAATACGCAGAATTATGGATAAATGGACAAAACAAAAGAAAAGTTGAAATAATCGCCACTTTTCTCAACTAAAGCGTCTACTATTTTGCGAACGCCGAACACGGCGAAGGATGGCCTGTCGGGTAACCGAAACCCGACGAGATTTGAGAGGAGAGCCGCATGTCGAGCCTCACCGGTAAGTCATTGAACCCTGTTATGAATCGCAGGAGCGTTATCGCGAGCGCAGCAGGTCTGGGGGCGATGTCCATTCTAGCTGGCTGCTCCTCCAACGGCGGCGACAGCGGTTCCGCGTCGGGCGACGCTTCGTTTAAGATCGGCACCATCGGCCCGCTGACCGGTGCCAACGCGTCCTACGGCAAGTCCGTTACACAGGCTGTCGAGCTTGGCTGCAAGGATTTCTCGACCAAGGAGCTGCCGCTTGTCAGCAAGGCCGAGGACGACCAGGCTGACGGCGAGAAGGCCGTCAACGCCTTCAACACCCTGCTCGACTGGGGCATGCAGGCCCTTGTCGGTCCGACCACCACGGGTGCGTCGGTCGCCGTTGCTGCTGAGTGCGGTAACGACCCCGAGACGTTCATGATTACCCCGTCCGCGTCCTCCGAGGACGTTACCAAGGGCAAGGATTGCGTCTTCCAGGTTTGCTTTACCGACCCCAACCAAGGTGTCAACGCTGCCAAGTTCCTGGCGCAGAAGTATGCGAACGAGAAGTTCGTGCTGTTCTATAACTCCGGCGACGCCTATTCTTCGGGCATCGCAGATTCCTTTAAGGCCCAGGCCGCTAAGTCTAAGCTTGAGATTGTCGACGAGGAGACCTTTAAGGACGACTCCGCCACGAGCTTTACCAACCAGCTGACCAAGGCCAAGCAGGCAGGCGCCACCATGATCTTTGCGCCGATCTACTACACGCCGGCGTCCGTCCTGCTCAAGAACGCCAAGGACATGGGCTACGACGTCAAGATGATGGGCTGCGACGGCATGGATGGCATCCTGGGCGTTGAGGGCTTCGACACCTCTCTTGCCGAGGGTCTGCTGCTCATGACCCCGTTTTCCGCCGACGACGAGAAGAACGCCGACTTCGTCAACGCTTACAAAGATAAGTACGGCGATACCCCCGACCAGTTTGCCGCCGACGCCTACGACGGCGTGCATGCTGTGGTCGAGGCTCTCAAGGAGGCCGGCCTGGGTGTCGACGCCGATCCCACCGAGGTTGCCGAGAAGCTTCCCGAGGCCATGCGCAACATTACTGTTGACGGCCTGACTGGCAAGCTCTCCTGGAACGACAAGGGCCAGGTCCAGAAGGAGCCCACGGCGTACGTCATCACCGATGGCAAGTACGTACAGGCCTAATTGGCCGCCTTACATAGAGCGGTTTTGATCCCAAGCAGGGGAGGTTTTGGCCTTCCCTGCTTGCTTGGTATCTAGGGACAGTGTAACGTCCCTGTTTCATACATTAACTGGAAACCTATTCGAAAGGGGGATGTGGAACATGACGGTCTTTATCCAATACCTGGTCAACGGCCTGTCCATGGGCAGCGTCTACGCCATCATCGCGTTGGGCTACACCATGGTCTACGGTATCGCCAAGATGCTGAACTTCGCTCACGGCGATGTCATCATGGTCGGTGCCTATGTCTCGTTCTGTGCCACGTCGTATCTCGGCCTTCCGGGCTGGGCATCTGTAATTCTTTCTTGTGTGGTCTGTACCGTTCTCGGTGTTCTCATCGAGGGTCTGGCATACAAGCCGCTGCGCCAAGCAGGCCCGCTGGCCGTTCTGATCACGGCTATCGGCGTGTCTTACTTCCTGCAGAACGCCGCGCAGCTTCTGTGGGGCGCCACGCCCAAGAACTTCACTTCGCTCGTCACCTTCCAGGTGCCGGAGTTCTTGGCCAAGTTCAACGTGAGCGCCGTCTCGCTCGTCACCATCGTCGCCTGCCTGGTTATCATGGCCGGCCTGATGTTCTTTACAGGTAAGACCAAGATGGGCAAGGCCATGCGCGCCGTGTCCGAGGACAAGGCTGCCGCTCAGCTCATGGGCATCAACGTCAACCGCACCATTTCGATGACGTTTGCCATCGGCTCTGCCCTTGCCGCCATCGCCGGCGTGCTGCTGTGCTCCTACTCGCCGGTGCTGCAGCCCACGACGGGTGCTATGCCTGGCATCAAGGCCTTCGACGCCGCTGTCTTCGGTGGCATCGGCTCCATCCCCGGCGCTTTTGTCGGTGGCATTCTCATCGGCATCATCGAGGCGATGGCGCAGGCTTACATTTCCACGAGCCTTGCCAACTCCATCGTCTTTGGTGTTTTGATCATCGTCCTGCTCGTCAAGCCTGCCGGCCTCTTGGGCAAGTACGTCCCCGAGAAGGTGTAGGTGAGCGTTATGAAGTTTCTTAAAGACAAGCAGACGCGTCACGACTTTGTTACGTACGCCATGTGCGTTGTGGCGTTCGCCATCGTGTTCTTTATGCAGTCCAACCACATGATCCCGCGCATGATTGCTGGTCAGTTGGTTCCTATTACGGCCTACATCGTCATGGCCATTTCCCTCAACCTTGTCGTCGGCATCGCGGGCGACCTGTCGCTGGGCCATGCGGGCTTTATGAGTGTCGGCGCCTACACGGGCATCGTCACCGCCGTCGCGCTGGAGAGCGCCGTTCCCTCCGATCCGGTGCGCCTTATCATCAGCATCGTGGTCGGCGCTATCGCCGCTGCCATCTTGGGCTTCTTGATTGGTATCCCGGTCCTGCGCCTGAGCGGCGATTACCTGGCTATCGTGACGCTGGCCTTTGGCGAGATCATCAAAGAGATCGTCACCTGCCTCATTGTGGGCGTCGACTCCCGCGGCCTGCACGTGATCTTTAACATCACGGGCAACTCTACGATCGACGACCTGCACCTGCTCGAGGACGGCACCGCCATCATCAAGGGCGCCCAGGGCGCCTCGGGCGTGTCGACGTACTCGACCTTCCTCGCCGGTGCCATCCTGGTCATGGTCGCACTCGTGATCGTGCTCAACCTGGTTCGCAGCCGTACCGGCCGTGCCATTATGGCCGTGCGCGATAACAAGATTGCAGCCGAGTCCGTAGGCATCTCCGTCACCGAGTACCGCATGATCGCCTTCGTGGTTTCCGCTGCCCTCGCCGGTGCTGCCGGAGCCCTCTTCGGCGGTAACTTCTCGCAGCTCTCCGCCACCAAGTTCGACTTCAACACGTCCATTCTCATCCTGGTGTTCGTGGTCCTGGGCGGTCTGGGCAATATGCGCGGCTCCGTCATCGCGGCGGCGCTACTCACGGTGCTTCCCGAGCTGCTTCGTCAGTTCTCGGACTACCGCATGCTCATCTACGCCATGGTGCTGATCCTGGTCATGATTTTTACCAACAACCCGCAGCTCAAGGCGTTCTTCGGTCGCGTCAAGGACCGCTTTGCTTCCAAGAAGGAGGTGGCAGCCGATGCCCAGTAAATTTGAGTTCAAGAAGGGCAAGATGGTCCCGTATCCTTCTGGCGCCATCGTTCCCGATCGTGACCTGGGCGAGCGCCCTGCACTCGAGTGCATCCACCTGGGCATTGAGTTCGGTGGCCTTAAGGCAGTCGACGACTTTAGCCTGACTATCGGCAAGACCGAGATCGCCGGTCTGATCGGTCCCAACGGCGCCGGCAAGACCACGGTCTTCAACCTGCTCACCAAGGTGTACCAGCCCACGCATGGCACCATCCTGCTCGACGGCGAGGACACTTCGGGCAAGTCGGTCTACCAGGTCAACCGCATGGGTATTGCCCGTACCTTCCAGAACATTCGCCTATTCAACACCATGACGGTGGAGGATAACGTCAAGGTCGGCCTGCACAACCAGGAGCGCTACTCCGGCTTTGAGGGCGTGCTGCGCCTGCCGACGTATTGGAAGCACGAGAAGGCCGCCCACGAGCGCGCCATGGAGCTGCTGTCCATTTTTGACATGGAGCACCTGGCAAATGAACAGGCCGGCTCGCTTCCTTACGGCGCTCAGCGCCGTCTGGAGATCGTCCGCGCGCTTGCCACTAACCCCAAGCTGCTGCTGCTCGACGAGCCTGCCGCCGGCATGAACCCGTCCGAGACCGCAGAGCTCATGGCGAACATCGTCAAGATTCGCGACACCTTCGGCATCGCCATCATGCTTATCGAGCATGATATGTCGCTCGTTATGAACATCTGCGAGGGCATCTGCGTGCTTAACTTTGGCAAGGTTATCGCCAAGGGTACGGCGGAGGAAATCCAGAACAACGACGCCGTTATCGAGGCGTATCTGGGTAAGCAGGATAAGGGGGAGAACTAAATGGCAGAGCCGATGCTTTCCGTCTACAACATCAACGTCTGGTACGGCGCCATCCACGCCATCAAGGACATCTCCTTTAACGTTAACGAGGGCGAGATCGTGGCCTTGATTGGTGCCAACGGTGCCGGCAAGTCCACAACGCTCAAGACCGTCTCGGGCCTGCTGCGCTCCAAGACCGGCTCCATCAAGTTTATGGGCGAGGACATTACCCATACGCCCGCTGATAAGCTGGTTGGTAAGGGCCTGGCTCAGGTTCCCGAGGGTCGTCGCGCCTTTTTGCAGATGACGGTCGAGGAGAACCTGGAGATGGGCGCCTATACACAGCCCAAGTCCACAATTGCTCCGGGCCTGGAGCGCGTCTACGAGCAGTTCCCGCGCCTGAAGGAACGTCGTCGCCAGGTCGCCGGCACCCTTTCGGGCGGCGAGCAGCAGATGCTCGTTATGGGGCGCGCCCTTATGAGTAACCCCAAACTGCTTATGCTCGACGAACCTTCCATGGGTCTGGCACCGATTCTGATCGAACAGATCTTCCAGATTGTCGAGGACCTGCACAAGGCCGGCACCACGGTGCTTCTGGTCGAGCAAAACGCGCAGATGGCGCTTTCCATCGCCACACGCGGTTACGTGCTCGAGACCGGCAAGATCACCATGACCGGCACCGGCCAAGAGCTCCTGCACGACGACAACGTCCGCAAGGCCTATCTGGGTGGTTAATCCATTCAACAAAGGGGGCGCTGACCAACCCGGTCAGCGCCCCCTTTTAAGTTGCGGTGGAATAGGGACTAAATGGGAGTCTCAGAGGCCAAAAGAGTCCCTATTCCACCGCAACTTCATGGGGATGTGTGACAATGCCCGTCGGAAAACATCTGCTGTCTTTGGGGGTCTATCTATGGTGTACGAGTTTTGTGCCGAGAACTTTGAGCGGGTGCCGGCGGCTATCGATGCCGGTGCAAGGCGTATTGAACTGTGCGACAACCTTGCCGTCGGTGGCACTACACCCTCGGCCGGTGTTATCAGCGCTACAGTCAGCTATGCTCACGAGCATGACGCGCGAGTGATGTGCATGATTCGTCCGCGTGGCGGTGACTTTCATTACAACCAAGACGAGCTGCGCATGATGGAGATGGACCTGGGCCTTGCCGTAAGCGCCGGCGTTGACGGCTTGGTCTTTGGCAGCTGCAAGCCCTGCGCTGGCGGATGGGCGCTCGACGAGCTTACGTTGGGCGCCCTCGTGATGGCCGCGGGCTGCGCGACCGAGGAATGCAAGCGTGAGCCCATCGACATCACCTTCCACATGGCGTTTGATCAGCTCTCGCCCGAGGCTCAGCTCGACGCGATTGACATACTCGTCGACTGCGGCATCACACGCATCTTGACGCATGGCGGCGCTGCCGGTACGCCGATCGAGGACAACTTCGAAAACCTGGCCCGCTTGATCGAGTATGCGGGCGATCGCTTGACCATCCTTCCCGGCGGCGGCATTTCCACGGCCAACCGCGATACCGTGGCGGCGGCACTGGGCGTCTCCGAGCTCCATGGCACAAGGATCGTACCGCTGGAGGTGTAGCCCGTGGCGCTTGTATTCGATGTTCAGCAGGCGAGTGGCAAGCCCGACGACAACCGTCGTCCCGGCACCGCGTGCCCCTTTTGCGATACAGAAGGGCTCACCAACATCATCCAGCGCGACGGTGACTGCATCTGGCTCGAGAATAAGTTCAAAACCCTGCGCGCCACCCATCAAACCGTGCTAATCGAGTCGGCCGATCACGATGCCGACCTGGTGACCTATGAGCCGGATGAACTCCACCATGTGATGCGGTTTGCCCTGGGTTGCTGGCAGCAGATGATCGATTCACAGCAGTATCGAAGCGTGCTCATGTACAAGAACAAGGGTCCGCTCTCGGGCGGTAGTCTCGTTCATCCGCACATGCAGATTGTGGGTTTGGAGCAGGAAGACGGCTATGCTTCGCTGACTTCTGCCAATTTCGAAGGCATCAATGTCTGGCGACAGGGGAGAATCGCGGTCAACATCTCAACCGAACCGATCATGGGGTTCTTTGAGATCAACGTTTCAGCCCCGCAGGGAATCGCCGCCAGCGATGACACGAGAGACCAAGCCGAGGCGGATCTCTTCGCCGACGCAATCCAGGCAGCTCTGCGCTATATCTTGCACGAGCACCATGGCGGTCGTGCAGAGTCGTACAACCTGTTCTTCTATCACATGAGCGGCCGGACCATTGCCAAGGCGCTTCCACGTTGGGTGGTTTCACCCTACTTTGTCGGGTATCGGCTGGCTCAGGTCAATGCTGAGACCACGCTCGATGTCGATGCGGAGCGACTCCGCGCACATCTGGAGGCGCTCACATCGTAAAGTGAGCGCCCGCACACTGCGGACGGTTTAGCGCGCCATTGCATCGCGGCCGGCCTCGACGCGCTTGCGCTGGGCGGCGCGCTCCTCGCCGGTCAGACGCTCAAAGAAGTGCCCGATAAGCGAGGCGAGCACCTGCTGAAACAACGTTCCACACATGACGGGAAACACAACTTCGCCCGGAAAGTATTGCGTGGCGATGACGGCGCCCGAAGAGATATTGCGCATGCCGCAGGTAAAGCACATGGTGGTCGTTTCGCTATATGGCAGATGCAGCGCGCGAGCGACCAGAATGCCGACGACAAAGCCGCTGATGGCGAAGACCAAAATAAAGAGGGCTACTTCCAAGCGCACCGCGTTCATGTGCAGCATGTACTCGCTCATGGCGGTGGAGTTGGAGGCGATAACGCCCATCATCATGAACTTGCAGGCGGGTGAGAGCGCGGGGGAGAGTTTTTCGTGCCCCCATCCGCGCGTGAGCTCGTTGATCACGATGCCGAGCACGGCGGGGATAGCGATCATAAAGGCCATGTTCTGCATCATACTTGGCACGTCGATCGAGACGGTGGCGCCCAGCAGGAGCTTGAGCGTAAGCGGAATCGTCACAGGTGAGATGACCGAGGACGTCAGGATGATGGTGAGTGCGAGCGGGCCGTTGCCGCCGAACATGCTGATCCACATAAAAGCGGTGACTGCCACGGGCACACTGTATTCGAGCACGATGCCGCAGACAAGGTTGGGGTTGGAGCCAAAGAACAGTGAGCCCATGGCATACGCCGCGATGGGGATGATCACAGCTGAGACAAATAACGCCAAAATCAGATGCAGGGGACGGCGGAACACCTCAGCTACCTGATGGAAGGTGTTGCTGAGCGCGCCTTGGAACGTCATAAAGGCAAACAGGGTGGGAACGATGGGCTTGAGAACGCCGATCTGCTGAGGAAAGAGCACGCCGAGCGCCACGCAAATCGGAACGATGATTTGCATGTGCCCCGCGAGAAACTTGCCCAGTCCAACCCATTGCTTCATATGCTCTTGTGACTCCCTTTGCTCGTGAATCCGTTTTGAATGGATATGCTAGACGCTTGCATGCGCCCGTGCGCCAGAAACGCTCGAATATTTCGAGGCTATTACCGCCCTCGTTTATCGAAACCACGGCGTGCTGGACGTTGTGCGTCCGCGCTGCACGGTATAATAAATCCGTTCAACAGATCTGCCTGCCGAAGCGGGCATACACAGAGGACTCATCGCTATGAACCGTGAGAGGTATCGCGGCGACCTGCCCCTATCGGGGGTGGGTGCCTATGTCATCGCTTAAGACGACGCATCGCTGGGCGGTCGCTCAGCAAAACCCCGAGCTCGAAAAGGAGCTTTCGGCTGGTCTGGGCATTCCCGGGCTGGTGGCGCGCATTATGGTCGCGCACGGCATTGGCTCCATCAAAGAGGGCCAATTGTTTTTGACGCCTTCGCTCGATCGCGACTGGGCCGACCCACTCATTATCCCGGGCATGTCGGTCGTTGCCGACCGCGTCGAGCGTGCTATTCGCAACCACGAGCACATTGCAGTCTTTGGCGATTTTGACGTTGACGGTATTACGTCGACCTGCCTGTTGACCGAGGCGCTGCGCACGTTTGGCGCCGATGTCACGCCGTTTATTCCGCATCGCTTTGATGAAGGCTACGGTCTTTCGCGCGCGGCGCTCGACCGCGTTAACGAGCTTGCTCGCCCCCAGCTGATCGTGACCGTCGATAACGGCATTGCCGCCAAGGAAGAGGTTTCCTACCTGGAGAGCCTGGGGATCGATTTGGTGGTCACGGACCATCACGAGCCCTCCGACCAGGTGCCGCAGGGTGTGCCCCTGACTGACCCCAAGCTCGAGGACGAGGGCCCCTCGCGTGAGCTTGCCGGTGCTGGTGTGGCGCTCAAGCTGGTGCAAGTCCTGGGTGAGCGCCTGGGCAAGCCGTCGTATTGGCGTTCGCTAATCGAGGTCGCGGCGCTGGGCACCGTGTCCGACATGATGCCGCTCACGCCCGAGAACCGCGCGCTGGTTGCCGAGGGCATCCAGCAGATGCGCGTAACCGCTCGCCCCGGCTATATCGCGCTTGCCGCGCTCGCCAAGGCGGACCTTTCGAGCATTACGGCGGATGGCCTGTCATTCTCGCTCATTCCCCGCTTAAACGCTGCCGGTCGCATGGCTGATCCCAAGCTGGCGCTCGACCTGCTGCTTGCCCGCGATCCCATCGAAGCAAGCGCACTGGCGGCTGAGCTCGAGGAAATCAACCGCCAGCGCCGTGAGATCGAGGCGGAGCTCACGCGCGATGCCATGGCAAAGGTCGAGGAGACCTATGACGGCGGACGCGCGATCGTCGTGGGCGGCGAAGGCTGGCACGAGGGCGTCAAGGGCATCGTGGCAAGCCGTCTGACCAACCGCTACCACGTGCCGGCGCTGCTGTTCTCGATCGAGGACGGTATCGCGCGCGGCTCTGGTCGCTCGGTGGGCAAAGTTAACCTGTTTGACGCCATCGAGCGCTGTTCCGACCTGATGATTCGTCGCGGCGGACATGCCGGTGCGGTGGGTGTGACCATCGAGGCATCCAAGCTCGATGAGTTCCGCCGTCGCCTTTCAGCCGTGTTGTCCGAGCTTCCCGCCGAGGACTTTGAGGACACCGACGAGGTTGCCGCCACGGTCGACCTTTCCGAATTGAATATCGAGACCATCGAGCAGATTTCCCGCCTTGAGCCGTTTGGCCAGGGTAATAAGGTGCCGCTGCTGGCTGCCGAGGGCGTGACGATGTGTGATCGCGCCGTGGTGGGTAAGACCGGCGAGCACATGCGCTTCGTGGCGACGGATGGCGCCGCGAGTGTGCCGGCCATCATGTTTCGTGTACCGCAGATCGACAAGCTTATCAATTGCGACAGCGCCGTCGACTTGGTGTTCGAGGCCGTTGCCGAGCATTGGCAGGGTCGTGTGAAGCCCAAGCTCATGGTCAAGGATGTTCTGGTCCGCGATACCACGCTGCCCAGCGTCGACGATCCGGCATGCGAGCTTCGTCGTGGCGTGCAGCCGGCGGATTCCGGCCTGCGCCTGGAGTCACGCAAGCGCGAGACGCTCGCCCAGCTTTCTTATACCGAGCTGACACGCTCGCTTATCCATAGCTTTATCGGCTCGAACCAGCCGCACCGCGCGCAGGTCGAGGCGCTCGATGCCCTGGCCGATCACCAAAGTGTTCTGGCCGTTATGGGAACGGGGCGCGGCAAGTCGCTCATCTTCCATGTGCATGCCGCGCGCGAGGCGGTCCTTCGCGGGCGTGCGAGCATCTTTGTCTATCCGCTGCGTGCGCTCGTTGCCGACCAGGCCTATCACCTCTCGTCGACGATGGCAGCGCTTGGCATTGGCGTTGGCGTGCTGACCGGCGAGACCGTGGAGACCGCACGCGATGACGTGTTCGCCGGTCTAGCTTCGGGCCGCACCGGTATCGTGCTCACGACGCCCGAGTTCCTGTCTATCCACCGTGACCGCTTCGCGCGTTCGGGCCGCATCGGCTTTGTCGTTATCGATGAGGCGCACCACGCCGGCCTTGCCAAGGGCGGCGACCGCAGCGCCTATCTCGACATGCCCGATATCCTCAAAGCCCTGGGCGACCCGGTCGTTATGGCTGCGACGGCCACCGCGACGGCTCCGGTCGTGGCCGAGCTTGCCCGCATGTTGCCGATCACTCGCACGGTGGTCGACGAGACGGTGCGCGAGAACCTGCAGCTCGAGGACGACCGCGATCTTGCAAGTCGCGAGAACCGTTTGGTGTCGATTGTGGCGACGGGGGAAAAGACCGTCATCTACGTCAATTCGCGCGACCAGTCCGTGGCGCTCGCCAAGACGTTGCGCAAGCGTGTGCCCGATTGCGCAACCCATATCGCGTTCTATAACGCGGGGCTTGCGCGTTCCGATCGCCGTCGCGTGGAGGAAGCATTCCGAGACGGCAGCCTCAGCTGCATCGTCTCGACATCTGCCTTTGGCGAGGGCGTCAACCTGCCCGATATCCGCCATGTCGTGCTCTATCACATGCCGTTTGGCGGCATTGAGTTTAACCAGATGAGCGGCCGCGCCGGTCGCGATGGCCAGCCCGCCGTGATCCATCTGCTCTATTCGTCGCGCGACGCCCGCATTAACGAGCGCCTGCTCGACTGCTACGCACCCGAGCGCGACGAGCTCGTCACACTCTATCGCGCGCTGCAGACCATGTGGCGCTCCAACCGCGGCAAGACCGGGGATGATTCATTCTGCGCAAGCGATATCGACATCGCGCAGATGTGCCTTGCAATTGACGCGCGCACGCCGGTCGACGAGCGCTCGGTGGAAAGCGGCCTAGGAATCTTCGAAGAGCTTGGTTTCTGTCGCGTTTCGGGGTTTGACGACACCCGTCGCATCGCGATGCCCGAAAACCCCGGCCGCGTGCAATTGAGCAGGTCAATTCGCTATTTGGAGGGCTTGCGCTCGCGCATGGAGTTCTCGGCTTTCCGGAGTTGGGCGCTCGATTCGTGCGCTTCTGATATGCTAGCCAAAGTTAACCGCCCGATCGTACCGCGGGCCTAGGGGAAGGGGACCTCGATGGATGCCGCAGCCCGTACCGCCCATGATTCCACCCTCCAGCCGTTTTCGGAGATGGAGCACTATAAGCATGCCGATGAGCTGCCGCCCGAGATTATGGCGGACAGCTACGACAAGCTGGAGCGTCTGTGCCTCAAATATATGAATGAGGACGACTTTTCTAAGGTTGAGCAGGCCTACTGCTTTGCTGCCGAGAAGCATTGCAACCAAAAGCGGCGCTCGGGTGAGATGTACATCAACCATCCCGTCGAGGTGGCCATAATTCTGGCCGATCTCAAGATGGACTGTGACGTGGTGTGCGCCGCGCTGCTGCACGATACCGTCGAGGATACCGAGACTTCGCTTGCCGATGTTTCCGGCCTGTTTGGCGATACGGTGGCCGAGCTCGTCGATGGCGTGACCAAGCTCACCAACATCGAAGTCGACAGCATGGACGAGAAGCAGGCGCTCACGCTGCGCAAGATGTTCCTTGCCATGTCCAAGGACATTCGCGTCATCATCGTTAAGCTTGCCGACCGTCTGCACAACATGCGCACCCTTGCAGCCCTGCGTGAGGACCGTCGCCTGTTTAAGGCTCGCGAGACCATGGACGTGTATGCGCCTCTGGCCGACCGTCTGGGCATGAGCTCCATTAAATGGGAGCTCGAGGACCTGTCCTTCTTCTACCTTGAGCCCGACGCCTACCAGCGCATCGCGCGCATGGTGGCTGAGTCGCGCGAGGTTCGCGAGCGCTATCTGGCCGAGACCATCAAGACGCTCACCGACGAGCTCAACCGCATTGGCCTGGAGGGCTTCCAGATCAACGGCCGCTCCAAGCACTATTGGTCCATCTACCAAAAGATGAAGCGCAAGGGCAAGGAATTCTCCGAGATCTACGATTTGGTGGCGCTGCGCGTTATTACCCATTCGGTGCGCGATTGCTACTCCACGCTCGGCGCAGTGCATACGCTGTGGCACCCCATGCCCGGTCGCTTTAAAGACTATATCGCCATGCCCAAGGTCAATAACTACCAGTCGCTCCATACGACGGTTATCGGCCCCACGGCCCGCCCGCTCGAGATTCAGATTCGAACCTATGAGATGCATGAGCAGGCCGAGTACGGCATTGCCGCCCACTGGCTATATAAGAAGTCGGGCGGATCGTCTGCTTCCAAGACCAATGACGCTCAACGTTTGGACGACCAGATCAACTGGCTCAAGCATTCGCTCGATTGGGCTGCGTCTGATGAGATCACCGACGCCAAGGAATACCTGCATTCGCTGAAGGTCGACCTCTTCGATCAGGAGATCTTCGTCTTTACGCCCAAGGGCGAGGTCATGGCGCTTCGTGCCGGCTCCACGCCGCTCGACTTTGCCTATGCCGTTCACACCGAGGTGGGAAACCACTGCGTCGGCGCTAAGATCAACGGTGCTGTGGCCCCGCTCACGCACGAGATCAAGACGGGCGACCGCGTTGAAATCCTGACTAACAAGAGTTCCAAACCGTCGCGTGATTGGCTCAAGATCGTCAAGACGCCTTCGGCCAAGTCCAAGATCCGTCGCTACTTTGCCGCCGCGACTAAGGACGACGACGCTGCCGCCGGCCGCGATATGCTGGCCAAGGACCTGCGCAAGCGCGGGTATGGCATCTCCACGCCGCGCTCCACGCGTGCGCTCAACGCCGTGGCGGAGCAGTTTAACTTCAAGCAGCTCGAGGACCTGTTTGCCGCCGTCGGCGCCGGCAAGGTTGCCCCGCGCGCTGTGGGTAATAAGGTCGAGCAAATCTTGGACCCCAAGCCCGAGGAACAGCTCACCAAGGCCGAGGCTATCGCCGAGGTCGTGAAACAGCCGGCCCGCGGCTCCAACCGCAAGCCGCAAAAGCGTGGCAAGAGCGCAAGTAACGGCATTATCGTTAAGGGCGAGAGCAACAGTGGCCTGCTGGTCCGTCTGGCTCATTGCTGCAACCCCGTGACGGGCGACGATATCGTCGGCTTCATCACGCGTGGCCGAGGTGTCTCGGTGCATCGCGCCAACTGCCCCAACGTCAAGGGCCTCATGGAGCACCCCGAGCGCATGATTGACGTAGAGTGGGATGGTGCTGCCGACACTCTCTTCCAGGTCGAGATCGTGGTCGAGTGCCTGGACCGCATGGGCCTGCTCAAGGACGTCACCATTGCCATTGGCGATGCAGGCGGCAATATCCTTTCCGCCGCCACCTCGACCAACCGCGAGGGTATTGCGACCCTGCGCTTTATGGTCGAGATTTCGGATGCGAGCGGCCTGGATCCGCTGCTGGCTTCCATCAGCAGTGTCGATTCGGTCTACGACGCTCGCCGTCTTATGCCCGGCGAAGGCGGAGCTCAGCTCAAGCGCCGTGTGTAGGTGCGAGAGCCTCTCAGCATCATAGATATTGGTTACGTTCGAGGCATCGTTTGGTGCCTCGAACGTATTTTAGAAGGAGGGCATGCGCATGGACGATATGACTTTGGACCTGACACCCCGAGGTGCGGCTTCGATTGAGGCACTCGTTAACGGCCCGATTCAGACCAACAGTTACGCCGTGATTTCGAATGACGAGTGCTTAATCGTCGATCCGGCATGGGAGGGCGAGCGTCTTGTGGAGCATATCCGCACCGCGCATCCCGAGGTGCGCGTACTCGGCTCTGTCTGCACGCACGGTCATGCCGACCATGTTGGCGGGGTTGCCGGGGTTCGAGCTGTCGTTGGCGACAGTGCACTATATGAGTTGTGCGCTAAGGACGTGACGGTACCTCGCGCAAATATCGAGGAGCAGCGTGTCATGTGGGGTATCGAGACGCCCGATCCGGGTGAGCCGACGCGTTTGCTTGCCGAGGGCGATACAATCGAGGTGGGCGACGTCTGCCTGCAGGTGATCGAGACGCCGGGGCATACGCCGGGCGGCATCGTCCTGTTCGCCGCGACCGAGCAGGGGAACATCGCCTTTGTGGGCGACACGCTTTTCCCGGGCAGCCACGGTCGTACCGATCTTTCCGGCGGTGACGAGGCGGCGATTATGCGCTCGCTCTCCAAACTTGCCAAGACGCTTCCGCCCGATACCGTTTGCTTGACGGGCCATGGCGATTCGACCACGATGGCGCGCGAACTTATGCAGAACCCGTTTATGCAGATGTAGGCTCGAAGCCGTCTTTCGAACCACGAGGACCGCTCAATCGTCAAGCTATTTTCCCCAGTGGGTCGATTCTGTGGGGCAAACGGTCAAAATTTGTCCAATCGGATGGTATTCGTGAACAAACGAACGTTTATGCTCGGGTATGTCGTGGTAAAATCTCAGACGTTATCGGAGCAACCTTACAGGAGGTTTCTTTATGCTCGTCAACGCAGCAGACATGCTCAAGAAGGCCGAGGCCGGCAAGTACGGTCTCGGTGCCTTCAACACCAACAACCTCGAGTGGACCCTGGCTATTCTCCAGGCCGCCGAGGAGGCCAAGTCTCCGCTGATCCTTCAGTGCACCGCTGGTGCCGCTAAGTGGATGGGCGGTTTCAAGGTCTGCGCCGACATGGTCAAGGCTGCCGTCGAGGCCACGGGCGTTACCGTTCCCGTCGCCCTTCACCTCGATCACGGTTCTTACGAGGACTGCTTCAAGTGCATCGAGGCCGGCTTCACGTCCATCATGTATGACGGCTCTCACGAGGAGACCTTCCAGCTTAACCTCGACCGCACCAAGGAGCTCGTTGAGCTTGCCCACTCCAAGGGCATGTCCATCGAGGCCGAGGTCGGCGGCATCGGCGGCACCGAGGACGGCGTGACCTCCAGCGGCGAGCTCGCTGATCCTGCTGAGTGCAAGCAGATTGCTGACCTGGGCGTCGACTTCCTCGCCTGCGGTATCGGCAACATCCACGGCGTGTACCCTGCCGACTGGGCTGGCCTTTCCTTCGAGCGCCTGGGCGAGATCAAGGCTCAGACCGGCGACCTGCCCCTCGTCCTGCACGGTGGCACCGGCATCCCCGAGGATCAGATCAAGAAGGCCATCTCCCTGGGTATCTCCAAGATCAACGTCAACACCGATCTGCAGCTCGTCTTTGCCAAGGGCGTTCGCGAGTACATCGAGGCTGGCAAGGATCAGCAGGGCAAGGGCTTTGACCCCCGCAAGCTCCTCAAGCCTGGTCGCGACAACATCGTTGCCCGCACCAAGGAGCTCATGGAGGAGTTTGGCTCCGTCAACAAGGCGTAAGCGTCGCTAAACTTCCCGTCGGAAGCCCCGTCCCCCTACACTGTTTCCTTTGCGCTCACCTGGCTTCGCCAGAAGTCGCGCCAAGGAAACAGTTCCGGGGGACGGGGCTTCCTTCGTTTAACGCCGCAGGGTTACTGGGCTGAATTCTTTTTTTGACTACCGTTCGGCGGTGTTGATGGCTCCCTTGTTGGGGCTTTCTTTTTATCTCGCTACAATGGACTTCAAGCGTTCTAATGACTTGGAGTTTGGTATGGCTGTTGTTAATGTGTTGCCTTCGGATGGGAAGGTTATTGACGAGGGTCCTGTTGGTTGCTCTGTTGATGTTTGCTGCGATGACTTTCGCCATCTCGATATTGGGCTACCGCCTGAGATTCTTCGTCTTAAGGATGCCGGGTATTTGACGCAGGCTGTTGCCGCCTGCGATCGCCTTTTGGAGCAGAACCCTGAGCCTTCGCTGGCTGCCTGCGTTCGTGCCGAGCGGTATCGCATGCTTGAGACGCCGCTTCATTTTTCGGTGTCGCGCGATCGAGCTATTGCGATGATCCGCGAGGAGTGGCCTGGGTTTACCGAGGAGCAGTTTGACGATCTGATTGACCGTAAGCGTATTGACTGGCGCTTTATCGATGGCGAGCTGTTCGTTCTCGACAACTTCCTCGATTCGCTTCGCGTATATCCCAAAGAGGTTCCCGGCATGCGTCCCGATCCTACGGACGGAATTGCACTGCGCAACGAGATGCTCAAGGAGATGGAGTCACAAAACGGATTGACTCGCGTTATTACGCTTAAGGCGTCCTTGTTTGTCCCCGGCGCTCTAGAGGGGGAGACCGTTCGCGCTTGGCTTCCCGTAGCCGCCACCTGCCGCCAACAGTCTCAGGTCGAGATTCTCGACATGACGCCGGAGGGTGCTGTTGCTCCCGCGAACGCTTCGGCGCGTACCGCCTCGTGGTCTTCTTCGAGTGAGCGCTCATTCTCGGTGACTTATCGCTATCAAATCAATGCCGCTTATCGCGATATTTATGGGGGTGCGCTTCCGTCGCATCCGTGTATGGACGCGCCGTTGCCCGAAGATATTTCTGAGGACCGTCCGCACATTGCATTCACGCCGTATCTGCAGCAGCTGACGGCCGGTGTTGTTGACGGACTCGAGGATCCGCTCGATCGCGCTCGTGCTATCTATGATTATCTGACGCAACATATCGACTATCGCTATCAGCCGCCGTACTTGCTTTTGGGATCTATTGCCGATGACTGCGCGCATTCGCTCCGCGGCGATTGCGGAGTTATGGCGCTCACGTTTATCACCATGTGCCGTATCGCGGGCGTGCCTGCCCGTTGGCAGAGCGGCCTGTACGTTGCGCCCGATTCGGTGGGGTCGCACGACTGGGCAGAGTTCTATACGCCGCAGACCGGTTGGCTCAACGCCGACGTGTCATTTGGATCTTCTGCTCGCAGGATGGGGGAGGAGTGGCGCCGCCGTCACTACTTTGGCAATCTCGACCCGTGGCGTATGGTGGCCAACAATCGATTCCAGGCAGAGTTTGAGCCCTCTTTCGACGGCATGCGCGAGGACCCTTACGATAACCAGATGGGTGAGGCTTCGGTCGACGGTCGCGGATGCCGTCAGCGCGAGATGCTCCGCACAGTCGAACTCATCGAAATGCTCGAAGTTCCATTTTCGGACTAATCGGTAGAAAGCTGTGATAAACTAACTCACGCATTACGTGCCCGAGTGGCGGAATTGGCAGACGCAGTGGACTCAAAATCCACCGTTGGCAACAACGTGCGAGTTCGAGTCTCGCCTCGGGCACCATACATGCAAGTGAGCGTTCAAGGGGGTTGCGGCCCCCTTTTTCGTGCCGAAGTCGCGTGAGCGCGCGAAGCGTTAAGCAAACAGGCCTGCGGCCTGTTTGTAGCGGCGCGTGGCGAGGGCGCCGCGCGTCCGAAGCCCGGGGCTTCGCGAAGCGAAGGCCCTTCGAGTCTCGCCTCGGGCACCATACATGCAAGTGAACGTTCAAGGGGGTTGCGGCCCCCTTTTTCGTGTACGTAATGTGATAACGCGCTGTACGTGTTATTATTCACAAGGCGTTGTTCCCGCAATGCCCTAAAGAGGAACCCGAGGGTTCCCACCTTTTGGCGCCAATGAGCAGCTGACTGGTCATACAACTTAGATTCCCTTCCTCAAATCGAGGAACTCTATGTGTACGACCTGGTTGCTGAGAAGCGCCGGGTTATTTTTTTATGAATGGAGGTAGGGAAAATAGCTAAGTCTGATGACACCCGCATCAACGACGAGATCACTGCATCTTCGTGCCGTTTGATTGGCGTCGATGGCTCTCAGCTCGGCCTGTTCGCCATCCGCGATGCCCAGCGCGTCGCCGACGATCAGGGTCTCGACCTAGTCGAGATCGCTCCCAACGCGGAGCCGCCGGTCTGCAAGGTCATGGACTACGGTAAGTTCAAGTACCAGCAGGCCATGAAGGCCAAGGCTGCTCGTAAGAACCAGTCCAAGGTCGAGGTCAAGGAAATGAAGTTCCGACCCAAGATCGACGTTGGCGACTACGAGACCAAGAAGGGCCACGTTCTGCGTTTCCTCAAGAAGGGCGCACGCGTTAAGATCACCATCATGTTCCGCGGCCGTGAGATGGCTCACCCGGAGCAGGGCCTTAACGTTCTCGAGCGTCTCGCCGAGGATCTCAAGCCTTACGCTACGGTCGAGTCCAAGCCTAAGATGGAAGGCCGTAACATGCTTATGCTGCTCGCCCCGATTAAGGGCGCCTTCGATGAGGATAAAGCGGCAAGCGATACCAAGTAACTAGTGTTCTGTAACCGATTAAGGAGTATTTCATGCCTAAGATGAAGTCCCACAGCGGCACCAAGAAGCGTTTCCGCAAGACTGGTACCGGCAAGCTTATGCGCGCCAAGGCTTTCAAGAGCCACATCCTGAGCAAGAAGTCCACCAAGCGTAAGCGTGGCTTCCGTCAGGAGACCGAGATCGCCGCTGCCGACCGCAAGGTCATCAAGTCGCGTCTCGCCTAAGTTCGCGTTCCCGTTTTTCGTTTTACCGTCTAGGAGTTGATAGAACATGGCACGTATTAAGCGCGCTGTTGCCGCCAAGAAGAAGCGCCGTACCGTTATGCATCGTGCGAAGGGTTACTACGGTGCCGCTTCGCGTACTTACAAGCATGCTAAAGAGCAGGTCCAGCACTCCCTGCAGTATCAGTATCGTGATCGCCGCAACAAGAAGCGCGAGATCCGTTCTCTCTGGATCACCCGTATCAACGCTGCTGCTCGCCTGAACGACATCTCTTACTCTCAGTTCATGCACGGCCTGAAGGTCGCCGGCATCGAGCTCGACCGCAAGGTCCTGGCTCAGATGGCTTACGAGGACATCGAGTCCTTCAACGAGCTGGCTACCATCGCCAAGAAGGCTCTCGAGGCCTAATAGATTCTCTTGAATCGCTAGGGGAGTGTCGCGTTGTGCGCGGCGCTCCCTCTTTTTATCTGAAGCGCTGGTTTATATAGCAAAAGCGCGGGTAGATAGACACTTACAGGTGACCGATCTTTATATATCTCTTAACCGAAGGGTCATCATCTGATACGTGCAGTATTTCTGCACCAGCCTTTCTATGACTTATATAGGAAGCAATGTATTGTGTAGGACTTGTGAAGAGTGGAATTGACGTCCCACAGGGCTTCGCGGTCTGGCAATATATCTCCTTGCCGCGCGGCCCGGTGGAACCGGGAACCAGCGCAGGCGTGCACCTTGAGAACCGGATACTGCGAGGATGGACACTTCAGGTGTCGCATCCGGGCAGACATCGAACCATTTGAAATGGTCTAACTTGGATTTGTTTTTCGCAAGGCCGCCGAGAGGCGGCCCCGAGAAATTCCTTTTCCTATACTAAAACCATATGAATCGAACGGAACCGATCAGCTAATAGTTGTGAGGACCGGACGGGCTCGAAGCCCAAATATTTTGGACGGAGAGTTCGATCCTGGCTCAGGATGAACGCTGGCGGCGCGCCTAACACATGCAAGTCGAACGGCACCCCTCTCCGGAGGGAAGCGAGTGGCGAACGGCTGAGTAACACGTGGAGAACCTGCCCCCTCCCCCGGGATAGCCGCCCGAAAGGACGGGTAATACCGGATACCCCCGGGCGCCGCATGGCGCCCGGGCTAAAGCCCCGACGGGAGGGGATGGCTCCGCGGCCCATCAGGTAGACGGCGGGGTGACGGCCCACCGTGCCGACAACGGGTAGCCGGGTTGAGAGACCGACCGGCCAGATTGGGACTGAGACACGGCCCAGACTCCTACGGGAGGCAGCAGTGGGGAATCTTGCGCAATGGGGGGAACCCTGACGCAGCGACGCCGCGTGCGGGACGGAGGCCTTCGGGTCGTAAACCGCTTTCAGCAGGGAAGAGTCAAGACTGTACCTGCAGAAGAAGCCCCGGCTAACTACGTGCCAGCAGCCGCGGTAATACGTAGGGGGCGAGCGTTATCCGGATTCATTGGGCGTAAAGCGCGCGTAGGCGGCCCGGCAGGCCGGGGGTCGAAGCGGGGGGCTCAACCCCCCGAAGCCCCCGGAACCTCCGCGGCTTGGGTCCGGTAGGGGAGGGTGGAACACCCGGTGTAGCGGTGGAATGCGCAGATATCGGGTGGAACACCGGTGGCGAAGGCGGCCCTCTGGGCCGAGACCGACGCTGAGGCGCGAAAGCTGGGGGAGCGAACAGGATTAGATCCCCGGGTAGTCCCAGCCGTAAACGATGGACGCTAGGTGTGGGGGGACGATCTCCCCGTGCCGCAGCCAACGCATTAAGCGTCCCGCCTGGGGAGTACGGCCGCAAGGCTAAAACTCAAAGGAATTGACGGGGGCCCGCACAAGCAGCGGAGCATGTGGCTTAATTCGAAGCAACGCGAAGAACCTTACCAGGGCTTGACATATGGGTGAAGCGGGGGAGACCCCGTGGCCGAGAGGAGCCCATACAGGTGGTGCATGGCTGTCGTCAGCTCGTGTCGTGAGATGTTGGGTTAAGTCCCGCAACGAGCGCAACCCCCGCCGCGTGTTGCCATCGGGTGATGCCGGGAACCCACGCGGGACCGCCGCCGTCAAGGCGGAGGAGGGCGGGGACGACGTCAAGTCATCATGCCCCTTATGCCCTGGGCTGCACACGTGCTACAATGGCCGGTACAGAGGGATGCCACCCCGCGAGGGGGAGCGGATCCCGGAAAGCCGGCCCCAGTTCGGATTGGGGGCTGCAACCCGCCCCCATGAAGTCGGAGTTGCTAGTAATCGCGGATCAGCATGCCGCGGTGAATGCGTTCCCGGGCCTTGTACACACCGCCCGTCACACCACCCGAGTCGTCTGCACCCGAAGTCGCCGGCCCAACCGTCAAGGGGGGAGGCGCCGAAGGTGTGGAGGGTGAGGGGGGTGAAGTCGTAACAAGGTAGCCGTACCGGAAGGTGCGGCTGGATCACCTCCTTTCTAGGGAGATACTTCTTCTAGAGAGAAAACACTTTAACTCGAATGGAGGGCAGGAGCCCGTCCGGTAGATGTCGCCCGCGATGATTCCCCGCAGCACCCGGTCCCCGGGGTCGCACCCGCGTACCTTGAGAGCCGCATAGCGATAGGAGAGAGATGGAAGATCAATTTCTTCCAGACTCGATTCTTTTCTGCGATTTATCAGACAGAATGATAGCAATCATTCATCCGATCCAAACAAGAAGAATTCACTTATTAATGAGTGAGGAGCATCTGATCGCGAGCACAGTCAACTACTGTGCCGCGGTATGAGATACCCGAATTGCGACATACGAGCGCTATTCATGATATCGATTAATTTTTATTAGCGACACGTGGATATCCCGCGGGCCCGAGAGCGGTCCCGCAAGATACCACGGGCGCACGGCGGATGCCTTGGCACAGGGAGCCGATGAAGGACGCGGCAAGCTGCGATAATCCCCGGCGAGGAGCACACATCCTTCGACCCGGGGGTCTCCGAATGGGCGAACCCATCCGTAGCAGTACGGATATCCCCCCGCTGAACACATAGGCGGGGGGAGGACAACCCGGGGAACTGAAACATCTAAGTACCCGGAGGAGAGGAAATCAATCTCGAGACTCCCCGAGTAGCGGCGAGCGAAAGGGGACCGATGGCCAAACCGTCGAGCGGGCATACCCGGCAGGGGTTCCGCCGACGGGGTTGCAGGGCCGCGCATCCGGGGGCTGCCGCCCCCGGGCGCAGGTCCGGCTGGGGAGCGGAACGGCATGGGAGGGCCGGCCGCAGCGGGTGACAGCCCCGTACGCGAACCCAGACCGGACGGCGCGACGCGGTCCCTGAGTAGGGCCGGGCACGTGAAACCCGGTCCGAACCTGGGTGGACCACCATCCAAGCCTGAGTACTACCCTGTGACCGATAGCGCACCAGTACCGTGAGGGAAAGGTGAAAAGCACCCCGGGAGGGGAGTGAAACAGTACCTGAAACCGTGCGCCCACGAGCAGTCGGAGCAACTTTATGTTGTGACGGCGTGCCTTTTGTAGAATGAGCCAGCGAGTCGCTGGCGCGGGGCGAGGTTAACCGAAAGGGAGCCGGAGCGAAAGCGAGCCTTAACAGGGCGACTTGAGTCCCGCGCCGCGGACGCGAAGCCGGGTGAGCTATCCGTGGGCAGGCTGAAGCGGGGGTAAGACCCCGTGGAGGGCCGAACGCACGTCGGTTGAAAACGGCGGCGATGACCTGCGGATAGGGGTGAAAGGCCAATCAAACCCGGAGATATCTCGTTCTCCCCGAAATAGCTTTAGGGCTAGCGTCGCGCGTTCACCGCCGGAGGTAGAGCACCGGATGGACGAGGGGGCTTCGCCGCCTACCGAATCCAACCGAACTCCGAATGCCGGCGGCCCAGAGCGCGGCAGTCAGAGCATGTGGGCTAAGCTGTGTGCTCGAGAGGGAAACAGCCCGGACCGCCCGCTAAGGTCCCCAAGTTCCAGCCGAGTGGCAAAGGATGTGCGTCCGCCCAGACAACCAGGATGTTGGCTTAGAAGCAGCCATCCATTCAAAGAGTGCGTAACAGCTCACTGGTCGAGTGGACATGCGCCGACAATACACGGGGCTAAGCTGGACACCGAAGCGGCGGGATTTTAATTCATTAGAATCGGTAGGGGAGCTTCCCATGGGCGGAGAAGCCGGAGGGCGACCGACGGTGGAGCGCATGGGAGTGAGAATGCTGGCATGAGTAGCGAGAGACGAGAGAGTAACTCGTCCGCCGTGAACCCGAGGTTTCCTGGGCAAGGCTAATCCTCCCAGGGTCAGTCGGGGGCTAAGGCGAGGCCGGGAGGCGTAGCCGACGCGCAGCAGGCAGACATTCCTGCACCGCGCACGCGGCGCTACGACCGACGGGGCGACGGATGGGGGTGGCTCGGCGGGGTTCTGGACGTCCCCGTGATGGAGCGCGGCCCGCGGACCAGGGAAATCCGGTCCGCAGGAGGGCGAGGCTCCGGACGAAGCGACTGAGCGAAGCGAGTGAGCCCGAGGTCCCTAGAAAAACCCCTAGGCAGGCGCGTGCGCGCCCGTACCGCAAACCGACACAGGTGGGTGGGTAGAACATACCGAGGCGATCGGGTCAACCATGGTCAAGGAACTCGGCACAATGGCCCCGTAACTTCGGGAGAAGGGGTGCCCGCGCGTACGTGAACCGGCTTGCCCGGGGAGCGGAGGCGGGCCGCAGTGGAGAGGCCCAAGCGACTGTTTACCAAAAACACAGGACTCTGCAGAAGCCGCAAGGCGACGTATAGGGTCTGACGCCTGCCCGGTGCCGGAAGGTCACGCGGAGGAGTTAGCCGATTCGGCGAAGCCCCGAAGCCAAGCCCCGGTAAACGGCGGCCGTAACTATAACGGTCCTAAGGTAGCGAAATTCCTTGTCGGGTAAGTTCCGACCTGCACGAAAGGCGCAACGACTTGGGCGCTGTCTCGACCATGGACCCGGTGAAATTGCACTGGTCGTGAAGATGCGACTTACCCGCGGAAGGACGGAAAGACCCCGTGAACCTTCACTGCAGCTTGGCATTGGCCGCTGGTCCCGCGTGTAGAGGATAGGCAGGAGGCACAGATCCGGAGGCGCCAGCCCCCGGGGAGCCGCCCTTGGAATACTGCCCTCGCGCGACCGGCGTCCTAACCCGAGGCCGTCAACCGGCTCGGGGACCGTGCCAGGCGGGCAGTTTGACTGGGGCGGTCGCCTCCTAAAGGGTAACGGAGGCGCGCGAAGGTCCGCTCGGGACGGTCGGCAACCGTCCTTTTGAATGCAAGAGTACAAGCGGGCTTGACTGCGAGGCCCACAAGCCGAGCAGGTGCGAAAGCAGGCTCTAGTGATCCGGCGGCCCCGAGTGGGTGGGCCGTCGCTCAACGGATAAAAGGTACTCCGGGGATAACAGGCTGATCTTGCCCAAGAGTCCACATCGACGGCAAGGTTTGGCACCTCGATGTCGGCTCATCGCATCCTGGGGCTGGAGCAGGTCCCAAGGGTACGGCTGTTCGCCGTTTAAAGCGGTACGCGAGCTGGGTTCAGAACGTCGTGAGACAGTTCGGTCCCTATCCTCCGTGGGCGCAGGAGAATCGATGGAGGCTGCCCCCAGTACGAGAGGACCGGGGTGGACGCACCTCCGGTGAACCGGTTGTCGACCAACGGCACGGCCGGGTAGCCGCGTGCGGCGCGGATAACCGCTGAAGGCATCTAAGCGGGAAGCCGTTCCAGGGATTAGTTCTCCTTCCGGTAAGGGCCCAGGTAGACTACCTGGTCGATAGACGGCAGGTGCAAGGCTGGCGACAGCCTCAGCCGAGCCGCACTAATCGCCCGAGCTCTTCCGGAACCGCACCTCGCGGCCCGCGGGACAAGCGCTCATGCGCGGTCCGGGCACGAGGATGCCCCCGAGTCACCTCCCCTATGCGCCATGCGGCCCCCAGGGCACGTGTAGAGTGAGACCCAGGACACCGTAACGGTGGGCGCCGCCCACCGGTCAGCGGCCAGAGCATGGGGGGCACGCCCGGTCCCGTTCCGAACCCGGAAGCTAAGCCCCATCGCGCCGAGAGTACTGCGGGGTCAGCCCGTGGGAGGCCAGGGCGCCGCTGACCGGTGGACGGCACCGAGCCGTACGCTTGAACTGAGAAGGGGGAGGCCTCGCGGCCTCCCCCTTTTTGCGTTATATAAACCGACATTTGCTCTATCTGTTTTAGGGGTGTCCGGATTGGCTTTAGTCGAGGGCATCTTTGTCGTCCGCGGTGAGGTAGAGCCGATCTTTGTGCTTATGTCCCTTTCTGGTGGCGCTCAGTCAGCTACAGGGTTCTGTCGCCACGTATATCCGGACGGATCTTTTGCTCCTTATTTCCAGCAAATCAATTCAGGAACGTTGTTTCAATCAAATACACTCCGCCAGCGAGGGCTCTATCTAATTGGTGATAGAGCCCTCGCTGGCGTTTTATAGGTTTGTTAACGTTGTCCTTCAATTTATGACGGGCTTACTAGCGGAGACCGACGAGGGTATAAAGATGCTATGTCTACAGTGGACAGCATGATTCCCGAGGTCATACGGTCTGTCCAAGGTTTATGACCATATGTGTGACTCTGAGCAACTCGGAGCCCAGTTAATTCATTTGTGAACAAAATATGGAGTGCGCGATTCCCGCCCACGGGGCCCCTCCGGTCTGGCAATATATCTCCTTGCCGCGCGGCCCGGTGGAACCGGGAACCAGCGCAGGCGTGCACCTTGAGAACCGGATACTGCGAGG